>NZ_JAIEPC010000109.1 GCF_019749955.1 Sphingomonas sp.
CGGACCACCGCCAGCGTATCGCCTTTGCGAGCATAAGCGATCAGCTCGGCCAGACCGGGGCGCTCCATGCTCTTGCCCGACATGACGTCGGTAAACACCTTGATGGCGCCGGCCTTCTCCAGACGCATGGTCTGGCCGGCTACGTCCTGATCGCCGGTGCTGACGCGGGCATAGCCCAGAATATCGCCCATGCCGCGCGTCTCCCAAACGGTCGTTCTGTGGACGCTATGAAGGGCGACCGCTTCGCCCCATCTATATCCGTCCACATACTATGTCTCTTTACTCACGGCTGTCCATAGGAACAAATGACCTTTTGTGGACGGGAATCGGCATGACGAAGCGCAAGCATCAGCTCCTGACCGAAAGCGAGCGCGATCAGATCCTCGCTATCCCGACCGATCGTGACCATCTGGCCCGACTCTATACCTTCGAGCCTGCGGACATCGAGATCATCGGCGCACGACGGGAGCGACGGAATCAGTTGGGCGTGGCGCTGCAACTCGCGCTCTTGCGCCACCCGGGCATCACACTGGCGCAGTTGATACAGGACAGGGGAGCAATACCTCATGATCTCGCCGCCTTCGTCGCGGAGCAGCTTGGTCTTCATGTAACAGACCTGGCCAACTATGCGGCGCGGGATCAGACGATGACGGACCATGCCCGTGAGCTGGCGGCGCGTTTGGGTCTTCGGGGGCCGACCCGCGCGGATATTCCCTTCATGATCGAAGCAGCCGCGAAGATGGCGTGGGCGACCGACAAGGGGATGACGATTGCGACCGGCGTTGTATCTGCCCTGCGCGAGGCCCGAATTCTGCTGCCGTCCATCTCCACCATCGAACGAGCCAGCAGCGCGGGACGCGCACGTGCCCGCAAGCAGGCAGCCTACAGCCTGACCGCCGATCTCAGCGCCGAACAGGTCCACGCTATTGACCAACTCTTTGACGACGCCGGCGGCATGAGCCAGCTCGCCTCGCTCAAGACCATTCCCATCGCGGTCAGGCCTGATCATATCCGCCAGATTCTCGACCGCCTGCGGCAAGTGCGGAATATCGGCATCTCTCCGGACGTGGCTGGCCGCATCCATGCGGACCGATTTCGGCAATATGTCAGGGAAGGCCGCGCTTCGCCTGCCTATATGATCGAGCGATATATCCCCTCCCGCCGACGCGCCACGCTTGTCGCCTTCCTGCTCGACCTCGAGGAACGACTGACCGACAGCGCCCTGGAAATGGCGGACAAGCTGATCGGCAGCATCTTCACCCGCGCGAAGAACGCCCAGGCGCGCAGCTATGCCACCACGTCGAAGAACGTGGCGCGGCTGATGCTGATCTTTCGCAGGACGATCGACGCGCTCACCGATGCGGTCGATACCGGCGAAGATCCGATAGAGGCCCTGGACGCATCGGTCGGGTGGAACACCCTCCTGAAGGCGAGGCCGGAAGTAGCGACGATCGCGGAAACCGCCAATCTTGATCCGCTGAGGGTCGCGGCCGACCGCTATGCGACGTTGCGCAAGTTCGC
>NZ_JAIEPC010000089.1 GCF_019749955.1 Sphingomonas sp.
ATGGCGCGCAGATGAACGCGATGGACAATGCAACGCGCAACGCCGGCGACACGATCAACCGCCTGACGATCCAGTACAACCGCACCCGTCAGGCCGCGATCACGACCGAGCTGGTGGAAATTATTTCGGGCGCGGAGGCACTCTAGTGAATGCCGACGGTCATCATCATCGACGGGATCAGGATCGAGATCTACACCGACGATCATCCGCCGCCGCACTTCCATGTGAAGGCGGGCGGGATGCGCGCGAAGTTCGACATCTCGACGGGGGAACTGCTACAGGGCAGTCTGGACAAACGTTCGATGCGCAAGGTGCGGCAGTGGATGAGATTCAATGGCGATTTGTTGATGCAGGTCTGGATCAGCTCCCGCCCCAGGTAGATGATGACGAAATCGTCACCGTCGGCGGCCCCATCTGGGATGTCGTCAAGGTGGAAGCGATCGGGCCGCTGACTCTGGCTGTCGAGTTTGAGGATGGCTTGAAGGGCTGCGTGCGTTTCGAGCCGTCATTCTTGCGCGGTCATTTCGCCAAACTCGCCGATCCCGATTATTTCGTCCAGGTCACGGCACCACATGGCGCCGTTAGCTGGCCGAACGAGCAACCCGACATGGCGCCCGACACGATGTACGACGGCATCAAGGCGCATGGCATGTGGGTGCTGCGGTGAGTAACCGCCAAGTCGCAATCAACACTGCACCGACAGAAATTATTTCGGGCGCCGAGGCGCTCTAAGCGAAGCACGAAGGCAAGGAACGAACGATGGCAACCGCCCCCGACACGATCGCACCCGTTGCGACCACCAACAATGTAGGCCGCATCAGCCAGGTCATCGGCGCAGTCGTCGACGTGACCTTTGAGCAGGACCAACTGCCCGCGATTTTGAACGCGCTCGAAACCGACAACAACGGCAACCGCCTTGTCCTCGAAGTCGCGCAGCATCTCGGCGAAAACACCGTCCGCACGATCGCGATGGACGCGACCGAGGGCCTGACGCGCGGCCAGACCGTCACCGACACCGGCTCGCAGATCCGCGTGCCGGTTGGCCCCAAGACGCTCGGGCGCATCCTGAACGTCATCGGCGAGCCGATCGACGAGCGCGGCCCGGTCGGCCACGCCGACACTGCCCCCATACACGCCCCCGCGCCGCTGTTCGTCGACCAGTCGACCGAAAGCGCCATTCTCGTCACCGGCATCAAGGTGATCGACTTGCTCGCGCCTTATGCCAAGGGCGGCAAGATCGGCCTGTTCGGCGGGGCCGGCGTCGGCAAGACGGTGCTGATTCAGGAGCTGATCAACAACATCGCCAAGGGCCATGGCGGCACGTCGGTGTTCGCTGGCGTCGGCGAGCGCACGCGTGAGGGCAATGATCTCTATCACGAATTCCTCGACGCAGGCGTTATCGCCAAGAACGAGGCCGGTGAGGCGATCTCCGAGGGTTCAAAGGTCGCGCTGGTTTATGGCCAGATGAACGAGCCGCCGGGCGCGCGCGCGCGCGTCGCGCTCTCGGGCCTGACGATCGCCGAATATTTCCGCGATGT
>NZ_JAIEPC010000117.1 GCF_019749955.1 Sphingomonas sp.
CGCGCGGACTGCGCTTGCGCGCGTGACTCCCGCGCTCCTATAGCTCTCGCCATGTCCGACGATCTGTTCGCTGCCCCCAATGCCGTCCCCGGCGCCTATGATGCTTCCTCGATCGAAGTCCTCGAAGGGCTGGAGCCGGTGCGGCGGCGGCCGGGCATGTATGTCGGCGGCACCGACGAGCGCGCGCTACACCACCTCGCCGCCGAAGTGCTCGACAATGCGATGGACGAAGCGGTCGCGGGCCATGCCAATCGAATCGAAGTGACGCTCGAGCCCGGCAACCGGCTGACGATCACTGATAATGGCCGCGGCATCCCGGTCGATCCGCACCCGAAGTTTCCGGGCAAGTCGGCGCTCGAAGTGATCCTGTCGACGCTCCATTCGGGCGGCAAGTTCGAGGGCAAGGCCTATGCGACCTCGGGCGGCCTGCACGGCGTCGGCGTCAGCGTCGTCAACGCGCTGTCGAGCGACACCGTGGTCGAAGTCGCGCGCAACAAGCTGCTCTACCGCCAGCGGTTCTCGCGCGGGATCACGCAAGGCAAGCTCGAGGAGCTGGGCCCGGTGCAGAACCGGCGGGGCACGTCGGTCGCCTTCACCCCCGACACGCAGATTTTCGGCCCCGAACTGCATTTCAAGCCGCAGCGGCTGTACAAGCTCGCGCGCTCCAAGGCCTATCTGTTCGCGGGCGTCGAAATCCGCTGGCACTGCGCGCCCGAGCTGGTCGCCGACAGCGATGTGCCGCCCGAAGCAGTGTTCCAGTTCCCCGGCGGGCTCGCCGATCACTTGCGCGAACAGATCGCCGGGCGCGAATGTGCGACCGCCGATTTCTTCGCCGGCACACAGGACTTCCCCGCTGGGCCGAATGGCGAGCAATCGGGCCGGGTCGAATGGGCGGTGAGCTGGCCGCTGTGGAGCGACGGCAGCTATAGCTGGTATTGCAACACCATCCCCACTCCCGATGGCGGCACGCATGAAGCGGGCCTGCGCGCCGCGCTGGTCAAGGGCATCCGTGCATTTGGCGAACTGGTGAGCCAGAAAAAGGCCAAGGACATCACCGCCGAAGACGTGATGACCGGCAGCGAATTGATGCTGAGCGTCTTCATCCGCGAGCCGCAATTCCAGAGCCAGACCAAGGACCGCCTCACCAGCCCCGAAGCCGCGACGCTCGTCGAGCGCGCGGTCCGCGACCACTTCGACCATTTCCTCAGCCACAATATGGAGCGCGGCAAGGCGCTGCTCGGCTATGTCCTCGAACGGATGGACGAGCGGCTCGCGCGCAGGGCCGAGCGCGAGGTCAAGCGCAAGACCGCGACCAGCGCGCGCAAGCTGCGCCTGCCCGGCAAGCTCACCGACTGTTCGGCGGATAGCCCCGAAGGCACCGAAATCTTCATCGTCGAGGGTGACAGCGCAGGCGGCTCCGCCAAGCAAGCGCGCGATCGCAAGACCCAGGCGATCCTGCCCATTCGCGGCAAAATCCTCAACGTTGCGTCGGCGACTGCCGCCAAGATCGGCGCCAATTCGGAAATCGCCGATCTGATCCAGGCGCTCGGTTGCGGGACGCGGAAAGACTGCCGCCCAGATAATCTGCGCTATGAGCGCGTCGTGATCATGACTGACGCCGACGTCGACGGCGCGCATATCGCCACGCTCTTGATGACCTTCTTCTTCCAGGAAATGCCCGAGATCGTCCGGCGCGGGCACCTCTATCTCGCGCAGCCGCCGCTCTA
>NZ_JAIEPC010000085.1 GCF_019749955.1 Sphingomonas sp.
CACATCCTGCTCGCGCGCCAGGTCGGCGTGCCGACGATGGTCGTGTTCATGAACAAGGTCGATCTGGTCGACGACGCCGAAATCCTCGAGCTGGTCGAGCTGGAAATCCGCGAGCTGCTGTCGTCATACGACTTCGACGGCGACAACATCCCGGTCATCCAGGGTTCGGCAGTGTGCGCGCTCAACGGCACCAACCCCGAAATCGGCCATGACGCCGTGCTCCGCCTGATGGAAGCGGTCGACACCTTCCTGCCGCAGCCCGAGCGTCCGCTCGACAAGCCGTTCATGATGCCGATCGAAGACGTGTTCTCGATCTCGGGTCGCGGCACGGTCGTCACCGGTCGCGTCGAAACCGGCATTGTGAAGGTCGGCGAAGAAGTCGAAATCGTCGGCATCCAGCCTGCGGTCCGCAAGACCACGGTCACCGGCGTGGAAATGTTCCGCAAGCTGCTCGATCAGGGCCAGGCTGGCGACAACATCGGCGCGCTGATCCGCGGCGTTGCGCGCGACGAAGTCGAGCGTGGCCAGGTGCTCTGCAAGCCCGGCTCGATCAAGCCGCACACCGATTTCCAGTCGGAAGTCTATGTGCTGTCGAAGGAAGAGGGTGGCCGTCACACGCCGTTCTTCGCCAACTATCGCCCGCAGTTCTACTTCCGCACCACGGACGTGACCGGCACCGTCGAACTGCCTGAAGGCACCGAGATGGTCATGCCCGGCGACAACATCGCGCTCGGCGTCAAGCTGATCGCACCGATCGCCATGGACGTCGGCCAGCGCTTCACGATCCGCGAAGGCGGTCGTACCGTTGGCTCGGGGATTGTCAGCGCGATCTCGAAGTAATATAGCCTGCGCTACCGCCCGATTCCCGCGAGGGAGTCGGGCGGTTGCTATTTATGTAACGCGTCATTTTTGGGTCGGCCTTTATGGCTGACTCATTCGCTCTTTCGCATCGGTAGGGACCAAGGTTCGTCTTATGGACAGCAATATCCGCATTCGCCTGAAGGCGTTTGATCATCGCGTGCTCGATCAGGCGACCGGCGACATCGCCGACACCGCCCGCCGCACCGGCGCGCTCATCCGTGGTCCCATCCCGTTGCCCACCCGCATCGAGAAGTTCACGGTCAACCGTGGCCCGCACATCGACAAGAAGTCGCGTGAGCAGTTCGAAGTGCGCACCTACAAGCGCATGCTCGACATCGTGCAGCCGACCCCGCAGACGGTCGACGCGCTGATGAAGCTCGATCTCGCGGCAGGCGTTGACGTAGAGATCAAGCTGGCGTAATGGCGCCGCTCCCTAACGGGACACAAGGATTCGCGCTTCCCTGTATTTCGGGGTTCCTGGCCTCCGGCACTGCCGGTTCGAAGGACGCAAGAGCGCAACAAGGCTGAGAGCCACTGGCTCCACACATAAGGGATACCGCCGGGCTTGCCCGGGCCGCGTCCCCCGTCACGCCCGGGCAACCGGGCACCAGCCCGGGACGGGGCTCGCATCGATTTATGGGCTGATATGCCCGCCGCGGGATTGTCCGGGGCGGGCCTCTGTATTGAAGGAGTCTGGTGATGCGCACCGGCGTTATCGCTAAAAAGATGGGGATGACCCGCTTTTTCCAGGACGATGGTCGGCATGTGCCGGTCACTGTCCTCCAGCTTGAAAAGCTGCAGGTCGTCGCGCGCCGCGAGACCGACCGTGACGGCTATGTTGCGGTCCAGCTCGGCGCGGGCACAGCCAAGGCGAAGAATGTCGCCAAGCCGCAGCGTGGCCACTTCGGCAAGGCCGAAGTCGAGCCCAAGGCGAAGCTCGCCGAGTTCCGCGTGTCGGAAGACGCGCTGCTCGACGTGGGTGCCGAAATCGGCGCCGACCATTTCATTCCCGGCCAATATGTCGACGTCCAGGGCTA
>NZ_JAIEPC010000081.1 GCF_019749955.1 Sphingomonas sp.
GTGATGGTCGACCTGCGCAACATCTATCCGCCCGCCGATGCCGAGCGGGCGGGGTTCACCTATAGCTCGGTGGGGCGCTGAGGCTCAACGCGCGACAGCGTCGATCGCGGCAAGGTGCGGCGCCTGTTCGTCCGCGCTGAGGAACGATCCGGTAAAGCTGTTGCGCGCCAATTGGGTCAGTTCGCCGCGCGACAAGTCGAGCGCATCGGCGACGGCGATGAAATTGGCGTTCACATAGCCGCCGAAATAGGCCGGATCGTCCGAATTGACCGTCGCCACCAAACCGGCGTCGAGCATCGCCTTCAGCGGGTGCGCGGCGATGTCGTTGACGACGCACAGCTTCAGGTTCGACAGCGGGCAGACCGTGAGGCACATGCCCTCGGCCACCAACCGGGCGACCAGCGTGGGGTCATCGAGCGAGCGGTTGCCGTGGTCGATCCGGTCGACGCCGAGCACGTCGAGCGCTTCATGGACATATGCAGCCGGCCCTTCCTCGCCCGCGTGGGCGACAAGCTTCAGACCAAGGCTGCGCGCACGGGCGAAGACGCGCGCGAATTTGGCGGGCGGGTGACCATTTTCGGATGAATCGAGCCCGACACCGGCGATCTTGTCGAGATAGGGTAGCGCCTGGTCGAGCGTCGCTTCGGCCTCGGCCTCGCTCAGGTGGCGCAGGAAACACATGATCAGCTTTGAGGTGATCCCAAGCCGCGCTTCGCCATCGGCCAGCGCGCGCGTGATGCCGCCCACCACCGTATCGAAGGCCACGCCGCGTTCGGTATGACCCTGAGGGTCGAAGAAAATCTCGACGTGGCGCACCCCGTCGGCATGCGCGCGGTCGAGATAGGCGGCGGTCAGGTCGAAGAAATCCGCCTCGGTCAGCAGCACCGCCATCCCCTGATAATAGATATCGAGGAAATCCTGCAGGTTCGAAAAATCATAAGCCGCGCGAACCTCCTCCACCGACGCGAAGGGGATCGACACGCCGTTGCGCGCGGCGAGGGCGACCATCAGTTCGGGTTCGAGCGAGCCTTCGATATGCAGATGCAGCTCGGCCTTGGGCAGCGCGGCGATGAAGGCGGCGCGGTCGGCGGGGGTGGCAAAATCGGTCATGCTGAGTCCTCTTCGCGCAGGATGATCGGCGCTTCGGGTTTGTTGCGGCGGATTTCGTCGATCGTCAGCCCGTTGATCTCGTGCGGGAAAACCAGCCAGGCATCGGTCGAGTGGACGAAGAAATCGGGGGCCAGGTCGGTCAGGTTGCGCGCCGGCTTGTAGTAGACGGTGGCGATCCGGACTTCGCGCGGCATGTTGTGGCGGCACCGCGCGGTCAGTTCGCGCAGAAAGGCGCGGATGCTGCGCCCGCTGTCGAACACGTCGTCGATCACCAGCAGCCGATCATCGGGGCCGAGCGTGTCGATCAGATAACCGAGCGCGTACACACGGACATCGGGGTCCTGCTGGTCGATGCCGCTGTAGGACGAGGTGCGCACCGCGATATGGTCGCAATCGACGCCGTGATAGGCGAGCAATTCCTGCACCGCGATCCCGACCGGCGCACCGCCGCGCCAGATGCCGACGAGATGCGTCGGCGCAAAACCGCTATCAAGCACGGCGACGCCCAGCCGGAAGGAATCCGCGAGCAGCGCATCGGCGGTCAGATAGACTTTGTCGATCGTCACTGGCCGGTTGCCCCCATGCTCGCGTGCGCCTGCCTATCCGCGAAGGTGCGCTTCGTGACAAGCTGGCATCACCCAGCCAGCGCCCGAATATTGGCCAACACGGCGCGACTCGCAGTGAATCCTAGCTTTTTGTGGACGTGAGTCGGCCGATCGGTTAAGCGTGGTTAACCATAACCGACCCATGGCACACGGGGTGACGCCGATTACGCTCTGGTTCCTGATCG
>NZ_JAIEPC010000093.1 GCF_019749955.1 Sphingomonas sp.
TGCGTGTCGGACCGGAGCGCAGGAGTTGCCGCCATTGTCGTCGTTCCATCTGTGCGAGGGCGACAAGGTCGACCGCCGGCTTCAATCAAACCTACGCCAATGCGACGCGCGGGTTAGCGCGACGCCCCCGGCACCCACAAAACATCGCCACCAGCCTTTTGGTTCACATGGCGCGCGGCGACGAAGAGATAATCCGACAAGCGATTGAGATAAGCAAGCGCGGCGGGGTTGATCGCCGCATCATGCGCCGCTGCCACGGTCGCGCGTTCGGCGCGGCGCACGATCGCGCGGGCGAGGTGGAGCGCAGCGGCGCCCGGCGTCCCGCCCGGCAGGATGAAGCTGGTGAGCGGCGGCATCGCGTCGTTCATCGCGTCGATCCCGGTCTCGAGCCGCTCGACCTGGCTGGCGACGACGCGCAGCACCATGTCGGAGGGCGCGAAATCCTCGCCCGGAGTCGCCAGATCCGCGCCGAGATCGAAAAGATCATTCTGGATGCGCGTCAGGTCGGCGGCGAGCGGCTCGTCACCGAGCGCCTCTATCGCGACGCCGATCGCCGAATTGGCCTCGTCGACGTCGCCGATCGCGATTAGCCGCGACGAATCCTTGCCCACGCGCGATCCATCGACAAGGCCGGTCATACCCTCGTCGCCGGTGCGGGTGTAGATGCGGTTCAGCTTGACCATCAGGGCGTCCCAATCAGCCGGTGCGGCCCGTCGCGAGCAGGATCACCACGACGATCAGGATCGCCATCGCCTGAAAGAAAATGCGCGCCTGCATCATCTTGTTCGATTTCATGCCGGCGACGCTCGGGCCGGTGCCTTTCAGATCGGCCTCGGTCGCCTGAAGAAAAGTGATGATGCCACGCACGAGCGCGACGAGCGTCGCGATCATCGCGGCAATGAGCAGAATCCAGAGGAAGACGGTCATGAATGCTTATCTAGGCGCTGCGCCGGACAATGCCAATGGTGGGCCAAGGGCCATATCGGTGCGCAATTTCGCCGCCAGCGTGCGGCCATTCTCGCCCGCCAGCCGCCGCGCGCTGAGTGTCGGGGCGCCGTCGCGCTTGGCGAGCCGTTTGCCCTCGGCGTCGGTCATCAACGCGTGGTGATGATAGATCGGCGTCGGCAGGCACAGCAGCGCCTGCAACAACCGGTGGACATGGGTCGCGGCAAACAGATCGGCGCCGCGGATGACATGCGTCACCCCTTGCGCGGCATCATCCACCGTGACGGCGAGGTGATAGCTCGCAGGGGCATCTTTTCGCGCGAGTACGACATCGCCCGCGCTCGCCGGATTGGCGGCCATCGTCCCGGCGATCTCGTCGTCCCACGCAAGCGGCCCGACCCGCGCGACCGCCGCAGCCATGTCGAGCCGCCACGCATGCGGCTCGGCGAGCCGCGCGGTTCGGGTTGCCGGATCGAGCGCGCGGCAGATCCCCGGATAGACCGGCCCGTCGGGGCCATGCGGCGCGCTGACGCTGGCAGCGATATCGGCGCGGGTGCAGAAACAGGGGTAAAGCAGCCCCATCGCGGTCAGCCGACCGAGCGCGACGCGGTAATGATCGAGCCGCGCCGACTGAAAGCTCAGATCGTCCCACGCCAGCCCCAGCCAGCTCAGGTCAGCGAGAATGCCTGCGACATGTTCGGGCCGACTGCGGTTGCCGTCGATATCCTCGATCCGCAGCAGAAACCGCCCTCCGACGGCGCGGGCGCGGTCATGCGCGAGGATCGCCGACCAGGCGTGTCCCAAGTGCAGCCCGCCGGTCGGGCTGGGGGCAAAGCGCGTAATCATGCCCGATCCGTCGCGCGCGCGATTCGGATTGCCGTATTGCAAGCTGGCCATTGACCACGAGTCGCGCGATCTGTCATCATGCCGTCATCCTAGTCGGCGAAAGGCGGCTACG
>NZ_JAIEPC010000106.1 GCF_019749955.1 Sphingomonas sp.
TCGTCATAGTCCCAGTCGGGCAGGCCATCGAGCGCTTCGGCGCGTTCGGCTTCGCTTAGGGCTTCGATCATTGCTGCATCCTCTTGCCGTGGCTTCCTCCCCATGCCTATCACCGGCGCATGATGGGGCAAGCACCGACTATCGAGCAGATCGAACGCCACGCGCGGGCCGTCTTGGGCAAACTCCCCGAGCCGTTCGCGAGCCATTTGCGCGACATCGTGCTGATCGTCGAGGAATTCGCCGATGAGGAAACGCTGAGCGAAATGGAGATCGAGGATCCCTTCGCGCTGACCGGGCTCTATCACGGGACCCCGGTGGGCGAGAAAGCGAGCGCGAGCGGCAGCTTGCCCGATCGCATCCACCTCTACCGCCGCCCGATCCTCGATGAGTGGTGCGACACCGGCGAGCGGCTCGACCATCTGATCGCGCATGTCGTGATCCACGAAGTCGGCCATCACTTTGGGCTGTCGGACGACGCCATGCACGCGCTGGAGGAAGCGGCCGAGGGCCGGGCGTGATCGCATTCGATCGCGTGGCATGCGCGCGCGGCGGGCGGATGCTGTTCGAGGAGGTGAGCTTCTCGGTCGGCGCGGGCGAGGTGCTGCTGGTGAGCGGGCCGAACGGCGTCGGCAAGTCGAGCTTGTTGCGGGTCGCCGCCGGGTTGCTGCCGCCTGAATCGGGGGCGGTTGTCGGCGAGGCGAAGCGCGGGTGGATGGGGGAGTTGCACGCGCTCGATCCGGAATTGCCGTTGGGGAAGGCTTTGGGGTTCTGGGCGGCGATCGACGGGGCGACTGTTGCGGATGCGTTGGTGGAGGCGGGGCTCGATCATCTGGCCGAAGTGCCCGTGCGGCTGCTGTCGACCGGGCAGAAGCGGCGCGCGGCGTTGGTCCCGCTGATTGCTGCGCGGCCGCCGGTGTGGTTGCTGGATGAACCTGCCAGCGGGCTGGATGTGGCGTCGGTCGAGCGGCTCGGCGGCATCATCGCGCGCCACCGGGGGCAGGGGGGCGCGGTGCTGATCGTGTCGCACCAGCCGGTGGCGCTGGGGGATGTGCGCGAGTTGCGGTTGGGGGCTGCGCTGTGACTCACTCCCGCCACATGGAGGGGCTCAATGCACCCTCCCCGTTCGTGCTGAGCTTGTCGAAGCACCGTCCTTCTTTTGCGAGCCGTCGGAAAAAGAAGGACAGCCCTTCGACAAGCTCAGGGCAAACGGATGTTTAGGCTGTGATCGTTTCCCTCATCTGCCGCGATGTCCGCCGCGCCTGGGCGGGCGGGGGCGCGATTTTCCCGATCGCCTTCTTCCTGCTCGTCGCGGTGCTATTCCCGTTCGGGGTCGGCCCGGATCGCGATCTGCTCGCGCGGGTGGGGGGCGGGGTGATCTGGGCGGCCGCCTTGCTCGCGGCACTGATGCCGGTTGAGCGGCTGGTCGCGCCCGATATGGAAGCGGGCGTGCTCGATCAGCTGAGCGTGCGTGGGATCGGGCTGGTGAGCGTGAGCGCGGCCAAGATCGTTGCGCACTGGCTGAGCTTCGGCCCGCCGCTGATGCTGGCGGCGGTGATCGCGAGCGGGTTGCTCGGCGTGAGTGCCGACGCGCTGCTGGCGATCGAGGTCGGCTTGCTGGTCGGCACGCCGGGGCTCGCGGCGCTCGCGGTCGCGACCTCGGCGCTGGTCGCGGGCTTGCGCGGGAGTGGCGCGGTGGCGGGGCTGGTGATGCTGCCGCTCGCAGTGCCGCTGCTGATTTTCGGCGCGGGATCGATCGAAGGCGGGCAAGGGGCGTTGAAGCTGCTCGGCGCGGTGACGCTGCTCCTCGTGGCGGGCGCGCCGGTGCTGGCGGCCGCGGCAATCCGCGCGGGGCGGGGGTAGGAAGAAGAAGCGGTTTACGCGAAGCGCGCGAAGGAAATAAGGGCGCGAAGCGCAATCCGGGCCTGTCAGGATTTCCGTGTGTGGGTGGGTATAATGGGTAAAGAGGAGATCCCATATGTCCCGACGCAAAGAA
>NZ_JAIEPC010000079.1 GCF_019749955.1 Sphingomonas sp.
GTCAAGGGCACCGTTACCGCGATCGAGAATGATCTCGCCGTCATCGATGTGGGGCTGAAGTCCGAAGGCCGCGTGCCTTTGCGCGAATTCGCGATGCCGGGCCAGAAGGCTGACCTGAAGGTTGGCGACGAAGTCGAAGTCTATGTCGACCGCGTCGAAAACGTCCACGGCGAAGCGATGCTGTCGCGCGACCGCGCCCGCCGCGAAGCCGCCTGGGACACGCTGGAAGCCGAATTTGCCAAGAATTCGCGCGTCGAAGGCGTCATCTTCGGCCGCGTCAAGGGCGGCTTCACGGTCGACCTGAACGGCGCCGTGGCCTTCCTGCCCGGTTCGCAGGTTGATATCCGCCCGGTGCGCGATGTCGCCCCGCTGATGGACATCCCCCAGCCCTTCCAGATCCTGAAGATGGACCGCAAGCGCGGCAACATCGTCGTCTCGCGGCGCGCGATCCTCGAGGAAACCCGCGCCGAACAGCGTTCGGGCCTGATCCTCAGCCTCGCCGAGGGCCAGGTGATCGACGGCGTCGTCAAGAACATCACCGATTATGGTGCGTTCGTTGACTTGGGCGGCATCGACGGTCTGCTCCACGTCACTGATCTGAGCTACAAGCGCGTCGCGCATCCGAGCGAAGTGCTCGAAATCGGCCAGACCGTCCGCGTCCAGATCATCCGCATCAACAAGGACACGCAGCGCATCAGCCTCGGCATGAAGCAGCTTGAGAGCGATCCGTGGGATGGCGCGATGGTGAAGTATCCGATCGGCGCCAAGCTGTCGGGCCGCGTCACCAACATCACCGAATATGGCGCTTTCGTCGAACTCGAAGCGGGCATCGAGGGCCTGGTCCACGTCTCCGAAATGAGCTGGACCAAGAAGAACGTCCACCCCGGCAAGATCGTGTCGACCAGCCAGGAAGTCGATGTCATCGTGCTCGAAGTCGACGCCGAAAAGCGCCGCATTTCGCTCGGCCTCAAGCAGGCACAGGCCAATCCGTGGGAGGCCTTCCTCGAAGCGCATCCGATCGGCTCGACCGTCGAAGGCGAAGTCAAGAACGCGACCGAATTTGGCTTGTTCATCGGCCTCGACAACGACGTCGACGGCATGGTCCATATGTCGGACATCGCCTGGGGCATTTCGGGCGAAGACGCGCTCAACCTGCACCGCAAGGGTGAAATGGTGAAGGCCGTCGTGCTCGACATCGATGCTGAGAAGGAGCGCATCTCGCTCGGCATGAAGCAGCTCGAACGCGGTGGCCCGGTTGCGGGTGCCCCCGCTGCTGCTGCCACCGGCGCTGCCGAGGGTTCGCGGCTCAACAAGAATGCGATCGTCACCGTCACCGTGCTCGAAGTCCGCGATGCGGGCCTTGAGGTTCAGGTCGGCGATGCCGGCGTCACCGGCTTCATCAAGCGCACCGATCTGGGCCGCGACCGCGATGAGCAACGTCCGGAACGGTTCCAAGTCGGACAGAAGTTCGATGCGATGGTGACCGGTTTCGATCGTTCCAAGAAGCCGACCTTCTCGATCAAGGCGATGCAAATCTCCGAAGAAAAGGAAGCGGTTGCGCAGTATGGTTCGTCCGACTCGGGTGCGTCGCTCGGCGACATCCTCGGCGAGGCGCTCAAGGCGCGGAACGCCGACAAGAGTTGATTATACCCAAAATGGGGCGATTCGGCAGGATCGCCCCATTTTTGGCTTTTCGGGTGCCAATTGATTGGCTTACACCAGTAGGCGTTGAGTGACAGCGTTATCAGGGGGCGGGACAGGACTCGGATGGTAGTTGTGGCTTGCCGGTTTTGCGGGAGATGCACATGATTCGCTCCGAATTGGTCCAAAAGTTGATTGCCGAAAATCCCGATCTGACGCCACGCGACATCGAAGCGATCGTCGCCACCTTCTTCGATGAAATCTCCGCCCAGCTCGCCGCCAATGGCCGCGTTGAACTGCGCGGCTTCGGCGCCTTCAGCATCCGCGCCCGCGACGCGCGCACCGGTCGCAACCCGCGCACGGGCGAGCTGGTCGATGTCGACGCCAAGCGCGTTCCCTATTTCAAGCCCGGCAAGGAAATGCGCCAGCGCCTGAACATGTAGCGCGGGATACACGTCACCGCTTGACGCCGCCGCGCGGCTGCGCTTGCACTGCGCTGCCGCGGACGTGGCGAAATCGGTAGACGCAGCAGACTTAAAATC
>NZ_JAIEPC010000034.1 GCF_019749955.1 Sphingomonas sp.
ACCGCGCACGTCCTGTCGGGCTATGTCGACGCGATCATGCTGCGCACCGATGATCATGCCAAGGTCGAGGAAATGGCGCGCCATGCCTCGGTCCCCGTCATCAATGGCCTGACCGACCTGTCGCATCCGTGCCAGATCATGGCCGATCTGCTGACGATCATCGATGCGGGCAAGGCGCTCCCCGGCCTCAAGGTCGCGTGGCTCGGCGATGGCAACAACGTGCTCTACTCGATCGTTGAGGCCGCCGGGCTGATGCACTTCGACTTGACGGCGGCTTGCCCGCAAGGGTTTCAACCCGACGACGCGATGCTGGCGATGGGGCAGGGCCGCGCGCGCTGCGTCGGCGATCCGCGCGAAGCCGTCGAGGGCGCCGATATCGTCGTTACCGATACCTGGATCTCGATGGGGCAGGCGCACGCCGAAACCAAGCTCGCCGCGATGATGCCCTATCAGGTCGATGCTGCGCTGATGGCCAAGGCTGCCCCCGGCGCGAAATTCCTCCACTGCCTGCCCGCGCACCGCGGCGAGGAGGTGACGGCGGAGGTGATCGACGGCCCGCAATCGCTGATCTGGGCCGAGGCCGAGAATCGGCTGCATGCCCAGAAATCGATCCTGCGCTGGTGCTTCGGCCAGATCGGTTGAGTTGAAGGGCAGGGGCGGGCATCCTATTTTCGCCTCAGCACCCCGTTAGTTTCGAGCGCAGTCGAGAAACGTAAGGCAAGGTCCGCGTGGCCTGTTTCTCGACTTCGCTCGAAACGAGCGGGTTTTTCTTTTGCGGGTTTCCTTTGGATAGCAGCATGACCGACCCCCTCACGACCGATCTCGACCGCGCGCTCGGCTTCACCATTCCCGCGCGCCAGGCGCGTGGCCGCGTCGTGCGGCTCGGGCCGCTGATCGACACGATCCTGTCGGCGCATGATTACCCCGCCCCGATCGAAGCGTTGCTCGGCGAAGCACTGACGCTGGCCGCGCTGATCGGCTCGACGCTGAAGGACGCCGGCGGCCAGCTGACGATGCAGGCGCAGACGCGCAGCGGCGTGGTGACCTTGCTGGTCTGCGATTATCGCGGGGGCGAGCTGCGCGGCTATGTCCAGTACGACGCCGACAAGCTCGCGGTGGCACCGGAGAACCCCAGCCTGTTCGCGCTGTTCGGCACCGAAGGACATCTCGCGATCACCTTCGATCAGGCGACGACCGGCGAACGCTATCAGGGGATTGTTCCGCTCGATGGCTCGACGATTGCCGAAGCGGTCCAAAGCTATTTCGCGCAATCCGAACAAATCCCGACACTCGCGCGCACCGGCTTTGGCAAGCGCGCCGACGGGCGGCGGTTTGCAGGCGGCCTGCTGCTCCAGCATTTGCCCGAAGGCGAGGAAGGGCGCGACCGGATTCACACCCGGCTCGACCATCCCGAATGGGAGCATGTTGCGGTGCTTGGCAGCACTATGGGCGTCGACGAGCTGACCGACCCCGCGCTCCGGCTGGAAACATTGGTGTGGCGGCTTTTCAATGAGGAAAGCGAAGTGCGCATCCTCGCCGAACTGCCGCTGGTGAAGGGCTGCCGCTGTTCGCCCGACTATATTGCGCAAGTGCTCGGCCAATTCCCCGCCGATGAGCAACGGGCGATGGCCGATGCCGACGGCGTGATTTCGGTCGATTGCGCCTTTTGCGCCACCAAATTTCCGATACTTGTGAGCGAGATCGCGTCCTGATCATTGCCTTTGGCGGCGGCTGACCCCATCTAGCGCGACAGGACGCCCCCTGACGACGATGAGTCGTACTGGGGCCTGAGGGGGAGTTCGACGATGCTGATCGATGCACGCGCGCGGGTGGCGCTGATGGCGGTGACGCTGGGGGGCGGCTTGCTCATCGCCAATGGGCCGGCCAAGACATCGCTGCATATCTTCACCGCGATCGAGCCCGGTCAGTGGGAATTGCGCGAACAAGGCGCGACGGGCGCCCCGCGGCTGATGTGCGTCGGCGATCCCGACGCGCTGGTGCAGATCCAGCACAGCCAGCAGCAATGCGCGCGTTTCATCGTCGACGATCAGCCGATGACCGCAATCGTCACCTATGATTGTAAGGGCGCCGGGCGCGGCCGCACTGTCATCCGGGTCGAGAGCCCGCGCCTCATCCATGTCGACACCCAAGGACTGGCGAGCGGCGCACCCTTCGACATGAGCTTTGAGGGGCGGCGCACCGGCAGCTGCACGGCAGCGGCTCGTTAAGCCAGCGTTTATCAGCGGCTGCTATAGAGGCGGGGTGTGTCGCGTTGGGCACGCTTTCCTCCCTAGGCTCTGGAAAAGCCTCCCTGGGCCGTCCGTATCGGGCGGTCCTTCTTTTTTGGGGCCGGAATGGTTGCGGGGCGCGCCAAATGGGCTTAGCCGCGCTGCCTCATGACGCATTCTGATCTTTCAGCGGTGGTGCTGGT
>NZ_JAIEPC010000065.1 GCF_019749955.1 Sphingomonas sp.
AGCGCTGGCAATTCACTGGCGTGCGGCTTGCGAAAGACATCTGACATGCTCAAGCCCGAAATCGGGGACGGCGAAGCAACGCTCGCCGATCCCGCGTTCCGCGCCGATGTGCTGGCGGGATTCGCGTCGCGCCCGCGCGCGATTCCGGCGCGCTGGTTCTACGACCGGCGCGGGTCGGAGCTGTTCGAAGCGATCACCGACCTGCCCGAATATTATCCGACGCGTACCGAAGCGGGGATTCTCGAAAGCGCCGGCCCTGCGATTGCCGACGCCGTCGGGCCGGGGCGCGCCGTCGTCGAATTCGGCTCGGGATCGTCCGCCAAGACGCCGCTGCTGCTGCGCGCGATAGCACCCGCTGCCTATGTGCCGATCGACATTTCGGGCGATTTCCTGCGCCAGTCGTCGGCGCAACTCGCGCAAGCCTTTCCTGGCCTGCCGGTGCTGCCGCTCGAAGCCGATTTCATGCACCCGATCGCGCTACCGGAGGCGGTCGCGGCCATGCCCAAGCTCGGCTTCTTTCCGGGCTCGACGATCGGCAACATGATCCCGTCGTCCTCGGTCGATCTGCTGCGGGCGATGCGGATGTGGCTGGGCACCGGCGCGATGCTGTTGATCGGGATGGACCGGATCAAGCCCGCCGAGGTTCTCGTCCCCGCCTATGACGATGCGGAAGGCGTGACGGCCGCATTCAATCTCAACCTGCTCGAACGGATCAACCGCGAGCTTGGCGGGACGATCCCCGTCGACGCGTTCCGCCACCGCGCGCTGTGGAACGACATGCGTGCACGGATCGAAATGCATCTGGAGGCTGTGCGCGACGTGGCTTTCACGATCGAGGGGCGCCGGTTCGAGCTGGCGGCGGGCGAGACGATCCACACCGAAAACAGCCACAAATACGGCCCGCGCGACGCGCGCATCCTGCTGCGCGCGGGCGGCTGGACGCCGATCGCCGAATGGACCGATGCGGGCGAGAACTTCGCGGTGATCCTCGCCGAAGCGCAGGCAGCGCGGACGGCGCCTTAACAGATTTTCGGGCGCGGCGGCGCAGCGCCTCTTCGTTTTGCTTCGCATTTGACGCGACCGGCGATAAGTCGCGCGACATCAAGGAGGAGCGGCCATGAACATAATCGGGGTTATCGGCGCGGGGCAAATGGGCGCAGGCATCGCGCAGGTATCGGCGCAAGCGGGGTATCATGTGCTGCTCTCGGACGTCGATCTTGCGCGGGCCGAGGCGGGCAAGGCGGGGATCGCCAAGGCGCTCGACCGGCTGGTGACCAAGGAAAAGATCGCCGCCGGTGCGCGCGACGCCGCGCTCGCGCTGATCGAGCCGGTCGCCAGCGTCGAGGCGATGGGCGACTGCGGCCTCGTCATCGAAGCCGCGACCGAGCGCGAGGAAGTCAAGCGCGCGATCTTCGGGAACGTCGGCAAAGTGCTGGGCGCCGACGCCATCCTTGCGTCGAACACCTCGTCGATCCCGATCACGCGCCTCGCGCAGGCCGCCCCCGACCCGGCGCGCTTCATGGGCGTGCATTTCTTCAATCCGGTGCCGGTGATGGGCCTGATCGAGCTGATCCGCGGCCTCGCCACCAGCGACGCGACGGTGGCGGCAGTCGAGGCGTTCGGCCAGTCGCTCGGCAAGCAGATCGTCCACGCGAACGACGCTCCCGGCTTCATCGTCAACCGCGTGCTGATGCCGATGATCAACGAAGCCGTGTTCGCGCTCGGCGAAGGCGTGGCGACGATGCAGGACATCGACAGCGCGTGCATGCTCGGCCTCAACCACCCGATGGGGCCGTTGACGCTCGCCGATTTCATCGGGCTCGACACCTGCCTTGAGATCATCCGCGTGCTGTTCGAAGGCACCGGCGACCCGAAGTTCCGCCCGGCGCCGCTGCTGGTCAAATATGTCGAAGCCGGCTGGTATGGCCGCAAGGTCAAGCGCGGCTTCTATGATTATTCGGGCGCCGAGCCGGTGTCGACGCGCTGAGCGCCGACACTGGTCCGGTCGTCATTTGGCCGCCGCACTCGCCGCCTGGATGAACTGGAACACTTCGTGGTCGAAGCCGGGATCGGCCTGACCTTCCCACTTGTCCATGTTCGCGTACATCTCCCGCGTCTGCGCCATCATCGCGGGCGTGGCGATGCGCGTGAAAGGTTCGAGCAGCGCTTTCCACTCGGCGGCAAAGGCTTGGGCGGCGGCGCTCGCCGGGTCCATCGGCAGCGCCGCCTTGATCCGGCTGCCCAGATCCTTCCACTTTGCGGCCGCTGCTTCGGCGTCATAGGCGTCGCCCATTTCGGGCAAGGTCCGGGCGAAATCGGCCTTGGCTTCGTCGCTCAGATAGCGGTCGGTCACGGCCTGCCATTTGTCAGTTTCGTCGGTCATCATCACGTCTCCTGTCCTGATCAGCGAGCAGAAGGTCGCGGCATCGATCGGCTCGCCGCGATCGATTCG
>NZ_JAIEPC010000050.1 GCF_019749955.1 Sphingomonas sp.
ACCCTCCACATGAGCAAAATAGCTTCCGATGTTTCGGTTGTCACGAGTGTCGGCCTCGATCTGGCCAAGCACGTGTTTCAGGTTCACGCGGTCGATACAGGCGGCAAGGTGATCGTCGCCAAGGCGCTACGTCGGCGCGATGTCCTGCCGTTCTTCGCTGCGCTGCCGCCGTGCCTTGTCGGGATGGAAGCCAGCGGCTCGGCGCATCACTGGGGGCGTGAGTTGATGGCGCTCGGTCATGAGGTGCGGCTGATCCCGCCGGCCTATGTGAAGCCCTTCGTCAAGCGCCAGAAGAAGGGACTGTCAGGATTTCCGTGTGTGGGCGGGCGGTTGAACATTACGCGGCCATTGCCCTGATGAAGCGCTCGCCGAAGATGACGGCGAACTGGGCCTTTGCCATGGACCACTCACGTGGTGGCATTTTCCACTCTTTTTCGGATCGGTTCAAGATCAGATAGAGCAGCTTGGTTGCGGCCTCGTCGCTGGGGAAGTGCCCCCTGGCGCGGACGGCGCGCCTGAGCTTCGAGTTCAACGCCTCGATGGCGTTTGTCGTATAGACGATCCGGCGCACCTCGTCGGGGAAGGCGAAGAACGGGATAACCTCGCTCCAGGCGCGTCGCCAGCTCTGGCCGATTGCGGGGTAACGCTGGCCCCAATATCCGGCCTCGAACGCGCTCAGCGCCGCCTCGGCAGCATCGGCGTCGGTCGCGCGGTAAATCGCCTTGAGCGCGCTGGCGAGGTTTTTGCGGTCTTTCCAGGACACGAAGTCCATGGAGTTGCGCAACAAATGGACGATGCACGTCTGGACGACCGTATCGGGGAATACAGCGGTGATCGCCTCGGGGAAGCCCTTCAGACCGTCGACGACCGCCAGCAGGATATCCTCGGTGCCACGGTTGCGCAGCTCGTTCATCACGCGAAGCCAGAACTTCGCGCCCTCGTTCTGCTCAAGCCACAGCCCGAGCACCTCCTTGGCACCGTCGGCGCGCACCCCCAGCGCGATGTGAATCGCCTTGTTGCGGACCATGCCCTCGTCGCGGATCTTGACCCGGATCGCGTCGAAGAAAACCAGCGGGTAGACCGGGTCGAGCGGCCGCTGCTGCCACATCGCCACCTCGTCGAGCACAGCGTCGGTCACCGTGCTGATCAGGTCGGGCGAGACGTCGATGCCATATAAATCATGCAGATGCCCGGTGATCTCACGCGTGCTCATGCCGCGCGCGTACATCGACACGATCTTGTCATCGAAGCCGGGAAAGCGCCGCTGATACTTGGCGATCAACTGCGGATCGAAGCTCGACTGACGGTCGCGCGGCACGTCGATCGCCAGCTTGCCAGCATCGGTCATCACGGTCTTCCGACCGTAACCGTTGCGCGTGTTGCCCACACCATCCTCGCCGGCCAGGTGATGATCCATCTCAGCGTTCAAGGCGCGTTCGGTCAGCGCTTTCTTCAGCGAATCGAGCAGGCCGCCTTGATCAAATGCGGCACTGGCGGCACCCCCCGCCAGCAACTGGTCGAGAAGCTCGTTCGGTATCGCAGGTTCTTTGCGTCGGGCCATATGGGATCTCCTCTTTACCCAGTATGCCCGCCCACACACGGAAATCCTGACAGCCCCCCAGAAGAACGATGCCAACGATGCCGCTGCGATCCACGAGACGCTGTTTCGCCCCGGCCTGCGCTTCGTGAAGGTGCGCTCGATCGCCAACCAGGCCATGCTCATGCAGCATAAAGCGCGCGAGATGCTCGTCGCGCAGTAGTTCCGGGGACACAATACTGAATAGGCCCGCGCTTGTTGGTCAGCTATGGGCATGGCTATGGCTCGCCTTGCCCGCATCGTCATTCCCGGTGTCGCGCACCATGTGACCCAGCGGGACAATCGGCGGCTGCCGATCTTTTTCGGCGACGATGATCGGGCCGAGTATCTGGCGCTGGTCGCGGCGGATCACCGCGCCGTCGGCATTGACCACGCAGTTATGCGTGCTCTTGTCCGAAACGTCCAATCCTGCATAAATCGACATCGGTCATCCTCCTCGTTTGGAGCGCATCAGCGACTCCGTACCAACCAGAAGGGTCGCTACATCAATTACGCAACGTCACCTTAATTCGTAATTCGGCTGACCCGGCCCTCCCGTGCGGCGTCGCCGACTCCGCTCGCCGGTCTTCGCGACCGGCTTGGTGATGCGCCGAAGCACGGCATGGCACCTCTCTGCCACCCGTCTCAACGATTACGCCATAAGGTTCGGAAAGCTTTGATCGAGAGGACGAGCGAGATCGGCAGAACAACCTTGCCGCGAAGCGGGGTGCCTGCGCCAATATGCAAGCTTGCGGTCGTCAGCGACGCGGCTCACTCTCGAGTTCGCAGGCACGGGCGAGGAAGTCGGATAGCTCCTCGACTGGCTCAGTCCTTGCGCGGTAAACGACCGTCCGGCCCGCCTTCTCGGACGACAATAGGCCGGCGGCGCTCAGGATCGCGAAGTGCGGGCTCATAGCCGTCCGCGACATGCCGACCG
>NZ_JAIEPC010000026.1 GCF_019749955.1 Sphingomonas sp.
GGAACCAGCCATTTATGGAGCTTACCCCGATGGCCAAGAAGAACATCCACCCCGAATATCACTTCATTACCGTCCAGATGACCGACGGCACGTCGTACAAGACGCGCACGACCTGGGGTAAGGAAGGCGATCTGATGACGCTCGAAATCGATCCCAAGTCGCATCCGGCGTGGACTGGTGGCCGTGGCTCGATGCTCGATGCCGGTGGCCAGGTGGCGCGCTTCAACAAGCGTTTCGGCGGCCTGTCGCTCAAGACCAAGTAATCGCCAGCGAATATGCGCCCAAGGCGTCGTTCTTAACGGCGCCTTAGGGATGCACGGCTACGCTTTGCTCATGAATGACAAAAGCGTGATGTTTGCCGCCGAGTTCGAACCGGCCATGCTCAATGGTCGGCGCCGCAGCCCGCGTGCGCCGGTGTCGCTTGACGCCCGCGTCGGGCGGGGCGGGCTCGACCGCGCGCTGTGCCGTGTGGTTGATTTGTCGATCCACGGTGCGCGCCTCCAAACCTATTCGCCGATCAAGTCGGGCTCGATGATCTGGCTGACGCTGCCGATCGTCGGGCCGGTCGCCGCCACAATCGTGTGGAGCGACGATTTCGTCGCGGGTTGCCAGTTTCAGGCGCCGCTCGAGCAGGCGACTTATGACGCGCTGCTGGACCTCGACCAGAAGCCGCGTTCGCTGAGCTGACGCGCCTGATCGTTAATGGCGCATGGTTTGATGCGTTTCCGTTCCCTGATCAGCCAAGTGTGGCAACGCGCGCATACGTATTCCCTTGAGAACCGTTGGACGATCATGATGGGTGTCGCCATCATCCGCCCTCAACTCAGGGGTGTTGGAGCGTCATGGCTGGATTGCGGCAGTTTCGCGTAACGCTGGCATGGCTTGGTGCGCTGGCGCTGATGTTCGGCGTCACCCCGGTTCAACCTGCTATAGCGCAACCGCGACCTTTAGCCGCGCGACCAGAGCGCAGCGAAATTTTCTACCACGTCTTTGTGCGCAGTTTTCGCGACACCAATGGCGACCGGATCGGCGATCTCGACGGTTTGCGACAAGGACTGGGCTATATCAAGCGCTTGGGGGTCACGACGATCCTGCTGACCCCGGTTCAGCCTTCGCCCTATTACCACAATTATTTCGCGACCGATTTCGACGGCGTTGGCGCTGAGTATGGCGGCAAGAATGCCTGGTTTGCGTTCCTTCGCGCGGCCCATGCGCAAGGCATCAGGGTCTATATGGACCTTGAATTCCAATATGTCGCGGGCGGCCACCCCTGGTTGACCAGTTCATGGCACAATCCGGCATCGCCTTATCGCGATCGGCTGTTCTGGAGCGAGGCGCCCGGCGGCGGTGCAGAAAGCGCCAAGGCCGCCGATCCGATCGCGTCGGTGTTCGGCCTTTATGCGGGCGCGGCGGACGGCACATCGCATGTGATTACGCCGATCAATCTCAACAACCCGGCCGTGCGCAACTATTTTCGCGACTATCTGCTGCGCTGGGCCGACCCGCACAGCGATGGCAGCGGGCGCGATGGCGTCGATGGCTACCGGATCGACCATATGATGGACGATCTCGACAATATGCACCGCGCCACCAACCTGTTCGACAGCTTCTGGAAGCCCTTGATCGCGGCTGTGAAGGCGCGCCGGCCGGAATTTCGCTTTGTCGGCGAGCAATGGGATTGGGGCTATGGCACCGATTTCATGACGCGCGGCCATGCCGACGCGGTCTTTGCCTTTCCGCTGCGCGACGCGCTCACCCGGCTCGACAAGGCAGCAATCGTGCGCGAGATTGCCGCGACCGAAAAAGCGACGCCGACGGGCAAACGCCAGGTCGTGTTTCTGGAAAACCACGATACCGACCGTTTCATGACGCTGTTGGGCGGTGATTCCGCCAAGGCGCGGGCCGGTGCCGCGATTCTGCTGATGCTGCGCGGCGAGCCGCTGATCTATTATGGCCAGGAGCTGGGCATGCGCGGGAAGAGGGGGCCGGCGGAAAGCACCGACGCGCCCGACATCCCCCGCCGTGAAGCGTTTCGCTGGCGGGCGGCGCTGGACGCGCCCGAGTCCGCGATCTGGTACCAATCGTTAAGCCGGGTGTGGGATCCGCGGGTCAACCGATCGAACGATGGCGTTTCGGTCGAGGAGCAGCAACAGCCAGCGTCGCTGCTCAACTGGTACCGGCAGCTGATCGCGCTGCGCCGCACCAGAGCTGAGCTCGCGTCGGGCAACCAGTCCTTGCCCTGCGCGCCATCCTCGCCAGTGCTGTGCGTGCTGCGCCAGCAGGGCAACAAGCGGACACTGTTGCTGGTCAATCTTTCGGGCGCACCGGCCGCGCCAATGTTTGACGCCGGGGTCGAGACGGCAGGGCTTCGGCTGCTGGCGGGTAAGGGCGCCGTGCGCGCGCCGCTCGCCCCCTATGCGGTGCGCATCCTGGGAACCCAGTAAGCGCTGCCCAAGTCCCGTCCGCGTGATCAGCGAACCGGCGTTGTCGCAAAGCGCAGGGTGCCACCGCGGGCCAAATGTCTGTGGGGGATCGCAAGCGCGGATAATGGCTGCCCGCCCAAGGAGACCCGCAACAGCCTGTCGCCGCTGCCGGTCCGTTCGATGGCCAATGTGGCGTGGCCCGGCACGCGAATACTGGCGCGCCGGACCAGCGGGATGCCTGCGACATAGGTGCCACTGGCGGGCTGGACGGGATAGAATCCCAGCGTGGCGAAGACATACCAAGCGCTCATTTGCCCGGCATCTTCATTGCCGATGATCCCGGCCGGGCTGTCCTTGTAGAAATTCCTGGCGATGCGGGACACGAGCTGATGGCCGATCTCCGGGGCATCGGTATAGGTATAGAGCCAGGCGATGTGATGGCTCGGCTCATTGCCATGCGCATATTGCCCGATCAACGCCTCTTGCCCCAGATATTCGGCGCCAGCGCTGGGTTTCAGGCCAAAGAAAAACCGGTCGAGCATCGCCTGGAAGGCCGCGCGACCGCCCATGGCATCCGCAAGCCCTTGTGG
>NZ_JAIEPC010000080.1 GCF_019749955.1 Sphingomonas sp.
GCCATTTCCTCGACCTTGGCATGATCATCGGTGCGCAGCATGATCGCGTCGACATAGCCCGACAGGACGTGCGCGGTATCATGCACGCTTTCGCCGCGCCCGAGCTGGGTGGTGCCTGCGTCGAGCACGATGCTGGTGCCGCCCAACTGGCGGATCGCCATGTCGAACGACACCCGCGTGCGGGTCGAGTTCTTCTCGAACACCATCGCCAGCACGCGCCCGGCGAGCGGGGCGTCGGCGTCAGGCTTGCCCTTGGGCCAGCCCGCGCGCGCCGCCTTACGGTCGAGCGCGTCGGCGATCATCGCCGCGATCCCGTCGGGGCCAGCGTCGGCGAGGTTGAGGAAGTGGCGCATCAATTCCTCCCCGAGCTTGTCTCGGGGAGGATTTGCCCGACCCTCACGCCGCCAGCGCGGGCGCGAACGCCCGGGCGCCGTCGCTCATTTTCTGGACGAACTCGTCGATGTGCGCTTCTTCGATCACCAATGGCGGCAGGATGCGGACGACATTCTCGCCCGCCGCGACCGTCAGCAGACCGTGGTGATCGCGCAAATGCGCCACGAAATCGCGGCTGACCGCTTTGTCCTTCAGCTTGATCCCGGCCATCAGCCCGCGCCCGCGCACGCTGTCGAAGATATGGTCGTGATTGGGGATCATCTGCTCGAGCGCTTGCCGCAGCCGATCGCCCATCGCGGTCACATGATCGAGGAAACCGGGTTCGAGAATCACGTCGAGGATCGCCTCGCCGGCCGCCATCGCCAGCGGATTGCCGCCATAGGTCGAGCCATGGGTGCCGATGACCATGCCCTTGGCCGCTTCCTCGGTCGCAAGGCACGCGCCGAGCGGGAAGCCGCCGCCGATGCCCTTGGCGACCGACATGATGTCGGGCTCGATCCCGTAATGCTCATAGGCCCACATCTTGCCGGTGCGACCGTAACCGCACTGGACTTCGTCAAGCACCAGCAGCAGGCCGTGCTCGTCGCAGAACGCGCGCAAGCCTTTGATGAACGCATCGCTGCCGACCGATACCCCGCCTTCGCCCTGGATCGTCTCGACCATGAACCCGGCGGTATGGTCGTCGACCAGCGCGAGTGCGGCTTCCAGATCATTGAACGGCGCATAGGCGAAGCCCGGCAGCAGCGGCTCGAACCCGTCGCGCATCTTGGCCTGATTGGTCGCCGAAATCGCGCCCATCGTGCGGCCATGAAAGGCGTTGTTGAAGGTGATCAGCGTGTGTCGCTGCGGATTGCCATTAGCATAATGATAGCGGCGCGCGGTCTTGATCGCGCATTCGACCGCTTCAGTGCCCGAATTGGTGAAGAAAACGGTGTCCGCGAAGCTATTGTCGACGATCCGCTGCGCCAGCTTTTCGCCCTGCGGGCTGCCGTAAAGGTTCGACACATGCATCAGCGTCGCGGCCTGTTCGGCGATGGCCTTCACCAGATGCGGGTGGCCGTGGCCGAGCGCATTGACCGCGATGCCGCTCGCGAAATCGAGATAACGCTCGCCGCGCTCGCCGATCAGATAACAGCCCTCCCCGCGCACCGGACGCACATCACACCGCGGATAGACGGGCATGAGCGGGGTGATCGGCATGGCAGGCTCCCTAACGCAAAAAGGCGACCCAAGCCGGTCGCCTGAAGCGGACTTTTACGGCGTGCGGGCGGATGGTGCAACTCCGGGGATCAGATCCATCGCTAAGCCCGTTCGTGCTGAGCTTGTCGAAGCACGGTCCTTCTTATGCGATCCGTTCGATAAGGAAGGACGGCCCTTCGACAAGCTCAGGGCAAACGGTACTAGGGGGTCGGCAATGGTTCACCATCAGACGACCTTGGCGCATCCCCCTCTGTCCGCCGCACCGCGAGCAGGTACATCACCGGCGTGACGATGCGGCTCAGCAAGGTCGAACTCACCAGCCCACCGATGATCACCCAGGCGAGCGGCGAATAGAGCGCCGAGCCGCCGAGCGCGAGCGGCAGCAGCCCGCCGATCGCCGTCACCGAGGTCAGCAGCACCGGCAGGAAGCGGATTTCGCCCGCCAGTTCGATCGCTTCACGCAGCGCCATGCCGCGCTCGCGCAGTTGCGCGGTAAAATCGACCAGCAGGATCGAATTCTTGATCTCGATCCCGATCAGCGCGACGAAACCGATCACCGCGAGAAATGAGAGCGAATTACCGGTGACCAGCAGCGCGATCAGCCCGCCGAAGGTGCCCAGCGGCACCACACCCGCGACCACCGCCGTTTCGCGGAAACGCCCGAATTCGAGCACCAGCACGCCGATGATGCCGAACACCGCCAGTAGGATCACCGGCCCCAGTCCCGAGAAATTGCGCGCCGCTGCCTCGGCCTCGCCGCCGATGCCGAAGCTATAGCCCTCAGGCAGCTTGATCCCCTGAAGCCGCGCCTCGACCAGCTTGTTCAGCCGTGACGTCAGCGTCCCCGGCTGATTATACGCGGTCACCGTCACGGTGCGCTGGAGCTTGAACCGGGTGATCTGCGGCGGGACGCTTTTGAGCTTGGGCGTGGCGATTTCGGCGAGCGGCACGCTGCCCCCCGCGACCGTCGGCACATAGACATCGCCGAGCGCCGACACCGGCTGCGCGACGTCGAGCGGGAGCCGCACGACGACCGGCCAGCTGTCGCCTTCATTGTCGCGGAGCTGGCTCGCGGTTTCGCCGCTGATCGCGAGCCGAACCGCGCGGCGGGCTTCGCCGGGTGCCACACCGAGCAGCGCGGCCTTGGCTTCATCGAGGCCGAGATCGAGATCGACGCGGTCATAGGCGAGCGGGCTGTCGATATCGCGCACGCCGGGTACCTTGCCCATTTCGACGACGACCTGATCGGACAGTCGCTTGAGCACGTCGATATCGGGGCCGCTGATGCGGATCGCGAGCGGCGCTTCGAGCGGCGGGCCATTCTCGAACACGATCAGCGTGATGCGGGCATCGGGATAGGCGCCGAATTTGCTGCGCAGTCGCGCGAGCAGTTTCGGGCTCTCGCGCACGTCCCATTCGTTGAG
>NZ_JAIEPC010000018.1 GCF_019749955.1 Sphingomonas sp.
GACGCCAAGATCGCCAATCTCAAGGCCGATGAAGCGCGCCGCAAGTTCGAATTCGAGCAGGCGCGCAGCCGCATGCTCGGCTGGATTTTTGCGGGCGTGATCGTCGCGACCCTGATCGTTGTGTCCATGCTGGTGTTCGGCATCATCACCATCCGGCGCAGCCGCAACGACGTGCGCGCTGCTAACGTCCATCTGGCGGATACCAACTCCGCGCTCGAAAAGGCGCTCGCGGCCAAGACCGAATTCCTGGCGACAACGAGCCACGAAATTCGCACGCCGCTCAATGGCATTTTGGGCATGACGCAGGTGATGCTCGCCGACGGCGCTTTGTCGGCGGCGACGCGCGATCGGCTGAGTGTCGTCCACGGCGCGGGCATTACAATGAAGGCGCTGGTCGACGACATCCTCGATGTCGCCAAGATGGAGACCGGCAACCTCACGATCGAGGCAGTGCCGGTCGATCTGCACAAGACGCTGGGCGATGTCTCGCGGTTGTGGGAAGAGCAAGCGCGCGCCAAGGGCGTCGCTTTCGAGATCGACCTCGATCAGTGTCCGCAAATGATCGTCGGCGATGCCGCACGCCTGCGCCAGATCGTGTTCAATCTTTTGTCGAACGCGCTGAAATTTACAGAGAAAGGATCGATCGAGCTGCGCGCCGAACAAACGGCGCAGGGTCGGTTGCAAATCGCCATCCACGATACCGGTATCGGCATTCCGGCGAACAAGCTCGACGAGATTTTCGAATCGTTCAAGCAAGTCGATGCGGGTACCACGCGGCGCTATGGCGGGACGGGGCTGGGCCTGTCGATCTGTCGCAGTCTTGCCCGTGCAATGGGTGGCGATGTGACGGTGACAAGTCAGATCGGTGCTGGGTCGACCTTCGCAATCACGCTTCCCTGCCAGACGCTCGCGGTACCAAGCATCGCCCCTGAAACGCAGCAAGCACCCGCTGAACTGCTGATCGTTGACCGCAATCCGATCACCCGCAGCATGCTGCGCGCGTTGTTCGCGCCGCACGCTTCGACGATTGCCTTCGCCGACAGCGTTGCCGAAGCGGTCACGTCGATCGCAGCGGTCAAGCCAAAGCTGGTGCTGGTCGACGAAGGCGTCGCGCGCGCGGATGGCGATATCGATGCGGCGCTGGCGGCGCTGGCGCAGGGTGCCGCTGACGTGCAGGCGCGCGTCTGCCTGTTGTGGGCGACTCCTTCGAATGAGGCGCGACAACAATTCGCCGCTGCGGGCATCGATCAGGTGATCGCCAAGCCCGTGGCCGGCCCTGCGCTCGTCGCGTCGCTTTACCCTCACCCCGATCACGCGCGCGGTCAGACTACGCAGCGCCTTGTGTCGCGTGCGGCTTAACGCGATAGGGACTATCGATGCGTTGTGTTAGGATCGCGAGCGACATGCTCACTGGAGTGCGGCGATGAACGTCTTGTTCGTCGAAGACGATCCGATGAATCGACGCGTGGTCAAGGACATGCTTGACGTGGCGGGCGCAACGATGACCGGCGCCGAAAGCGCCGAGCGCGGGTTGCAGCTAATCGGTGAGCAGGATTTCGATATCATTCTGATGGACTTGCGGATGCCCGGGATGGACGGGATCGAAGCGATTCGGCATCTGCGGGCGCGCGGAGACGCCAAAGCAGCCTTGCCGGTGATCGTCGTCACCGCCGACACCGCTGTCGATCTGCGCGATTATTGCCTGCGTGAGGGCGCCGACGAAGTGCTGTTCAAGCCGGTGGCGATGGATTCGCTGTTCGACGCGATCGGGCGCCTGCTTGCCCGGCGCCCCGGCGGGATGATCGGCTAAAAGTCGCACGCTTTCGTCAAATATTGCGACATTCATACGCGGGCCGTTGCGGATCGTCCCGTGCACGTTGCTTATCGTCCCAAGGGCATGGCGAGTGGAAATTTGCGGTCATAGACCTGAGGTGGAGTAGCCGTATTTGTTGAGTGGAGGCGTCAATGACCGAACAGATAATCGACCGTTTGCTGAAAACGCTCGATGTCGCGATTGATGCCTTTGCGCTTTGCCAGGTCGACCGCGGGATGAAGCTGGTTGCACGGGGCGGGCCGGAAATCGAAGTTCACTATATCCTGTCGGGCACGATGCACCTGTCGGTCGCGGGCGAACCGCCGATCGTCTGCGGCCCCGGATCGATCGTGCTGGTGCCACCGCATGTGCGTCAGGTGATCGGCGCCGACGGAGATACCGGGCGCGAATTGCTGGCGATCGACAATTGTTCGCAACTCGGCGGTGGGCTGATCAAGTTCGACGTTACCAATGGCGGCGAGGGGGACCTGCGGTTCGTCTGCGGGGTGATCACGGCCAATATATCGGGGTCGTTCGGCCTGCTCGACACCGTCCGCAAGCCGCTGGTCGAGGATCTGCACCAACTACCGATCGTCCGGCTGAGCTATGAGTTGATGCTCGCCGAGATCGAGTCACCGGGGCTTGGATCGCGCGCGCTGACCGGCGCTTTGATGAAGACCTGTGTGCTGATGCTGCTCCGGCGGCATTTCGCGCGCAGCGATCATGAGACCAGCCTGTTAAGTACGCTCCGCGACCCACGGCTCGGCAAGGCCGCCGCTGCGGTGATCGACAAGCCTGCCGCGCGGCACAGCGTCGCGGCGCTCGCGTCGGCGGCCGGCATGAGCCGCTCGGCCTTTGCGCGCGAGTTCAGCCACGCGTTTGCGATGAGCCCAATGGCGTTCGTCGCGAAGACGCGGCTCCACCACGCCGCTGAAATGCTGCGCGCGACTAACATGCCGGTCAAAGTGATCGCCGCCAGCATCGGCTTTTCGAGCCGCAGCCATTTCAGCCGCGCATTCCGCGATGCCTATGGCGCTGATCCCAGTGCGTATCGCCGAACGGCAATCGAGGCCGACGCACCCCGCCCGACGATCCCCGCGAACGGCTATGCAGGCGGGGCACACGCCGCCGCCTGACTTCGCCATCTGTCGCTGGATGGAGGCCCGACCGGGAATCGAACCCGGGTGCAAGGATTTGCAGTCCTCTGCGTCACCACTC
>NZ_JAIEPC010000062.1 GCF_019749955.1 Sphingomonas sp.
TCGCCGAAATCGGGTGCGTGCCGATCGTCACCATCAGCGCGTTGAACGCCAGCATCCCGCCGATCCGCACCGACAGGTCGAGATCGCGATTCTCCAGAAATTCCAGATCGGCAATGAAGCCCGGCGGCGGATTGTCGCCGCGCATGGCCTGAAACGCGCGCAGGCGCGTGCGGTAAGTCGAGGTACGCATGCCAGCGTGATATCGCGTGGCCGTGATAACCGCAAAGCGCTGATCAATCGCGGCGCGCCCGTCGCGCAATCGATAATGCCCCCCCCCTTAAGGCATTGCCGCCGTCGTCCCGGCCTCGCGCCGCATCGCCTCTAACCCCGCCCGGTCGATCGGCCGCCCTGCCACAACCAGCCCCACAGGCTCCAAAAGCACACCGAAATCCTTCAGCGGATTGCCGCTCAGCAGCACCAGATCGGCGGCCATGCCCTTCGCGACCTGGCCGCTGTCGGCAACGCCCGCCTTTGTCGCTGCCCGCCGCGTCGCCGCATCAAGCACTTCCGCGCGGGGCAGGCCCGCAGCGACCAGCGCGTCGAGTTCGTCGAGCAGAATCAGACCGGGGACCGCGCAATTCTCGGGCGGGCCGTCCGATCCGGTCAACAGATTGACCTTGGCCGCGCGCAGCGCCATCAGCACCTTGGCCACCGTTGCCCGATAGGCTTCGCCATCGGCGGCGGGCACTTGCTTCATGCTCTCGGCATATTGGCGGCACCGCTCAAGCTGCGCCGTCGGCAGATAGCGCGGGGCCGCTGCCAGCGACCGCGCGCTCGGCGGCATGCGCGAGCCGATCGTTGGCGTCACCGTCGCGCCGCCCGTGCCCATCGCACCAAACAGCGCCTTGCACCCGGCGTCGTTATAAAGTGCCGTCATCGTTCGCTCGAAATACCCCGGCCCACCTTGATACCAGCCGTTATAGAGCTTCTCGGCCCGCGCCTGGCCACCGGCGGTGCAATAGGAAAACAGTTCGGGCTGGAGATGCTCGAAATCGCGCTGGCCCGCCGCCATGGCCTCGACCGGCCCGGTATAGGGGCGCAGATGGCCGGTCACCGCGCGCCCCTGCCGCGCCGCCTCGGCAGTGATCGCGAGGTAGATTGCGGGGTCGAGGAAATCATGCACCTTAATGATGTCGACCCCGGCGGCGGCATGCTTGCGGACCTGCTCAGTTGCGTCATCGGGCGATTTGGCGACAAAGACATGGTCGAAACTGCCCCAGCGCACCGGCCCCATGAACGACGATCCGGCGACTTTCAGAATCGGCGCAGCCTGATGCTGGCGCCGCATGTCGTCGAAACGTGCGCGCAGCGTCAGGATGGGCTCCATCCGCGATCCCAGATCGCGCAGGCCCATCACCCCATAGGACATGGCAATCGGCGCATACCAAGTTAGCGGGTCGAGCGGTTTGAGCTGCGGATTGGGCGTCGATTCGAGATGGACGTGCAAGTCCCAGAGCCCCGCAATGACGAACTTGTTGTGGCCGTCGATCTGCGTGCGCGCGCGGGCCGTCCGGCGCGCCGGCGTGATCCGGGTGATCGATCCGCCTCGAATATAGATGTCGCGCGGCGGCGAGGCTGTCGCAGTCAGGGTATCGACGATGCGGATGCCGCGAATGACGAGCTCGGGATGGGCCGTCGCGGCACTCGCGGGGCCGGCGGCGAGGCAAGCCGCGATGGGAAACATCAGCCACGTTGCAAGTCGATGCATAGCCAATTCCTTCCGAACCACAGCCAATCGGACGAAGATGGGAGACTATCCTAATGGGCGCGCAGGTCCAGCGTCCCAAAGCATCGGCACGACCGCGTACCCGCTGGTTGTCCGGCTGGCATCGGAGCATTAGGCTCGCTCCCCATGACTGCCGATCGCACGCCTGCGCCTGACGGCGACCTGAGCTTTCCGGCCCTCCGCCACCTCGACACCCACGGCTACTTCGTCCTGCCGAATGCCATCCCCGCCGACTGGCTCGCCCCGTTGCGCGCCGCGTTCGACACCGGCGTCCTCCCCTCCGACCAATGGCCCGTCCCGCGCCAGTCGGAATGGCGGCACGCGCAGGTCGATCTCGACGCGCATGTCCAACGCGCCTGCCGCTTGCCCGCGCTGCTCGCCGCTGTGCACCACGTCCTGCGCACGCCCGTCTTCCTGTCGCAGGTCGAAGGGCGCGAGCCGCTTCAGGGCAATGCGCCGCAGCCGCTCCACCGCGATGCCGCCGGTTGTTCGGGGCAGTTGATGGCGGCGATGGTTTGGCTCGACGACTATGGGCCAGCCAATGGCGCGACGCAGGTGGTGCCGGGCTCGCACCGTATCGCCGAGCCCACCGCCGCTCTGCCGCAAATCCTCAGCGGTGACGCGGGCGATATCCTGATCTTCGACCCTGACCTCCTCCACGGCGCCACCAGCAATGTCGGCGGCGCGCGGCGGCGGTCGCTGCTGCTGTCCTATGCCTGCGCCGCGCTCCGCCCCGACCACCTTGCAACTGAAGCGATCCGGGGCGTGCGGATGGACACGACCGAGATTTTCGGGGCGGATGCGGCGCCGGTCGCGCACCCGGTGCACTGATGCCGCACCTCGCCCATATCGCCCTGATCGTTCGCGACTATGACGAAGCGCTGGCCTTCTATGTCGGCCAGCTGGGCTTCACGCTCGTCGAGGACAGCGCCGTTCCCGAACAGGGCAAGCGCTGGGTCGTCGTGCGCCCGCCCGATGCGGAGGCGGGTGCGACCTCAATCCTCCTCGCCCGCGCCGCCTCACCCGAACAAGCCGCCGCGATCGGTAACCAGGCGGGCGGGCGCGTCTTCCTGTTCCTCGAAACCGATGATTTCGCGCGCGATCATGCCGCGTTCACGGCCGCCGGGGTGCGCTTCCTCGAACCGCCGCGCCACGAAGTCTATGGCATTGTCGCGGTGTTCGAGGATCTTTATGGCAATCGCTGGGACTTGATCGAGCGGCAGTGAGGCGTGGCCGCCGCGCCACAGGCAAATCCTATAATTTCCGACACCCGGCGCCAGCGGCGACAAAACACTTTCCAACAGGCTGACAAGGCGGGCATTATCGCTCGCAAGCGCAGGCTCGCGCGCCCGCGCGCGTGCGCGTAGGGCGTGACTTTTGGGACTTTTCGATCCGCGCGCGGCGCTTGTCGGTCGGAC
>NZ_JAIEPC010000123.1 GCF_019749955.1 Sphingomonas sp.
GTTCTTCGCCTTCCCCGAGGGCGTTCGCCGGATCATCTACACCACGAACGCCATCGAGGCTTTGAACTCGAAGGTGCGCCGCGCCGTCCGAACCCGGGGTCACTTCCCCGGTGACGATGCCGCGATGAAGCTGCTATACCTCGTGCTCAATCACGCGGCGGACGAATGGAAACGGCCGCCGCGGGAATGGGGTGACGCCAAAAGCCAGTTCGCCGTGATCTTCGGCGAGCGGTTCGTCATCTGATGACGATAACCGGCCTCCCGCACAAAATATCGGATAGTCCCTCCTGCACCGCCTGATCGACGGCAAAGCTCCTCCGGCATCTCCGATCGACGCGCCCCAGGCGCTGCGCTTGGCACAGGAGCCACTCGCCAATGTCGGGCGCTATGATGCCCTTCGCGATGGAGGGCTGCGTTCATGCGTCATGATCCCGCCAGCGCCGCCGTGGTGGTCATGCTCAAGGCGCTGAAGATGTACGGCATGGCCCAGGCCGTCGGCGATCTCATCGAGCAAGGCGCGCCCGCGTTCGACGCGGCCGTGCCGATCCTGTCCTAGCTGCTCAAGGCCGAGATGGCTGAGCGCGAGGTCCGATCGATCGCCTATCAGATCAAGGCCGCCCGGTTCCCCGCCTACAAGGACCTTACCGGGTTCGACTTCGCCGCCAGCGAGGTCAACGAGGCGATGGTCCGCCAACTCTACCGCAGCGAGTTCGTCGATGGTGCCGACAATGTCGTGCTGATCGGCGGTCCCGGCACGGGCAAGACGCATATCGCCACCGCGCTCGGGATCCAGGCCGTCGAGCATCACCGCAAGAAGGTCCGCTTCTTCGCGACCGTGGACCTGGTCAATGCGCTCGAGCAGGAAAAGGCGATGAACCGGGCTGGCCAGCTTGCCGATCGGCTGTTGCGCCTCGATCTCATCATCCTCGACGAGCTCGGCTATCTGCCGTTCAGCCCCTCAGGCGGGGCGCTGCTGTTCCACCTCTTGAGCAAGCTCTACGAGCGCACGAGCGTCGTCATCACCACCAATCTCAGCTTCAGCGAATGGGCTGAGGTGTTCGGCGATGCCAAGATGACCACCGCGCTGCTCGATCGGCTCACCCACCACTGCCACATCCTGGAAACCGGCAATGACAGCTTCCGCTTCAGGGCCAGCGCCGCAGCACCCAAAACACGAAAGGAAAAAGCCACCACTTGACCCACCCCCGCACCGCGGGACACTATCTCCACCCGGGTCACTTCTCGATGAAAATCCCGGGTCCACTCTCAGCGGAAATCAACAAGATAGTTCCCTTAACTGCTGCCTCACCACTCGCCCCCCGCATCCTTGATCGCCTTCAGCAACCCCCGCTTGCTAGTCGTGCGACTCTCGCCCCCATTGCGTGGCACCGCCACCTTACCCAACTCCGCACGTCACGCAGCCAGACGCGTGGCGAAATCGGCGTGCGTCATGCGCTTGCCGGGCCATGCCGTGTCGTCAGTCGTTGAGGTCTTCGATGCCATGATCGCTCTGACTTTCCTCGCGTATCCGCCGATCCAGATCAGGCGGCTTGCACCACCGTATGGTCGACCGCGCGCGCGCCATAAGCGAGGCAGGCGGTGATGTCCTCGCGCACGAGATAGGGGAAGTCAGCGAGCAGTTCGTCGATGCTGACCGATGACGCGAGCGCATCGAGCACATCGCTGACGCGCATGCGCGTACCCGCTACGATTGGCCGACCGCCGCACACTTCCGGGTCGATGATGACGCGGGCTCTCATCGCGATATCATGATCAGCGGGTCGAAAAGCGTCAAGCTCACTCGGCCGCCACCGGGACTTTCCCGAGGAGCGGCGCCAGATACCGCCCGGTAAAGCTCCGCCCCTCCTTCACCACCTGCTCCGGCGTCCCTTCAGCCACCACCTCGCCGCCCTTCACGCCGCCCTCAGGCCCCAGGTCCAGCACCCAGTCCGCGGTCTTGATCACATCCAGATTGTGCTCGATCACCACCACGGTGTTCCCCTGTTCGACCAGCGCGCGGAGCACTTCCAATAGCTTGCGCACATCCTCGAAATGCAGACCCGTCGTCGGTTCATCCAGGATATACAGCGTCTGCCCGGTCGATCTTCGCGCGAGTTCCTTCGCGAGCTTCACGCGCTGCGCTTCGCCGCCCGACAGCGTCGTCGCTTGCTGGCCGACCTTGACATAGCCCAGCCCTACTTCCGCCAGCATCGCCATCTTCTCGCGGATCGAGGGCACCGCCTTGAAGAATTCGACCGCGTCCTCGACCGTCATGTCGAGCACGTCGGCGATGCTCATGCCCTTGAACTTCACTTCCAGCGTCTCGCGGTTGTAGCGGCGGCCCGCGCACACGTCGCACGTCACATAGACGTCGGGCAGGAAGTGCATTTCGATCTTGATCAGCCCGTCGCCGCTGCACGCCTCGCACCGGCCGCCCTTGACGTTGAAGCTGAAGCGGCCGGGCTTGTAGCCGCGCGCGAGGCTTTCGGGCAGCCCCGCGAACCAGTCGCGGATCTGGGTGAAGGCGCCGGTATAGGTCGCGGGGTTTGACCGGGGCGTGCGGCCGATCGGCGACTGATCGATGTCGATCACCTTGTCGAGATGCTGGAGCCCGGCGATCTTCTCGTACTTGCCCGACACGATCCGCGCGCCGTTGAGCGCGCGCGCGGCGGCGGCATAGAGCGTGTCGATCGTGAAGCTCGACTTGCCCGATCCCGACACGCCGGTGACGCAGGTGAAGGTGCCGAGCGGGATGCTCGCGGTGACGTTCTTCAGGTTGTTGGCGGTCGCGCCGGTGAGCGTCAGCTTCTTGCCATTGCCTTTGCGGCGCTTGGCGGGCACGTCGATGCGGCGGGTGCCGTTGAGGTAATCGGCGGTGACGCTGCCCTTGGTGGCGAGGATTTCGTCGAGCGTCCCGCGCGCGACCACCGCGCCGCCGTGGACCCCTGCCCCCGGCCCCATGTCGAGGATGTAATCGGCGCTGCGGATCGCGTCCTCGTCATGTTCGACGACGAGCACGGTGTTGCCGAGATCGCGCAGGCGGCGCAGCGTCGCGAGCAGCATGTCGTTGTCGCGCTGGTGGAGGCCGATGCTCGGCTCGTCGAGGACATAGAGCACGCCCGACAGCCCGCTGCCGATCTGCGACGCGAGCCGGAT
>NZ_JAIEPC010000001.1 GCF_019749955.1 Sphingomonas sp.
ATCTTGAATGCATAGACCAGCGATGAGCATGGCCCGGACGTATCAAGCAGGCGCGCCAGATGCATCTTGTCCGCAGGTGCCAGGCTCGCCATGAAAAGCTGATCGCGCAGGCCATAGACATAGTCCGGCACGAACGCCGCAACCAGCGCCGCGACCACGCTGACGATGATGGCGCTGAGCGCGATCCGCGCGCGCAAACCCTGGATCATGCGAGGTCCAGCCGATAGCCCTGACCGCGAATGCTGGTGAGGCATACCCCGCTGCCCGGCTGGCGTTCGATCTTTTGGCGCAGGCGGCTGATATGTGGATCGACTGATCGGTCAAAGGCTTCCTCACCAAGCGCGATCTCCACAATCTGGCCGCGCGTGATCAGCCTGCCGCCGCGCTCGACGAACAGGTGCAGCAACTTGAACTCGGTCGGTGTCAGGTCGAGCGGTTGCGATCCGGCGAAGGCGCAGAACGCATCGATATCGATACGGATATTGCCAAAGGACCGGACGGCGTGGGCCGCCTGGCGCCGTTGCCGCCCCGCCAGCACCTTGGCACGCGCAACGATTTCGAGCGGGTTGAAGGGCTTGACGACATAATCATCGCAGCCGAGCCGAAATGCCGCCAGCTTGTCGATATGCTCGCCCAGCGCACTGAGGATGATGACGCCGGGCTGGACCGCCCCGGCGCGCAGTTCCGCCAGCACTGACATGCCATCACGCCCGGGCAGGCGCAGATCGAGGATGACGATATCCGGCCGCCACCAGCGCGCCGTATCGACCGCGCTTTCGCCATCACCGACGATCAGGCAATCGGCGTTGTCGCGCCGGAAGAACGCATCGACGATCTCCGCAATCTCGGGCTCGTCCTCAACGATGAGAATCTTGATCCCAGCGAGCGTCATATCGACAGTGCTTACCGCCGCCGTCGGCATATGCACGCTCCTTTAGCGTTCCATTGTTTTCATCGTGATCGTATCCACCAGCAACTTGCCGCTTTTGTCGGAAATCGATGCGCCAACTAGCATACGGACAGTTCCCGCCGGCACCTTGGCTTCGATGGTGCGCAAGTTCCAGCCCAAGGCGTCCGCCCATGGCTTGTCATAGTCGTTAACATAGACCGTCCGCTTACCTTCGGCATCGAAAAACGCCATCCAGAGTCCAGCTGTGCTCGCGACATTGCTCCGTTTCAGCCAGCCTGAGACCGCCAGGGTTCGGCCCGCAAGATCAGGCAGCGCAATGCCCTGGATCGTCCCGGCATAGCCCACAGTGCTGATTTTCTCGTCGAAGCCGATTTCAAGCGCTCGCTTGCCATCATGGACGTCTCGCATCGTCAGCGCATAGCCGGATTCGGCCTTGTCGGGGCGCCACGCCTGTAGCGTTTCGGGCGATCCTGGTTGCAGATCTTCAAAGCCGCCATTCATCAGCAGCGATGCATCCTGCGCCTTGGCGACCCAAGCCACAGACAGCGCCATCGTCAGAATCAGCGCTTGGCCTGCATGGCGTGTTTTACGTTGCATGAGGGTCGTGACCTTTCAGCGATATGTTGTACGGCAGCGGTGCAGCCGGACCGGCGCGCATCCGATCAAGGCCGTCGATCCTGTTGCTGTTGCGCGCCAGCCAGCTTCGGCGAGCAACTGCCGCCAGATGGATGAGCAGCAGAAATGCCAGCGCATGGCCGCCATATTCGTGGATGGGCCAAAGCCATTCACCGGCTTTGGTGCGGTGTAGCTCGGCGGCGATCGGCCCAAAGCCCGGCAGTGGAATGCCAAACGGCTTTGGTGCTTCGCCATAGGCAATCCAGGTCGCATAGCCTGACAACGGCATGAGGATACCCAGCAAGTACAGCGTATAATGTGCGCCCCTTGCCGCCAGAATCTCCGTGCGGGTGCCTGCAATCGGCGGTTTAGCAGCGCGCCGTGCAATGATGATCCGCATGATCATGACGCCCAATGCGCTCACCCCCAGCAGCACATGCACGTCCGTCCACCACTCGGCGGCCTTGCTGCGCGGGGCGACCAACTCATAGCCAAGCGCAAGGCCAATCAGCAGCGCGGGCAGGATCAGCGCCGCCGCACTCCAGTGCATGAGCCGCATCATTCGCGGATATCGTTCGATCATGTGCAGTATCCTCCGGATTCGCATGGTGGACCAGGGGTTTTGTCGCTGCGTTGTGCAAATGTTGCGGATCGATTGCGAGGGATTGGTGGCGGACAAAGCGTTCAAGACGTAAAAGCGTCAGCGGCTTAGTTTTCGGTCTACCAGGCCCTACATGTCTGACCCTATGCGAGATCGACGAGCGTTGCGTGGAAGTGGCAACAGCCTGACTTTCTTGATTGATCGTCGGCCTGCATTAAGATGTCGTGCCGCCGATATCATTGCGATGGCTGCATTCCGGATGGCCAGCCAACCGCTAGTATAACAATAGCGCTCGACTGGTTTTGCGCACAACGAAGAACGGGCGATCCAGCCCAGAGCGTTCCACCGATGCAGGTCACAGCCCCCGTGCGGTAGGCTTGTTGGAACCTGCAAAAATAGATCGTGCGGGCGGTGGGAATCGAACCCACACCCCTTGCGGAACTGGATTTTGAATCCAGCGCGTCTACCAATTCCACCACGCCCGCATACCATGTGCAGCCAATGCAGCCGCGCCAAACTTCGACTTACACAGAGTTGGGCGCGTCTACCGAAAACACTTGGCGACAACGAACTAAATCATTGTATTGGCGTTTCTTTTAGGTGGTGCGGGCGGTCGGAATCGAACCGACACTCCTTGCGGAACCGGATTTTGAGTCCGGCGCGTCTACCAGTTCCACCACGCCCGCATCCGGCGCCTCGCTAGCCGAGGTCCGCGCGTTCGACAAGTCAGTTCAGTTACGCGGCGCCTGCCGCCGGTAACTGAGCGCTTCGGCGATATGGATGCGCCCAACCGCGTCCGCGCCAGCCAGATCGGCAATCGTCCGCGCCACCCGCAGGATGCGGGTATAACCGCGCGCCGACAGCCGCATCGCCTCCGCCGCCTGGGCGAGCAGCTTGCGTCCCGGCTCGTCTGGGGTCGCGTGATCGTCGAGCAGCGGCCCCTCCGCCTCGGCATTGGTCCGCGCGGCATGGCCTTCGTAGCGTGCGCGTTGCACCGCCCGGGCGGCAGCGACGCGCGCCGCGACTTCGGCGGACCCTTCGGCGGGTGGTGGCAGCACCAGATCGGC
>NZ_JAIEPC010000074.1 GCF_019749955.1 Sphingomonas sp.
TGCCTGTAGATCGGCGTCGAAGCGGGAACCCGCGCTTTTGTCGCGCAGACGCTTGAAGTTGTTCAAGAAAGCCATTTTTGGCGGGGTTCCAATCGGCACCGATTGGGACCCCGCACGCGTGGAGATTCCAAAACAATTGGAGGCGCTTAGCTCAATTCTAATGGGGTCCCGTTTCGGCGCTTATTCACAGTCAGCGACTCTCCCGATATCAAATGCGCGCTCCTGCCAATCGGTCAGAAGGTTTTCTCTATCTGGAGCGCGAAGGCGCGGCTGTTGGTGCGATCGCGAAACTCGATGCTGTTGATCGGTACAATGCCGCGCAGACCGTTATAGCGGGTCAGCGCCCGATCAACGCGGCGGCCGAACAACTGGTTGACTTCAAGCCTCAGCTTGGTCGTGCGCCCAATGTTCCATTCGCCATAGATCGAAAAATCTGGGGCCCGCTTGAACTCGCTTAGCAACTGGCTGCGAAATATCCGGTCGGGCGGGGCGTAGCTGAAACTACCGCCATAGGTGATGCGCGGGTTGACGATGTGCCGATAGCTGATCGTCGTGTCGGCAAACTCGGCCCCCTGCAGCGGCCGCGCCATGCCGTTGAACGGATCGCGCACCGAGGTTTTGCGCCAGGCGGCATCGATCGTCAGTTCGGCCCCGCGCAGCGCAAAGCCAAGCGGGACTGTGGCGAGCAAATCGACACCAAAACTGCTGGCCGACGGCAGATTGCCAACGCCCTGGCCATCGCCCACCGGCACGACATCGATCACATTGGTTAGCCGTTCGCCAACAAAGGTGACGCTGACACTGCCCCGAGCGCCCCAGCGACGTTCGGCCGTCAGACGCAGTCCATCGGTCTGCGACGGCTGGAGCCGGCTGTTGGTCTGGGTCGCCGAACCATCGGCCACTTGTTGCGCGCCAACGAAATCGCCAAAGTCGAGCTGGCCAACTTTGCGCTCGGCCCGCAAGCTCAGGGTGGTCCGGCTCGTCGGGTTCCATGTCACCACGACGCGGGGTTTGAAGAACCGATAAGTGTTCGCGGATTGGAGCGGTTCGGTCAGGGTAATGCGCGACACTTCGACCGCGACAGTGCCTTCGATCGACACCTTCGCGATACCCGACCAGGTTGCCGACAGCGCCGCCGACCCGCGCGTTTCCGCAACGCGCGTGCGCCCGGCATCGAGCGGCGTCGTGCCGCTATTGTCGATCTGCACGAACGCGGTGCTGGCGACCAGCGTCGTGCGCACCCCTTCGATGGCCGCATCGACGGCAAGCTTTGGCCAGCGTGGCGCCCAGGTCGCCCTTAAGATACTCTCGGACTGGTTGTCGTTCGAAGTAAAGCGCGAGCTTGAAACAGTCCCGGAGGGAAACTCCGCTCCAGCCAGCGATGCGCCGTTGTTGTTCGTCCAGGTCTGTAGGCCGATTAGCTTGGCTTCGCCGCGGCCAATGGGACGTTTCAATTCCAGCGACAGTTCCGCACTGCGGCTCGGGTAATCGTCGGATTCGATTTGCGTTCTCGCCGACACAGCAGCGCCCGCCGGAAAAGCGTTGAAACGATAGCTGCGGCCAAAAGCGCCGGACCGCAGCGATGTTGCGAGCGTGGTACTGATCCCGGCGACCGGGCCGGCGATGCTGAACGACCCGGCATAGTTGGTGTTGCGCCGACGATCGATGAGCGGGCCAGCTTCGATCACCGTTCCAGCATTATCGACCAACCGCTGCTGGCCGCTGAGCAGCATGAGCGAGTCGACGCCGCCTTCCAGGCTCGCCGACAGGGCGGCACCGCCAATGGATCCCTTCCACGACCCGGCTGCGGATGGCCCGAACCGATCTCCTTGGGTGGTCTGGCCGCGCAGACGCAGTGTCCCGCTGCTGCCGGTCGATGCCTTGAGGATAACATTGGCCACCAGCCGACTGCCACCACCCTGCAAGCCGGTGGCGGCCCCGTCGAGCAAGTCGATCCGTTCGACGGTGCGGGCCGGAATGCGCCGCAACACTTCGGCAAGGGGGACATCCTTGGTCGCCGGCCGCGCCCCATTGATCAGGACATTGCCCGCCGCATCACCAAAGCCGCGCAGGTTTTCGCTCGCAACCAGCGTGAAACCCGGCACCCGGACCAGCATGTCGAGCGCGTTCTGCGCCTGGATGTCGGCGAAAAATGCCGCCGGATAGCTCGCGCGTGCGGCAGGCGCAGTGGGCGTTTGCGCGCTGGCAGGTGCGTACCACCCGATGATTGCGGCAATGCTGATGGCAATTCGATATCTCATCGGCGCTCCCGCTTTTGGGGAGGCAATAGGTCGTCAGTCCTGCGACAGCGTTGGCGGATGATTGCCATGGTGTTGCGACGGGCCGAAGATGGCTCAGTCTTTGCCCGTGCCGCCAACGGGCAAGATGATTTCAGCCATCGCCCCCCCGCCATCGACCGCGCTCAGTCGCAGCGATCCGTCGTGCGCACGGGCGATGGCGCTGACGATCGCCAGCCCCAACCCCGAGCCACCCGATTGGCGCGAGCGCGATTCATCGCCGCGCGCAAAGGCGGCGGCCAAGGATTGCGGGTCGTCGCTCGGCCATCCGGGGCCATTGTCGCGAACGGCGAGGATGATTTGATCGGCACCGCGGCGCACTGACACCTGAATGTCGGTTCCCGGCGCATAACGAATGGCGTTGGCAACCAGATTGACCAGCGCGCGCTCGATACGCCCCGGATCAACCTGCGCGACGATAGGGGTGGCATCCAGCAGCAACGTACCGCCCCGTCCGGCCGCATCATGCTGCAACGTGTCGACGACTGACGCGGCGAGGCGGTCGAGCGCGACCGGCTCGCGGTCGAGGTGCCTATCCGTACCCAGCGGCGATGCCAGCAGATTGAGGTCGGCGACAACCTGATCGACAAGGCCGATCTGGCGCAACAGGCTGTCCAGCAAGGCCTCATCGAGCGCGAAAACGCCTGATTTCACGCCGATCAACCGACCGCGCAGCACCGATAAGGGCGTGCGCAGTTCATGCGCAATGGCGGCGGAGCGCATGTGCACATCATTGTCGGCAGCGGACAAGGCACGGGTCATTGACGCAAAATCGCGGTGCAGCGCGGCGATTTCCTGCGGAGCCCCCCGCCCTATCGCCGCTGGGGCCTGCCGGTCACCTGTTGCGATTTTGCGCGCGCTGCTGGCAAGTGCCTCGATGGGCGCGGCAATTCTCCCTGCCGAGACGACCGCAAACCCGGCGCAGCAGATGGCGGTCAGCAAGATAAGACCGCCCAGCGCCCAGCCGTAATTCAGGCGCCAGGGCGCAAAGCCGTGATCCATCTTG
>NZ_JAIEPC010000090.1 GCF_019749955.1 Sphingomonas sp.
GGGCCGAACCCCAAACGAAAACCACCGGCCCTCATGCGGACCGGCGATGAAGCGGGGCCTTTAACCCAAGCGTGCCGCATTGGCTAGAGCGAAAATCGCTCCGGACTCGACGGCTCGCGTGGCGGCGATATGGCGGCGAGCTCAGGACTTGTCCAGTGGTTATGGCGAGTATTGTCATGGGTCGGGGTAGATAGCCGCGAGGCACCATTGGGTGCCGGCTTGCCCCCTCACCCCGTGACCACCGCGCCTTCGACTTCTAGTCCGGCGATCGTCGCTGAATTGAGGCGTTCGGTAAGCAGAATGTCGAGCTGCCCATGATAGCCGTCGGCGTCGGGAAATTCATGCATCAACGCCCGTCCCTCGGTGAGATCGATCACCCAATATTCCGGAATCCCGGCCGCCGCGTAGAGATCGGACTTACGGCCCAAGTCGCGGTCCAGCGTCGTATCGGCGACTTCGACGACCAGTGCGACCGAGTCGGCCGGCACCGGGCCATCGCCCCGCCACCGGTGGATAACGATATCGGGTTCCGGCATGCTATCGCCATTCAAGCGAACCGCCACCTCGGTCATCAAGACCAAGTCGCTACCGATCTCGCGCAGCCGCATCGTAAGCGCAAATGCCAGACGAGACTTGGCTCCGGCATGCTTGCTGAACTGCGCATTCATGACGTAGATATCCCCGTCAATCAGTTCGGTCTTGCCGTAATCGTTGAAAGCGCCGCTATCGTTGAGCAACAGGAAATCCTCAACGCGCAAGCCCAGCTTGCGCGGCGTCGTGAGGATCGGAGCGGCGGCGTTCATGCCTGAAAAATAGCGCAACAACGCCATTTTGAAAAGAGCGCGGCGGGCCATTCGTAGACGATCCCGAAGCAACATTCGCGGCTGCCCAGCGCGAGTAGCCCTTGCATTCCGCCTGCTTCGCTCCGGCTACTTCTTCTCCGACCCAAACGTCACCGCCGCCGTCGTCTTCCCATCCGCCACGCTTGCCTGAATCGACAGCGACCGCCCCGTCTTCTCGTCCTTGGCGCCGAACATTTTCGCGCCATTGATGTCCATGCTCGACACGTCGCTCAAGCCCGCCGCCGCCGCGCGCGCCTTGTAGAATTCGACCACCTTGTCGGGCGAATCGCTGGTGGTGAAGGTCACCATCCCGCCTGCGCCGTCGTTGGAGCTGCCCGAAAAGCTCGCCCCGACTTCGCCACCGGGATAGGCGGGCGCATAGTCGGCGAGCCCGGCCGGCCATTGCCCTGCGCCGCCCGTTGTCAGGGTCGCGGTGCCATTGGCGCTGGTCGCGGTGATCTTGGCGCTGTCCGTGCCGTCCTGCTGCTCGACCTTCATCGTCGAGCCGTCGGCAGTGGTGAATGTCCGCTCGGTCTTCTTCTCGCCGCATGCCGCCAGCGCGAGTGCCGTCATCGCCACGATAGCCAACCGCATTGCCGTGCCTCCCCTGACCAGACAGAGCCCGCAACGAGTCGGGCGGGGAGTCGCCTCCCCGCCCGAACGGTTTCACGAAGCAGCACGGGCGTCAACCGCCCGTGCCTGATCTCCACCTTGCTGTAGGCCGCCACGGGAGTAAATCCCGTGTCGTCGGACGGGTTCGCTGGTGCGACCCGCCGGCCGGCCTTCGGCGTCTCGGGGCTAAGCCAGGCTTAGCCCCGTGCGCCTCAGGCGAGCTTGGCCTTCACTTCGTCGGCAACGTTTGCAGGCACTTCGTCATAATGCGAGAACTGCATCGAGTACTGCGCGCGGCCCTGCGTAAACGAGCGCAGCTGGTTGACGTAACCGAACATGTTGGCGAGCGGGACCATCGCTTCGACGGTCTGGGCATTGCCGCGGCTGTCGGTGCCCTGGATCTGGCCACGACGGCTGTTCATGTCGCCGATCACGTCGCCCAGATAATCCTCGGGCGTCACGACTTCGACCTTCATGATCGGCTCGAGCAGCTTGATGCCGGCCTTCTGCGCGGCTTCACGCATGCAGCCACGCGCGCAGATTTCGAACGCCAGCGCGCTCGAATCGACGTCGTGATACTTGCCGTCGACCAGCTCGACCGAGAAGTCGATGATCGGGAAGCCGATCAGCGAGCCGCTCTCAGCGGTTTCGCGCATGCCCTTTTCGACCGAAGGGATATATTCCTTCGGGACGTTGCCGCCCTTCACCGAATCGATGAACACGAAGCCCGAACCGCGCTCGCCGGGCGTGACCTTGACCTTCACTTCAGCGAACTGGCCCGAACCACCCGACTGCTTCTTGTGGGTGTAGGACAGCTCGACCGGCTTGCCGAGATATTCGCGGTACGCCACCTGCGGCGCGCCGACATTGGCCTCGACCTTGAACTCGCGCTTCATGCGGTCGACGAGGATTTCGAGGTGAAGCTCGCCCATGCCCTTGATGATCGTCTGGCCGCTTTCGGCGTCCGACGACACCCGGAACGACGGGTCTTCGCGCGCGAGGCGGTTGAGCGCCACGCCCATCTTTTCCTGATCGGCCTTGGTCTTGGGTTCGACCGACAGCTCGATCACCGGCTCGGGGAATTCCATCCGCTCGAGGATGATCGGGTTGCTGATCGCGCACAAAGTATCACCCGTGGTGGTATCCTTCAGCCCCGCCAACGCGACGATGTCGCCGGCATAGGCTTCCTGAATGTCCTCACGGCTGTTCGCATGCATCAGCAGCATGCGACCGACCTTTTCCTTCTTGTCCTTGACCGAATTGGTCACCTGCGACGCGGTTTCGAGCTTGCCCGAATAGATGCGCGCGAAGGTGAGCGTGCCGACAAAGGGGTCGTTCATGATCTTGAACGCCAGTGCCGAGAACGGCTCGGTGTCTGACGAAGGACGCTCGTCCGGGGTCTCACCGTCGAGCTTCAAGCCCTTGATCGCGGGCACATCGAGCGGGCTCGGCAGATAATCGACCACCGCGTCGAGCAACGGCTGCACGCCCTTGTTCTTGAACGCCGAACCACAGATCACCGGCACGAAGGCCATTTTCAGCGTGCCCAAACGGATCAGCCGCTTCAGGTCAGCGACGCTCGGCTCATTGCCTTCGAGATAGGCTTCCATGAGGTCGTCATCGAGCTCGACCGCCATTTCGATCAACTCGCTGCGATACTTGGCGGCCTTCTCGACCATATCGGCCGGGATGTCCTGATATTCGAACTTCGCGCCGAGCGACTCTTCGAGCCAGATGATCGCGCGGTTCTCGACGAGATCGACGAGACCCTTGAAGTCGCCTTCGATACCGATCGGCAAATACAGCACTGCGGGGCGCGCGCCGAGACGTTCGATGATCGAGTTCACGCAGAAATAGAAATCGGCGCCGGTGCGGTCGAGCTTGTTGATGAAGCACATCCGCGGCAC
>NZ_JAIEPC010000021.1 GCF_019749955.1 Sphingomonas sp.
AGCCCGATGAGCGATCAACCCAAGGATATGAACGAGATCGAAGCCGCCGCGCACGCCGCCAAGCGCGTCGCCGCCGCCGCCGACGAGACCGAAGCCAAGGCCGAAAAGAGCTGGCCGGTGTCGGCCATTGCGATCGGCGTCGGGGTCGGGTCCGCCGCGCTCGCCGCCGCGCTGCTCTACGCGAACAGCAGCCGCAAGAAGAGCTGATCGAACCGATCGCCGGCCGCGCCCGATTGGGCGGGGTCGCTGGTCGCGTTGTATCGGCGATTGACACGGGCAACACGGGCGCGCCACCTTCGCGTCCTTCCTTGATCGCGGAGAATCCCTTGATGCGTCTCGTTCGTGTTGCCCTGTTGCTGGGCGTCGCTGCTTTGCCCCTCACCGCGACCGCAGCGCCGAAGAAGCCGCTGCCCCGCCCCGCCGCCGCCAAGCCCGTCGGCGCGCCGATCAAGCCCATCGCCTATACCGAACGCACGCTCGCCAATGGCCTGCGCGTCTATGCGATCCGCGACACTTCGACGCCGAATGTATCGGTGCAGGTCTGGTATGATGTCGGGTCGAAGGACGACCCCAAGGGGCGATCGGGCTTCGCGCACATGTTCGAACATCTGATGTTCAAGACCACGCGCAATCTCGTGTCCGAACAATTCGACCGGCTGACCGAAGATGTCGGCGGCGATAACAATGCGTCGACCAGCGACGATTACACCGAATATCACGAGAATATCCCGGCGAACCACCTCCAGCGGCTGTTGTTCGCCGAGGCTGACCGCATGTCCAGCCTCGTCGTCGAACCCAAGAGCTTCGCGTCCGAACGCGATGTGGTGAAGGAGGAACTGCGCCAAAACACCAATGCGCGGCCTTACGGCAAGCTGTTCTCACAGTATTTCCCGGCGATTTCCTACACGCGGCACCCCTATGCGCGCGGCACGATCGGCAGCCTCGACAACCTTCAGAGCGCGCAGATCGACGACGTCCGGGCATTCCACGCGACCTATTACCGGCCCGACAATGCTGTGCTGGTGGTGTCGGGCAATTTCGACGCCAAGCAGCTCGATGCCTGGGTCGACCAGTATTTCGCGCCGATCAAGCGCCCGACCACGCCGATCCCGCGCGTGACGGTCGTCGAGCCTGAACGCACGAAGGCGACGCATTATGTCGTGCATGAAGCCAACACGCCGCTGCCCGCGGTGATGATCAGCTATCCGATCCCCGCCGACAGCCATCCCGACAACCCGGCGCTGACGGTGCTCAACGCGATCCTGTCGCAGGGGGAGAGCTCGCGGCTGTACGAGACGCTCGTTTATCGCGACCAGATCGCGCAAGCCGCCGAGACCTATCTCGACAGCAAGCAAGGCCCCGGCAATCTCGCGGTCTTTGCAATCATGGCGAGCGGCAAGAAAGTTGCCGATGGCGAAGCGGCGTTGCGGCGCGAGATCGCGCGCGTGCGGAGCGCCCCGGTCGCTGCCACCGAACTGGCCGAAGCCAAGAACGAGATCCTCACCAGCGTGCTGCAATCGCGCGAAACCGCCGAGGGCAAGGGGCGCTCGATTGCCGCCGCCGTCATCATCGACCGCGATCCACGCGCCGCCGACCGGCAGCTCGCCGCGCTCGCGCAAGTGACGGCCGCCGATGTGCAGCGGGTCGCCAACAAATATCTGCGCGATCAGCGCGCCGCGACGATCCACTATCTGCCCGAAGACCCGTCCGACAAATCCCCGCAGAATGACCGGATCGAAGTCGCCGACAGCGTCGTGGTCAAGCCGTTGACGGCACCGGGCAAGGTCGAGATCGTCTCCCCCGCCAGCGATGCCGAGCGCGTGGCACTGCCGCCGACGGCGGCACCGATCGCCGCAAGCGCGCCCGTCACCAACGACTTCAAGCTCGCCAATGGCCTGCGCGTTGTCGTGGTCGAAAAGCACGACTTGCCGCTGCTGACGGCATTGCTCGTCGCGCCCGGCGGCGGGGCAATCGACCCCGCCGACCGCGCCGGCCTCGGCAGCCTGACCGCCGATCTGATGACCAAGGGCACCAAGACACGCTCCGCGACCGAAATCGCGCGGCAGATCGAAACGCTTGGCGGCTCGATCTCGAGCGACGCGAGCTTTGATGGCGCGACCGTTGCGGTGACGGTGAAGGCCGATCAGGCAGCACCCGCGCTCGGCATCCTCGCCGACGTCGCGCGCAATCCGGTGTTTGCGCCCGAAGAAATCGAACGCGCCCGCGCGCAGACGATCGACGGCGTGCAGGTCGCGATCAAGAACCCCAGCCAGCTCGCCGCGCTTGTTGCCGCGCGCGCGGCGCTCGGCAGTGCACCCTATGGCCATCCACTGGCAGGGACGCCTCAGTCGCTCAAGGCAATCAGCCAAGCGGATATTCGACGTACCTACGCGAAGGTTTGGAAGGCGGATCTCACGACGCTCGTGCTGGTTGGCGACATCACGCCCGCCGCCGCCAAGGCTATGGCGGAAAGAAATTTTGGTAGCTGGGTCAATCCCGGGGCAGAAATCGTTTACGAGGACGGCCCGCGACTTCCGGTTGCTTCGACGACAGCGCAACCACGCGTCATCGTCGTCGACTTGCCAGGCGCGGGGCAAGCAGGGGTCGTCGTCGCGCGGCGTGGAATCGCGCGCCGGGACCCAGAATATTATCCTGTTGCGGTGGCCAATACGGTGCTCGGCGGCGGCTTTTCGTCGCGGCTCAACCAGGAAATCCGGATCAAGCGTGGTCTTGCCTATGGCGCGGGCAGCAGCGTGCAAGCGGGTCGGTTGCCCGGTACCATCTCGGGCCGCACCTCAACCAAAAATCCGTCGGCGCCTGAGACTGTGTCGATCATCCTTGCCGAAATGAAGCGGCTCGGCACCGAGCCGGTGAGCGCCGCCGAACTCGACACACGCAAGGCCGTCCTAGTCGGCAATTTCGGCCGCGCTACCGAGACGACCGGCGGCATTGCCGGGACTGTCAGCGGCTATGTCGTGCAGGACCTGCCGCTGAGCGAGCTCGGCGAATATACCAAGCGCGTGGCTGCCGTCGATCCGGCGGCGGTGCAGGCGGCCGCCGCCAAGCTGCTTGACCCCGGCGCCGCGAGCATCGTCATCGTCGGCGACGCCAAGCTTTTCATTGATGAACTCCGCAAGACCTATCCCGATCTCGAATTGATTACCGCCGACAAGCTCGACCTGAATTCGCCAACGCTGAAATAAGGTCGAAGGTTTCATTAACCATAAATCGTCCCGCCCATGGACGCGGTAAACTTAGGGCTTCCCTAAGTGTTCGTGATTGATATGCGCGATCTTTGACGCACTATCGAATTGAAACGGACGATTGCGTGAGTCGGGTAGCGGGCATGTCGCGGGCGCAGCTGTTGCTGG
>NZ_JAIEPC010000095.1 GCF_019749955.1 Sphingomonas sp.
CGTGGCTGTCGCGCAATCTTCCGAGACCGCGAGTTTCCCCGCCCTCCGCGCGCAGGCCGAAGCATTGCGCCGAAGCGGCCGTGGGCCGTTCGTTGGCCCGCCCGTCCTGTCCGCAGATCTGTTGACCCGGTCTCAAGGTATCATCGAGGAAGAGACGTCGGTCTCGGCCGGCATTCGCTGGCCCGGAGAAGGTAAAGCCATTCGCAGCTATGCCGGTCGCGCAGGCGACGCCGCGCAATCGGGCGTTGAGGCGGCTCGCGTGCGGATCGCGGGCGAGGTGCGCGAGGCATGGTGGTCGCTGGCGGCGGCACGCGCGGCGGTAGCGGTCGACCGCGATCAGGTCGGCATCGCCGCGACCACCGCCAGCCAGGTGGCACGCCTGGTCGGTGCCGGCGAGCAGGCGCGGCGCGACCTGTTGCTCGCCCAGGCCGAGACATCGGCTGCGGAGTCGCGATTGTCCCAGGCAGAGGCTGACCTTGCTCGCGCCGAAGCCGCCTATGCAGCACTTGCTGGACCTCCCCCTGAAAACTTGCCCCCCGAAGTTCAAGCCCAGGCGACGGACCCCGAAGACAGCCCGGCGCTTCGTGCAGCGCTGGATCGCGCAGCACTCGCCGACGCTCGGGCGACCAGCCTGTCCTATGGCGCGCGGGTGCGGCTCGAGGGAAGCATCGGGGTCCGACGCGAACGTGGCGGCGTCGGCGATCCGAACGTGCCTGCCGAGCCCTTTCGGAACGCACTGCTGGTTGGCATCAAATTGCCGCTGGGGCGCAATCAGACCGCCGTTGCAGATGCGGCAGGCGCCCGTTCCGACGCTCTCGGGGCAGGAGCAGAGGCAAGTCGAACCCGTATCCGGCTCGTCGCCGAACGGCGCGCGGCACAAGCTCGGCTCGACGCTGCGGTACGCTCGCTCGAACAGGCGCAGACGCGCCGGGACGCGCTCGCCGAGGCGCTGTCGCTGACCGAACGCGGCCGCACCGAGGGTGAGATCGGGTTCATCGAGGTGCTGCGCGCGCGACAGGCGTTGTCCGAGGCCGAACGCGACCTTGCGGCCGCGAAGGTCGCCCGGTTTGCGGCAATCTCTTCCTTCAATCAAGCGATGGGCGTTCTGCCATGATCAAACGCATTTGGATGGCGCTGGCCGCGCTGGCGATGATCGCAAGTGCGTCATCGGCAATGGCCCATGGCGACGAGGATCACGGTGCGGCAACGACGCCGGTCGGCGTGTCGATCGCGCCGCGCATGGAAGCGGCAACCGACGCGCTCGAACTGGTCGCGGCCGCCAAGGCGGACGATCTGACGATCTGGATCGACGGCTTTGCCGACAACGTACCGGTGACGGGCGCGACTGTCAGCGTCACCGTCGATGGTAAGACCGGGCAGGCGAAGGCCGCGAACGGCATTTATACCTATTCTGACGATGGCCTTCAAAAGCCGGGCGCGCATGAACTGTCGTTTCTAGTGAGCCATGACGGGGCGTTCGAATCACTCTCCGGCACTTTGACGGTTCCTCCATCCGCCGCCGACACGACGGCGGGACCATCAATCTGGCGATGGCTGTTGATCGCGATATTGGTCGTGCTTGTGCTGGCCGGTGCATGGTATTGGCGTTCGCGCCGACTGGTCGCTACCGGGTTGGCCGTGCTTCTTGGCGCGCAGTTGCTGTTCGGCGTGCCCGTTGGGCCTGCCCCAGTTGCCGCGCATGGCGACGAAGATCATGGTGCGGCACCTGCTGTCCCTGCCGGATCGGGCGAAGCTGCTGTGAAAACCTCAGACGGCAAGCTGTTCGGCCCGAAATCGGTGCAGCGGATCATCGGCGTCCGAACCGTGCTGGCGGCGGCGGGCGAAGCGCAGCCGACGACGAGCCTGACCGGCAAGATCGTAGCCGATCCGCAGCGCGGCGGGCTCATTCAGAGCGCAACTGGCGGGCGAATCGGTGCGCCAGCATCGGGACTACCGATTATCGGGCAGGCGGTGCGTGCGGGGCAGGTGCTGGGCTTTGTCGAGCCGCCCTTGCAGGCAATCGACCGTGCGGACCTGGCACGCGAGCTCAGCGACCTCGACCAGCAGATCGCCCTCGCCGCCAACAGTGCAGCGCGTTTACGTCGTCTAGAAGGCGTCGTACCGCGCCGGCAAATCGAAGAGGCCGGAATTACCCTGCAGGGCCTCCAGCGCCGTCGCGCGGCGCTCGGCCAAGCGCGCAGCGCGCGCGAAGTGCTGGTGTCGCCGATCGATGGTGTGATCGCGTCATCCTCGGTACGCGTCGGGCAGGTGGTGAGTGCTGAAACCACGCTGTTCGAAATCGTTGATCGCTCGCGGCTTTATGTCGAGGCCAATTTGTTCGACCGCCGCGCGCTGGGACCCGGCGCGAAAGCCATTGGCAAGACCGCCGACGGCACGACCTTCGATCTCGTGTTCCAAGGGGCGGGGCTCATCGATCGCGGACGTGCCGCGCCCGCGTTGTTTCGGGTAATCGGTGTTCCCGCCAATCTCCGGATCGGTGAGCCGATTACGATCGACGCGCCACTCGGTGGCACCGTCGCGGGGGTGATCGTGCCGCGAACTGCCTTGCTATCGAGCGCCAACGGACTCCCTTCCGTTTTCGTCAAAACCCACGCCGAGCTGTTCGAGCAACGCAGCGTGAAATCTGCACCCGTCGATGCGGGTCGCGTTGCGCTCCTCTCGAACGTGAAGCCCGGCGAGCGCGTCGTGACGGCGGGAGCCGAACTGCTCGGTCAGGTGCGCTAGGCGATGTTCGACCGGCTCGTCGCCTTTTCGCTCCGTAACCGTGTCCTTACACTGTTTCTCGCGTTCGCGCTGATGGCGTTTGGCGGGCTGTCGGTGAGCCGGCTGCCCGTCGATGTGCTGCCCAATCTCAATCGGCCGGTCGTTACGATCCTAACAGAGTCCCCCGGTCTCGCCCCGCCCGAAGTCGAAACGCTGGTGACACGCCCAATCGAGACGTCGATGAGCGGTGTCCCCGGGGTCGAGCGGGTCCGTTCGGTCTCGGGTATTGGTCTGTCTATCGTCTATGTCGAGTTTGGCTGGAAGGAAGATGTCTACCGCGCGCGCCAGCAGGTCGCCGAACGACTGACGCTGGTGCGCGAGCAGATTCCGCCCACCGTCGTGCCACAAATGGGGCCGGTCACCTCGATCATGGGCGAGATCATGCTGGTCGCGATCCCCTATGGGCGGGCAAGTCCGATGCAGGCCCGCGAGATCGCCGATTTCCAGATACGGCCGCGCCTGCTCGCGATCCCCGGCGTCGCGCAGGTCATTCCGATCGGTGGCGAGGTTCGGCAGTACCGCGTTTCGCCCGATCTCGCGGCGATGAATGCCGTTGGCGTCAAATTGAAGGACATGGAGGACGCGCTTCGTGCCTTTGGGACCAACACCGGCGGCGGCTTCGTCGATCAATATGAACGCGAGTTTCTTATCCGCAACGTTGCTCGGACGACGCGGATCGAGGATCTGCAGCAGCTCGTTGTCGCCAGCAACGCCAATGGTCCAGTCCGTTTGTCGCAGATTG
>NZ_JAIEPC010000022.1 GCF_019749955.1 Sphingomonas sp.
GGTCGAAGAGACGCCTGCGGCCGACGCGTAAATGCGTGGCCAAACCCCCGTTACGCTCGCCGTCGTCGTCGGCGCGCATGGCGTGACGGGGGAAGTTCGCCTGAAGGTCTTCACCGACGATCTGAAGCGCTACAAGCGTTTCAATGACGGCGCGCTGACGCTCAAATCGCTGCGTGACGGCAATAACGGCGCGATTGCGCGCTTTGCCGAAGTGGCCGATCGCAACGCCGCCGAGGCGCTGCGCGGCACCGAAATCACAGTGCCCCGCGCCGATTTGCCCCCGCTCGGCGAGGGCGAATATTACCACGCCGATTTGCTCGGGCTGGCGGTGGTTTCGACCGACGGCGCCGAGATCGGGCGCGTCGTCGCGATCGACAACTTCGGCGCGGGTGATGTGATCGAGATCGAGCGCCCTTCCGATAATGGAAAGCCGGGCGCGCGCTTCATGGTGCCGATGCGTGCCGACGCGGTTCCCGACTGGAACGACACGCAGTTGGTGGTCACTGCCGCCTTTGCCGCGGGCTGACCAAGGGCCTTGCCACGCATACCCTAGTATGTTACTAGGGATTTAGATGAGCCGCGACACTGCTTCGCCCTCAACCCCTGACCACCCAGTGTGGCAGCGCCTTTCCTGTTACCAAGTCGGACCTGACGACGCGGCGTTGAGCTTTGCCGTTCGGCTCGCACGCGAGAATGGCTGGAGCGCCGATCACGCCGCGCGGGTCATCGACGAATATCGGAAATTCGCTCTTCTCGCCGTCACCGGTGACGGCGAAGTGACACCGTCCGACGCAGTCGATCAGGCCTGGCACCTGCACCTGACCTATACCCGCGATTATTGGGAGCGCTTTTGCCCCGAGGCGCTCGGCAAGGCGCTGCATCACGGCCCGACCGCCGGCGGCGACGCCGAGCGCGGTCGATTTTTCCGGCAATATGCCAATACGCTCAAGCGTTATGAGGCCATATTCGGCCCCGTGCCCGCAGATATCTGGCCGAGCGCGCAGCAGCGCCTGCTCGACGATCCACGCGCGCGCCGGGTGCATCCACGCGACGCGATCATGATTTCCAGGAAGGCAGTGCGGCGGGCGATGGTCGCCTTGTTGATGGGTGCCGCGATTGCTTTCCTGTTGTGGTGGAGGACGTAATGGGACTGGGTGTTTTCGACCTGACCGGCGGCCCTTTTTTGACGTTGTACGGCGTGCTGCTGGTAACGGCGATCGTCGCGGGGTTTGCGATCCCGCGCTGGCTGCGCCCCGACGGGCGCAGTGCGCGGCTGACCAACCCCGACCAGATCGCCTATCTCGCGGGCGGATCACTACGTTATGTCGATACGGTCTTGGCGCGATTGCTGGCCGCAGGGAAGATCGCGGTCGAGGGGCGGACTCAAGCGCGCATCGTGGCACCGCCAGTGCTGGCAGCGGGGCCGGAGCGGTCGGTGCTCGCACTGCCAACGCCCTCGCCCTGGCCGCGGGTGATGAAGGCGGTGTCGGGGCATGCCGCGACGGTTCACGACAAGCTGGTGGACGCTGGCCTGTTGTTCGATCGCGGCACCGCGCTCCAGCTCCGTTTCTGGCAGACAGCGCCCTATCTCATGCTGATCGCCTTCGGTGCGATCAAATGGGACATCGGCACCGAACGCGGGCGGCCCGTCGGGTTCCTTTCGGCGCTGCTGGTCATCACGGCAGTCTTCGCACTTATCCGTTTCGTCACGATCGACCGACGGACGCGTGCCGGCATCGACGCGCTGGCGGCGGCACGTGATGGCGCTGATCGCTTGCGGCGCGCGCCAACTGACGATGAAATCCCCATGGCGGTCGCGCTGTTTGGCACGACCGTGCTCGTGGGTTCGGCTTGGAACGACTATCACGCGATGCGCGCCGCCAGCGGATCGGGCGATAGCGGCAGCGGTGGCAGCGCGGACGGTGGCGGCGGTGGCTGCGGCGGTGGAGGATGCGGTGGTTGCGGGAGTTGACGGGGTCGCGCTGATTGTATATACGGATGGTATATCCGGAGAGCGGCAATGAGCGACGAATATCAGGGCAAGACATTCAAGTCGGGCAATTCGGTTGCACTGCGCCTGCCCAAGGGCATGGGCATTCCCGAAGGCACCGAAGTCCGCATGGTCAAGGAAGCGCCGATGTCGTTCAGGATCGAGCCGGTCGAGGCACCACGGCGCAAGATCGATGTGAGCAGATTCGCAGGCAAGGCGCCGTGGCTCGAAGAGCTGCCGCGCGGCGATTTTGACGAGGTGCCACGTGATTGGCATCTGCTGGAGGGGCTGGATAAACGGGGGTGAGGTATCTCCTCGACGCAAACTGCGTCATCCAGCTCCTTTCAGGCGCTTATCCCCGATTGACGCATCGCGTGGCTGATTGCGATGCAGGTAGCGTAGTCGTATCATCCATCGCCTTTGCAGAGGTCGCGCTCGGTAGCGCGAAGGGCAAGCCGCCGGCGCTCGCGCTGCTCGACCTGTTCATTGAAGAAATTCCGATCGTCGAATTCGATCTGCTGGCGGCGCGCGCCCATGCGACATTGCCGTTCAAACGCGCAAATTTTGACCGTCTGCTAGCAGCGCAGGCGTTGAGCTTGGGTTTAACGATCGTGACGAACAACGAGGCCGATTTCGCCGATGTGCCAGGGCTGAAGGTCGAGAATTGGACGCGATGATCGCTTCATCCGGGTTCGCCGCCACGATCCTGACCCTCTACCCCGACATGTTCCCCGGCCCCCTCGGGGCGTCGATCGCGGGACGGGCGCTCGGCGAGGGGAAGTGGTCGCTCGACGCCGTCAACATCCGCGACTTTGCGACCGACAAGCATCGCACGGTCGACGATACCCCGGCGGGGGGCGGGGCGGGGATGGTGCTGCGCGCCGATGTCGTCGCCGCTGCGCTGGACAGCGTCGCTGATGATCGCCCGATCCTCGCCATGACGCCGCGCGGTGCACCGCTTACCCAAGTCCGCGTTCGCGACCTCGCGACAGGCCCAGGCGCGATCATCCTCTGCGGTCGGTTCGAAGGATTCGACGAACGACTGTTCGACGCGCGTCCTATCGAACAAGTCTCGATCGGCGACTATGTCCTCTCCGGCGGCGAAATGGGCGCGCTGGTGCTGCTCGACGCTTGCATTCGCTTGCTTCCCGGCGTAATGGGCGCGCCTTCCAGCGGGGACGAGGAAAGCTTCGAAAGCGGCCTTCTCGAATATCCGCACTATACCCGACCTTATCAATGGGAAGGGCGCACGATCCCCGAAGTGCTGCGATCGGGGGATCATGCGAGGATCGCGGCGTGGCGTAAAGCTCAGGCCGAGACCGATACACGGCTAAGGAGGCCCGACCTTTGGGAGCGTCATGAGGACGCTCGGGTCAGTTCTCCCTCTGGCGCGCGGCGACAGACGAAGGAAGACTGAGATGAACATCATCCAGCAGATTGAAGCCGAGAATATCGCCAAGTTCCTTGAGGCGAAGAAGATCCCCGAATTCCGCCCCGGCGACACGCTGAAGGTCGGCGTGAAGGTCGTCGAAGGCGAGCGCACCCGCGTCCAGAATTACGAAGG
>NZ_JAIEPC010000045.1 GCF_019749955.1 Sphingomonas sp.
CATCACCTTCAGGTTGATGCCGAGCAGATCGTCGCGGCTCATCCCCGGCTTGCGGGCGACACCGGCGGTGACGATGATCACATCGGCGCCCGCGATATCGGCATAATCATTGGTGCCGGTGATCTTGGCGTCAAAGCCTTCGACCGGGGCGCACTGCGACAGATCGAGCGCCTTGCCCTGCGGCACGCCTTCGACCACGTCGAACAGGACGATGTCACCGAGCCCCTTGAGGGCTGCCAGATGCGCGAGCGTGCCGCCGATATTGCCAGCGCCGATAAGCGCGATTTTCTTGCGGGCCATGATGTCTCCTTCAGGCAATCGGGGCCACTTTCGACCCTCAGGGCGCGAGCGGCTTAGGCGCTTTGGCGGGCGAGGGCAACCGGGGAAAAAGCGGGCGGATCGGGTCTAATGCGATTGATTTGCAATAGCTGAAAACAGTCCCAATGCGGTGCTTTCGCGTCAATGCGCGCGGTCGGCGCCTTTTTGGGGGAGCAAGGCAATCAAACCGACGATCGCCGCCGCCAGCACCGCCGACGCGAGCGGGCGGCTGAGGTCGAGTCCGCCCTTGACGAGCGGCTTGTCGAGGAAATCGCCCACCGTCGCGCCGAGCGGACGCGTCAGGATAAACGCCGCCCAGAACAGCAAAACGCGGTCGATGCTCGTCCGCCACCACAACAGCGCGAGCACCACAAGCGCGCCGCCAAACACCAGCGCGCCCCCGGCATAGCCCAGCCCGCCATCATCGGCTGCCCAATCACCCAGCGCGGTGCCAAGCGTCTGCGACAGCGTGATCGTCAGCCAGTAGAAGGCCTCGGCGGGCGGCGCGGTCACGCTGTCGACCGACACGGTGCCGAGCGTGAACCGCCACGCCGCGAGCGACGCCAGCACGCTCGCCAGCAGCAGCGCGGAGCCACCGGTGTAGCCAATGCCGAGCGAGCGGTCGGCGAAATCGGCCATCGTCGTGCCCGCCGTGGTCGAGGCAATGATCGTCGCCCAATAGAGCCAGGGGTGGAAACGTCGTGCGCGGATCTGCGCGATCACGAAACCGATCAGCAACCCGAGGAAAATCGCGGTCCCGACCAGATAGCCGAGATTGAGCGTCATCGACACGGTATCGCCGCCGGTCTCGCCCAGCGTCGTCGCGAGAATCTTGATCGCCCAGAAACCGAGCGTGACGGCGGGCACTTTGGCGATGTGCAACCGATCAGCGGGGGGCAAGGCACTTCCTTCGCGCGTGACCGTGATGGTCAGGCCGCGCCATGCCCCTTTGCGCGGTAAATGTCAGATTGCATTTCCTTAAGGCGGCTCACCGTCCGTTCGAATTCGAACGCGCCGTCGCCCTTCGTGTAGAGTTCTTCGGGCGCGGCATCGGCGGCGGCGATCAGCTTGACGTTGTTTTCATAAAGCGCGTCGATCAGCGTCACGAAGCGTGAGGCCTCGTTGCGGTTCTCGGGACCAAGCCGGGGAATGCCGACGAGGAAGACGGTGTGATAGCGGTGCGCAACCGCGAGATAATCGGCGGCACCGCGCGCCTCGCCGCACAGCTTCCTGAAGCTGAACACCGCGACACCCTTTAAACTCTTGGGCACATGCAGCGCGCGCCCGCCGCCGAGCGGGATGTCCTCGGCGGGTACCATCGCGCGATCCTCGACCGGGTAGTCAGTCATGCGGAAGAAAGCGTCGGAGAGCGTCCTGGTCGCCGCAGGACCATTGGGGACGTGCCACATCGTCATGCTGCCGAGCCGGTCGAGCCGGTAATCGGTCGGGCCGTTCAGCGGGAGCACGTCCATCTTCTGGCCGATCAGCGCGATGAAGGGCAGGAAATGCTCGCGGTTGAGGCCATCCTTGTAGAGGTCGCTCGGCGGGCGATTGCTGGTCGCGACCACCGTCAGCCCGCGTGCCCACATCGCGGTGAACAGCCGCGACAGGATCATCGCGTCGGCGCTGTTGTTCACCACCATCTCGTCGAACGCGATCAGCCGCGCTTCGCCGACCATCGCGGCGGCGACCGGCGCGATCGGATCGCCCGCTTCCTTCTTGCGCTCCTCGGCGAGGCGCTGGTGGACCTCGATCATGAATTCGTGGAAATGGACGCGGCGCTTGCGGCGGATGTCGAGGCAGCTGAAGAACAAGTCCATCAGCATCGACTTGCCGCGCCCGACCCCGCCCCACAGATACACGCCGCGCGGCGGTTCGGGCATCCGGCCAAGCGCGCGCCACAGCACCGATCCGCGCTTCGGCGTCGCCTCCAGCTCGGTCGCAAGCGCGGCGAGCTTCATCGCGGCGGCGGCCTGTCCGGGGTCCGGCTTCAGTTCCCCCGCTTCGACGAGCGCGCGGTAACGATCGAAGACGAAGGTCATTACGTCGCCCCCCACCCCGTTTGCCCTGAGCTTGTCGAAGGGCTGTTCTTCTTTTCCGCCGGTCGCGAAGAGAAGAACGGTGCTTCGACAAGCTCAGCACGAACGGAGGTTTGCAAATTCATCGCGCGCTCGGCTTGCGGATCGTGGCGCTGAAGCTCAGCACCACTTCCTCGCCCGCCGCCAGCGGCTGCACCACCAGCCCGCGCAGGAACAGCAATCGCCCGGTTTCACGCAGCAACTCGACCCGGGCTTCGACGGTTTCGTCAATCTCCGCACGACCAATGAACTGCGCCGACAGATCGAGCGTCACCGCCGTCCCCGCCTCGATCAGCCCGAACCCGCGCGAGGCGGCGAAGATGGCCATGTCGACGAAGCTGAGCAGCGCGCCGCCGTGCATCCTGCCGCTCAGGTTCGAATGAACGTGACGCGGCGTCATCCGCACCCGCGCGGTGCCATCCTCGACCTTCAGCAGGAACGGCCCGAACAGGCTGTTGAAGCGCGTCGGGTCGGTCAGCTCCCACGTCATCCAGCCGGGGTGATCGGGCGATTCGCGGTAAGTGAAGGGGGAAGCGTTCAAGGCAATCCGTTCGTGTCGAGCGAAGGCGAGGGACCCGCCCCTCGACTTCGCTCGGGACGAACGGCGGATCAGCGCCGGGTCAAATCACGCGTTCGACCGCCATTTTCTTGATCTCGGCAATCGCCTTCGCCGGATTCAGCCCCTTGGGGCAGACGTTCGCGCAGTTCATGATCGTGTGGCAGCGATAGAGCCGGAACGGGTCTTCCAATTCATCGAGCCGCTCCCCCGTCATCTCGTCGCGGCTGTCGGCGAGCCAGCGATAGGCTTGCAACAGAATCGCTGGACCCAGGAACTTGTCGCTGTTCCACCAATAGCTCGGGCACGACGTCGAACAGCAGGCGCACAGGATGCATTCGTACAGCCCGTCGAGCTTGGCGCGGTCGTCGGGCGACTGGAGCCGCTCCTTGCCCGCGGGCGCCGCCGTCACGGTCTGCAACCAAGGCTTGATCGAGGCATATTGCGCGTAGAAATGCGTGAAATCGGGGACGAGATCCTTGATCACTTCCATATTCGGCAGCGGCGTGATGCGGATGTCGCCCTTCACATCCTCGATCGCCTTGGTGCAGGCGAGCGTGTTGGTGCCGTCGATGTTCATCGCGCACGACCCGCAAATCCCTTCGCGGCACGAGCGGCGGAAGGTGAGCGTCGAATCCTGCTCGGCCTTCATCTTGATCAGCGCGTCGAGCACCATCGGGCCGCATTCGTCGAGATCGACTTCGAA
>NZ_JAIEPC010000069.1 GCF_019749955.1 Sphingomonas sp.
AGCACGGCGCACGCGCGACGATAGCGAGGGCGAAACGCTGGACGACATGGGATTGGCGGCACCTTGATAGCTGGGACTTGTCCATCATAGCAGGGGCGCATTGAGCGACCCTTAACGCCCGCCCGTTGTCGATTGCGGCGCCCGCTATAGCGTGGCCTCAATCGCGCGCGCAGCGAGGTCGGGGTCAGCCGCCTGGGTGATCGGTCGGCCGATCACGATGATCGACGCACCCGCATCGACTGCCGCACGCGGAGTCACCACGCGCTTCTGGTCGCTGACGGCGGCGTCAGGTGGGCGTACACCGGGCACGACGAAAAATCCCTTGGGCCAGACGGCGCGCACGGCGGCGACTTCCTTGCCCGAACAGACCACGCCGTCGATGCCCGCTGCCATCGCCAATTGGGCAAGCCGCATCACTTGCGCGCGCGGATCACCGGGCACGCCTACCGATCGCAGGTCATCGGCATCGAGGCTGGTGAGCGTCGTCACCGCGACGACCTTTGTGCCCGCCGGTGCCGCCGCCTTGGCGTCCTCCAGCATCGCGCGCCCGCCAGCGGCATGCACCGTCAGGATCGCGGGTTCGATCGGGCGCAGCGCCTGCACCGCCTTGGCAACGGTATTGGGGATGTCGTGCAGCTTCAGATCGAGGAAGATCGGCAAGCCAAGCTCCGCCATCTCGCGCACGCCAGTCTGTCCATTGGCGAGGAAAAACTCCAGGCCCAGCTTCAACCCGCCGACATGATGCCGCACCTTTGTGGCGAGCGCATGTGCCTGCGCCAACGAAGGGGTGTCGAGGGCAACGTAAATCCGCGTACTCATGCTTCGCTCGGCAAGGCGGAGTGGGAAATGATGGAGGCAGCGTCGCCATCGTCGATCACCAGCGTTGTGGGGGTGGTCGTCGCGGTCGCCATACCGCGCAGATCGGCCACCGCGCGCTCAGCGGCGGCGAGCCGGTGGCGCAGCCGCCATTTGACCGCATGATGGTACAGCAGCGTCGGAAAGAGCCCGGCCAGGAAGGTAATGATCAACAGCAGCGGCAAGTTGATCTCGGCGATCAGCCCTGCCCACAAATGGATGGGGACCGTCGTCCAATTGCCGAGCGCAAACACGACCACCACAACCGCCAACAAGAACCAGAAAAGCGTCTTCAGGAATTGCATGCGGATCGGCTCCCCGACGGTGTTGGACGACTGTTTAGGGCGCATTCGCGCAATTGGCCAGTCTCAGCCGATTTCGCGCCGTAACGAATCGATCAACGAGCCAATCATCGTCAGTCGCGGTGCCTCCTCATCAAGGATGGCGATGAAGGCGGCACGCTTGATCTGTGCAACGCGCCCCGGCTTCATCCGCATGCCCGCTGGCAGGGTCGAGACGACGATGTCGATCAGCCGGTCGGCGCCGTGCAGCCGACCCCAGAGATAGTCATTCTCGCGATAGGTGCGGCTGAAAAAGGCGCCGAAGCTGGCAAACTGAATGCCCTTCAGCGTGGCCTCGGCGCCGCCGCTGCGGATTGCTGTCGCGTCGTCGGGCGCAATGCGGTCGACCTTGATCGCGTCGAATTCGTCGAGCCCCTCGCCCTGCAACAGTGGCAAGGTCGCGACGTCGAAATAGGGAAAACCGAGATAGGTGAGCAGCATCGGTCGCCTGACGTCGCGCCCCGCCGCGCACAGGGCGGTCGCCAGCCGCGCCTCCGTCTCGTCGTCGAGCGTCTTCAGGTCGAGCGATGCGCCGAGCGCGTCGAGCAAGGTACTGGCATCGCCACGCAGTGCGCGCACGTCGCGCCGCAGCGCAATATGGGTCTCGGTCCGTTTGGCATCGAGATAACGGGCTAGTGAGTCATAAATCGCGCCGCGCAGGCCGACGATATCGGCTTCGTCATATTTGATTTCGATATCAGTCAGGCGCCGCGCCATCAGCCGCAGTCGCCGGATCCTGAAGCCGATGTCATAGGATCGAAGAAAAGCGATCGTCTCGGGGCTGGTGCCGCCGCTGAAGGTGGGGCCCATCATGCCGGAGCCCTGTGCCTTAACGGCCGCGCTGATCAGCCCCTCGATCTGCGCCCAGCGGCGCGGGCCTTGCTCGCCACCGACACTGTAGAGGAGCTGGGTGATCGTCTCGATCACCCCGGCCATTTTCAGATGGCCGTACGCAGCATAGCCATAACCCGCCTTGCTCGCGGCGGCGGCCTGCGCACGTTTGCGCCAATTGGCGAGCCGCGCGACGGTCGGGTGATCGAGGAACAAGGTATAGCCGAACAGCGCTTCGACCTGCGTTTCGACTTCGGGGCGGATACCGGCGATGATTTCAGCCATCCGCTCGATCCGCTGCGACCGTTCGGCGATCGCTTCCAGATTGTCGCGGATCGGCTGCTGGCGCGGCAGTTCGGAGATGGCGCCGATGATCGTCTGGAAAAAACCCGGCACCCCGGTCTTCGCCATATCCATTTTGCCGCCCGGCGACGGGTCGATGTAGATGAAGCGCCGGTCGACCTGACGGCGGGCAGGGCGCTCACGCAATGCTTCGATCGCGGGGCGGAAGGGCGCGTTGACCAGCACCGATCCGTCGATCAGCACGGCCTTTTCGGCGGCGCCGACGGCATGGTGGCGCGGCAGCATCTTCTTCAGGAAGGCTTCGCGTTCGGGCCAGGGCAGATCGCGGTCAGCAAGCACGATGTCGAGCTCGCCCACCGTTACCGGCGGGAAGGCGCCGGGAAAGCTCGATGTCGCGCGCGCGGCAAAGGCCAGCTCGCCGATATGCGCCAGGGTTTCTTGCAGAACCCCGTGATCGCTGAACGGAAAGATCAGCCGATGTTCGGTCTCAATCACTTCGCGCGGCGAATGCAGTGCAAGCCGTTCGGGGTGGCCGGTAAAGTCGGTCACGGTCACGAACAGGTCGAGCGGCTGGCCTTTGGGCAATAGCCGAGGACCGCGCGGTGCGGTCGCCATCGCGTCAAACGCGTCGAGCACGAGATTGAGGAAGCGCTTGCCCCCGAACGGTGGCTCAAACCAGCGCGAGCGGACGAATTTCGAGAGCTTGGCGCGAACTTCGTCGCGCGCGCCGGGTTCGACGAGCTGATCGACCGGATCGCCGCTGCGCCGCTGCGCCATCCAGGCGAGCGGCAGCGCCCAGACCTTGGAAAAACGGGTGGCGGGTGCCTGATCCGGATCGATCAATTCCTCGATATCGGCCGAATCGAGCCACAGATCGGTGAGCGGCTCGAGAGACTGGCCGGTGGCGATGGCTTGCGCGAGGAACACGCCGTTGATCCCGCCGGCCGAGGCGCCGGCGATGATGTCGACCAGCACGCGCAGCTTGAGCTGGTGATCGTCCTCGATCTCCTGCAGCAGCGCGCGGTACACGCCTTGCGATCCACCAGCGGGGGTGCGGCCTTCGTGGAACGCGCAACTCGCGCGCGCGAGCCGCCAGATTTCCTTGGTGATGCCGTGCATATAGACGGCGAGACTGATGCCGCCGTAGCAGACGAGCGCGAGCCGCAGTTCCTTTTCGCGGTTCATGCCGCTCCCTTTTGTCCCTGGCCTCTCCGCCGGTCGCATGATGCTAGCGGGTCGGCGGGGGCGGGGGAAGGGTGGTGCCGGTTGCAGGAATCGAACCCGCGACCTTCGGTTTACAAAACCGCTGCTCTACCAGCTGAGCTAAACCGGC
>NZ_JAIEPC010000060.1 GCF_019749955.1 Sphingomonas sp.
GTCACCGAGGGGCGCGAGGTGCAGTATAGCTGCAATTTCCTCTTCATGTGCTCGGGCTATTATAACTATGCCAAGGGGCACCGGCCCGAGTTTGCCGGTGAGGGCAATTTCGCGGGGCAGATCATCCACCCGCAATTCTGGCCCGAAAATCTGGACTATGCCGGCAAAAAGGTCGTCGTGATCGGATCGGGCGCGACGGCTGTCACGATCGTGCCCGAAATGGCGAAGACGGCAGCGCATGTGACGATGCTTCAGCGCTCGCCGACTTACGTGGTGTCGCGCCCGTCCGAAGATGCGGTCGCCAACCGCTTGCGCAAATTTCTGCCGACCAAGCTTGCCTATGCGCTGGTGCGGTGGCGCAACGTGTTGTTCGGCATGTATTTCTACAATGCCGCGCGCAAGCATCCGGTGCAGGCGAAGGAACGCGTGCTCGAGATGCTGAGCGAGCATCTGCCGGCCGAGACGATCGCCGAGCATTTCACCCCGCGCTACAATGTCTGGGACCAGCGGCTGTGCCTGGTGCCCGACTCCGATCTGTTTGGTGCGATCAAGGCGGGGTCGGCCTCGGTCGCGACCGACACGATCGCGCATTTCGATGCCGGCGGCATTGTGCTCAATTCAGGCAAGCGGCTCGATGCCGATATCGTCGTGACCGCGACGGGGCTCGAACTGCAATTGCTGAGCGATGTTGCCTTCACCGTCGACGGCGAAGCGCGCGATTTGGCGAATACCTATAATTACAAGGGCATGATGTATAGCGACATGCCCAATCTGGCGTCCTCCTTCGGCTATACCAATGCGAGCTGGACGCTGAAGGCCGATCTGACGTGCAGCTATGTCTGCCGCCTGCTCAACACGATGAAGAAGCGCGGGATGCGCCAGGTAACGCCGCGGATCGAAGGCGATTTGCAGCCCGCGCCGTTCCTCGATTTCACCTCGGGCTATGTCACCCGGGCGATGGAGCGCTTCCCCAAGCAGGGGAACAAGCAGCCGTGGCAGGTGCACCAGAATTATCTGAAGGACCTGACCGCGCTGCGCTTCGGTTCGGTCGATGACGAGATGGAATTTTCCAATCCGGTGCGGCGCGCCGAACATGCGCGCGCGGGGGAAGTCGTGCCCGCCTGAGCAGGATGGCGATCAGGTGCCCGTGCGGGCCCGTCTAGCTGTCCGGATGGGCGGCGGGGTAGCCGCGTAGCCGTGGGCGATGCGGACAACGAGCCGGGGCGCAAATCGGATTCTTGCCAATAAGCGACTTTTTCGATTGCCAGTTCGTTCGAACGAACTAAATCGGTCGCCGATACCGCAACCCGGCAGGATGACTCGCGCGCTTGGCTCACGACCGGCTCCTCGACATGGCGATCCGCGAATTCGGGCTGAAGGGTCTCGAAGGCGCGAGCACGCGCAGCATTGCGGCGGCAGCGGGGACGGCAATGTCGGCGATCACCTATCATTATGGCGGCAAGGAAGGGCTGTATCTCGCCGCCGCCGATCATATCGCGGCGCAGCTCGGTGAGGATATGGGGCCCGCGCTCGAACAATCGGCAACGCTGGCCGGTGGGGACGCCGCCAGCGCGCGCGCGGTGATTCACACGATCATGGGCCGCTTTGCCGACAAGTTGATGCAACCCGACAGCGAGTCCAAATCGCTGTTCATCATCCGCGAACAAATGCACCCGACCGAGGCGTTCGACCGCATCTATGGCGGGATGATGGGCCAGATGCTCGAAACGCTCGTACGTCTGGTGTGCATTGCCAGCGGCGACCATGATGAGGCCCGCGCGCGCCTGTTGACGGTGACGCTGATCGGTCAGGTGATTGTGCTGCGCGCGTCGCGGGCATCGTGCCTGCGCTTGCTGCGTGCCGACGCGGTCGATGTGGTGCTGGTCGATGCGCTGAAGGCGCGCGTCGCCGCCAATGTCGACGCCATTCTCGATTCCCTCATTGCGACACGACAGGAACCCCGATGACCGATGTGAGCATGCCGCAGGGCGGGCTGAAGTCCGACGAGCCCGTGGCCGACGCCAAGCCGTCACTCTTCCGGCGCCCGCTGTTCTGGGTGATCCTGCTCGTCGTCGGCGGCACGCTGATCGGTGGTGGTACGCTCTATTGGCTTGATGCACGCCAGTATGAATCGACCGACGATGCCTTTGTCGACGCCCACATCGTCCGCATCGCGCCGACGGTCGCGGGAACGCTGTTGCAGGTCGCCGATGTCGACAATCGGCATGTCGAAGCCGGTGCGCTGCTCGGGGTGATCAAGGCGCAGAACCCGCAGGCGCAACTCGCCGAGGCGCAGGCTGGTGTCGCGCAGGCTGAAGCGCAGATCGAAACTGCTCGCGCGCAAGTCACCGCAGCCGAGGCACAGCGCGCGCAGGCAATCGCGCAGGCGCGCGCGCCGCTCGCGGTTGCGGACAAGGCGTCGCAGGATCTGGCGCGCTACGAACAATTGCTCAAGCTCGATCCCTCGGCGGTTGCGGGGCAGCAGCTCGACGCCGCGCGCGCGCAGGCACGGCAGGCGAGCGCCGAAGCCGCTGCTGCCCGCACGCAGATCGCCAATGCCGACGCCAATATCCGCGTGTCGCGGCGCCAGATCACCGCCGCGCAAGCCGCCGCCGATGCGCGGCGCGCAGTGGTGCAGCAGGCGAGCATCAATGTAGGCGATTACCGCCTGACCGCGCCGGTATCGGGGCAAGTGGTCAACCGGTCGGTCAACATCGGCTCCTATGTCGCGCCGGGGGCGCCGCTGATGTCGATTGTGCCCGATCGCATCTGGGTGACGGCAAATTTCAAGGAAACCCAGCTAGAGCTGATGCGTCGGGGCCAGCCGGTCGAGCTGCGGGTTGATGCGTTCCCCGATGTGAAGTTTCGCGGGCGCGTCGATTCGATCCAGCGCGGGGCAGGACAGGCCTTCTCGCTGCTGCCCGCGCAGAACGCGACCGGCAATTTCGTCAAGGTCGTTCAGCGCGTACCGGTCCGGATCGAATTCGACGTCAAGAACGGCCCTGATCCGCGCCGCTACCCGATCGGCCCCGGCATGTCGGTGATCCCGACGGTCAAGGTGCGCTGAGCGATGGCCAGCGCCGCCGCTGCGCCCGAGATTTGGAACGCTGACCGGTCAGCGGCGGGGCGCGTCAATCCCTGGCTGATCGTCGCGATCATCAGCCTGCCGACCTTCATGGAAGTGCTCGACACGTCGGTGGCGAACGTCTCGCTCAACAATATCGCGGGCGGGCTGTCAGTAACAACCGATCAGGCGACCTGGGTGCTGACGAGCTATCTGGTCGCCAATGCGGTGATCATCCCGATCAGCGGCTGGCTGTCCGACGCGATCGGCCGCAAGCGCTATTTCCTGATTTCGATCGCGCTGTTCACGGTGGCGTCGTTCCTCTGCGGCATCGCCCCCAATCTCGAAACGCTGATCGTCGCGCGCATTTTTCAGGGCATCGGCGGCGGCGGGCTGGCGCCGATCGAGCAATCGATCCTCGCCGATACCTTCCCGCCGAAACAGCGCGGCATGGCCTTTGCTGCCTTTGCGATCGTGATCGTGGTGGGGCCAGTGCTCGGGCCGACAATCGGCGGATGGATCACCGATGCCGCGAGCTGGCACTGGATTTTCCTCGTCAATGTGCCGGTCGGCATCATCGCTTTCCTGCTTGCCCAGGCCTTTGTCGATGAACCCGCCGCCGTGAAGGCGGATCGCGCGGAGAAGATCAAGGGCGGGCTGCGGATCGATTATGTCGGCGTGATCCTCGTGTTTCTGGGACTTGGCTTCCTCGAACTCACGCTCGACCGCGGCGAGCGCGAGGATTGGTTCGCGAGCAGCTCGATCATCGCGACCGCGACGATTGC
>NZ_JAIEPC010000105.1 GCF_019749955.1 Sphingomonas sp.
ACGCGGATGCGGTGGTTCCGGGTCAGGCTGAGCAGATGATAGCAGACATCGAACCGCTCGGGCCGCTCGGGATAATCAACACCCGCGATTTCCATCAGCTGTTGATAGGCGAGCCCCGGCGTGTCGCGCAGCAAGGTCATCGCCTCGACCAGCCGCGCCCGGTCGATCGTCAGCGTGACTTCGCCAACCGCGTCGAGCGTGTCGACGATCAGGTCGCCGAGCGCCGCGGCAGCAGATTCAATAACCCCATCATTCGGGGCATAGGCGGGCGCAGGACTACGCATGGGCCGCTCCTCTGCGCCTCCGCGCCTCCGCGTGAACCAAATTTTTGCTCACGCGGAGGCGCGGAGGACGCAGAGAAGAAAGAATCAAAGACTGCGTCACCGATCAAGGCTCCCGACGCGCCGGATTTTCCGCTGGAGCTGCATGATGCCGTAGAGCAGCGCCTCGGCGGTCGGCGGGCAGCCGGGGACGTAGATGTCGACCGGCACGATCCGGTCGCAGCCGCGCACCACCGAGTAGCTATAGTGGTAATAGCCGCCGCCATTGGCGCAGCTGCCCATCGAGATGACGTATTTCGGGTCCGACATCTGGTCGTACACCCGCCGCAACGCGGGCGCCATTTTGTTGCAGAGCGTGCCCGCGACGATCATCACGTCCGACTGGCGCGGCGACGCGCGCGGCGCCGCCCCGAAGCGTTCAAGGTCGTAGCGCGGCATGTTCACATGGATCATTTCGACCGCGCAGCACGCGAGCCCGAACGTCATCCACCAAAGCGAACCGGTGCGCGCCCACTGGAACAATTCCTCGGTCGAGGTGACAAGGAAACCCTTGTCGCCAAGTTCGGCGTTGATGTCGTTGAGGAAACCGACGTTCGGCAAAGTGCCGGGCGGGGGCGCCTGAGTGAGTTCTACTCCCAATCGAGGGCTCCCTTTTTCCACGCATAAGCAAGACCGAGCGCGAGTTCGAAGATGAAGATCATCATCGAAAACCACGCCACCCAGCCGAGTTTGAACACCGACACCGCCCATGGATAGAGGAACGCGGCTTCGAGATCGAAGACGATGAACAGGATCGCGACCAGATAGAAACGCACGTCAAACTGGCTGCGGCTGTCCTCGAACGCGGGAAAGCCGCACTCATATTCGGTGAGCTTTTCGGGCGTCGGGTTGTGCGTGCCGGTCAGCCGCGAGACGAGCATCGGCAGGAACACGAACGCGGACGACAACACCAGGGCCACGCCCAGGAAAAGCAAGATCGGCAAATACTGGGACAGATCGACCAAAACGGCTCTCTTTATGTCCAGAGGGAGGAATTGCGGCGCTTCTAGGACGATGGCCGTGGAGGGGCAAGGCCGCGATGGTGCGCTTGCGAGGAAAACGCACGTCGCGCTGAATTATGGTGCTTTTTCAGCATCCAACGCGAGTGTCATATAGCGATTATGGTCGCTTTCGGCGTAATCGGCATAGGGTCCGCAGTCGCTGAATCCCGCGCGCCGATAGAGTTCCCACGCCGGGGCAAAGCTCGACCCCGTGCCCGTTTCGAGATTGAGTCGGTGCCACCCGCGCGCGCGCGCCGCCCCGGTCGCATGCTCAAGCAAGCGCGCCGCCACGCCCCGGCGCAGATGCTCGGGCGCGGTCCGCATTGATTTGAGCTCGCCCTCGCCCTGCCCCAAGTCCTTGAGCGCCGCGCAGCCAAGCAGCGCATCGCCTTCCCAAAGCGTCCACAGCGTGATCTCCGGCGCGCGGAGTGCCTCGATCCCCAGCGCAAAGGCATGTTGCGGCGGCGTCGTCTCATGCGCGGTCCGCACATGATAAGCGATCAGTGCGGTGATCTCCGGGCCAGTTGCGTCATCCTCGACGATCCGCCACGCGGTCATCCAATCACTTCGTCGCGATCAACGCCCCACAGCCGGTTCGCCTCGACATAGCCGCCCCGCCCGCGCACATCGATCCAGCACCAGCCGCGCGCGCATTTGCTGATCCGCCCGACCACGCCGGGCGCCGCCCGCCACAGCAGCTTGGCACCGAACTGCGGCTTTTCGAGCAGTTCAGCCTCGCTGCCCATGACATAGCCGGTGCGGGTATCGCTGAGCAGATTGGCCTGCATCCATCCGCTCGCCCCATCGGGGTCTTCGACCTTGCGCCATTCCTTGTAGACCGCAATCACCCGGATCGGCAGGCCGCTGCGCTGATAGAGCCAGCTCGCCGGAAATTCGCGGCCCGGCCCGGTGCGCATGCGGGCCTTCGACGCCTCGATCGACGCATAATAGGGCACGCGCTGCTTCTGCGCGTCGGCGCTTGCCGCAAGGCCCGTCGCGGCGAGCGCGAGGATCAGCATGCCCGTCAACAGTCGCATCATCTTTCCCCCAAAATGTCGTCATGGCTGTACCGGTTGACCCCGCCCCATTTCAACCACCGTTGACGCCGCCAAAACGACGCGCCAAGCCATGATCATGCCCGATATGAGACGCCCCCTGCCCCGCGTGCCCAATCCCAAGGTGGTGGTGACGCGCGAACTCGCCGATGAAATCATGGCGCGGATGGAGCAATTGTTCAACGTAACGCTCAATCGCGACGACACGCCGTACAGCCGCGAACAGCTCTGCGACGCGGTCCAACACTGCGACGTGCTCGTGCCGACCGTCACTGATGAGATTGATGCCGCGCTGATCGACGCGGCTGGTGATCGGCTGAAACTCATCGCCAATTTCGGCGCCGGCGTGAACCATATCGACCTGAAAGCGTGCCGCCGGCGCGGGATCATCGTCACCAACACTCCCGGCGTGCTGACCGAAGACACCGCCGACATGACGATGGCGCTGATCGTCTCGGTCCCGCGTCGCCTCGCGGAAGGCGAAAAGCTCGTGCGGTCGGGCCAGTGGAAGGGCTGGAGCCCGGGCGGGATGCTCGGCCACCGCATCGGCGGCAAGGCGCTCGGCATCATTGGCATGGGGCGGATCGGCCAGGCAGTAGCAAGGCGTGCGCGCGCGTTTGGCCTCACGATCCATTACCACAACCGCAACCGGCTGCCGAAAGTCGTCGAGGCCGAATTGGGCGCGCAGTGGCACCCCAATCTCGACGAAATGCTCGCCAATATCGACATTCTGACGCTGCACACCCCGCGCAATGCCGAGAGCGAAAATCTGCTCAGCGCCGACCGGATCGCGCTGCTGCGTGCCCATGTCCATGTCATCAACACCTCACGCGGCGGGATTGTGGACGAAGAAGCGCTGATCGACGCGCTCGAATCGGGGCGGCTGGCGGGGGCTGGCCTCGACGTGTGGCGGCACGAGCCCGAAATCGACCCGCGCCTGCTCGCGCTGCCGAACGTGGTGATGACGCCGCATATGGGATCGGCGACCTATGAAGGGCGCATGGCCTCAGGCGAAAAAGTCATCACCAACATCCGCGCCTGGGCCGACGGCCACCGCCCGCCCGACCAGGTGCTGGAGGGGTGGGTCTAGCCTCCCCAACCTCCCCCCTCGACCAGCTAACGACCCGTTCGTTTCGAGCGCAGTCGAGAAACAGGCCACTAGCGACAAGCACCGTGTCTCGACTTCGCTCGACACTAACGGGTTGGGGAAGATGGGCTCCAGGGCGCGCCCAGCCCAAACATCGCATAGGCCACGGCGCCAATCTGGGTTAGGCTACGCGCGGACATGATCGAGGTGAGCCCCATGCAACCGGACGAGCAGACGACCACCGACAAGGCGATCAGCAGCTTCGCCGTCACCAGCTTTCATTTGCTCGAACACGGCCTGCTGATCATCATCGCGTTGCTGACGATCGGTGCGGTCGCGCGCGAAATCGCGTCAGTGCTGACGACGATGACGGTGACGCTCGCCGACATCCTCCAGATGTTCCTCTACACCGAAGTCATCAGCATGATCGG
>NZ_JAIEPC010000076.1 GCF_019749955.1 Sphingomonas sp.
CGCTACCTCTACAACGGCTTGGACAAGGGCAATTATGTGCCCCAGCCAGCCGAACAAACCTGGACGATGCGCTACGGTGACTGCAAGGCCAAAACATTGCTGTTGTTGGCGATTTTGCGCGCGCTTGACATCGAAGCGGAGCCGATGCTCGCCCATATCGGATTGGGAGAATTGGTGCCGCAGCGGCTGCCGAGCGCGGCGGCGTTCAATCACGTGCTTGTCCATGCGACCATCGCCGGCCGCGACTATTGGCTCGACGGCACGGGGAATGGCACGCGCCTCGACGATATGGCCGATGTGCCGGTGATCGGCTGGGGGCTGCCCGTTCGGACCGGCGGTGCCGGGCTCCTCGAGCTACCGCTGCGCGTGCCGCAACGCCCGGGGTCGACCGCCGTGATCGAACTCGATCAGCGCGCCGGCATTGGTTTTCCGACGGTCGCCAACCTGACCTTCACGTCGCGCGGCCCCACGGCGGCGGCATTGGGTCTGTTGAAGACGCAAGGGAGCAAGGAACAACGCAATCAGGCGATCCAGCAAATCCTCGACAGCGCCGTCGGCGGCGATGTTGTGCTGGGGACCTATACGATCGATTATGATCCCGCCGCCGCGCTGGCCACAATTCATGCCACCGGGACCGCGACGGACTTGTGGTCGCGCGAAAATGAGCGCTGGCGCCTGACGCTCGACAAGAGCGTTTCAACGCTGAGCTTCGACCCCGATCGCGCGCGCGCCGCGTGGCAGCAAATCCCGGTCTCGACCGGTCGGCCCGAGCGCACCGATCTCACGGTGAAGCTGCAATTGCCCGGCAACGGGGATGATTTCACGCTTGAAGGCGACACGACGATTTCGGACGCGCTGGCCAAGACCATGATCGACCGCCGCGTCGACCGTGCCAACGGCGTCATCTCCGTCCACGACGATGTCGCGGCCAGCGGCGGCGATGTTGCGCCGGACGCGATTCCGGCAACCCGCGCCCGGGTCGCGCTCGCCAAATCGCGCTTGCTGACCGTTGTCGCACCCGAAAAGCTCCCGGAGCGCTGGGAGACCGCGCAGCAAGGGCGGACCGATGGCCGGTTCAAACCGATCCTCGCTGCCTATGCCGCCGCGATTGCCAACGACCCGACCGAGGTCAACGGCTATGAAAACCGCGCGCGGTTCCTGGGCGATGTCTATGATTATAAGGCCTCACTCCCCGATCTTGATCAGGCCGTAAAGCTCGCCGCCAACGCCGCTCGCTATCGCTGGCGCGCCGAGATCGAAGAGATTCTTGGCCTCGACGCCAAGGCGCTCGAAGACCTGAAAGCCGCCGCCGCGCTCGAGCCGACATCGGAGGACACGATCCAGGCGCTTGGCGCTTACCTTGCCCGGCATGGCCAAAGCGACGCCGCGATTGCGCTCGCCGATCAGGGGATTGCGCAAGGCGGCAAGACGCGGCCCCAAAACATGGCGACCAAGGCCACCTTTCTCGCCCGCGCGGGCAAGCGCGACGAGGCATTGAAACAGATCGACGCCGCGATCGCGGAGAAGCCGGGCAGCCCGTCGCTGCTCAACGAACGCTGCTGGATCAAGGCGCAATTGGGCGCACAGCTCGACACAGCGCTCAAGGATTGCACCCGCTCGATCGAGCTGAGCGATTCGACGGCGGCAGCGCTCGACAGCCGCGCGCTCGTCTATTTCCGGCTTGAGCGTTACGACGACGCGCTCGCCGATCTCGACGCGGCGCTCAATGCCCGGCCCGATCAGGCGTCGAGCCTGTATTTGCGGGGCATTGTCCTCAACCGGCAAGGCAAGCCGGCCGAGGGCAAGCGCGACATCGCCGCCGCGATTTTCATGTCGCCCTTGGTGGCGGAGGAATATCGCCCTTATGGGATTGTGCCCTGACCAAGGTGATACGGCGGTCGCGTGAGCGCTAGCTCCGGAAACAGAGATCGTAGCCGTCGGGATCGCGAAGGTATAATTCGCGCGGACCATGCGGCGACGTTCGGGGCGGATCCAACGTCATGCCTTTTGCGGTCAGTTCGGCATGGACCGCGTCCGCATTGGCGCACCCCAGCGACAGGCTGACATCGCCATGCCCCGCCCAACGCGCGGCATCCGGCTCGGGCGGGCGCTCGTTCGAATCATAAGCCGTGTTGAGCATCAGCTCGACGGGGCCGTTGCGTAGCCAGCACCAATGGAAAAACCGCCCTTCGGCCGTCTCGACCTCAGGGGCGTGCTGGTAAATCTCGAAGCCCAACATATCGCGATAGAAGTGGATCGACGTCGGCATGTCGAACACTTGGAAGAGCGGCACGCATCCCGTCATTTGCGGCATCGGTGACTCCGTGGCTGAAGCGGCGATGCAGCCAGATTAGCTCAGCGCAAAGCGTTCGCCACCAGCTTGTGCAGCTTCGAATGCAGGGCGTCGTTCGCCGCGAGATATTCGCGGCGGTCGTGCATTTTGTCGCCGCCGCGATAGTCGGTGATATAGCCGCCCGCTTCGCGCACCAGCAGCATCCCCGCCGCCGCATCCCAGCGGGCAAGGCCCGATTCCCAGAACCCGTCGAAGCGGCCCGCCGCGACCCAGGCCAGATCGAGCGCCGCCGAACCCAGCCGCCGGATGCCCGCGACACCGGGTGCGACCGCGCCGAAGATGCGGCTCCATTCAGCGAAGTCGCCATGGCCTAGGAAGGGAATCCCGGTCGCGATCAGCGCTTCGGACAAGTCGGTCCGCGCCGACACCCGCAGCCGCTGGTCGGTGAGCCATGCCCCCCGGCCCTTTTCCGCCCAAAAACTTTCGTCGGTCAGCGGTTGATAGACGAGCGCCGCCATCGTTTCCCACTTGCCGCCCGGGCGCGGCTCCTCGGCGGCGATCGAGATCGCGAAATGCGGGATACCGTGCAGGAAATTGGTGGTGCCATCGAGCGGATCGACGACGAAGCGCGGCTTGTCGGGATTGCCCGCGACTTCGCCGCGCTCTTCCATCACGAATGCCCAGTCGGGGCGCGCGTGGCTGAGTTCTTCGAAGATCGTCTGCTCGGCGCGCTGATCGGCCATCGTCACGAAATCGGCAGGCCCTTTGCGGCTGACCTGGAGCTGCTGGACTTCGTTGAAGTCACGCCGCAGCCGGGGCGCCGCCTTGCGCGCGGCGCGGTCCATAACGGTAATGAGGCCGGAGTGGGAAACCATTTCATTCTCCTCCCCGCCCGCTTGCGGGAGGGGTTGGGGTGGCATTGCCGCGGGCGCCACGGGCAAAGCCCGTGTCGTCGGTCGAGCGTCGCTCGCCGGCCGGGCCGGCGGTTCGTGCAAATAGCGACGCTATTTGTCTCGTCCGCTCGGCCCTATTCCGCCCGCTTCACATAAGTCTGTTCGTACACGTCGACCACGATCCGCGTGCCCGCGCCGATATGCGGCGGCACCATCACGCGCACGCCATTTTCGAGCAGCGCGGGCTTGTAGCTCGACGACGCCGTCTGGCCCTTTACCACCGCATCGGCTTCGACGATCAGCGCTTCAATCGTGTCGGGCAGCTGGACCGAAATCGGGCGTTCGTCCCAAAGTTCGAGCACAACGTCCATCCCGTCCTGCAGGAAGGCAGCAGCGTCGCCCAGAATCCCCGCATCAAGCGTGATCTGCTCGTAATTTTCCTTGTCCATGAAGGTCAGCGCATCGCCGTCCTTGAACAGGAACTGGAAATCCTTGGTGTCGAGCCGCACGCGCTCGACGCTTTCGGCCGAGCGGAAGCGGACGTTGTTCTTGCGGCCATCGATCAGGTTCTTGAGTTCGACCTGCATATAGGCGCCGCCCTTGCCGGGCTGGGTGTGCTGGATTTTCACCGCTTTCCAGATGCCGCCTTCATATTCGATGATGTTGCCGGGGCGAATGTCGACGCCGCTGATTTTCATGGAAGTCCCGCCGTGTTAGAAACAAGCGATGCGCTGTAGCCG
>NZ_JAIEPC010000046.1 GCF_019749955.1 Sphingomonas sp.
GGTGGAGCCGTGGGGGATCGAACCCCAGACCTCTGCAATGCCATCGCAGCGCTCTCCCAGCTGAGCTACGGCCCCAATCCCTTTGGGAAGGCGTCGCCCATATCCGGGCGACGCTTCCATTGCAAGCGGTCTAAACCGCCTTGGTTAACGATCTTTGATCAGCGCGCTTGCCTCAGCGCTCTTCTTCGTCGCCGCCGGTTTCGACGCCGAGATCGTCGTCGCCGCCCAGATCGACTTCATCATCGGGCGACGGCTCTTCATCGTCGGCCGCGATGTCCAGATCTTCGGCCGCATCAGCGAGATCATCGTCAGTGACCTTGATCGCCGCCTTGGGCGCGTCAAACGGCAGCGGCTGCTTGGACTTCAGGATCGGTTCGGGTTCCCAAGCCTGCCCGCATTCAATGCAGGTGACGGGATCATCCTTGCCGAGATCATAGAAACGCGTGGCGCATTTCGGGCACGTCCGCTTCGTGCCCCATTCCGGTTTCACCATCGGTGACCTTTCGTATGGGATATTGCCAGGAGAATGCCAGCAAAGTGGCGCGCGCCTTGCCATAGCGCAAGGGCGCTGTCAAAGCCGCGCACCGTGACGCACTCGCCCGCCCCCTTTACCCTTGCCGCGCGCGGCCCCCTGCATGGCACCATCACCGTGCCCGGCGACAAGTCGATCAGTCACCGCGCGCTGATGTTTGCCGCGCTCGCCGTCGGCACCAGCCGGATCGAGGGGCTGCTCGAGGGGGAGGATGTGCTCGCCACTGCCGCTGCGCTGCGGGCGATGGGCGCGACGATCCTGCGCGGTGATGATGGCGTGTGGACGGTCGACGGCGTCGGCGTCGGCGGGCTGCTGCAACCGCAACAAGCGCTCGACATGGGCAATTCGGGCACCTCGACCCGGCTGCTGATGGGCCTCGTCGCGAGCCACCCGATTACCGCGACCTTCATCGGCGATGCCTCGCTGTCGAAGCGGCCGATGAAGCGCGTGATCGATCCACTCGCGCAAATGGGCGCCGACATCACTGCAAGTCCCGGCGGCACGCTGCCGCTGATGGTGCGCGGGCTGTGTCCTGCGGTGCCGATCAGCTACACGCTCCCGGTCGCCTCGGCGCAAGTGAAGTCGGCGGTACTGCTGGCCGGGCTCAACACGCCGGGCATCACCCGCGTGATCGAGCCAGTGGCGACGCGCGACCATAGCGAGCGGATGCTGGCAGGTTTTGGCGCGGCGTTGACGGTCGAACAGACGAATGAGGGCCGCGTGATCTCGCTCCACGGCGAGGCTGAGCTGACGCCCCAGAACATCGTCGTGCCCGGCGACCCCTCGTCGGCCGCCTTCTTCCTCGTCGCCGCGAGCATCGTGCCCGGGTCGGATATCGTCGTCCGCAATGTCGGTCTCAACCCGACGCGCACGGGCCTGATCACCGCGCTCAGGCTGATGGGCGCCGACATCACCGAACTCGACCCGCGCGTCGTCGGTGGCGAGCCCGTCGCTGATCTGCGCGTCCGCCACGCCGCGCTCACCGCAATCGACGTGCCCCCCGATCTCGCGCCGAGCATGATCGACGAGTACCCGGCGCTGTTCGTCGCGGCAGCCTTTGCGACCGGCCGCACGGTCGCGCGCGGCGCCGAGGAATTGCGCGTCAAGGAATCGGACCGGATCGCCGTCATGGCCGCCGCACTCAGCGCAATCGGCGCGCAGGTGGAAGAATTTGACGACGGCCTCGCCATCACCGGCTCGGGCGGTGAGGCGCTCAGCGGTGGCGCGACCATCGCCACCCATCTCGATCACCGCATCGCGATGAACCTCGCGGTCGCCGCCCTCCACTGCCGCGCGCCGGTGACGCTCGACGATGCCGCGCCGATCGCGACCAGTTTTCCCGCGTTTCTGGAAATGCTTGACGGGCTTGCCGCGAATCGCCTTGGGGATGGCGCATGATCATCGCTGTCGACGGACCCGCCGCATCGGGCAAGGGCACGATCGCGCGCGCGCTCGCGAAACATTATGGCTTGCCGCATCTCGACACCGGGCTTCTCTACCGCGCGGTCGCGCTCAACGTGATGCGTCACGATCTCGACCCGGCGATCGAGGCTGACGGCGTCGCGGCGTGCGATTTCGATGAAGCGATGCTCGCCGACGAAGCGCTGCGAAGCGATGAGGTCGGCAAGACCGCCTCGATCGTCTCGGCGCATCCGCTGGTGCGCGCGGCGCTGATGGCGCGGCAAAAGCGCTTTGCGAGCCAGCCCGGCGGCGCGGTGCTCGACGGGCGCGACATCGGCACGGTGATTGCCCCCCATGCCGATGCCAAGCTGTTCGTGCGCGCGACGCCCAACATCCGCGCGCGCCGCCGCCACGCCGAGCTGCGCGGGCGCGGGCAGGACGTCAGCATCGACAGAGTGCTCGCCGACATCCGCGCGCGCGATCAGCGCGACAGCCAGCGCGCGACCGCACCGCTGGTGATCGCCAATGACGCGGCGCTGCTCGACACGAGCTTCCTGTCGATCGACGCCAGCGTTCAGCGCGCGATTGCACTGGTCGAGGAACGGCGCGGACGGACCTAGCCCTTCGGCTTCGCCTCGCTCGCCAACCGCTCGCCGAGAATCTTGGTGTAGCGTGCGCTCAAGTCGCGACACGCGCCAGAATCGATAAAGGGATTAGGCTTCGGCTGAAGTTCGAACGCCGCGAACTTCGTGTCGCCACCTGAATTGTCGGGGTGCGCGGTGAACAGCACATCGCACGGCGTCGCCCCCACCCGCGCGATCGTGCGCCGGAACGCGGCGACATAAGCCGCATGGGCGGGATCGGAGAAACGATAGCCGTCGACCGACACCGGGTTCAGACTGGAGGCGAAGACCATGTTCAGGCACCGCGCGCCGTCGCACGATTGCCAGCGCCAGCTCATGCTGCCTGCGGTATGGCCGGGCGTTGCAAGCGCTGTCACCGTCACTGACCCAAGCCTGATCGCCTCGCCGTCGCGGACCACGCGCAGCTTGCCAGTTACGGCGGGCAGCGCGGGGAGCTGGCCGAATTGCGGGTCGTCAGCACCGCTCTTGCCCGCGCGCAGCACAGCGGCGGCAGGCGCGCTCGCGACCACGGTCGCGCCGGTATCGCGCGCGAGCGCCGCCAGCCCGCCGGCGTGATCATAATGCGGTTCGGTGCTGAGAATCAGCTTCACATCGCTGAGCTTGAAGCCGAGCGCGCGGATATTCGCCTCGACCGCCGTCACCGATTGCGGCAGCGCCGAATCGATCATGATCAGCCCCGCGCCGCTATCGATCAGCACGACATTCATCTTGCGGAAGCCGACCAAATAGGTGTTGCCATAGATGCGCTTGGGCGGCTGCGGCGCGAGCCAGCGCGCGGCATAGTCGGCCGCAATCGGGCGGGTCAGCGGATCATCGACCGCCTGTGAGGCGGCAACGCTCGCCACGCCAAGCGCCGCGACCGATGCGATGATCCATCCAATACGGCGCATGTTGCCTCCCCCTGCCAAGACCAAAGCCGCTATAGACAAAGGCGTGGGCGCAGCAACTGGCCGCGCGCGCCTTGCCTCTTTGCCCCCCATGCGCTATGGCGCGCCCGTCCAGCGGGCAGGTGCTCGCGGAAGAAGGCGCGGAGTCCTGTACTCCTGCGCCCTTTTCGCATTTTATGCGTCTAGGCTCTTCCGTGTCGTTTGTCCGCAGGATGCCGCGTCCGGCAATCGGCCGCCGCGGCAGCATGGCCAAAGACCGCCGGAGACAACCGGCTGGCCGGAAACTGACTTGGGATACTGATACTTTATGGCCTCTTCGGCAAACCCCACACGCGACGATTTCGCGGCACTTCTGGAAGAAACGCTCGGTGATGCAGACGGCTTTGAGGGCCGCGTCGTCAAGGGCACCGTTACCGCGATCGAGAATGATCTCGCCGTCATCGATGTGGGGCTGAAGTCCGAAGGCCGCGTGCC
>NZ_JAIEPC010000040.1 GCF_019749955.1 Sphingomonas sp.
ACCACGGTGTTCGAGCGGCCATGGCTGAAGCTTTGCTTCACCTTGCCGGTTTCGACCGTGCGCTTCAGGCCCAGCGGTGCGCGCATGCCCAGTTTCGGCTTTTCGTTGTCGGTGTCGCTCATCAGGTCGCTCAAAGTCCTCAGATATTCTCAGTTACGTCGTCGGGCACATCGTCTCGCATGTCGGGCTGACCGGTGGCCAACGCCGTTGCGCCTTGCGAAGCGGTTTCGCAAGCCGCGCTCACCAGCTCGGATCCGATATAATGCAGCCAGCGGTCGAGCGCAGTGCGCAACCGCCCGGCGGCGCCGGGGTCGGTAATGCCGATATGTACCACGTTCTCGCGGCCCAGCGCCATCGACAATATAGGGCGCGCCAGCGGGATCGCCAGCCCGCGCATCCCCGAGCCCTCGGCATCGCTCCCCACGCGCCATGCCTGATCGAGCTTGCGCGAGCCATCGGCGCCTGCGTCCGACGCGTGGAGCAGCAGATGCAGCTTGCCGCTCCGCGCGGTCTTGTCGATCCGCTCATGGCCGATCACGACATGCCCGCCCTTTGATTCGAGGCCGAGCCGGTCGAGCAATTGGCGTTCGAGCTGGGTCTCGATCAATGCGGGGAGATCAGCAGGCAAAGTGAACGCGCTGGTCTTGAACGCGCGGGTCAGCACGCCTTTCAGCTTGCCCTTGGTGAGCGCCTTCTCAAGGTCGGCGCGCGGCACGCCGATCCACGCGCCGCGCCCCGGCGCCTTGGCGCGCACATCGGGCAGCACTTGACCTTCCGGCCCCAGCGCAAGCCGGACCAGATTGTCGCGCGCCGCACGGTCACCCGACAGGATGCACTTGCGGACCGGACCGTCGATTTCGGACGTCAGCGGCTCATTGTGAGGATTCCGCATGCGCGTCCTCCTCGGGCTCGGCAGCAGCCGGCTCGTCTTCGAACCAATGCGCGCGCGCGGCCATGATGATCTCGTTGCCCTGATCTTCGCTCAGGTTGTATTCGGCGAGCACCCCGCCCTTGTCCTCGGCGCGCTTGGTGTCGGCGTCGTTGCGGCGGCGCGGCTCCTGACGCTTCTTCTGGACGAGTTCGTCGGTCGCCAGATCCGCCAGATCATCGAGCGTCTTGATCCCCGCCTTGCCGAGCGTGACCAGCATCGCTTCGGTCAGATAGGGCATCGTCGCCAGATCGTCCTCGACGCCGAGTTCGCGGCGGAGCGCACGATTGGCTTCCTCGCGCCGATCGAGCGCTTCGCTCGCGCGGTTCTGCAGCTCGGCGGCGATTTCGTCGTCGAGGCCTTCGATCGACGCGATTTCGTCGAGCTCGACGTAAGCGACTTCCTCGAGGCTGCCGAAGCCTTCGGCCACCAGCAACTGCGACAGCGTTTCGTCGACGTCGAGTTCGTTCTGGAACATTTCCGACCGCTCGACGAATTCGCGCTGGCGCTTTTCGCTCGCATCGGCCTCGGTCAGGATGTCGATCGCCTTGCCGGTGAGCTGGCTCGCCAGCCGCACATTCTGACCGCGACGACCGATCGCGAGGCTGAGCTGATCGTCAGGAACGACGACTTCGATCCGGTCTTCTTCCTCGTCGATCACCACGCGGCTGACGTTGGCGGGCTGGAGCGCGTTGACGACGAAGGTCGCGGTGTCGGGCGACCAGGGAATGATGTCGATCTTTTCGCCCTGCATTTCCTGCACGACGGCCTGCACGCGACTTCCCTTCATGCCGACGCACGCGCCGACCGGGTCGATGCTGCTGTCATGGCTGATCACGCCGATCTTGGCGCGGCTGCCGGGGTCGCGCGCGGCCGCCTTGATCTCGATGATGCCGTCGTAGATTTCGGGCACTTCCTGCGCGAACAGCTTTTTCATGAAATCGGGATGCGCGCGGCTGAGGAAAATCTGCGGGCCGCGGTTTTCGCGCGCAACGCGCAGGATCAGCGAGCGGACGCGGTCGTTGACGCGCACGACTTCGCGCGGGATCTGCTGGTCGCGGCGGATGACACCCTCGGCGCGGCCGAGATCGACAACGACATGGCCGAATTCGACGCGCTTGACGACGCCGGTGATGATCTCACCCATCCGGTCCTTGAATTCTTCATACTGACGCTCACGCTCGGCATCGCGGACCTTCTGGAAGATCACTTGCTTGGCGGCTTGCGCGGCGATGCGCCCGAATTCGATCGGGGGGAGCGGATCGACGATATAATCGCCGACGACGGCACCGGCCTGAAGCTTTTGCGCTTCCTTCAGATTGACCTGCTTGAAATAATCATCAACTGCCTCAACCACTTCAACGACGCGCCACAAGCGCAGGTCGCCCGACTGCGGGTCGAGCTTGGCGCGAATGTCATTCTCGGCGCCATAGCGCGCGCGGGCGGCGCGCTGAATCGCGTCTTCCATCGCTTCGATCACGATCATGCGATCGATCAGCTTTTCCTTCGCAACTGCGTCTGCAATCGCGATCAGTTCGGCCTTGTTGGCGGAAATGGCAGTGGCCATCAGTCTTGTTCCTCGGTCATTTCGACGCCCTCAGGCGCGTCGTTTTCGGGTTCGAATTCATCGGCGCCTTCGGGCGAAAGCGGCCGGGTGGCGGCAAGCAATTTATCGGTGAACAGCAATTTGGCGTCGGCGACTTGATCGATGCCGATCGTCATCACCGCGTGTTTCTTCACGTCGATCGCGATTCTGTCATCGGTCACGCCGACCAGCACGCCGGTCAGTTGCTTGCGATTCTCGATCGGCGCGGTCAGGTGGATGCGGGCTTCGTGCCCCTTCCAATCCTCGAAATCGTTGAGCCGCGTCAACGGGCGGTCGATGCCGGGCGAGCTTACTTCGAGCCGATAGGCTTCGTCGATCGGATCGCGGCCCGCTTCTTCCAGCGCGTCGAACACATCCGAGATCCGCCGCGACAGCGCCGCGCAATCGTCGATCGTGAGCTGGCGGGTCGTCGGGCGTTCGGCCATGACCTGCAACGTCAAGTCACCCGCGCCGCCGAACATCTTGACGCGCACGAGATCGAAACCGAGCGCTTTCGCCTCGGGTTCGATGAGTGCCGTCAATCGGGCGATATCCGCCAAGCCAGTCTCTCCAACGCACAAGCCAACCGCGCCGTCGACCCCGTGGGGCCGACCTCCGCAGCGTTACCGATGTAGAGAAAGCGCATTGCCTCTATAGGCGTAGCGCGCGATGCTGGCAAGCATCCACTCGGGCGGTGCCGCGTTATCGCGGGACGCCGCCACCAACCGGAGCCGATCCGCCCATGCGTTCTGTCCTTCTCCCGCTCGCCCTCCCCATCGCTGCCATCGCCTGCACAGCCAGCAGCGCACCGCCGCCCGCGACCGGCGCCAACCCGTTCACCACCACCGTCGTCGCCGATTTTGATGCGCCCTGGGCGATGACTTTCCTGCCCGACGGCCGGATGCTGGTCACCGAGAAGAAGGGGCAGCTCTTGCTCGTCTCCGCCGACGGCAAGGATCGCCAAGTGGTCAGCGGGACGCTGCCGGTCGACAGCGCGGGACAAGGCGGGCTGATGGATGTCGTACTCGCGCCCGGTTTTGCGAAGAACCGCCTCGTCTATTTCAGCTTTTCCGAAAACGGGGCGGAGGGGAAAGGCGTGGTGCTCGCGCGCGGCAAGCTGGTCGAGCGCCCGGTGGCATGCGTCCGCGCGCCCTGCCCGCCGGTCGCGTCGCTTGAGGGGGTCGAGGTGCTCCACCGCGCGACGCCCTATGTGCGCGGCAGCGGCCATTATTCGGGCCGCATCGCCTTCTCGCCCGACGGCAAGTACATGTTCTACGCCAATGGCGAGCGCCAGAAATTCACCCCCGCGCAAGACCCCAAGATGTCGCTCGGCAAGGTGCTGCGCCTCACGCTCGACGGCAAGCCTGCACCGGGCAATCCGCTCGCGGCAAAGGGCTTTGATCCCGCGATCTGGAGCTATGGCCACCGCAACCTGCTCGGCCTCGCCTTCGATGCACAAGGGCGGCTGTGGGAGCAGGAAATGGGCCCCGAAGGCGGCGACGAAGTCAATCTGATCGAGCCGGGCAAGAATTACGG
>NZ_JAIEPC010000124.1 GCF_019749955.1 Sphingomonas sp.
ATGCACGACGCCATAGATTCAGACTTTCGTCAGTTTTGGAATCCCTCACGTCAGTCAGACACTGCGCAGGTTGGTATCAGTCCCGGTCGGTGATGTTGACCGGGATTTCGAACGCCCCCACCAGCGGGTCGTGGTGCAGCTTCGATCTGAGCTGCCGCGACAGGCCCTCGACCACGCGGCCATAGCCTTCGCCCAGCTCAGCGTGGAGGCGGTCGCTATCGACCAGCGCGGGGGAGCTGATTCGCACCACCGCCTTGCCCCCTGCATCGCCCGGCTTGAGCGACAGCCGGATCGCGGCATCGCTCTGCACGCGCATCGCCAGCTCGATCAGCTCGGTTAGGAGGAAAGCGACCGCCGTCGCGACGTCCTGCGTCGCGAGATAGGAATCGAGATCGAGCGCGATTGACAGCCCCGAACCTTCGGGCGCGGTCGCGCGGATGTTCGACGCGAGATTGCCGATCACGGAACGGAGGCTAAGCCCGCGCCCCTGATCGATTTCGGCGAAATGATTGCGGTGGACGACCGCAAGCGCGTCGACGCGGCGCTGGATCGAGGCATAGGCTGCGCTCGCCTCGGCGCTCGCGGCGCCGCGCGAATGGAAATTGATCAGGCTGGAAATCACCTGCAGATTGTTTTTGACGCGGTGGTGGACTTCGCGGGTCAGCGCGGTCTGGCGCACCAGCCCTTCGGCAAGCCCCGCTTCGTGCGACGCCACGGTGCGGCTGATCGCGCGGAAAGTTTCGCCCAGCTCGCGGATTTCCTGCGCGGGCGATTGGCGCGCTTCGGCCGAATCGATTTCCTGCCCCGGCACATAGGTGGCGACGCGAATGCGCAGATCGCGCAAAGGGCGGATCAGCAGCCGGTCGACAACGAACCAGCCAATCCCTGCAGCGGCTGCCCACATCAGCAGCGGCAGCAGCATCGCGACGATCATCGGTGACGAAATCGGCGCGCTGCGTGTGCTCATTTCGAACAGCAACCCGTCGACGCCGACCGGGACGCCGATCGTCTCGGTGCGATCAAGCGGGCCGAGATCGGTCATCGCCTCAAGCGGTAGGCGCATATTCGCATGGACGATCAGCGCGGCATAGGGCGGCACAAAGCCGGTCGGCCGGGCGATCTGCGCCAACGCGGTCGCAGGGAAGGTTGCGGTGGCGCGCAGACGCCCACTGGGCGCGGTGATCGCAAGCGCGAGCCCCGCCTGCGGAGCGATGCTCACCGCGAGCGCGCCGCCCGGCGGCGGTGCGGTGATCGGGATCGGCGGCAGGCGTGTGGTGCCGCAAAGCACCCGGCCGCGGCGATCACTGATCGAAAAGCGCGCGCCACTCGCAAGCTGTTCGGCAAACACGCCCTGGACGCGCGCGCAGCTCGGCGCATCGGCTGGGTCGGCGTCGAGCGCTTCGAGCGCGACCCGAAGCGCGGTCATGTCGCCGATCAGCTCGATGCCGAGCGCATGCGCGCTTTCAGCCGCGGCGACACGCAGTTCTGAGCGGGTTTCGGTATCGGCGAGCCGCGTCGTCTGTTGTGCCGCGAACAGCGCAATCAGCGCGAGCGGCAACAACGCCGCGCTCAAAATCAGGAATAATTTGGCCCCGGTCGGCAGGGCCGAGAGGAAGCGGTTCAGCCGCCATCCCCGACGCTCTTCATCAGGTGGCGCATCCATCGCGCGGCATTAATCGAGTTTGCTGAGCAGATCGAGCAGCTCCGGCGGAATAGGTTCCTCAACCGCGGCCTGATAGACCGACCGGAGCGATTGTCCCATGTCATGATCTTCGGATTGCTGCTTTGCCGTCCGGCGCTTGGGCGGCTTTTGTGGCGGGCCACTGTCAGTTACCAACGAACTCGTCCCCCAAAATGGACCGGAACCATTGCCCGGCGGGATGCCGCCGAACAGGCGCGCGCCACCTTTGGCGTGAAGTTCGGCCAGAGCAATGAAACCAAAGAGCGCGTCGATAGTTCCGTGTCCGATGCAAAAACACAATTCGATTCGGTGGGTCGCTTTTTGTGGGCATCGCGAAACGCATTGCAACGGGGGTGCGCCGCTTTCACAAGGCGCGCTCGGTCAGGGAGAAATTGACGATTATGTCGCTTGGACAACAGCTCGCACCGCATCTCCCCTTTTTGCGGCGCTACGGCCGCGCGCTGACCGGCAGCCAGACGCAGGGTGATCGTTATGTCCGCGCCACGCTCGAAGCGATTGTGGCCGCGCCCGACCAGTTTCCGGGCGAGGTCGATCCCCGGCTGGGGCTATACCGGATGTTTCAGGGCATTTGGGCGTCGGCCAATTTCGACGAAGTTCCGGACATTGGCGGCATGCCGAGCGGCGATCACGAAGCGATTGCGCGCGCGCGGCTGGCGCGGATGACGCCGCTGTCGCGTCAGGCCTTGCTGCTGACTGCGATGGAAGGCTTCGCGCCCGAGGACGCGGCCTATCTGATCGAGGTGGAAGTCGATGAGGTTGAGAGTTTGGTGGCCGCAGCGCTCGCCGAGATCGAAAGCCAGACCCGCGCGCGCGTGCTGATCATCGAGGACGAGCCGATCATCGCGATGGATATCGAAACGATCGTGCGCGACCTGGGGCATGACGTGACCGGCGTGGCCGTCACGCGTGACGAAGCCGTGGCGTCCGCGCTCGCCGACCGCCCGGGTCTGGTGCTGGCCGACATCCAGCTTGCCGACGACAGTTCGGGCATCGATGCGGTCAAGGACATTCTCGCACAGTTTCAGGTGCCGGTCGTGTTCATCACGGCGTTCCCCGAACGGCTGCTGACCGGCGAGCGGCCCGAGCCGACCTTCCTGATCACCAAGCCGTTCCAGCGATCGACGGTGAAGGCGGCGATCAGCCAGGCGCTGTTCTTCGACGAGGCGACGCTGCCAATGGTTTGATCCGCGCCTAAATTCGGCACGGACCCAAAACGGCTTTGCTGCGTTGGGGGGCTATGGTTGAACGCGATCCTACCCCCCATATCAGCACCGAAGCCGCGCGCGGTGGCGTAACGCCGCATGTGACGCGCTATGTGCTTGGCATCTCACTGGTGCTCGTCGTCGTCATCTTCGCCTGGCTGCTGCTGCGCTAAGCATGGAACCGGGGCGGGTGACGATGGGCGGGGCGACCCTTGCTTTGAACGGCTGTTTTACGCCGGATGTTGCGATGGGAGCGGCATGAGCGATTCTGATCAACAGGATGATTTTGTGGCCGTCGGCCCCGCCGACGAGCGCGTTGCGCTGCCCGATGCCGAATTCAAGGCGCAGCTGGCGCAAGTGATCCCCCATCTGCGCGCCTTTGGCCGATCGGTGTCGGGCAGCCGCGACCTTGCCGATGATCTGGTTCAGGAAACGCTGATGAAGGCCTGGGCGGCGCGCGCGCGCTTTCAGGCGGGCACCAACATGCGGGCGTGGACCTTCATCATCCTGCGCAATCTGTATTTATCGCAGATGCGCCGGTCGCGCTTTCGCGGCGAATGGGATGATCTGGTCGCCGACCGGATTCTGGCGGCGCCCGCCGGACAGGACAAGCAGGTCGAACTCGGCGACATGCAGCGCGCGCTGATGCATCTGCCGCAGCCGCAGCGCGAGGCACTGATCCTGATCGGCGCGGGCGGCTTTGCTTATGAGGAAGCGGCAGAAATCTGCGGCGTTGCGGTGGGGACGATCAAGAGCCGGGTTGCGCGGGGGCGGGTCGCGCTGGACGCACTGCTGACCAATGGGACGCTGCCGTCGCGGCGCTCGCACAGCATTCCCGATGGCCAATCGGCGCTCGATTCGATCATGGGCGACGTCGAGAAGCTCAGCTGTCAGCGTTGAGCTTGGTCGCGCGCGCGATCAGCGCTGCGGCTGGACGCGCGATGCTCCATCTAGCTGCGCGAGGATCGACGTCCAATCGTCGGGCAAGGCTTCATCGGAATCGAACGCGGCCGACAGCGCGAAGGCGATTGTGTCGCCAGCGCGGGGCGCGCGCACGACGATGCCATCCTCGCAGGCGTTGACGGTGGCAGGGGCGTCCTCGTTCGACATGGCAGTGATAACGACCTGGCCGTGCTTTTGTTGCCCTTTTCGCAGAATAGGTGCTGCATTTCCTTGCGATTCCGCACACATCAGCGCGCATGAGCGACACTGATGCCGCCAAAGACCTGACCAATGCGGTGGCGCGCGCGCGCGCGCATGCGCCTTTCCTTGCGCAACTGCTCGGTCGCGAGTCCGATCTGACGGCAGGTTTCGCGCGCGGCGACCTGCCCGATTTCGCCAGCCTGTGGCTGACCGAAAGCGATGCGCC
>NZ_JAIEPC010000073.1 GCF_019749955.1 Sphingomonas sp.
GTGATGGTCGACCTGCGCAACATCTATCCGCCCGCCGATGCCGAGCGGGCGGGGTTCACCTATAGCTCGGTGGGGCGAGGTCGCCTTTTTGTGACGAGGTAAAAGACATTGTTGAAACCATTGCGAAAAGCCGTTTTTCCGGTCGGCGGCCTCGGCACACGCTTCTTGCCTGCCACCAAGGCGATGCCGAAGGAAATGCTCCCGATCGTTGATCGCCCATTGATCCAATACGCTGTCGACGAAGCCATCGAAGCCGGCATCGAACAGATGATCTTTGTTACGGGCCGGGGAAAGAGCGCCATCGAAGACCATTTCGATATCGCTTATGAACTCGAATCGACGATGCGCGCGCGCGGAAAGTCGCTCGACATCCTCGACCAGACGCGGCTGAAGCCGGGTGCGGTTGCTTACGTCCGGCAGCAGGAACCAATGGGGCTCGGCCACGCGGTTTGGTGCGCGCGCGACATCATCGGCGACGAGCCCTTCGCGATCTTTCTGGCCGACGAACTGATGATCGGCCAACCTGGATGTATGAAGGCGATGGTTGAGGCCTACAATCGGACCGGGGGTAATATTGTATGCGGCTATGAAGTGCCCGCATCAGAAACCGATCGATATGGCATCATTTCGCCCGGCGCAGTCGACGGTGCGTTAGTCGAAGTGCTCGGGCTGGTCGAAAAACCGCCGCTGGGCACGGCAAAATCGAACCTGATGATCCCCGGTCGCTACATTCTCCAGCCCGAAGTGATGCGCGTGCTGGAGACGCAGGAAAAGGGCGCGGGGGGTGAGATCCAGCTTACCGATGCGATGGCCCAGCTAATTGGACGCCAGCCGTTCCACGCTTATCGCTTTGCCGGGCGCCGGTTCGATTGTGGCGACAAGGCGGGCTATATCCAGGCCAATCTCGCGCTGGCGCTTGTGCGCGAGGACATCGGCCCACAGGTTCGAGATTTTGCGGTCAAACTTTTGGCAGAGCGCTGATTATCGTGATGACAAGCGAAGATTAAGGATTCGACCTTAGACCGCTCGGTAGCGCACTAGGTGGATCAAAAAGCACATGAAAGGCATTATTCTAGCGGGGGGCAGTGGCACGCGGCTCTACCCGGCCACGCTCGCGCTCTCGAAGCAATTGCTGCCGGTGTTCGACAAACCGATGATCTATTACCCGCTGTCGGTGCTGATGCTCGCGGGTCTTCGCGAGATTATGATCATTTCTACGCCGCGCGATTTGCCGATGTTCGAACGGCTGTTGGGCGATGGATCGGCGTTCGGCATTGCTTTGACTTATGCCGTTCAGGATCAGCCCGCCGGCCTGCCGCAAGCCTTCATGATTGCCGAGCGCTTTCTTGCTGGCGGCCCCTCCGCGATGATTTTAGGCGACAATATTTTCCACGGCGACAGCCTAGGTGCTCGATGCCGCGCGGCGGCTCAATGTGCGACGGGGGCGACCGTGTTTGCCTATCAGGTTGAGGATCCCGAGCGCTACGGCGTGGTCACCTTTGATCCCGACACGGGGCGTGCACGGCACATCGACGAAAAGCCGATCGCGCCGCAGTCAAGTTGGGCGCTGACCGGCCTTTATTTCTGCGATGCTGATGCCCCTGCGATTGCCGCGTCGTTGACGCCTTCGGCGCGCGGCGAACTTGAAATCACCGATCTATTGGGCGTTTACTTGAAGCGCGGCGCCCTTGACGTCAGCCGCCTCGGGCGAGGCTATGCGTGGCTCGATACCGGCACGCACGATAGTCTGCATGATGCCGCGTCGTTTGTGCGCACGATCGAGCGGCGGCAGGGAATCAAGATTGCTTGTCCCGAAGAAATCGCGCTTGACCTCGGCTATCTGACGCCCAGCGCGCTCATGACACGCGCTGCCGCCATGGGCAAGACCGGTTATGCCGACTATCTCCGGCGTTGCGCGGCGGCGGCATGAGCAACACGCCGATCAAGGTCATCTACTCGCCCCCGGAGCGGACGATCCTCGTTACCGGCGGGGCGGGCTTCATCGGCTCGGCGGTCTGCCGGTTGCTTGTGCGCGACGGTTCCGTGCGGGTCGTCAACTTCGATAAGCTTACCTATGCGGCATCGGCTGCGGCACTGACGGCGGTTGAGGGCGCGGCCAATTATCGATTCGTTCAGGGCGATATTCTCGATCGCGAATTCGTCTCGCAGATCCTGCGTGAGGAACGCGTCGACGCGATCATGCACCTCGCGGCAGAAAGCCATGTCGACCGATCAATCGCGGGGCCGGCCGTCTTCATCGAGACCAACATCACCGGTACCTTCCACTTGCTCGAAGCAGCGCTCGACCATTGGCGCGGTCTGCTGCCCGACCGCCGCGACCGGTTTCGCTTTCACCACATCTCCACTGACGAAGTGTTTGGCGACCTGGCATTTGACGGGAGTCGGTTTGATGAGCAGACGCGCTACCTGCCGTCATCCCCTTATTCGGCGAGCAAGGCGGCATCGGATCACCTCGTCCGCGCATGGCACCATACCTATGGGCTGCCCGTCGTGTTGTCGAATTGCAGCAACAATTACGGCCCGTACCAAAATCCGGAGAAGCTCATTCCGCTGACGGTGCGCAACGCGCTCGCGGGGGTGCCGTTACCGATCTATGGCACCGGCGCCAACGTACGTGACTGGCTTCATGTCGACGATCATGCAGCCGCGCTTCGCACGGTGCTCGATCGGGGAGGGGTTGGAGAGTCCTATTTGATCGGCGGGCGTGAGGAGCATAGCAACATCGCGCTGGTCGCCATGATCTGCGACTTGATCGATCTGATCGAGCCGCGCGCTGACGGTCGGCGTCGCCGGTCGCTGATCACGTTCGTCGCCGATCGGGTCGGCCATGACCGGCGCTATGCGATCGATCCGAGCCGCATCGAAAACGAACTCGGCTGGCGCGCGGGCGTCAACTTCCGCGAAGGCTTGATCGAGACGATCGACTGGTATCGCAATCAAGCGCAGGATGAACTTTGCGCCAGATCGCAACGAGCCTGAGCGAAGCTCTCAGATCGAGTAATAATCCCTGTACCAGCGCCCGAATTCGAGCATGCCGATGCTGAGCGGCGTCGTGAGCGCGCGACCTATCAGTGTCTTGAGCAGATCGTGCGAGGCTTCGGTCGCGGGAAAGTCGCCGGGTTGCTTCGGTAGCAGATTGCGGACTGCGGGCTTGCCGACGGCGCGTTCGATCTCGGCGGTATAGTCGAGCAATTGGGTCGGCTTGCCCGCGCCGATATTGACGATGCGGAACGGCGCGACCGGCGAGAAGCTGTCGCCCGCGATGGCGGTCTTGCCGGGCACCGCATTGATCAGCGCGACGACCGCTTCTGCCAAATCACCCACAAAGGTGAAGTCGCGGACCATGTCGCCATTATTGCAGATGTTGATCAGCGTACCTTCGATGATGCCGCGCGAGAATTTGAACAGCGCCACGGCGGCGCGACCCCATGGGCCATAGACCGTGAAGAAGCGGAAGAAGCTCATCGGCGTGCCGAACAAATGGCTATAGCTGTGCCCCATCAGATCGGTCGCGCCCTAGTGACCTGGACCTGAAGTTCGTAATATTATAAGATGGGTGTTCCGTGATAGGAGGGCCTGATGGCGAACAGGTTTGCGAAGGGCCGTCCGATGGCGGCGCTGGTGTTGTCGGATGACGAGCGTTTCTATCTGGAGCGTCAGGTTCGGCGTCATCGTGTGGCCCGCTCGCTTTCGGAGCGTTGCCGGATTATCCTGGCCTGCGCCGAGGGTGAGCAGAGCAAGGTCGTGGCGGAGCGGTTGGGCATTTGCGAGACCACGGTCGGCAAGTGGCGGCGGCGTTTTCTTGAGAACCGGATCGATGGCCTGCTCGATGAACCGCGTTCGGGTCGGCCGCGCACGATCAGCGACGACGAGGTTGCCGCTGTGATCGAACGGACGCTTCAGACGCTGCCCGCCGATGCAACGCATTGGTCGATCCGCTCGATGGCGTCGGCGGTGGGCCACTCGCACACGACGATCCGCCGCATCTGGACCGCCTTCGGGTTGCAGCCGCACCGGGCGGAGACGTTCAAGCTGTCGAGCGACCCGCTGTTTGTCGATAAAGTTAGGGATATCATCGGCCTTTATCTTTCGCCGCCGACCCATGCCTTGGTACTGTGCGTCGATGAGAAGTCGCAGATTCAGGCGCTTGACCGCGAACAGCCGGTGCTGCCGATGATGCCCGGCATGCCCGAGCGGCAGACCCACAACTATTTGCGCCATGGCACGACGTCACTCTTTGCTGCCCTCGATATCG
>NZ_JAIEPC010000052.1 GCF_019749955.1 Sphingomonas sp.
TTTGACGCACTATCGAATTGAAACGGACGATTGCGTGAGTCGGGTAGCGGGCATGTCGCGGGCGCAGCTGTTGCTGGTCGTCCTGATCGTCGCGATGGCGGCGGTGTCGGCGCGTGCGGCGATGATCGTCGTTTCCGTCGCGCAACAGCGCGCCGCGCCGCCCGCGCCGCCCAAGGGCTATGACGCGGGCGACCATTTCCCCGGTGCGGCGTTGCTCTATGCCAGCGACCTGTCGCTGCCCACCGCCGCCACCGACGCGAGCCTGGCCGCGCCCGCCAGCGGCACCACCGGTACCGCGCCGCTGCCGACGCTGCCGATCCCGTCGACCTATGTTGCGTCGCCCACGCTCGACGGCACGATCCACCCTGCCCGGCCCTTCGTAATGACGCGGGCGAGCGGCAGCGATTACGGGCGCGCGCTCAATTGCCTGGCGACCGCGATCTATTACGAAGCCGCCAGCGAGCCCGATGCGGGGCAGCGCGCGGTGGCGCAGGTGATCCTCAACCGCGTGCGCCATCCCGCCTTTCCCGGCACGGTGTGCGGCGTCGTCTATCAGGGATCGGAAAAGGCGGGCTGCCAGTTCAGCTACGCCTGCGACGGCGCGATGGCGCGGGTGCCGTCGCGCAGCGGCTGGGCGCGCGCGCTGCACAATGCCGGGCTGATGCTGGCGGGGACGGTCGAGGGCCAAGTCGGCACCGCGACGCACTACCACACCTATGCCGTCACCCCGCGCTGGAACCGGCAGATGGTGATGACGGCGGTGATCGGCGCGCATTTCTTCCATCGCTGGCAGGGCTATTGGGGCACGCCCGCGTCGCTCAGCGTGCCCTATCGCGGCGGCGAGCCGCTGCCGGGGCCGCATGCCCGCCTCACCCCGCTCGTGCCGCCCGTGACGATCGCGTCGACGGCAGGCATCGCGCCACCGGCAGCGACGCCCGCCAGCGCGATCCAGCCCGCCTATGTCGACCGCAGCGTCGCGCGCGCGCCTGCGCCGGCGCGCACCGACAACCTGCCCGACAGCCAGATCCTCGACAAATGGAAAGACAGCGGCAAGCCGCTGCGCTGACGCCTTACTTCGCTTTCCCCAGATATTTCTCGAACCACGCGATCGTCCGCTTCTGCACGTCGAGCGCGTTCACCGGGTTGCGGATGCCGTGGCCTTCCTCGGGATAGATGACGAGGCTGGTCGGCACGCCCTGATCCTTCAACGCATGCCAATATTCGACCGACTGCGTCGGCGGCACTTCGATGTCGCGCTCCCCGACATAGATGAAGGTCGGCGTCTTGGCGTTCTTCATGAAGTAAATTGCCGACGGTGCTTTATACGCGTCATAGTCCTCGTACAAAGTCTTGCCGAAGAACGGCAGCATCCACTGGTCGATGCCATTGGTGCCGTAATAGCTGATCCAGTTCGACAGCCCCGCGCTCGCGACGATCGCCTTGAAGCGATTGGTTTGGGTATTCGCCCACATCGCCATGAAGCCGCCGTAGCTGCCGCCGGTCAGCCCCAGCCGCGCGTCGTCGATCGGCGCGACCTTTTCGACGGCATCGATGCCGGTCAAGATGTCGCGCAGGTCGCCGCCGCCGAAGTCGCGCTTGTTCGCGGCGGTGAAGGCTTCGCCCTGGCCATAGCTGCCGCGCGGATTGGGCAGGAAGACGTAGAAGCCCGCGCGGATCAGCTCGGCCACGCCGCCGCGTTCGACGAAATTGGGGACATTCGCTGCCGCCGGGCCGCCGTGGACCACGGTGATCATCGGCGCCTTCCTGGCGGGATCAGCGCCCACCGGCGCGAGCAGCCAGCCTTGCGAGGTGAAGCCTTCGTTGGTCCAGCTGATGCTGCGCGCGCTAACCGCCGGTGCAACGCCGTCATTTTCATGGGTGAGTTGCTTGGGCGCTGTGGCGGGTCCGGCGAAGATCGCTGGCGCATGCGTCCAGTCTTGCACCACCGTTGCAACGGTCTTGCCGTCGTCGCTGAACGCCGCGCGGCCATCGCCCGCCGCAAAGCTGGCCGGACGCGCGAACAGCGGCGCGCCATAGCCCTTGTCGGTCACCGCGACGATCTCGCTCGCATCGCCGTGGAGCAAGGTCGCGCGCAGGCCGCCCTTGGTCCAATCAATCGCGGTCGCGGTCGCCTTGGCGCCATCGGTGATGTTGACCGGGGTGCCGCCGGTGATCGGCACGGTGAAGACATCGCCGCCGACCGAGCCGAAATCGCTCATCAGCCCGCCGATATAGGCGACCGCTTTGCCATCGGGCGAGACGCGCGGGAAATTGAGCTGCGTCGTCGGCTTGGCGATCGTGCGCACCGCGCCCGTCGCGGCGTCGATATGGTCGAGCGTCGCGACCCACCAATTGGCGTCGCCATTGCCCAACACCGAGGTGACGACAAAACCGCTGCCATCGGGCGTCCAGTCATATTCATAGACATAGCGCCCCGCAGGCGACACCGGCTTGACCGCATCGGCGGCGAGCGTGGCGGCGCGGTCGAACACCGCGAGCTGCTGCGCGTCGTTTTTCTCGCCGATTTCGCCGACCTGGCGCACCCCCGCTTGCGCGGCGCCGGCTTCCTTGGCGGCGCCGATCGTGACGAGAAGCGCAATCCGCTTGCCGTCGGGCGAGAAGCGCGGGCTTTGGGCAATGCCCCTGACCGTCGCGACGGCGCGCACGAGCCCGCCTTCAACGATGTCGAGCGTCACTTCGCCCTTCGCCCGGTCGCGCGCCAGAAACGCGAGCGTGCCGTCACTGGCAAAGGTGAGCCCGGAATAGCCGCAGGTCGCCGCGCAGGGATCAAGCGTCGTCAGCACGGCGCCAGTCTTGACCGCACGCACCACGATCTTCGCCTTGCCGCCGCTCGTCTCGACCGTCGCGATCCGGTCCCCGGCGGGGGCGAGCGCGAGGCCGCTATAGTTGACCGGCGCGGCAAGCGCAGGGACGGCGGTGGTCGCAAGAATGGCGGCGATAAACAGGCGCATGGACATCAACTCTCCCGATCAGTTTGACCGGTCGATAGCACAGCCCGTCGCAACGGCAAGCCGCGCTACTCGGCGGGTTGCATCCTGACCGCCGCAGCGGCGGCTTCGCGTACGTCGCGCTGGGCACGCACGCTTTCGGCGCGTTCGGCCATCTGGATCCAGGCGCGTTCGGCGCGTTCGGCGCGTTCGCGGACATTGTCGAGCGTCGCGGCTTCGGCGGCGGCATGTTCTGCGGCTGCACGAGCGCGGTAGAATTTGGGATCGTCGGCCATCGGCGGCGGGCCTTTTCTGGCTGGAGGGATCCGGGGAAGAACGGCCCCCGCGCCGCATCGGGCGCGGGGGCCGGAATCAGGTGTTAGTCAACCGCCTGAAGATTGACCGCCGACTGCTTGCCGCGACGATCCGCTTCGAGCTCGTACGACACGCGCTGGTTCTGGTTCAGCGTCGCCATGCCGGCGCGCTCGACCGCGGTGATGTGGACGAAGGCGTCGTTGCCGCCGTCATCGGGAGCAATGAAGCCATAGCCCTTGTCGGCGTTGAAAAACTTGACGGTACCGTTGATAGCCATTTGATATTCCTTCTTTTCGGGGGCGGACCGAAGAGGTCGGCACGCCCGGTGCCGTGGCAGCAGGGAAAGAAGGAAAGAGGTGCCGCAAAGCGCCAGGAACCGTCGATTTGCGACTGTAGCACGGGCGCATATGGGGACCGGAGGCGGTTTTGGCAAGGGGCGCCCCCGGCGTGGCCCGATTAACGGCAGCGTACGTTATTACGATTCTGGTCCTTTTCGACGGCGCTCCCGATCAGCGCGCCACCGGCGGCGCCGAGCAACGTGCCGAGCGTCTTCGACCCGCCCGGCGCGATGATGTTGCCGAGCACGCCACCCGACACGCCGCCGACGATCAGCCCGGTCGTGCCGTCATTGCGGCGGCAATAATAGCGATCGTCGCGCCCGCGATAGACGCGGTCACCGCGCCCGAGGCGACGCTCCTGATAATTCGGCCCGTCGCGATAATATTGGTCGGCGTAATAGGGATTGCCGCCGCCATAGCTGCCGTCCGAAACGCAGCCGCCAAGCAACGTCGTCGCGGCCACGAGGCCCAAGGTGATCGAGCGCATATCATGTCTCCTGACGTGGATGATGTCGGCTCAATGCTCGGGGTGGGCGAATGGTTGCAGGCGCGTGCCCGGTCCGGGGCGAGGCGGCGCGCGCGAAAGGTGTCAAAGGTTACGACCATCGCAGGGGGGTCACCGCGCATAAGGGCATCCGTTGGACGGGCATTGGGCATATTTCAGCCCGCAGAGCTGGAGCATCTTACTTCAATTGAAATTCACTATTTTGCGTTCGGGCTGAGCTTGTCTGTCAACCGGCGCGGGATGTTGACCCCTTATCGGCGCCCAACATTGACCCCGCTATGGCGAGCATGATGGTGGAGC
>NZ_JAIEPC010000037.1 GCF_019749955.1 Sphingomonas sp.
GCTTGTGGGTGACTTCCGACAGCGGGTTGGTCTGATCCATGAACTGCGACAGCTGCGACGAGCCGAAGAATTCGCGGACTGCCGCCACCGCCGGCTTGGCGTTGATCAGGTCGTTGGGCATCACGGTCGACACATCGACCGAGCTCATCCGCTCCTTCACCGCACGCTCCATGCGGAGCAGGCCGACGCGGTACTGGTTCTCCAGTAGCTCACCGACCGAACGGACGCGACGGTTACCGAGATTGTCGATATCGTCGATTTCGCCCTTGCCGTCCTTGAGGTTGACGAGCGTCTTGACGACCTCAAGAATGTCCTCGGTGCGCAGCGTCGTCACCGTGTCCTCGACATCGAGGTCGAGGCGCATGTTGAGCTTGACGCGGCCAACCGCCGACAGATCATAACGATCGGGATCGAAGAACAGCCCGCTGAACAGCGACTCTGCGGTCTCAAGCGTCGGCGGCTCGCCGGGGCGCATCACGCGGTAAATGTCCGACAGCGCCTGCTCGCGCTCTTCGGCCTTGTCGGCCTTCAGCGTGTTGCGGATCCACGGACCCGTGGCGACGTGATCGATGTCGAGCAGCTCGATCCGGTCGATGCCGGCCTTGTCGAGCAGTTCGAGATTTTCGGCCGACACTTCGTCGCCCGCCTCAATGTAGATCTGGCCAGTCGACTCGTTGATCAGGTCATAAGCCGAATAGCGGCCGAAGATTTCCTCGGTCGGGATCAGCAGGTCGCTCAGCCCGTCCTTGGCTGCCTTGTTGGCAGCGCGCGGCGAAATCTTCTGGCCGTTGGCGAACACGATCTCGCCGGTCTTGGCGTCGATGATGTCGTACATCGGCTTCTGGCCGCGCCAATTCTCCGCCTGGAACGGGATGATCCAGCCACCCTGGCCGCGAACGAACGTCACCCGGTTGTAGAAATAGTTGAGGATTTCTTCGCTCGTCAGGCCAAGCGCGTAGAGCAAAGCCGTGACCGGCAGCTTGCGCTTGCGATCGATGCGGACGTTGACGATGTCCTTGGCGTCGAATTCGAAATCGAGCCACGATCCGCGATACGGGATCACGCGCGCCGCAAACAGGTACTTGCCCGATGCGTGCGTCTTGCCGCGATCATGGTCGAACAGCACGCCCGGCGAACGGTGCATCTGCGACACGATCACGCGTTCGGTGCCGTTGATGATGAAGGTGCCGTTGCCCGTCATCAGGGGCATGTCGCCCATGTAGACGTCCTGCTCCTTGATATCGAGCACGCTGCGCGCTTCGGTGTCGGCATCGACTTCGAACACGATCAAGCGAAGCGTGACGCGCATTGGGGCGGCATAGGTGATGCCGCGCTGGCGGCATTCGTCGGTGTCGAACTTGGGGGGCTCAAGCTCATAATTGACGAAATCGAGTTCGGCAGTGCCGGCAAAGTCGCGGATCGGGAATACCGAGCGCAGCGTCTTTTCGAGGCCCGACACATAACCGATCGACGGATCGGAGCGCAGGAACTGTTCATAGCTTTCGCGTTGAACCTCGATCAGGTTCGGCATTTGCACGACTTCGTGGATGTTGCCGAAAACCTTGCGGATGCGGCGCTTTGCAGTGCCGGTCTCGATTGCCTTGGTCGCCATAGGGGAAGGTTCGCCTCGTCAGCCAGAATTACGCGCCCGGAAACCTCCGGGCGGGGCACGCAGCAAAGACACAAAAAGCCGCGTGTTCCTTGGCGGAACCGCAGCTTTCAGCGTCTTTGAACCAGATTTCCCAATTCGATCGAATCGCTGCGCGACGGCGATTCATTTCCCGGGAGATGTGGCGGAAGGCGCGATATAGGAAGAGGGTGCGGCGCTGTCAATCACCGTGCGCGCGTGTCGCCAATCTGGGCGGCCCGGTCGGCGCAGCGGCTGAGTTGCATCATCAACGCACGATTCGACATGTCGCACGCGCAGATAATCGCCCATAGCTCGCGCCAGTTGTCTGGCATTCAGCTTGGCGTGGCTAAGGGGCTGTCGTGGGGATGATCAACAACGCGATCCGAAGCGCGGCCGCGATGCTGGCGATTACCGCCGCCGCTGGCAGCGCGGCGGCGCAAAACAGTCCGTCGGGGCAGGATGTCGATGACTACCGCTTGCCGGGCACGGTCGTCGTTCCGGCGCCCAAACCCACGCCGACGCCCACCGCCGCGCCAACGCCCACGCCACCGCCACGGGCAGCCGCGACGCCAAAGCCTGCCTCAGTCCGCGCCACGCCGTCCCTGCCGCGCCCCACCGCTTCGCCGACCCCTGAGCCAAGCGCGACGCCGACGCCAACCCCAGCGCCCGCCTCGCCGCCAACCTCCAGCGCCTCCACCCCGACACCCACCGCACCCGCACAGCCCGGGGGGAGGGCGCCACTGGCGCTGGCCAATTGGCAAATCGCACTGGTCGCACTTGCCATCGGTGGTTTGACGCTTGCTGGCGCCTTGGTCTTCTTCGGTCGGCGTCGGCGAAAGACCGAGCCCGAAATGGTTCCCGCCGCGCCCACTGCAACAGCGGTGACGGCGGCTGAGGCGACCGACCCGCTGATGCCCGTTCCGTCCGGCGCTCGTCCGGCGATCACGCTTGATCTGACGATCCAGCAAGCTGGCATCGACGGCGACATGCTTTGCGTTGGCTTCGAGATCGCACTGCACAATGAAGGCGAAGTGGCGGCGACCGACCTCCGGCTCCACGTCGAGCTGCGTACCGAAGACGCACGCGCGCAGCTTCCGACTGCCGACCGACCCGCCGACCCGATCGACCGGCCGATGGCCGAGCCCATTGCCCTTGCACCCGGCGCCGATGTTGTGCTCGCGGCGAAAGCAGTGCTGCCGGTGGCGCAGATCAACCGCCTGATGTTGCAGGGGCGTCCGATGTGCGTGCCCGTCGTCGTGCTCAGCGCGCGTTATCGCTGGGCGGGCGGCGGCAAGGCCGAACTTGGCGTCGATTATCTGATCGGCATCGATCGGCCCGGCAACCCCCGCCTCGGCCCATTCTGGCTCGACGTGCCGCCGCGCCTCTACGACCGGATCGGCATGCGACTGCACGGCGCGGTCCGCAAACGCTAGGACTTGCGTCCCCGGCCACAGGTGACACTATCGCGCCATCTGACCTGCTCCTCCGGAGATTTCCCCGATGACCCTTCGCTTGCCTCTGATCGCGCTCGTCGCGAGCCTCGCTCTTGCTCCCGCATTCGCGCAGCAGGCGCCGGGGGGCGATGTCCCCGCGCATTTCGCCCCGCCGACCACCGCCAATGATTACATCAAGCGCGAAGTGATGATGCCGATGCGCGACGGCGTGAAGCTCTACACCGTCATTGTCTACCCCAAGGGCGTCACCAACGCGCCGATCGTACTGACGCGCACGCCCTATAACGCGTCGGCGCGGGCGAACCGGATGGACAGCCCGCACATCCTGTCAACGCTGCCGCTTTCCGACGAGCCGTTTGTGAAGGCGGGCTATATCCGCGTCTATCAGGACGTTCGCGGCAAGTATAAATCCGAAGGCGATTATGTCGTCACCCGCCCGCCAATCGGGCCGCTCAACCCGACCAGCACCGATCACACCACCGACGCCTATGACACGATCGATTGGCTGGTGAACAAGGCCAACCTGCCCGAATCGAACGGCCGCGTCGGCATGATCGGATCGTCGTACGAAGGCTTCACCGTCGTCGCGGCGCTGCTCAAGCCGCACCTGGCGCTCAAGGTCGCCGCGCCCGAAAGCCCGATGATCGACGGCTGGATGGGCGATGACTGGTTCCACCACGGCGCGTTCCGGCTCGCCAACATCGGCTGGATCGCGTCGCAAACCGGCTACAAGGGCAAGGGCGATGATCCCGCCACGGGCATCTACGACAATTATGAGGAATTCCGCCGGATCGGTGGCGCCGCCGAATGGGCCAAGCTGTCAGGTTTCGACCAGCTGCCGGCGTGGAAGCGGATGACCGATCACCCCGCCTATGACGATTTCTGGCAGGGGCAGGCGCTCGACAAGCTGCTCGCTGCCAATCCGTCCGACATCCCGACGATCTGGGAACAGGGTTTGTGGGATCAGGAGGATATTTACGGCGCGATCGTCGCTTGGGAAGCGCTGAAGGCCAAGGGCAAGCTGGGCAACAACTTCCTCGTCATGGGGCCATGGCGGCACAGCCAGATCAACCGCGAGGGGCGCTCGCTCGGGCCGCTGCTATGGAATGGCGACACCGCCGCGCAGTTCCGCGAGAACATGGTGCTGCCGCTGTTCAACCAGTATCTGAAGGACGGTCCCCCCGTCACGCTGCCGCCCGCGACGATTTACAACACGGGCGAGAACCATTGGGAGCGCTTCGCCAAATGGCCGCTCGCGTGCGACAGTGGCTGCGCGTCGCCGATGAAGCCGATCTATCTGGTCGAAAGCGGGGCGCTCTCGTTCGACCAGGGCGCGGCGGGTGGCGACAGCTATGTCGCCGATCCGGCCAAGCCGGTCCCGCATCTGCCGCGCCCGGTCAACTTTGGCGATGGCCGCTGGCAGGATTGGCTTGTGAGTGACCAGCGCAGCGTCGACGGGCGCCCCGATGTGATGACCTACCAGACCGAAGTGCTGACCAAGCCGGTCCGCGTGTCGGGCGTGCCGATGGCCGATATCTTCGCCAAAACGACCGGCAC
>NZ_JAIEPC010000061.1 GCF_019749955.1 Sphingomonas sp.
AGGCTGCGCGATTTCGTGCGGTGGGCTGCGCCGATTCTGGGGCCCGACCGCGCCTTTTTCACGCTCGCGATCATTTATGGGATCGGCATCAGCTTGTTGTCGCTGGCGACGCCGATTTCGGTGCAGATGCTGATCAACAGCGTCGCCAACACCGCCTTGCCCGCCCCGCTGTTCACGCTCGCCGGCATCCTGTTCGCGCTGCTGATGCTGTCGGCCCTGCTCAGCGCCTTTCGCGCGCATCTGATGGAAGTGTTCCGTCAGCGCATCTTCGCGCAGCTGGTGGCGGAGATCACGCTGCGCGCGGTGCATTCGCGCGATCCCTTCTTCGGCGATGCGCGCAAGGGCGACCTGTTCAATCGCTATTTCGAAGTGATAAACCTCCAGAAATCAATCCCCTCTCTGCTGATCGGACTGTTCACGATCCTGCTGCAATCGGCCGTCGGTTTTGTGGTAACATCGTTTTACCACCCGTTTTTTCTGGGCTTCAACCTGCTGTTCATCCTGCTCGCATGGCTGATCTGGCAGGTCTGGTCGCGCGGCGCGATGACGACGGCGGTCGCGCTCAGCCACGCCAAATATGATACCGCGCACTGGCTCGAAAGCGTCGGCGCGTCGAACGGCTTTTACAAGTCGAGCCGTCACATTTCCTTCGCGATCGACAAATCGGAAGCGATGACCGAGCGCTACATCAAGGCCTATCGCCGACACATCAATTACAGCTTCACCCAGACGGTCGCCTATCTGATTCTCTATGCCGTTTCGAGCGCGGGCCTGCTGGCGATGGGTGGGTGGCTGGTGATCCAGAACCAGTTGTCGATCGGCCAGCTCGTCGCGGCGGAACTGATCCTCTCGAGCATCTTCTACGGCTTTGCGCAGGTCGGTCCTTATCTCGACGTATTCTATGATCTGGTGACGGCGGTCGAGGAGCTCGGCTTGCTCTATGCGATTCCGCAGGAAGTGCCCGGGCGGGTGACTGGGCCGGGCGAAGCGGTTGGCGATCTCGTCTTCGCCGATGTGCGGATTGGCGACATCCGGCTCGATTGCACGATCCCGTACCGCGCCAAACTGATCGCGGCTGCCGATTCCGACACCCAGCGCGCCTTCGCGCTGCTGCTCAAGCGGCACCGTCCGGCTGATAGCGGGTTCATTACGCTTGGCGGTGCCGAGCTCAGCGTGCTCGACGCCTATCATCTGCGCAGCGACGTGATCGTGCTCGATCGCCCGACGATCGTCGAATGCTCGGTGCGCGACTATTTGGAGCTCTGCTCGCCCGACGATGATCCGAGCAGCATGATGGCTGCGCTCCAGCTATTGGGGATCGATCGTCGCATCGGACAGCTCCCGCAAGGCCTCGACACGATCCTGCCCTCGACCGGCTGGCCATTGTCGCTGCCGGAGATGATGCGCCTGAAGCTGGCCGGTGCGCTGCTGTCGCGGCCGAAGCTGTTGCTGCTGTCGCCGCTATTCGACATGGTGCCCGCCGACGAGCTGGCGCGCATCTTTGCCGCGCTTGAACAATTGCCGACGACAGTCATTTACTTCACCAACCGCAATAACCCGCCGGTGCTCGACGGTTATCTGTGGGTGGGTCGCGATCGGCAGTGGATCGAAAGCGACCGCGCGGCCTTCAACGCGCTGCGTCGCGCCGACCGGATGGAGGCGCCAGATGCAAACCCACGCTGAACAGCTCGTGCAGTTCAAGACACTGCGTAAATTGCAGACGCCAGCGGTACTGCGGGTGATCGCGATCATCGTGGCGGTGGGGATTACCGTGTCGCTCGCCGGGCTGGTCTATCTGCCCTGGGTACAGACTGCACCAGGCACTGGTTCAGTCATCGCGCTTGATCCGCGTGACCGCGTGCAGAACATCACCGCGATGGTGCCCGGTCGGATCGAGCGCTGGTATGTCACCGATGGCAGCATCGTGAAGCGCGGCGACCCGATCGCGCAGATTACGGACAATGATCCGATGCTGCTCGATCGGCTCCGTGCCGAACGCGCGCAGAAACTCGCCGAAATTGAGGCCGCCGAGCTGGCCGCCCAGACCGCGATGCTCGACGTCAATCGCACCGGCGCGCTCTACCGCGAAGGGTTGGCCGCGCGCCGCGATTATGAGGCTGCCCAGATCAAGGTCGCCGACTATCGCGGCAAGATCGCCCAAAGCCGCGCGGCGATCAACAAGGTCGACGTCGACCTCACCCGCCAGTCAGCGCAGACCGTCTATGCCCCGCGCGCTGGGCGGATCATGCAGATCAACGCTGGCGACACCGCAACGATGGTCAAGCAGGGCGACATGCTCGCGACGTTCGCGCCGGAAGAAGCGCAACGGGTGGTGGAGCTGTTCGTCGATGGTCGCGACGTGCCGCTGATCAAGACGGGTCGGCGTGTTCGCCTCGCATTTGAAGGCTGGCCGGCGATCCAGGCGAGTGGCTGGCCATCAGTGGCGCAGGGGATGTTCGACGGACGCGTGCGCGCGATCGACTTGTCGGCATCGGAAAATGGCCTGTTCCGCATCCTGATCGAGCAATCGCCCGATCGGCCACCCTGGCCGCGCGAGCCTTTCGTGCGGCTCGGCGCCAAGGTACGCGGCTGGGTGCTGATGGAAACCGTGTCGGCAGGGTTCGAATTGTGGCGCCAGCTGAACGACTTCCCGCTGCAGTGGGAGCGGCAGGAAAAGAAGGAAGTTCAGCTGGTCAAGCCCAAGGAACGCAAGATCAAATGATCGCGCGCACGCTGATCCTGATGGCGGCGATCTGGGTCGGGCTCGCGCCGTCGCTCGCGCTGGCCCAGCCGAAACCGCTGACGCTCGCCGAAGTGCTCCAGTCGTCGCGCGAGCATGCGCCGCAAGTGCTCGAGGCAATCGCCAAGGTGCGTCAGGCCGAAGGCAAGGCGCTGTCGGCCGACGGCGCCTTCGACACTTTGGTCAAGGGCGAGGCTGAAACCCGGCTGAGCGGCTTTTACAACGGGCAATATGCGGCGGGCACGATCACCCGCCCAATCGAGAATTGGGGCGGCAGCCTCTACGGCGGGTACCGCCTCTCGACCGGGCGCTTCCCGATCTATGAGGATGAGCGCTTCACCAACCAGGTGGGCGAGATCAAGGTCGGCGCGGTGCTGTCGCTGATGCGCGACCGGCTGATCGATGATCGCCGCTTCGGGCGCACCAATGCGCGCATCGACATCGACATCGCCGAGGCCGACCGGTTGTTGACCGCGATCGGGGTGCAGCGCCGCGCAATCGGCGCCTATAATCTGTGGGTCGCCGCCGGCTTGCGGCTGCGCATCTATCGCGACCTGCTCGCGCTCGCCAAGGAGCGGCAGGCGGGGTTCAAGCGCCAGGTCCAGCTCGGCGCGCGGCCCGACATTCTCCTGGTCGAAAACGAACAGAATATCCTCCGCCGCGAAACATTGGTCGCGCGCGCCGAACAGGATCTGGCGGCTGCCGGCAATGCGCTGTCGCTGTTCCTGCGCGACGCCAATGGCGCGCCGATGCAGCCCGATGTCGCGCGCTTGCCGGGCGATTTTCCGTCGCCGATCCGCCTGCCGGGCGATCCGCGCGCGGCGCTCGCCGCCCGTCCCGACCTGCGCCAGATCGATATGCGGCTGCTCCAGGCGACCAACCGGCTCGCGCTCGACAAGAATGGGCTCAAGCCCCGGCTCGACCTGAAGGTTGAGGCGTCGCAGGACATTGGCCCGATTGGCGCGGGTGGCCGCTCGCGCGTCGGCACCGAGACCAAGGTCGGGCTGAGCTTCACGCTGCCGCTCCAGCGCCGCGTCGCCAAGGGGCGGATCGACCAGACCACGGCGGAAATCGACGCGATCCGCCGTCGCCGCCAGCAGACCGAAGAGCAGATCATCAACGCCATCGACGCGCTCGCGATCGATGTGCGCGCAACCGAGCGGCTGCGCACGCTTGCCGACAGCGAATATGACCGCGCCACAACCATGGCCCGCGCCGAAGCCCGCCGCTTCACGCTCGGCGCCAGCGACTTCTTCCTCGTCAATGTGCGCGAGGAATCCGCCGCCGATGCCGGGGTGCGCAAGCTCGACGCCGAATATCGCCAGATCGTCGCCCGCGCCGAACTCGCCGCTGCTGCGGCCGATCTGCCCGCGCTCGGGCTCGACTGACCGCCCGCCCTCGGCCCCTTGCGATCCGCCAGCATTGACGCTAGACCGTCATCAATCCGAAATCGGGATGAATCGTCGTCGGTGCCCTTTGCGGGACCGGGCGGCGGTCCTATGTCCCGAACAGGACAGTTTTTGAGGAACAGCCAGTGGCTTCGTGGAATCCGATCGAGATCATCCGGCAGGCGCCCGTCTTCGCGCGTCAGGTGCAGGCCGAAACGCGCAAGGTCGTGTGGCCGACCTGGGCCGAAACCTGGACCACCGGGCTGATGGTCGCGGTGATGACGACGATGCTCGGCCTTTTCTTCTTCACGATCGACGCGATTTTCGATCGGATCGTGGCGGCCTTGCTGCTGCTGGCGAAATAAGGGCGGACACAGACAACAATGGCACGCTGGTACATCATTCACGCTTATTCGGGTTTCGAGGGCAAGGTCCGCGATTCGATCATGGCCGAGGCGACCCGCATGGGGCTCGACCGGCTGGTCGAGGCAGTCGAAGTGCCGACCGAAACGGTTACAGAGGCGCGTCGCGGCAAGAAGATCCAGGTCGAGCGCAAATTCATGCCGGGCTATGTGCTCGCCAAGCTCGACATGAACGACGACGTCTATCACCTCGTCAAGAACACGCCGAAGGTCACCGGTTTCCTGGGATCGATGGGCAAGCCCCAGCCGATCAGCGAAACCGAAGCCGCGCGGATGCTGTCGACCAAGGACGAAGTCCAGGCGAC
>NZ_JAIEPC010000110.1 GCF_019749955.1 Sphingomonas sp.
CGCACCGTCCAGATCACCAGCCGCAAGGGCGAAAGCGAATCGAACCCGCGCTTCAGCCCCGACGGCCAATGGCTCGCCTTCACCTCATCGCGCGGCGAGGACAAGGGCGATTCGGCGCTGTGGTTGCTCGACCGGGCCGGGGGCGAAGCGACGAAGCTGCCGGGCATCAAGGGGTCGGTCGACGATCTGGTCTGGTCGCCCGATGCCAAAACACTCGCGTTGGTCGTCACTGATCCCGAGCCCGAGGACAAGCCCGCCAAGCCAGCGGCGGACAAGCCCGCCGACCCCGACGCCGACAAGCCCGCCGATGCCGCGCCCCCGGCCAAAGCCGGTGACAAAAAACCCAAGCCGATCGTCATCGACCGGTTCCAGTTCAAGGCCGACAGCAGCGGCTATCTCGGCAAACAGCGCAGCCGCGTCTGGCTCTATGATCTCGCGACACGCAAGGCGCGGCGGCTGGCGACCGGCGATTTCGACGAAGAGCTGCCCGCCTGGTCGCCCGACGGCAAGTCGATCGTGTTCGTGTCCAACCGCACCGCCGACCCCGATCGCAATTACGACACCAATTTGTTCCTGGCGACGGTGAACGACACGGCGACCGAGCCACACGCGCTCACGACTTTTCCCGGCGACGATAATGGCCGGGGATCGGGCAGCTATCCGGCGTGGTCGCCCGACGGCAAGTCGATCGCCTATATCCAAGGCGGGCCGGTCGCGCTGATCGGCTATGGCGTGCGCACGCTCGCGGTGGTGCCAGCAAGCGGCGGCGCGCCGCGCATCCTGACCGCCAGCCTCGACCGCAATGTCAGCGAACCGATCTGGACCAGCGACGGCAAGGCGATCCGCGTCACCGTTGAGGATGACGGCGTGGTGCGGCTGGCCGAGGTGCCGCTCGACGGCGGCGCGTTGCGCGATGTGGCGAGCGGGTTCCGCGTGTTCGGCTCGCCCGCGCCCGGGCCAAAAGGCGCGCTGGCGGTGCTGGTGTCCGATCCTGCGCACCCGACCGAAGTCCATGTGCTCGACGCCAAGGGCGGGCTGCGCCAGCTGAGCCACCAGAATGACGACTGGCTCAAGACAGTGACGCTCGCGCCGGTCGCGCGGGCCAGCTTCACATCGAAGGACGGCACCGAAGTGCACGGCTTCGTCGTCACCCCGCCGGGCAAGCCCGCCACGCGGTTGCCGACCATCCTTTACAACCACGGCGGGCCGCAAGCGCAGTTTGATGCGGGCTTCAGCATCGTCTGGCAGATTTTCGCGGGGCAGGGGTATGCCGTGGTCTCGACCAATCCGCGCGGCGGCACCGGGCGCGGCGAGGCCTATGCCAAGGCGCTGTATGCGGATTGGGGTGGCCCCGCGGTGCCCGATGCGCTGGCCGGAATCGACGATGCGGTCGCGCGCGGGATCGCCGATCCCGAGCGGCTCTATGTCGGCGGCTGGTCCTATGGCGGGATGCTGACCAATTATCTGATCGCCAGCGACACGCGTTTCAAGGCCGCCGTCTCGGGCGCGAGCATCGCCAATGTCCTCGCAGGCTATGGCACCGACCAATATATCCGCGATTACGAAGTCGAGCTGGGCCGCCCGTGGGAGCATATGGATGTGTGGCTGCGCAGCTCCTACCCCTTTTACCACGCCGATCGGATCAAGACGCCGACGCTGTTCATGGCCGGGGACAAGGATTTCAACGTGCCGCTGCTCAATTCGGAGCAGATGTATCAGGCGCTCAGCAGTCTGGGTGTGAAAAGCGGGCTGATCATTTATCCGGGCGAGCATCACGGGCTGCGCCGCCCGAGCTTCCTGAAGGATCGGATGGATCGCTGGCTCGCCTGGTATGCCGGGCAGAACGCGCCCGAACCGGCCAAGTAATCGCCGCCTGACGGGACTGTCACGCGAGGGTCTGTCGCGCGGGATGCCAAGCTGGCATAACGGGCGCAGCAGACCCTTTTCGTTGGAGTAACGTCGATGTCGACTCACGCCGCCCGTCTCGCAGCCTTGCGCGAGCAGCTTGCCGCCACCGCGCTCGACGGTTTCGTCGTGCCGCTGACTGACGAGCATATGAGCGAATATGTCGGCGATTATGCGCAGCGGTTGGCGTGGCTGACCGGGTTTCAGGGATCAGCGGGAACGGCGGTGGTGCTGCCCGCCGATGCTGCGATTTTCACCGACGGGCGCTACACGCTGCAAGTGCGCCAGCAGGTGTCGGCGGATGACTGGCAGTTCGTCGGTGTGCCCGCGACCAGCGTGTCGGCATGGCTGGGGGCCAATGCGCCGCAGGGCGGGCGGATCGGCTATGACCCGTGGCTCCACACCAGCGCCTGGGTGAACGAAGCGCGCGCGGCGCTGGCCGAACGTGGCGCGACCTTGGTGGCGGTCGACACCAACCCGGTCGACGCGGTGTGGCCCGATCGCCCTGCGCCCTCGCCCGCCACGCTCGCGGTGCAGGATGATGCGCGCGCGGGGCTAAGGTCGGCGGAGAAGCGCGCGCAGGTTGGTGCGTGGCTCGCCGAGCGCAAGGCCGATGCGGTGGTGCTGACCGCGCTCGATTCGATTGCGTGGCTGCTCAACATCCGCGGGCGCGATGTCGCGCATACGCCGGTCGCGCTCGCTTATGCGATCGTGCAGGCCGATGGCACCGCCGATCTGTTCGTTGCGCCCGACAAGCTGACCGACGAGGTCCGCCGCCATTTGGGCAATGCGATCCGGCTGCATGACCGCGATGCTTTTGCACGCGCGCTGGGCGGATTTGCGGGCAAGCGCATCGCCGCGGACCCGGAGCGCGCGGTGGCGGCGATTTTCGACGCGCTCACGGCGGGCGGCGCGACGATCCTGCCGTTGCGTGATCCGGTGGTGCTGGCGAAGGCGATGAAGAACCCGGTCGAAATTGCCGGCCACCGCGCGGCATCGGCGCGCGACGGGGCGGCGCTCGCGCGCTTCCTGCGCTGGGTCGAGGCCGAAGCGCCCAAGGGCGGGCTGACCGAGCTTGATTGCGTGGCGAAACTACAGACGTTCCGCGAGGCCAGTGGCGTGCTGCTCGACACTAGCTTCGATACGATTTCGGCGACCGGCGCGCATGGCGCTTCGCCCCACTATCGCGTCGACCAGGAGTCGAACGCGCGGCTTGAACTCGGCCAGCTCTATCTGGTCGATTCGGGTGGGCAATATGCCGATGGCACCACCGATGTGACGCGCGTGCTGCCGGTGGGCGAACCGACGCCGGAAATGCGCGACCGCTTCACCCGCGTGCTTAAGGGGCACATCGCGCTCGCCACCGCGATCTTCCCGGCGGGGACCAATGGCGGGCAGCTCGATGGGTTTGCGCGGCGACCCTTATGGGAGGTAGGCCTCGATTACGCGCATGGCACCGGCCACGGCGTCGGGGCTTATCTCGCGGTGCACGAAGGGCCGCAGCGGATCGCGCAGCCCAATTATCCGGGCGGCGGCCCCTCCGAGCCACTCAAGCCGGGCATGATCATTTCGAACGAGCCGGGGTATTACAAGGCAGGCGAATACGGCATCCGCATCGAGAATCTGATCCTGGTCGAGGAGCGCGTCTGCGAAGGCGGCACGATGCTGGGGTTCGAGACGCTGACCTTTTGCCCGATCGAGCGCAGCCTGATCGACCCCGCGCTGCTGACCGTCGCCGAGCGCGACTGGCTCAATGACTATCATGCCAAAGTGCTGGCGGTGCTCGGGCCGCAGATGGCGGGTGACGAGCTGGCGTGGCTCGAGGCGAAGTGCGCGCCGATTTGACCGGAGGAGACTGGCAATGCCGTCGCTGTTCACGACCCCGATCCACCTCGGCCTTGGCGCCAAGGCTGAGGTGCAGCCCGATTTCACCGGCATGGAGTGGTATGCCGATTACGGCGCGCGCAATGCCGCCGATGGCGCCGAAGGGCGGCTGGTGTCCTATTATCATTTCGACGCGAGCTGGGACTCGTGGGAAATGCACCCGGCGGGTGACGAAGTGGTGATCTGCACGAGCGGCACGATCACGCTGCATCAGGAATTGCCTGACGGCAGCACGCGCGCCATCACGCTGAACGCGGGCGATTATGCGATCAATCCGCCGGGGGTCTGGCACACCGCCGATGTCGACGGCGAAGCGACCACGCTGTTCATTACCGCCGGCATGGGCACCGAGCATCGCCCGCGCTGAGCCATTGACTTTCGGCGTATGTTCTGTATATGTTCCCATCATCGATTCGGGGAGAGATGCAATGATCGGCTATGTCACGCTCGGCACCAATGATCTCGCACGGGGTGCGGTTTTCTACGACGCCCTCGCCGCCGAATTGGGCGTCGGGCGGATGATGGAATTCGACAATTTCATTGCCTGGGGCGCGCCCGGTGGTGCGGCGGGCATTGGGCTGACCAAGCCGTTCGACGGCAATCCCGCGACCGTCGGCAATGGCGTGATGGTCGCGCTTGCGGCGAAGGACCGCGCGCAGGTCGACCGGCTCTATGCGATTGCGCTCGAACAGGGCGGCACGTGCGAAGGTCCGGTTGGCGAGCGCGGCGGCGGTTTCTACGCGGGGTACTTCCGCGATCTCGACGGCAACAAGCTCAACGCTTTCGTGATGGGCGGTTAGGCATCATCGCGCGTGCGGTCGGTCCCGCCCTCGGGCGTCGCCGCCCGCGCGCGCGCCTTGCGCTTCTTGAGGTTGTCGCGCAGCACGGCGGCAAGGCGTTCCGCCCGTTCCTGCTGCGCTGTGGTTTGCTTGTTGGTCATGCATGCTGCCTAGGCCGCCGCGCGATGCCTTGACAAGACCGCCTCCCTCTGACCATAGGCGCGCTCCCGCCCGACAGGCGGCGAAACATGCTGCCGTAGCTCAGTGGTAGAGCGCATCCTTGGTAAGGCTGAGGTCGTGAGTTCAATCCTCACCGGCAGCACCATT
>NZ_JAIEPC010000088.1 GCF_019749955.1 Sphingomonas sp.
AGTGCCTCGATCTTGCCGGCATCCTTGTCGACGCAGACCACATCATGACCGAAATCCGAAAAACACGCGCCAGAGACGAGGCCGACATAGCCCGAACCGATCATCGTAATCCGCATTTGCTGCCCCTCTTAGCCACATGGGTCGTATCGACTCACCGCGCGCGCGACCTACAGCCCCCTAACGCCCGAACGGGCAGCCGCCTAGCAAGCCTATCCCAGCGACCATCGATTTCGACGGCGGCTGCCCTTGATGGGCACGGTGCAGCAGCAGTCAGCAAACGCCGCCTGAATTGACCTTGAAACGCGAGGGATCGGCATCTGTAAGTGCCTATTAAGAAGCATACGTTATGAAGCAAGTATGCCGCGCCCACGTATCTTGGTGATCTTCGGAACACGCCCCGAAGCCATAAAATTATTTCCCGTGATCAAGGCACTAGCTGCCGATCGTTCGCTTGACGTTCGAACCTGTGTTTCTGCGCAGCATCGCGGCCTGCTCGATCAGGTGCTCCGCCTCGCCGAGATAACTCCCGACATTGACCTTGATCTGATGGAGAGTGGACAGAGCCTCGACCGGCTGACGGTAAGGCTCCTCACGGGCCTTGGCGATGCGATCGACGCCGAAAGACCCGACCGTGTGATCGTCCAAGGTGACACGGCAACGGCGATGGTCGGTGCGCTCGCCGCCTATTATCGGCGTGTGCCCGTAAGCCATGTCGAAGCGGGCTTGCGATCGGGCGAGATTTATCAACCATTTCCCGAAGAGGTGAACCGCCGCATCGTCGCGACCATTGCCGACCAGCATTTCGCGCCGACGCAGACCGCAGCCGATGCGCTGCTGCGCGAGAATGTCGCACCGGATGCCGTGCACGTCACCGGCAATACCGTGGTCGACGCCCTTCTCGCCACCCGTGCACGGATCGTTGCTGACCCTTCGTTTGCCGCTGGACTCGATCCACTTGCCTCGCGGTTCGCCGACAAGCGCATCATTCTCGTCACGACGCACAGGCGCGAAAATTTCGGCGGCGGCATGGAAAATATCGCGCGCGCAATCGCGCGCATCGCCGAGCGCGACGATCTCGCCGTCGTCTTTCCGATTCACCCCAACCCCAACGTCGTGTCGGTCATGGACCGGATTCTCGGCGACCGCCCGAACATCGCCCGGATCGATCCGCTCGATTACCCTCACTTCATCCGCGCGTTGGGGATAAGCCATATCGTGCTCACTGACTCGGGTGGCGTTCAGGAAGAAGCACCGACGCTCGGCAAACCAGTTCTCGTGATGCGCGATACCACCGAACGGCCCGAGGGCGTGATGGCCGGTACCGCCAAGCTGATCGGCGCGCACGAGGACCGCATCGTTTCAGAAGTTTTCGCGCTGGCTGATGACGACTCTGCCTATCAAACGATGGCCCGCGCGCACAACCCTTTCGGTGACGGGCAGGCATCGATCCGGATTGCCGGCATAATTTCAGCAGGCTTTGGAACCTAGCAATCGCATCGGACGTTTAGAGAAAATCGCGTACAGGGCGACGCTGGTGGCGGCCGATCGTTAACGCCAAAAAAGCGAGATATCAAAAATATTTGATAACCGCTAATGTCCGCCTGATGCCATTGCCGCAGTGCTGCGCGACTGTTACGCGACGATGTGATCAGTGAGCATATTCTCCCTATTCGGCAGTCGCCATCCGCCGAAGCCGCCGCTGAGTTTCTGAAAGCAGCTGCGCCACCGGCAGGTGGAACAGAGGTGGCTCGGCAAAACTGGACAGGGTGCTAAGAGGAGTTTCTGCCTGAACGCGGCCAGCATGGCTGCCGAACAGGAGATCGTCTGACGAAGCGAACACGCCGGAACCACAGCCCGGCATTCAAGGCGAAGGTGGCTTTGGCTGCTGTGAAGGGCGAGAAGCTGCTGTGAAGGGCGAGAAGACGCTGGCCGAGCTGGCGCAACAGTTCGACGTTCACCCGAACCAGATCACGACATGGCGCGGCCAGTTGCTTGAAGGGGCGGCAGGGGTTTTCGGGTCGGAGGGCCATAGCGAGCCGGCCGAGCCGGCGACCGACGTGAAGACGTTGCACGCCAAGATCGGCGAGTTGACGCTGGTGAACGATTTTTTGTCCGGGGCGCTCGGCCCAAGATCGTAACGGGGCGGGACTGTTGCCGAGCGCAAAACGATGATTGACCGTTCGTATGCGTTGTCGGTGACGCGGCAAATCGTGCGCTCCCTAAGGTCGCTCGGGCCGATCCATCGTTTCCGAAATCTTCACCCTCACCGACGATAACGCCGCCTATCAAGCGATGGCGCGCGCCCACAATCCGTTCGGCGACGGCCACGCATCGGCACGGATTGCGGGGATCGTTGCACATGGTTTCGGGCGCTGACCTAAAAGTAGCAGTCATCGGTCTCGGTTACATAGGCCTCCCCACCGCCGCCGTCATTGCCCGTACCGGCGTGCACGTGCTGGGCATCGACGTGTCCGAGCATGTCGTCGAAACCGTCAATTCGGGCAAAGTCCATATTGAGGAAGTCGACCTCGACGGCCTCGTCTCGGGCGTCGTCGCGCGCGGGCATTTGCGCGCATCGACATTGATCGAACCTGCCGACGTGTTCGTCATTGCTGTCCCGACGCCGTTCAAGGACAATCACCAGCCCGACATCGGCTATGTGCTGAAGGCCGCGACCACGGTGGCTGCCGTGCTGAAGGTGGGCGACATCGTTGTGCTCGAATCGACATCCCCCGTCGGCACCACCGAACAGGTCCGCGATTTGCTGGCACAGTTGCGGCCTGATCTGAAGATGCCCGGCAAGAGTGCTGAACTCGGCGATGTTTCGATCGCCTATTGCCCTGAACGTGTGCTGCCGGGGCGCATTCTGGTTGAGCTGATCGATAACGACCGCGTCATCGGCGGCATCACCCCGCGCTGTGCGCGCAAGGCCTTGGCCTTTTACCGCCGCTTCGTGCGCGGCGCCTGCGTCACGACGACGAGCCGCGCGGCGGAAATGACCAAGCTCACCGAAAACGCGTTTCGCGACGTGAACATTGCCTTTGCCAACGAACTCAGCCTGGTTGCCGACACGATGGGCGTCGATGTGTGGGAAGTGATCCGCCTCGCCAACCGCCACCCCCGCGTCAACATCCTGTCGCCCGGCCCTGGTGTCGGCGGGCATTGCATCGCCGTCGATCCGTGGTTCCTCGTGAGCGCTGCACCCGAGCAGACGCCGCTGATCCGCACCGCACGCGAAGTCAATGACGGCAAGGTTGCGCACACGATTGCGCGTGCGGCGGCCCTGATCGATCAGCACCCCGGCCAGTCGGTCGCGTGCATGGGCCTCGCCTTCAAGGCCAACATCGACGATTTCCGCGAAAGCCCCGCGCTCAAGGTCGCCGCCGCGCTTGCGGCGCGGTACGGCGAGCGCATCCGCATTGTCGAACCCTATGCGAAGACGCTGCCGCGCGCGTTCGACGGCACCGGCGCGACGCTGATCGACCTCGACGACGCCATCGAACGTTGCCCGGTGATGATCGTGCTCGTTGATCACGAACTCTTCAAATCGGTCCCGCTCGACGAACGCTTGACCAAGGCGGTGTACGACACCCGCGGTATCTGGCCCGATCAGCCGGCGCCGGTCGCGCCGCCCGTCGATCTGCGCCTCGCAAGCTGATTGCTCGCGCCGCGCGAATCGCCCAGTAACCAGCCATGACCATCCTCGTCACCGGTGCCGCAGGTTTCATCGGCCATGCCGTCAGCCACGCGCTGCTCGATCGCGGCGAATCGGTGATCGGGATCGACAACCTCAACGACTATTATGATGTGCGGCTGAAGCAGGACCGACTGGCCAACCTGACCGCGCGCAGCGGCTTTGCTTTCGAGCGACTCGATATCGCCGATTCGCAACCCGTCGCGGACATTGTCCGGTCGAGTGGCACCGACCGCGTGGTCCATCTCGCCGCGCAGGCGGGGGTACGCTATAGTCTCCAGAACCCGATGGCCTATGAACGATCAAACCTCGCGGGCCATCTCGCGGTGCTTGAGGCCTGCCGCGCCGCGGATATCGCACATCTCGTCTATGCGTCATCGAGCTCGGTTTATGGCGATCGACCGCTCGACGGCCAGGGCTTTCGCGAGGATGACCCCACGGTCACGCCGGTCTCGCTTTACGCCGCGACCAAGCGTGCCTGCGAATTGATGAGCCAGAGCTATACAATGTTCGGCTTCCCGCAGACCGGCTTGCGCTTCTTCACCGTTTATGGCCCCTGGGGCCGTCCCGACATGGCCTATTTCTTCTTCACGCAGAAGATGCTCGCGGGCGAACCCATCGAGGTGTTCGGCGAAGGCAAACTTGCGCGCGATTTCACATACATCGACGATATCGTCGCGGGAATTGTGGGTGCGCTCGATCACCCACCCGAGCGGCATGGCCACCGCATTTTGAACATCGGCAATTGTCATCCCGAGACTGTGCTGGCGATGATCGAAGCGCTCGAATCAGCGCTCGGGGTCACCGCGAAAAAGGTCATGAAGCCCAAACCGCCGGGGGACGTCACCGCGACCTTTGCCGACGTATCGCGCCTTACTGCATTGACCGGCTATGCGCCGCAGGTCGCGATCGGTGACGGCATGGCGCGGTTCGCGACATGGTTCCGCGACTATTACCGCATCGGCTGATCGGCGAGTGCGATCATCGGCGGGACGAACGGCGCAGTGACCTTCGTCGGGATATTTGCTGCCTCTGCGTCGAGCGCGGTCGCACGCTCTCGCCAACTCCGATATGCGCGATTCCGGAACAAGCCGCCGTCGAGCTTCTTGCCGGGACCCCGCCAGAAGGCGCCGGCGAGGCGTGGATCATAGCCGGCGTTGAAGAGCAGATAGACGCTAAGCCGATCGGCCTCGCTTTCCGCCTGGGCGTGCAGCCGTCCGCTGCGGCCGAGTTCCGAGAATATACCGTATTTGACGCCAGCCGCATCCATCCGCGCGCGGTGCTTCAAGATGATGTGGGCGAGCTCATGCGCAACGATCAC
>NZ_JAIEPC010000013.1 GCF_019749955.1 Sphingomonas sp.
TCGATGGGCAAGCCCCAGCCGATCAGCGAAACCGAAGCCGCGCGGATGCTGTCGACCAAGGACGAAGTCCAGGCGACGAGCGCCAAGCAGCAGGTCAAGGTCGATTACGAGATCGGCGACGCGGTCAAGGTGCTCGACGGTCCGTTCGCGAGCTTCAACGGCACCGTCGAGGAACTCGATTTCGACAAGTCGAAGGTCAAGGTGTCGGTGTCGATCTTCGGGCGCGCAACGCCGGTCGAACTGGATTTCGAGCAAGTCGAACGAGTTAAATGAGGCCTCGCCTCATTTGACGTCCGCACGCAAATAGCGAAGCTATTTGCGAGACGGCGTTCGACCGGCCGGCGGGGCAAAGCCCCGACCGACGACGCGGCTTTGCCGCGGCGGCTGCGCCACGCCCCCAACAGCAAGCCGCATTGAATCCGTCATCATTCGATGCGATATTCTGCGCATCAAAGGATCAACTGCCATGCGCACCACCCTCGCCCTCGATGACGATCTCGTCCTGCAGGCCCAGACCTATACCGGCCTGAAGGAGAAATCGGCGCTGGTGCGCGAGGCCTTGAAAGCGCTGATCGAACGCGAAGCGGCGCACCGGCTCTCCCGCCTCGGCGGCAGCGACCCGACCGCCACAGCCGGACCGCGCCACCGTCCCACATGAGCGTTCTGCTCGTCGATACGGGCGTGTGGATCGACCATTTGCGGCGTGGAGACGCAACGCTTGGCCATTTGCTGATGCAGGGACGCGTGCTGGGTCACGCGATGGTGACGGGCGAGATTGCGATGGGTAGCCTTGCCAATCGCCCCACCGTGTTGGGCGCGTTGCAGCAGCTGCCGCAAGCGGTGCGCGCGCGCGATGAGGAAGTCATCGACTTGATCGAGCGTCAGGCGCTCTTCAGCCTCGGGCTCGGCTTCATCGATGCGCACCTGCTGGCTGCGACCTTACTCACGCCCGGCGCGCTGCTATGGACGCGTGACAAAAGGCTTGCCGATGCTGCGGCGTCGATGGCGATCGCGGCACTCCACGCCTAGCGGGGCTGCCGCGATCCGCCAAATTACCCTAGCCCGCCACCTCAACCACCCGGTCGAAATCGCTCGCATCATGCCGCTCGGCGAGCTGCTTGGCCGGGTCGCCGAACACGCGGTTGACGCGGGCGCCGCGCTTCACGGCCTCACGCGCGCCAATCTGATCGGTCCAGCGCGCGACATTCTTGTAATCATCGATGCCGAGGAACTCGCGCGCATTATAGGCCACGCGGATGCCAGCGCCGTACCAAGGGTAAATCGCCATGTCGGCGATCGTGTAGTCGTCGCCGACCATATATTCATGGTTTGCCAGATGCGTGTCGAGCACGTGGAGCTGGCGCTTCACTTCCATCGCATAGCGATCAATCGCGTATTGGATCTTGAACGGCGCATAGGCGTAGAAATGGCCGAAGCCGCCGCCGAGGAACGGCGCCGATCCCATTTGCCACATCAGCCAGTTGAAGGTCGCGGCGCGCTTGCGCGGGTCGGTCGGCAGGAAGGCGCCGAACTTTTCCGCCAGATACACCATCATCGATCCGCTTTCGAACAGATGGATGACGGGGTCGACCGAATGATCGGCCATCGCCGGGATTTTCGAATTGGGATTGATGTCGACAAAGCCGCTGCCGAACTGGTCGCCCTCGCCGATCTTGATCAGCCACGCGTCATATTCGGCACCGCTGTGCCCGGCGGCGAGCAATTCCTCGAGCAGGATCGTGACTTTGACGCCATTGGGCGTGCCGAGCGAATAAAGCTGGATCGGGTGCTTGCCGACCGGCAGTGGCTTGTCGTGCGTCGCGCCCGAGATAGGGCGATTGATGTTGGCGAAAGCGCCGCCATTGCCGGGCTCCCAGGTCCAGACGGCAGGCGGCACATAACCGGCGGGCTGGTTGTTGGCGGCGGGGTCAGCGGCGTCGGTCATGCGGAGTCCTCCCTATGGTTGCTGGCCACGATATGGGGTGGCGGGGGCTCGCGTCCAGTGATGCGAAGGCTTGGGGGCAGACAAGCCAATCCATCGTTGCGCCGCACGCCCAGTTCGGCTATGCGCCCGCTCTTCCAAAGCAGCGGCAATGGAATGCGTGCGGGAGGCGGGCCTTGGTCTGTCGCTTGAACCGCTAAACTTGAACCCGGTCGGGCCCGCCCCGGCCGCGCAACAGAGTGAGTATCATGGCGAAGAAAATTACAGGCTATATCAAGCTGCAGGTTCCTGCAGGCAAGGCGAACCCCTCCCCGCCGATCGGTCCGGCGCTGGGCCAGCGCGGCGTCAACATCATGGAATTCTGCAAGGCGTTCAACGCGTCGACCGGCGACCAGGAAGTCGGCACGCCGCTGCCGACCGTGATCACTGTCTATGCCGACCGTTCGTTCTCGTTCGAAACCAAGACGCCGCCGGCGACGTACCTTATCAAGAAGGCCGCTGGGCTGAAGTCGGGTTCGAAGGAGCCGGGCAAGGTCACCGCGGGCAAGATCGCGCGCTCGAAGCTGAGCGAGATCGCCCAGGCCAAGATGAAGGACCTGAACGCCAACGATATCGAAGCCGCGACGCGCATCATCGAGGGTTCGGCCCGCGCGATGGGCCTCGAAGTGGTGGAGGGCTGATCCGATGACCAAGCTGACCAAAAAGGCCAAGACCCTCGCCGCCGCTGTCGACCGCGACAAGCTCTACACGATCGACGAAGCGATTGCGCTCGCGCGGGCGAACGCGACCGCGAAGTTCGACGAAACGATCGAAGTCGCGCTCAACCTCGGCGTTGATCCGCGCCACGCCGACCAGATGGTCCGCGGTGTCGTGACGCTGCCCAAGGGCACCGGCAAGACCGTGCGCGTCGGCGTGTTCGCCAAGGGCGCCAAGGCCGATGAAGCCCGTGAAGCGGGCGCCGATGTTGTCGGCGCTGAAGACCTGATGGAGCTCGTTCAGGGCGGTACGATCGACTTCGATCGCTGCATTGCGACCCCGGACATGATGGGCGTCGTCGGGCGGCTCGGCAAGATCCTGGGGCCGAAGGGCCTGATGCCGAACCCCAAGCTCGGCACCGTGACAATGAACGTCGCGCAGGCCGTGAAGGACGCCAAGGGCGGCCAGATCGAATATCGCGTCGAAAAGGCCGGCATCATCCATTCGGGTATCGGCAAGGCGTCGTTCCCGGCCGAAGACTTGCGCGCGAATTTCGATGCGCTGGTCGATGCGCTGATCAAAGCGAAGCCCGCCGGCGCCAAGGGCAAGTACGTCAAGAAGATCGCCGTAAGCTCGACGATGGGCGCGGGCGTTCGCGTCGACACGGGTGAGGTTGCGGCGTAACCAACGCCTCGACACGCAATGTTGAAGGGTCGGGAGCAATCCCGGCCCTTTTGCTTTGCCCCCTTGCCGATGCGCACCGCGCGTATTAGCCATGCACGACACAAGGGGGAGCGTCGCATGAAATCCACAGTGGCCAAAGTGCTCACGAGCCTGACGATTGCTGGCCTGCTAATCGCGCCCGCCAGCCTCGACGCCAAGCGCAAGCCGCGCCCCGCCGCCTATAAAGTGCGCATCGAGTCCGTAATGGCGCATGAGAAGTTCCTCGCTGGCGACGAGCTGCGCGGGCGCGGCAGCGCGACCGGCGACGAAGCGATTGCCGCGGCTTATGTCGCGTCGCAATTCGCGCAATATGGGCTGAAGCCCGCGCCGGGGATGACGGGGTATCTCCAGCCCGCCAAGGTGATCCGGCTGAAGCTGAAGGGTGATCCGGTCCTGACGGCTGCTGGCGCGCCTGTGGCGGGCATGTCGCTGATCATCGGCAGTGGCGAGCCGATCAGCGGCAAGGTGGCCGTGTTCACCGGTGACAAGCCCGCCGACATGCCGGCCGCTGACGTCGTGCTGGTGCCTGCCTTCAAGGGGCCGCCCTTTGCGCTGTTCGGTGCCGCGCGCGCCAAGAAGGTGAAGCTCCTCATCCTTGCCGAAAGCGCGATGACAAAGGGCCAGCTTGCGTCACAAGGTGGTGCGCCGCGATTGCCGGTTTTTCTGGACGGGGCGTCGCCTTCGGCAGGGGTTTCGGTTGCCACGCTGCCGCCCGAGACGCTGACCGCACTTGCTGCCAAGCCAGGCACCGATATCGCGCTGACGCTGCCCGACGTGGTGCGCGAAGAAAGTATCACCACCAACGCGATCGGCTATATCGCCGGTTCCGATCCCAAGGCCGGGACGCTGCTGTTTTCGGGCCATCTCGATCATCTCGGCGTGCTCGCCAACGGCACGGTGATGCACGGCGCCAACGACGATGCGTCGGGCACGGTCGCGGTGCTCGAAATCGCGCAGGCGATGGCCAAGGGCCGACGCCCGCGCCGCAGCTTGCTATTCGTGGCTTATGGCAGCGAGGAAATCGGCCTGTTCGGTTCCACCTATTTTGGCCAGCACCCGCCAGTACCGCTCACCGACATCGTCGCCAATCTCGAATTCGAGATGATCGGCGCGCAGGACCCGAAACTGCCCAAGGGCGTGATGATGATGACCGGCTACGACCGGTCCGATTTCGGCACGGCGATGAAAGCACATGGCGCGCTCGTCACCGCCGATCCTTACCCCGAGCAGAACTTCTTCCAGCGATCGGACAATTACGCGCTCGCGCGGCAAGGGATTGTTGCGCATACCGTATCGGGCTGGGCGCTGGTACCGACCTATCACAAGCCGACCGATACGGTGGAGAACATCGACTTCACCTTCATGACGAACGCGATCCAGTCGTTGATCAAGCCGGTGAAGTGGCTGGCGTATGGCAGCTTCACGCCGCAGTGGACGAAGGACGGCAAGCCGAAACCATAGGATCGAGGGCCAAGCTAGCACCGTCCGCGCTGAGCTTGTCGAAGCGCCGTCTCACTTCTCGGTCCTTGGGAAAAAGGAAGGACGGCCCTTCGACGAGCTCAGGGCAAACGGTGATTGGTGCAGACCAGTCATTGACATTTAGCCCCCGCGCTGTATTGGCGCGCGCTCACCCGGCATAGGTTCGCTTGCGCCGGGTTACCGTCCGAGACGGCAGGTGTGGGCTTCCCACTTAATCTCCTGCCTAGACGGGGACTGGAATTTCCGACCGATGTCGGGGCTTGCCCTCGCGCGGTCTGCCGTGGTTCACGCCGCGATCCACCCCCTTTGACGGACAAGCCCGGCTGGAACGGGGGTC
>NZ_JAIEPC010000120.1 GCF_019749955.1 Sphingomonas sp.
ATCTGTCGCTGGATGGAGGCCCGACCGGGAATCGAACCCGGGTGCAAGGATTTGCAGTCCTCTGCGTCACCACTCCGCCATCGGGCCCCAGCCCAGCCGGGGAGCGCGCCCCAATGCGCGGCGCGACCTTTTGTGTCAACTGCCCGAACACAAAATCAAATGCCTCGCTTGGCGGCGCCGCGCGCGCGCGATACAAGCCGGACAAAGTCATAAAGTGTATTGCAGAGCTAACACGGCTATGCCAAAGGGAACGGTATGGAAATGATCGCAGAACCTGTCCAGACCGGGACCCTGACCGGCATCGACTTTGCGGCGATGCGCCAAGCGATGGTCGACAGCCAGCTGCGCCCCAATGCGGTGAGCGATCCGCGAGTCGTGGCGGCGATGGGGCAGGTGGCGCGTGAGGCATTCCTGCCCCAAGCGCTCGCGCCGGTGGCCTATGCCGATGTGAAGCTGCCGCTTGCCGACGCACGGACGACCAATTTGCCGGTGGCGACGGGACGATTGCTGACTCAGGCCGCGCTGAACTCGAGCGACCGGGTGCTGCTGATTGGTGCGGCGGGCGGCTATACGGCGGCGGTGCTTGACGGGCTGGTGGGCGCGGTGGTTGCGGTTGAGTGCGATCCGACGCTGGCGACGCTGGCGCGCGCTGCGCTTGCGGCGATGCCCAAGGTGACGTTGATCGAGGGGCCGCTCGAGGCGGGGTATCCGGCTGGCGCGCCCTATGATGCGATCGTCGTTGATGGCGCGATTGAACATGTGCCGCAGGCGCTGATCGATCAGCTCGCGGTTGGTGGGCGATTGGTGGCGGGCGTGATCGATCGCGGCGTTTGCCGCCTGTCGCTGGGCACGCGCAGCACGGGCGGGTTCGGCGTGGCCGATTTCGCTGATTTCGATGCCGCGCACCTGCCCGGGTTCGCCGTAGCTACAGGATTTGTATTTTGAACCGACCGACATTCATGACCAGCTTGCTTGGTGGCATGAGCCTTGTGGCGCTGGCAACCCCGGCGGCGGCTGAAACCCTGCGCGAGGCGCTGGTGAAGGCCTATGAGACCAATCCGACGCTCGCGGCGCAGCGTGCCAGCCTGCGCGCGACCGACGAGACCGTGCCGCTCGCCCGTGCGCCGGGGCTGCCCGCCGCGCAATTGCAAAGCACCTATAGCGAAAATGTCGTGCTGCCGATCACGGCCTTCACTGCGCCATCGCGGATCAGCCAGACGCAAGCGAGCCTCACCTATCCGCTCTATTCGGGCGGATCGATCAAGAACGGTATCGCCGCCGCCAAGGTGCGGGTTGAGGGTGGTCGCGCGACGCTGCGCGGCACCGAAGCCGATTTGTTCACCGCCGTCGTCGCGGCCTATATGGATGTCGTGCGCGATTCAGCGGTGGTCCAGCTCAATCAGCAGAATGTCCGTGTGCTCGATGTCAATTTGCAGGCATCGCGTGACCGGTTTCAGGTGGGCGACCTGACGCGCACCGATGTCGCCCAGTCCGAAGCGCGGCTCGCGCTGGCCCAGAGCCAGTTGCAGACTGCGGAATCGCGGCTGATCTCAAGCCGTGAAAACTATATCCGCCTCGTCGGCACGCCGCCGGGGGAACTCGACGCGCCGCCGCCATTGCCCAAGCTGCCGACGGATCCAAACGATGCTGTGCAGGTTGCGCTGGCCGACAGCCCGAATCTGCTGGCGGCGCGCAAAGCACTTGAGGCGACCGGATACGACATCAAGACCGCGCGGGCGACCAAGAAGCCGACGATCGATGCCTTTGCGCAGGGTAATTATACCAATTTCCTCGGTACGCTTGGCACATTTGGCAACAACGTGGCACCACCCCAGTTTGATCGCACGGCGCAGTTTGGCCTGCGGCTGACGCTGCCGCTTTATCAGGGCGGCGCCCCCGCAGCGCGCGTTCGCCAGGCGCAGGCCCGCCAGAGCCAGGCGTACGAGCAGCTGACCGAGTCCGAACGCGGCGTCGTGTCGCAGACCCGGTCGGCCTATGCCTCGTACCGCGCGTCGCTCGAAGTGATCCAGTCGGCCGAAGCGGCGGTGAGTGCGAACAAGCTCGCGCTCGAAGGCGTGCGCGCTGAAAACAGCGTCGGCAATCGTACCATCCTCGAAATTCTCAACGCCGAGCAGGAATTGCTCAATTCGCAAGTGACGCTCGTCACCGCGCGGCGCGATGCCTATGTCGCGGGCTTTGCGGTGCTGGCGGCGATGGGGCATGCCGAAGCCAAGGATCTGGGGCTCGACAGCGGCCCGCTCTATGATCCGGCGGCGAATTACCAGCGCGTGCGGGGCCGCATCAACGATTGGGACGAGGACCCGACGCCAAAGCCGGTCGCGACCTCGACCGTCAACACCCCGGCCCAGAATGCGCGCGTGGTGAAGTCGGCTGATCCGCTGCTCGGCAATCCGCCGCGTGCGACGCCGGTTGACAGCACCCCGGTCAATCCGCCACCAGTTTCCAAGAAATAGAGTGATCGCAGTGCGAGGCATCAACATGGGGGATTTGAGCGCCGAACCGTCGATGGAAGACATTCTGTCGTCGATCAAGCGGATCATCGCCGAGGAAGGCGAAACCGCGACGCGGGCCAAGCGCGCCGCCGGTCGCCCCGCCGCGCGCGCTGTCGCCGAACCCGCGCATGAAGTGCTCGAACTGCGTGACCAGATTGCCGATGCGCCGCCCGAGGCGCCCGTCGTCAAGGTTGTTGCGCCTCTTGCCGCCGTCGAAATGCCTGCCGATGAGCCGATCGTGTCGCCGCGCGCTGCCGAAGCGAGCCGGGGCGCGCTCGACGCGCTGTCGCGGCTGATGGTCAAGCCCGAACCGACCAACGACGGCACGCTCGAAGGCCTGGTGCGCGAAATGCTCCGCCCGATGCTGCGCGAATGGCTCGATGCCCATCTGCCCGAGATCGTCGAGACGATGGTCGCGCGCGAGATTGACCGGATCAGCCAGGGCCGCTGATCGCGGGCTATCGCCGATTACAGGGTTGGCGAAAGCGTGCCCGCGCCGCTAGACGGACGGGATGAGCGAGCTTCCCAAGACCTTCGACCCCGCCGAAATCGAATCCCGCTGGTATGCGCATTGGGAGGAAAAGGGCCTGTTCCGCCCCGACCGTCCCGGCGCCGAGCCGTGGACGATCGTCAATCCGCCGCCGAATGTGACTGGGTCGCTCCACGTCGGCCATGCGCTCGACAATACGTTGCAGGACATTCTGGTCCGCTATGAGCGGCTGCGCGGCAAGGATGCGCTGTGGGTGGTCGGCACCGATCACGCGGGCATTGCGACGCAGATGGTCGTCGAGCGGCAGATGGCGGCGCGGCAGGACAAGCGCACCAATTACAGCCGCGAGGATTTCGTCGAGAAAGTCTGGGACTGGAAGCGCGAGAGTGGCGGCGAGATTACACGCCAGCTGCGGCGGCTCGGCTGTTCGATGGATTGGGCGAACGAGCGCTTCACGATGGACGCGGGCTTCAGCAAGGCGGTGCTGAAGGTATTTGTCGACCTCTACAATCAGGGGCTGCTCTACCGCGACAAAAGGCTGGTGAACTGGGATCCCGGCCTCGGCACGGCGATCAGCGATCTTGAGGTCGAGACGCAGGAAGTGCGCGGCAGCTTCTGGCATTTCCGCTATCCGCTGGCGGACGGCGAGCGGCTGCCGGATGGGCGCGACCATATCGTGGTGGCAACCACACGGCCCGAAACGATGCTCGCCGATATGGCGGTCGCGGTGAATGCGGCGGACCCGCGCTACCAGAGCGTGATCGGCAAGTTCATCGAACAGCCGATCACCGGACGGCGCATCCCCATCATCGCCGACGACCACGCCGATCCTGAGCTTGGGTCGGGTGCGGTCAAGATCACGCCGGGGCACGACTTCAACGATTTCGAGGTCGGCAAAAGGGCAGGGATCAAGGCGGCGGACATGCTCAACATGTTCGATGCCAAGGCCAAGGTGGTGCAGACGGCGGATGGCTTGGTGCCAGCCGAGTTCATCGGCTTGGCGCGCTTCAAGACCGACGGCGTGGTGGGTGCGCGTGAGCTCGTGGTCGCGCGGATGAAGGAGCTCGGCTGTCTCGTCCCGTTCACCGACAAGGAGGGGGTCGAGCACGACGCCGAACCGCGCACGATCCAGACGCCGTTCGGTGACCGATCTGGCGTGGTGATCGAGCCGTGGCTGACCGACCAATGGTATGTCGATGCGGCAACGCTTGCGAAGCCGGCGATCGAGGCGGTGCGGTCGGGCGCGATCGAGATTGTGCCGAAGAGCTGGGAAAAGACGTTCTTCAACTGGATGGAGAATATCCAGCCTTGGTGTGTGTCCCGGCAATTGTGGTGGGGGCATCGGATTCCGGCTTGGTTTACAGATCATGGGCGCGTCATCGTTGCGGGAAGCGAGGCCGAAGCCGCCGTGCTGGCGGTTGGTGGCAAGAGCGGCCTCGATCTGGAAGGCGGCTCGGTTCTGAACGTCGAAGATGAGAGCGCGGCGAAGGAACTGCGGCAGACCAACCCTGATGCCGTCATCATGTGGCAGGACCCCGACGTCCTCGACACCTGGTTCTCCTCCGCGCTGTGGCCGTTTGCGACCTTGGGGTGGCCGGATGACAATTCCTCCCCCAGCTTGCTGGGGGAGGGGGACCATGCGCAGCATGGTGGAGGGGGCCGCGCCACAGGCTCAATACCCGCGGGCGCGCCCCCCCCCCCCGCCGGCGGGGGCCCCCCCCCCAAAAAAATATTGTAGTTTACAAAGTTTAACATTCCTGTTTGCCAACTTCACAATTTCCACAACATCTGTTATTGGATAGATAAGTCCACCTAGCTGCTTTGCAGTGATTAGTGGGCATGTAACCCTGTTTGTGGACTCTTTGAAGTAAGTGTAACACATAGTACATTTTTCCTTTTTCATAATCATTCTCATTATAAATCCTGAGATGTAAATGAGAACGGTGTCCACAAAGATTGTAGTTTTACAGATAATTTCATCAATGCTCCACTCCTTTACAGTATTAACACTTGACAGCTCGAGAACAGAAAGTGTGTCATCAAATAGACAATTGCCGTTATCCTGTAGGTAGTGATTTGAAAAATCTAGTAAAATTTACAATAAAAGCATTGTTTAAAAAAAATTGTTTTATTTAAGATTTATATGTTTCACATGGATCTTATGGGGCTTCTTATAAGAATAAAATTTTTAAATAAAATTTTTAGATTTTTAAAATGAATTTCATGCATTGTAAAAAAGCAAAAATGTTGCACTTCACTCTAAATGCTATAAAATAGTCAATTGTAAGATAAATATCTGATTTTTGGACTGTTGTAGATATGTAGATACAGTAATTAACTGCTGAAATTTTTGTAAAGATAGTTTCAGCCAATCTGGAGTCAAAGAGACTGTTGCACGAGATTTTTGGGACTGTTTTTTTACCTTCATAG
>NZ_JAIEPC010000087.1 GCF_019749955.1 Sphingomonas sp.
GCATCGGGATAGGCGCCGAATTTGCTGCGCAGTCGCGCGAGCAGTTTCGGGCTCTCGCGCACGTCCCATTCGTTGAGCGTCGCGAACACATCGCCATAGCGCGGGCGCTCGTCACGCGGAGAGATGTTGTAATAGATTTGCGGATTCCCGCGCCCCGCATTTTCCATGACGTTGGTGATCGCCGGCTCGGCCTTCAGCACGCTCGCAACGTCGCGCACCGCCTTGTCAGTGGCCGCAATGCTGCTGCCCTCGGGCGTTTCGACACGCACGAGGAAATAGGGCGTTTCAGCCGAGGGGAAGAGCGAAAAGCCGAGCACCGGCACCAGCCCGAACGCGCCGAAGCACAACAGCATCGCGCCATAGAACCAGACGCGCGGGCGATTGAGCGCGCCGCGCAGGATCGGCGCATAGATGCGGTGAATGCCGCCCATCACGACGCGCAAAGCTGCGTTGCCTTCGGGCGCATGGGGTTTCAGCATGCGGCTGGCGATGAACGGGATGATCGTCAGCGACACGATCAGCGAGCTGGCGACCGTCAGCATCACCGACACCGGCAGGCCGCGCACGAAATCTCCCGCCCCTTCGGGCAGGAAGATGAGCGGCATGAACGCGCACAACAGCACGCCGGTCGCGCCCGCGACCGCTGGCCCAATCTCACGCGTGCCGGTGACGGCAGCGGTGATCGGCTGATCGCCGTCGCGGATGTGGCGCTCGATATTCTCAGTGACCACGATCGAATCGTCGACCAGCAGCCCGAGCGATAAAATGAACCCCGAAATCGTGATCTGGTTGAGCGAATAGCCGAATAAAGACAGCATCAGCAGCCCCATCGCGAGGCTGAGCGGGATTGATACCATCACGATCAGCGACGGGCGGAAGCCGAGCGGGAAGAGCGTGATCAGCACCAGCCCGAGCGCGATCAGGAAGTCGTGGCTGAGCTGGGTCAATTTGCGATCGATGTCGCGGCTCTGGTCAAAACCAACTTCGAGCTTCATGTCGGGCGGCAGTTGCGCACGAAACGACCCCACTGCCTTGACCAGCGAATCGCGCAAGGTGCCCGCGTCGATCTCGTCCTTCTGACGGACTGTCACGAACAGCGCGCGCTTGCCGTTGAAGCGGGTGATGTGGGTGCGCTCGGCCTCCGCCCAGTCGACTTGCGCAATCTCTCCCACCCGGAGCAATCGACCGTCGTTCGCGCGCAGCGGCACGTCGCGCACTGCCTCGACCGTGCGGAAGGCGCCACCGGCGTCGATGTTGAACCGCCGCCCGCCGCCCGTCACCGCCCCTGCGGGCAGATCCGTGCCGCCCTGCCGCACGGCATTGGCGACGGCAGAAGCGGGCAGCCCAGCCTCCGCCAAGCGCCCGGCGTCGATCGCCACCCGCACTTCCGGTCGCGCGGCGCCGTCGATCGCGGTTGTGCGCACGCCGGGGACGACGTTAAGCCGGTCGCGCAGGTCATCGGCATATTTGACCATCCGCCGCCAGCTCGCGGTTTCGCTCGTCAGCGCGAGCTGGAGCACCCCGGCTTCGGTGGTGCGCGGGCGGCGATAATCGATGCGCTGAATGCCCTGCGGCAACCGGTCGCGGATCGCGCCGACTTGGCGGACGACGCGGTCGAGCGATTGTTCGGCATCGGTGCCATGTTCGAATTCGACCGAGATCACCGCCAGCCCGTCGGTCGCGGTCGAGCGAATCTCGCGGACATGGTCGAGGCCTTGCAGATCGTCCTCAATCGGCTTGGCGACGGTTTCCTCAATCTCGGCGGCGTCGGCGCCGGGGAGCACCACGGTCACCACCGTGACCGAAATCGGGAAATGCGGATCGACCGAGCGCGGGATGGTCAGAAACGCCTGCGCGCCCAATGCCGCGAGCAGCAGGAAGACGAGCATCGTCACCTGCCAGCGGCGAACGGCAAATGCCGTCAGATTCATCGCGAGGCGCCGATCGGGTCGATCTTCATCCCGTCCTTCAGCCGGTCGACGCGCGAGGTCGCGACCAGCTCGCCGCGCGTGAGGCCATTGGTCACGCGGACGCCGCTGTCGGTCGCCTCGGCAACGCCGACGCGGCGCAGCGCAACGGTCTTGCGGCCACGATCGACGACATAGACGAAGCCCTCGCCCGCGCGCACCGCGAACACTGCATTGGCGGGCACCCGGAGCACCGACTGGCCGACCCCGCCCGCCGTGATCCGGGCGTTACCGATCTGGCCCGAGCGCAAGCGCTTGTCGTCGGGCAGGCCGATCTCGACGGCGAAGGTGCCGGTGGCCCGGTCAGCGCGACCGCCGATTTCAACCACGCGGCCCGCCATCGGCGCGTCGCCAAGCGCGGCCAGTGTTACGGTCGCAGGCGTGCCGGCCGTGAGCCGCGCGGCGTCGCGATCCGACAGCGGCACGCGCAGCACATAGCCGCTCGCTTCCTCACCGACGATCAGCACCGGGGTGCCTGCCGCCACGACCTGGCCGGGCTCGGTCAGTCGCGCGAGTACGGTGCCGCTCCCCGGCGCGACGATCGTCGCATTGGCGGTCTGGAACCCCGCCGCGCGGACCTGCGCATCTGCCGATTCGAGCGCGGCCTTGGCGTTTTCGAGCCGGGGCCGGGTGATCCAGCCCTGCGCCATCAGCGTTTCGCTGCGCTTATACTCGGCGGCAGCGCGCGCGCGTTCGGCGCGGGCGCGGGCGAGATCGGCAGCGACGGTGGTGGTGTCGAGCGCGGCCAGCAACTGCCCGCGATGCACACGGTCGCCTTCGTTGACGGTCATGCGCAGGATACGCCCCGCGCTGGTGAAGCCGAGCGACGCTTCGCGCCGCAGCGCGACGGTACCGACGCCGGTAACCTCGGCGGCCTGCACATCGCCGCCGACGGGGGTCACGCGGACCTGCGGCGGTGCAGCCGGTGCTTCCTTGGGCGCGGTCGCGGGCTTGCCGCAGCTTGCCAGCAGCGCGGCCGTCGCCAAAATCACCCCACGCCGCATCGCCGCTCTCCCCGTCATGACACGGGCATAACGTATTCAGTGGCGATTTAAAACTGAATTTTCTTGGGCGCGCGCAATCGCGGCTTTAGTTCTTCAACCGCCAGCCGCGCCGCAGCAACTGATAGCACAGCAAACCAATCGCGATGTCGAGCCCCAGAATCACCGCGCCGCCAAACACCACATCCGAATCGGCATCGAGCAGGAAGCCGTACCGAAACCCGGAGATGATGTAGAAAAACGGGTTGAAATGGCTGAACGTCTGGAACGCAGGCGCCAGCTTGTCGACCGAATAGAAAGTGCCCGACAGCAGGGTCAGCGGCGCGATCAGGAAATTCTGGACGGCAGCGGCGTGATCGAATTTCTCCGCCCACATCGACGTCAAAATCCCGACGAACGACAGGAACACGGCACCAAGCAGCCCGAACCAAATGATCGCGAGCGGGTGCTGCGGCACGACATGGACGCCGGGCCAGAACTGCATCGCCAGGAACACCGCGAGCCCGACGCAGACAGCGCGGGTGACGGCACCGCCGACCATCCCGGCGAGCAGCTCCCCCGTCGACAGCGGCGGCATCAGATAATCGACGATTGTCCCCTGGATCTTCCCCACCAGCAGCGAGAAGCTCGAATTGGCGAAGGCGTTTTGCAGCATCCCCATCACGATCAGCCCGGGCGCAAGAAAGTCGGCGAAAGGCACTGCTGTGCCGCCGATCTGGACGGGCCGTTTGCTGCCAGTCGCGACAGTGAAGATCACCAGAAACAACAGCGTTGTCATCGCCGGCGCCCACACGGTTTGCAGCTGGACCTTGAAGAACCGCCGCACCTCCTTGATATAGAGCGTTCGCAGACCGCCCCAATTGACGTTGCGGATGACCGGAACACCCGGTGGGCTGAGGGGTGGGCTGAGCGGTTCGGGGGCGTTTCCGGGCGTGCTGGACATGAGATTGCGCCTAAACGCTGGCGCTGTGCCCCGCAAGGCGGCATGGCTCGCGGGGCGCCGAGGCAGGATTTTTGAAGGATGAGCATGAGCTGGACCGACGAGCGGATCGATACGCTGAAGACGATGTGGGAAAAGGGCCTGACCGCCAGCCAGATCGCCGAAACGCTGGGTGGGGTCAGCCGCAATGCCGTGATCGGCAAGGCGCACCGGCTCGGGCTGCAAGCACGCCCGTCGCCGGTGAAGCCCAACGAAGTCGAAGCCAAGCCCGCGCCGGTCGTGCGCGAGGCAGTCGCAGCGCCTGCGCCCAAGCCCACGCCGAAGCCCGCACCGGTCGTGGTTGCGGCGCCGGTCGAGGTCGAACCCGAAGTCGATGAGACGGTCGAGTCAGACGATGTGGCCGCGCCCGAGGCGCCGAAGGCACCCACCGTCATCATGCGCTCGGTCGGCCCCGGCGGCTTTCTGCGTCAGGCCCCCGGCGAGCAGCAGGCGCCGATCGCGCCCGCGCCGCCGCGTCGCCTCGTCCCCGCGCGCCCGTCGGCCGATATGGCGGGCAAGACGACCTTGCTCGATCTCAACGACCGCATCTGCAAATGGCCGCTCGGTCACCCCGGCGAGCCCGATTTCCACTTTTGCGGCGAAAAGGTGAACCCCGGTTTTCCGTACTGCGTCGATCACTGCGGCCATGCCTATCAGGCACAGCTCCCCCGCCGCGATCGCCGCCCGCCGCCGCCACTGCCGTTCGGCGGCCCGAGGGTTCGTTAAGGCAGTGATGATCAAACCAACTCACCCCTCCCCTTCAGGGGAGGGGCAGGGGTGGGGCCTGTCCGCAAGCGCTGCGCCGGTGGAGAGGCCCCACCCCAACCCCTCCCCTAAAGGGGAGGGGCTCTAGTGAGTTCGTATGATCACATACGCCTCTAAACCGCTTGGGGCGTCAGCCTAGGCTTTCGCCTGATCCCGGATCGGCAGGTTGCGCACGCGCTTGCCTGTCGCTGCGAACAGGGCGTTCGCCAGTGCAGGCGCAGCGGGGGGCAGGCCAGGTTCGCCGAGGCCACCCATATCGTGCCCGCTGTTGATGAAGTGCACGGCAATCGCCGGTGCATCGGCCAGCTTCAGCACCTCATAGTCGCTGAAATTGCTCTGCTGCACCGCGCCCTTGTCGAGCGTGATCGCTTCACCGATCGCGGTTGAGAGCCCCATGACGATGCCGCCCATCACTTGCGCTTCGGCATTGCGCGGGTTCACCACCGTGCCGCAGTCGACCACTGCAGTGACCTTGAGCACCTTGGGCGTGCCATCTTCTTTCAGCGTCGCTTCGGTCACGTGCGCGGCAATCGTATTGAACGATTCGACCATCGCGATGCCACGTCCGACACCTGCGGGTAGCGGTGTGCCCCAGCCGCCGAGCTTGGCGGCTTGCTCAAGCACCGCGAGATGGCGCGACCCCGGCTTCAAATGGCGCTTGCGGAACTCGAAGGGATCGACGCCCGCCGCATGCGCCAGTTCGTCCATGAAGCTCTCGGCGTAGAAGCCATGCTGCGTCGCATTGACCGATCGCCACGCGCCGACCGTCTGGTTCGACACCTGCTTGAAGTGCCGCCGCATCGCTGCGGGCAAGTCATAGAAGAAGGGCACATCAGGCAGCCCCGCCTCGGGCTGGGCGAAATCATAGCGCAAAGCAGCGATCTTGCCGTCGCTGCCGATCGCGGCC
>NZ_JAIEPC010000100.1 GCF_019749955.1 Sphingomonas sp.
ATCTTGGCCTTGTCGTTCAGGCAGGCGCGCGCCTGATCCTCGGGCACGCCGCGCTGCTTGACGAAATCGAGATAGCCCAGCCCTTCGGCGAACGCCGTCGCGACCTTGGTCGGCTCGCCGAGCGCCACGGCGCTCTGCGAGACTTCCTGCACTTTGGCGAGCAGTGTCGGCTGGTTCGCCATCATCTGGTCGAGCATCGGGAAGAACGCGTCGGCGGAAAGGCAGTGGCCGAGCAGATAGGGCGCCACATCGAGCGCACCGTGGATCGGATAGTCGCGGAATTCATACGACACCTTGCCGCTGGCGATATAGCCCGCCTTCAGCGGTGCTGTGCCTTCGGCGGAAAATTTCGCGCAAAAGGGGCAGGCGCGGCTGCCATATTCGATCAGCTTGAGCGGGGCATCGGGATTGCCCATGCGATAACCGCCCTCGGGCGTCGCGCTCACGACATCGGTCCATGCCTTGCCGGCGGGGGCGGGCTTGGCGGCGACGGGCGCGCTCGCCGTCGGGGTCGATGCATTGTCGGTGCCGGCGCCGCTACAAGCGGCGAGCAGCGCGAGGGGCAGCAGAGCAATCGAGGCAGGCAACTTCATGGCAAAAAAACTCCGGATAGAGAGATTATTTCGCGCCCGCAGCGCGCAGGACAGGCTCCAGCCCCGCCCAGTCGAGCACCTTCTCGGCGACGACGCCGTTGACGATAAACGTCGGGGTACCAGCGATGGTGTAGCTTTTGTTCGCGGCGGCGGTTTGGGCGGCGATCGCGTCCACCGCCTTGCGATCGGCAAGGCAGGCATTGGCGCGCGCAATCGGCAAGCCCGCTTTCACGGTAAAATCGGTATAGCCAAAGAATTTACCGAGATAGGCCGCGACCGCATTAGGCGACATTTTCTGCAGTTCCTCCTGCTTCGCCTGCGGGATTTGATCGTGGCGACCGATCAAGGCGCGCTGATTCGCCATCATCGCGTCGAGCAGCGGGAAGAACGCACGTGTGGGCACGCAGTGGCCGAGCAGGATCGGCGCGAGATCAATCGCGCCATGGACCGGAAAGTCGCGATACTCGTACGAGACCTGCCCCGTCGCGACATAGGTCTTGGTCAGCAACGGCGCGCCGTTGAGGGTGAACGTTGCGCAGGTCGGGCAGGTGCGCGCACCATATTCGATCAGCTTCACCTTGGCCGCCGGGTTGCCCATGCGCACCCCGCCTTCGGGTGTGCGGACGACGGTGTGGACCCAGTCGGGCCGCGCCGCAGCGCGTTTTGCCGGTGCCGCTTTCTTGACGGGCGCCGCCTGTACCACGGGAACCGCCAGCACCACCGTCGCGATCAAGGCAATCGCCAAGCGTTTCATTCATCCCCTCCAATCACCGGCGGGCCTTTACTCGCGGCGACGCCCGCCGCCAAAGCCGACAACACCGCCTTCAACTCGGGGTCGACGATCGCGCGCAGGCTGTCGCCGAGTTCGAGCGGCACGGGCTTGAGCGACGGCGGCGCCGCGCGCGGCCGCGGCGGGGCGACATCGCCCTGACGCATCACGACCTTGGCGACCGCCGGATAGCCGAAGAAGCGATTGACGCGCTCGACGATTTCGGGCGCGATATGCTGCATCATCGTGCCATGCGCGCCGCGCACAACAAGGTGCAGCGTCCCGTCCTGCCGCTCTCCGCGTGGAAAGCGAATCGATTCGGGGGCGGAGACGGCCGCAAAGCGTGCGCCGACGATTTCGGGCCAGCGGCTGACGACCGAGCTTTGCACAAAGCCGAATTTCTTGAACGCGACGCCGCTGACCGCGGGCAGCAAATCGCTCAGCGCGCGCGCCGGGCCGCCACGCGGGGCTTCATCGGCTTTGGGCTTGGGGGGGCGCACACTGTTGCTCACAGCGTGGTCCATGCCATAGCCGCCGGGTGGACGCCAAGCATGATCATGATTCCGCCGCCATCGCGCCTGCGTTGCTTGGCTGGTACGATAGCCATGCCCGCGACTTGCCGTGGCGTGCTCGGTCCGGCGAGACGCCCGATCCGTACCGGGTCTGGCTGTCCGAAGTGATGTTGCAGCAGACGACCGTCGCGACGGTGCGGCCGCGCTTTGCCGATTTTGTCGCGCGCTGGCCGACGGTGGCGGCGCTGGCCGCGGCGGCGGATGCCGATCTGATGGCAGCGTGGGCGGGCCTTGGCTATTATGCCCGCGCCCGCAATTTGCTGGCGTGCGCGCGCGCTGTGGTCACCGAGCATGGCGGCGCTTTCCCGGCGGACGAAGCATTGCTGCGTGGCTTGCCGGGGGTCGGCGATTATACGGCGGCGGCGGTTGCAGCAATTGCGTTCGGTCAGCGCGCGGTGGTGGTCGACGGCAATGTCGAGCGCGTTGTGACGCGGCTGTTCGCGCTCGCCGATCCGCTGCCCGGCGCCAAGCCGGCGATTCGCGCGCTCACCGATCACATTACGCCGAACGAGCGCGCGGGCGATTTCGCGCAAGCGATGATGGATTTGGGCGCGAGCCTGTGCAGCCCGCGCAACCCCGCCTGCGTCCTCTGTCCGCTGGCGGCAATGTGCACCGCGCGCGCGCAAGGCGATCCGCAGGCCTATCCGGTGAAAGCGGCCAAGAACGCCAGGCCGCAGCGCTATGGCACCGCCTATTGGATCGAGCGCGACGGCGCCGTGCTGCTGGTGCGCCGCCCGCCCAAGGGACTGCTCGGCGGGATGCGCGCACTGCCGACCGGGCCTTGGGTTGATGCACCCCCAGGACTAGCCGAAGCACCGTTACCGGTCGCCGTTTGGGCACTGGCGCCGGGTACGGCGATCCATGTCTTCACGCATTTCCGCCTCGAACTGGTGCTTGCGGTTGCGCGCGGCGACGGGCAATCAGGCGCCGTGCAAGGCGAATGGTGGCCAATCGCCGATCTTGAGTCGGCAGGGCTGCCAACCGTGTTCGCCAAGGCAGCGCGTTTGGGGAGAGTATGATGGCGAAGTTTCGGGCAGTCACGGTCGCAGCACTGGTCGCACTGGCGGCAACGGGTGCGCTTGCGGGTCAGGCGCAGCGCAAGCCCGTCGCGGTGGCAACTGTTCCGGTCGCGCTGCCGCAATCGAAGGCGCTGGTCGACAGCTATCCCACGACACGCAAGGCCCCCGGCGTGGTCGCGGTGGTCGGCATTGGCGATAGCGTCAATGTCCAGTCGGCGGGCACGCTCGCCTTCGAGCCGACCGCGGCCAAGGCCGATGGCGATACATTGTGGCGGGTCTATTCGATGACCAAGCCGATCACCGCGATGGCCGCGATGATCCTGATCGAGGAAGGCAAACTCAAGCTCGACGATCCGATCAGCAAGTTCATCCCCGCGTTCAAGAACATGACCGTACTCGTCGATGGTACGAAGGACCTGACGGCGGTCCCGGCCAAGAACCAGATTACGGTGCGGCATCTGATGACCCACACCGCCGGGCTGGGCTATACGATCGTCACCAAAGGGCCGCTGCTGAAGGCCTATGAAGAGGCGGGGATCACCCCCTTCACCTCGACCGCGCAGGCCGAAAAGGATATGCGCAAGGTCCGTCCGGCAACACTTCAGGCGTTCGCCGAAAAGGTCGCGACCTTGCCGCTGATCGCCGAGCCAGGCACCAAGTGGAGCTATTCGATCGGCCTCGACGTGATGGGTGCGGTGATCGAAAAGGTCAGCGGCATGCCGTTCGACGCCTTCCTGCAGAAGCGCATCTTTACGCCGCTCAAGATGAATTCGACCTATTTCACTGTGCCCGCCGCCGATGCCAAGCGGCTTGTGACGGGCTATGCGTTTATCGGAGAAAATGCGTTGCCGCTCGATCCGGGAGCGACGTCAATCTATCTTCAAAAGCCAAGCTTTCCTTATGGTGGCGCGGGGCTGGTGATGTCAGCGAACGACTATGACCGGTTCCTGCACATGCTGCAAAATGGCGGGACGCTCGACGGCGCGCGCATCCTGAAGCCCGAAACGGTGGCGCTGGCGATGTCGAACCTGCTGCCTGCGGGCGTCGTCTATCCGGGCGCGGTCGCCAATACGGGCGGCGCGCCGGGGCCGTCGCAGGGCTTTGGCGCGGGTGGCTCGGTCTATCTCGTCGATCTGCCGGGTGGCCCGGGCAAGGGCACTTATGGCTGGGGCGGCGCGGCCGGGACGATTGCCTGGGTCGACCCCAAGAACAAGGTGCGCGCGACCGTCATGGTCAACTACCTGCCCGGCGACCGCTGGCCGCTGCGCACCGATTTCACCAAGGCGCTCTACGCCGATCTGGCGCACTGACGCCCAAATGCTGGTGCCGGGGTTCACAGGCGGGCCGCTCGACCGCGCCGATCATGTGCGGCACGATGCCGAAGCGCTCGCGGCGCTGCGGGGTGACTGGCGCGCGCGGCTGCTGAAGCTCGAAAACTTCGAGCCCGAGCTGACGGCGGAGGGCACGCTGGCGTGGACGTCGCTCGCCGATGCGCCCGAGGAAGCCGAGCTCGTGCTGCTCGGGTTAGGTGCGGGCGGGCGCCCGCATTTTGCGGCTTATGTGCCCGGCATGCGCACGCCGCCGGGGCGCTCGCTGCGGCTGTTCGGCATGCTCGACCAGTTCGCGCCCGGCGAAGCCGCGACCTATGCCGCCGCGCGCAGCGTGCTCGACTGGCACAGCCGCCACGGCTTCTGCGCCAATTGCGGGCAGGCGACGGCGATCATGCGCGCGGGCTGGGCACGCAAATGCAGCGGGTGCAGCGCCGAGCATTTCCCGCGCGTCGACCCGGTGGTGATCATGCTCGCCGAACATGATGGTCGCGCGCTGCTCGGGCGCGGCAAGGGCTGGCCGCAGGGCCGCTATTCGGCGCTCGCGGGCTTCGTCGAGCCGGGCGAATCGATCGAGGAAGCCGTCGCGCGCGAGATTTTCGAAGAAGCAGGCGTGCGGGTCGGTGGCGTGCGCTATGTCGCCAGCCAGCCCTGGCCGTTCCCGTCGTCGCTGATGATGGCGTGCGTCGCGGTCGCCGAGGATGACGCGCTCGAGATCGATCCCAATGAGCTTGAAGATGCGATGTGGGTAACGCGCGAGGAAGTGCGGACAGTGATGGCGGGCGGAGAAGGTCCGTTTCTGGCAGCCCCCCCCTATGCGATTGCCCACACGCTGCTGACCGAGTGGGCGAAGGGCTAGCAGCGGGGTTGGGTTGACCAACGTCACCCCGTTCGCCCTGAGCTTGTCGAAGGGCCATCCTTCTTTTGCGATGACGCCGAAGAAGAAAGGCAGTGCTTCGACAAGCTCAGCACAAACGGGTTGAGAGCGAATTCCATTTAGCGCGGCATCGATCTACCGCTCCCGCGCCATCGGATAGCTCCCCAGCAGCCGCACCCATTCGGCATGGAAGCCAAGCTCGCTCAGCGCGCGGTCAACCGCCAGGTCGCCGGGGCGGCCAATGAAATCGGCGAAGAATTCGGTCGCGGTGAAGCTTGCGCCGCGCTGATAGCTTTCGAGCTTGGTCATGTTGACCCCCGCCGTCGCAAAGCCGCCGAGCGCCTTGTACAGCGCGGCCGGCGCATTGGGCAGCGCGAAGATCAGCGTGGTGACGAACGGCCCGTCGCCGTCGAGCGGCACCGCCTGTTGGGCGAGCAGTACGAAGCGCGTCATGTTGTGCGCTTCGTCGGCAATGTCCTCGACCAGCAGCTTCAGCCCATAGGTTTCAGCGGCAATCGCAGGCGCCAGCGCCGCCACCGCCGGATCGCCGCGTTCGGCGACCAGCGCCGCAGCACCCGCCGTATCGGGATAGGTGACCGGCGAAATGCCCGCCGCGCGCAGCCATTGGCGGCACTGGCCGAGCGCTTGCGGATGACTGACGACCTCGCGCACCTGCTCCCGCGTGCCGAGCCCCATCATCGCGTAGCGGATCGGCAGAAAAAATTCGCCGATGATGCTCAGCCCCGATTCGGGCAGCAGGAAATGGATGTCGGCAACGCGGCCATGGAGCGAATTCTCGATCGGGATGATCGCGAGTTCGGCGCTCCCCGATTGCACCGCTTCGATCGCGTCGTCGAAGTCGAAGCAGGGCATTGGCAATCCGTCCGGCACCGCCTGAAGGGCTGCGATATGCGAATTGGCGCCCGGCGCGCCCTGAAACGCGACGGCGCGCGCGGGGTCAGCGGCAGCGGCGGCGGCCATGGCGGCGACGATCGGGCGGGCGGGGGCGGGAAAACGTTCCATTTGCGCGCCGCGCTTATCGGCCCTTCGCAGATGCGGCAAGCGCTGCTTGCGATTGCCGGGCAGCGAACCTAAAGGGAGCGCACTTCACATCCAGGGACGTTGCAGCACATGAGCTTTCGGACGAACATCATCGTGGGTTGGGTGCTGGCGGCGATTTTCGTCGGGCTGGGTCTCTCGCTCGTCGCCGG
>NZ_JAIEPC010000119.1 GCF_019749955.1 Sphingomonas sp.
GGCTATCTCGATTTCGTCAAGCAGCGCGGCGTGCCCGAGGATCAGGCGCGCGCCTGCCTGAACGACAAGGCCAAGATCGCGGTGCTCGCGGCCAATGCCGACAAGGCCAACCAGCAGTATAACGTCAGCGGCACGCCGACCTTCATCCTCAACGGCAAGAAGCTCGACAGTGTCGGTGAATGGGCCACGCTCGAACCCGCGCTGAAGGCTGCGGGCGCCTGAAGGAAGCGTAAGGGGTGCAGATCAAGCGGCTGCGGCTGACCGGATTCAAGAGTTTCGTCGATCCCGCCGACCTGCGCATCGAACCCGGCCTGACGGGCATCGTCGGGCCGAATGGCTGCGGCAAGTCCAACCTGCTCGAAGCGCTCAGGTGGACGATGGGCGAGGCGAGCGCCAAGTCGCTGCGCGGTGCGGGCATGGAAGACGTGATCTTCGCCGGCACCGCGACACGCCCGCAGCGTGACTTTGCCGAAGTGTCGATGTTGATCGACGCGGCCGAAAGCGGCGAAACCGAAGTGGTGCGCCGGATCGAGCGCGGCGCGGGGTCGGCCTACCGCATCAACGGGCGCGACGTGCGCGCGAAGGACGTCGCGCTGCTGTTCGCCGATGCGGCGACCGGTGCGCATTCGCCTGCACTTGTCAGCCAGGGGCGGATCGGCGCGGTGATCAACGCACGCCCTGCCGAACGTCGCGCGATGCTCGAAGAAGCCGCCGGGATCGCGGGCCTGCACGTGCGCCGCAAGGATGCCGAGCAACGGCTGCGCGCGACCGAGGCCAATCTCGCCAAGCTCGACGAAGTGATTGCCGATCAGGAAGCGCGCGTCGCCGCTTTGCGCCGTCAGGCGAAGCAGGCCGAACGCTATCGCGCGCTGTCCGACCAGATTCGTATTGCCGAAGCGCGGATGATTTTCGCGCGCTGGCGCGATGCTGCCGCCGCTGCCGATGCAGCGAAGGCCGAAGCGACCGCTGCCGAAGCGCAAGTCGCCGACGCCGCCGAAGCCCAGCGCGCTGCCGCCGCGCATCAGCATGCGGCGACCGAAACGCTTGCCACTGCGCGCGCGACTGCGCTGGCGGCACGCGACCGGGCGAGCGAGGCGGGGCACAAACTGTCGGGGCTGAAGGCCGAGCGCGAAACTGCGGTCCGCCGCATCGCCGAACTCACCGACGCGCAGGCGCGGCTCGTCGCCGACCGCGAGCGTGAGGGTGCGCTCGCCGAGGATGCGGCGGCGGCGATCACCCGGCTGACCGAGGAAGGCAAGACGATCGAGGCACGGCTGTCCGATGCCGCCGCGCAGTTGCCCGCGCTCGAAGCCGCTGTCGCCGAGGCCGAACGCCGCGCGCGTGATGCCGAAGTCGCGCTTGCCCAGGCGCTCGCCGAGCAAGCAACCGAAGCCGCCGACGCGCGGGTAGCACAAGCAGCGCTCGCCGCTGCCCGCGCGCGGCTGGACCGGGCACAGCGTGACGCGGCCCGCGTTGCCGCCGAAGCGCGGGCGCTTGCCGACAGCGCGCCGCTGCTTGCCCAGCGCGATGCCGCTGCGGCCGACCGCGCACAGGCGCTGGCGCATGCCGAACAGGCGCGCGCCAGCCTCGCCCGCGCCGATGGCACCGAACGGGCCGCGCGCGAGTCGCGCGACGCCGCGCAATCGGCACGCGCCACCGCCCACGCCGAACTCGCGGCGATCGACAGCGAAGCCGCCGCGCTCGCCAAGGCGACCCGCGCCAGCGGCAAGGACCGCGTGCTCGACGCGCTGCAACCCGATCCGGGCTTCGAACGCGCGCTGGCCGCCGCACTCGGCGATGATCTGGAGGCTGGGCTCGACCCGGCGGGCGAGCGACATTGGGCGGGCGCGCAGCCGCTGCCCGGCGATCCCGGCACCCCGCAAGGGGCCACCGCGCTCGCCGCCCATGTCGCTGCGCCGCCCGCCCTCGCCCGCCGTCTCGCGCAGGTTTTCGTCGCGGAGAGTGACGACGGCCAGCCGCTCGCGGTCGGCCAGCGGCTCGTCACGCCGTCGGGCACACTGCGCCGCTGGGACGGCTTTGTCGCGCGCTCGGGCGGGGCGGCGGCGGCGGAACGGCTGGAACGGATGAACCGGCTGCGCGCGCTCGAAAAGGCCCGCGCGCCTGCTGTCCGCGCGGTCGAGACGGCAGAGACTGAACTCACCCGGATCGACGACACGATCGCCGAAGCCAAACGCGCCGCCGCCGACGCCCGCCGCCTGCTCGACGCCGCCGAAACCCGCGCGCGCGACGCCACCCGCGCCGAGGACCGCGCGACCTCAGCCATCGAACGCGTCGAGGCCCAGCGCGCCGACCTCTCCGAACGCCAGCGCCGCACGCAAGCCGAAGCCGACGAAGCGGGAGCCGATGTCGCCCGCGCCGACGCCGCCATCGCCGCGCTCCCCGACGGCAGCGCCACCCGCACCCGTGTCGCCACGCTCAGCCGCGAAGCCGAGGCCGCGCGCGCTGCCACTGCCGACGCCCGCGCGCGCCGAGCGGCGCTCGACCGCGAGCACGCCACCGACCGCGACCGGCTCGCGCAAGGCCAGGCCGAAGCCAAAAGCTGGCGCGCAAGGTCAGGCGACGCGGTCCGCCGCATCGCCGACATGGCCAAGCGCGCCGAGACGCTCGCTGAAGAAGCCGCCATCCTCGCCGTCCGCCCTGAGATCCTCGACCGCCGCATCGCCGAAGTCGACGCCGAACACGCCGCCGCGCGCGCCGATGCCGACACCGCGCACGCCGCCGAGCGCGCGGGCGAAGCAACGTTGCGCACCGCCGAGCACGTCGCCGCGCAAGCCGCCGAACGCCTCGCCCAAGCCCGCGAGCACCGCGCCGGGGCCGCCGCACGCGCCGAAGCGCAGGAATCGCGCCGGGTCGAAATGGGCCGCGTGTCAGGCGAACGCTTCGAATGCCCGCCCGTCCTGCTGCCCGAGCGGGTCGGCTTCCAGCCCGACGAAGTCCGCGGGCCATCGGACGAATCCGCCCGCCACGAACGGCTGTCGGTCGAGCGCGAGCGGCTGGGCGGGGTGAACCTCGTCGCCGACACCGAGCTCGCCGAAATCGACGCGGCGCGGATCAAGAACGCCGAGGAGCGCGAGGAGCTCGGCCAGGCCGTCAACCGGCTGCGCGGCTCGATCGGCACGCTCAACCGCGAAGGGCGCCAGCGGCTGCTGGCCGCTTTCGAAGCCGTCGACGCGCATTTCCGGCGGCTGTTCACGACGCTGTTCAATGGCGGGCAAGCGCATCTGGCGCTGGTCGATTCGGACGATCCGCTCGAAGCGGGGCTCGAGATCATGGCCCAGCCGCCGGGCAAGAAGCTGCAATCGCTTACGCTGCTGTCGGGCGGCGAGCAGGCGCTGACGGCGGTCGCGCTGATCTTCGGCCTGTTCCTCACCAACCCCGCGCCGATCTGCGTGCTCGACGAAGTCGATGCGCCGCTGGATGATGCCAATATCGAGCGTTTCTGCGATTTGCTCGACGCGATGACGCGCGAAACCGCGACGCGCTACCTTATCGTGACCCACAATGCGGTCACGATGAGCCGCATGCACCGCCTGTTCGGCGTGACGATGATCGAACAGGGGGTGAGCAGGCTGGTGTCGGTGGATTTGGGCGGCGCTGCGGGGTTGTTGGCGGCTTAGGGGGTAGAGGTTGCGATCATTTTTACGCCCAAACCGCAGAACTTTACAAAGCTTCAGCATGGGCAACCGGGAAAGGAATAGCAAGATTTGCGGAGGAAGCCCGGAGTGAACGGTAAGCTGATCAATTACTTGGACAACACAGACCCAAAGCGCTTCACGCGCAGCGACCCGCGTAGGCTTGAAGATCCGTAGCATAATCCGGCCGGTTTAAGCGGCTAGCGATCCGGTCGAGGCGCACATCATATGAGCAGTAAAATCCGACAATATTTGTTCGGAAGAAGTCATCGATGAGCTTTTGATCACAATGCTTCGCGCGTCGACAAATCAGCACAGATTTATAAAACTCACCAACTTTCTCAATGTCTGAGTCCAAAACACTTTCTGTAATTGCAAACTTTGCCTGGGCAACACCCTCTTTAGTCGGATTGTTCTTCAATAAATCCGCGATATCAACTGATTCCCAAGGCTTAGAAAGCGTCGAGATCACGTCAGAATACCTGTCATTCGCGAGCATGATAAACTCCATGGAGCTTGCTTCGCGTCTTGAATTTCGATCCGCATTTTGCTGGAGAAAAAAGAAGGGGATCGCGACGATAACCGCTACGTGCGACGCTGTCTCAATCAGCGTTCTGGTGCTTACCAATTCGCCCATGGTTCAATTAGCACCTGTCAAGCATGATTACATAACGCTCTGAATCGAGCACTTTGCGAACTCGCGCCAGTCGTTCGCGGCTTCTGAGACATTTGAAGTCGTTCTCTGTCAGTAGCACAAGGGCGTTTACCGGGTTCCCGCTCGGGGTTGCGCCCTGCATTTCCCAATTCGGGAAGCTCCCCAGTCGATCGGGCGGGCGTAGAGCTGGAGGACATCGGCGGAGATCGAGATAGAACACACTGCCACGCGGCTTGCGAAGCCGCGTAGCCGCCCTGGAAAAGCAATCAAACTGACGACGATCGACCGTGACTTGACGGCCAATCCGCATCGCATCGGGTTTCTCGATTGATGCAGCTAGCATAGCAAGCAAGATTATCATATCGTCCTCCCCGAAAGCTAATCGCATTATTCACTTGCTCTAGCAAGCGCGGTTCGCGCGACATGCTTTAACCTGAGGTGGGGGTAAAATGCAGCCCGCATTCGCGATCTTTCTCGAAGCCATTGAGATTGTGAGGGACTTTTTCACCGTCTTCTTTGATTTTCTGCGGGATGACCGTCAAGCTCGGTTTTGCGGCGCAATTTCGTGCCCAATGATTTTTGCGATTCTTTTTGCCTCTCCTGCAAACGCCGAAGGACGTGATCTGTGTTCTTCCTTCTCGAACCCCCTCTCGACTCAAGAGATCGCATCGCTTCGGGAAGATCTGCTCGATGTGATGCCAATTCAGAACTATGAGGTTGCGAGTAAGATAAAAATCAGAAATGTGGCTGCGACACTAGAGGTCTTTGCGCCGACGGCTCTTCCTGACGGACATGGCGGATTCGAGGTTCAAGTTCCCAACGGATTTCGTCAACTTCAATGTCACCTCATCTATGTCTACTTCAACGTGATTACGGACCATTTAAACGAATCCGCAATGAAGTTAATCACTCGATCTTGCCTTGAATCATCAAAAAATAACCCGGTGGCCTGTGCCTATGCAGTGCCAAAGTTCATATTTGAAAAAGTGGAGTCACGTGGTGATGATAAAGGTAGCAAGGGCGATATCGAGCTGAAGAGCTTGATAGATAAATTTACAAGATCAGCCTTTCTGTTTATAATGCTGCATGAATATGCACACATTATTTTGGGCCATTTAGAAAACGTCCGGCTTGGAGTCGAGTTAGAGGCGGACACGTTTGCCGCTGCTTATGGCGAATTCGCTGAGGACAGCCAATCACGGCAGACGATGGGCCAGTTCGGCCCATTCGGCAACTTCGCCGTTATGCGGTTCGCCGACGGGCTAATGCCCGCCGATATTCTACATCCACCCTTCGCTTGCCGCGCCCGCACTCTCGCTACGGTGCTGGAGAAAGTGGAGAATTTGATTGTGCTGATTCGTAATTGGCCGATTGAAACGCCGGCAGAGTTCGAGAAAACACTCAAAGATTATACTCCAATAAAAGACCTCCTTTATCCGGAGCTTCTAGCTGATATCGAGCGTTCAAACTGCCCGGTCGATAATACTAAGGCGCTGAACAACTTTATAAACGACCTTGGCCAAATACGAAATGAAGTTTCAGATATCAATAAGAAAGAGAATTCAGCAACGCCACCGGATTCGCTAGAATTCGTCCATCAACTTATGAAGCTTCGTCTTCAAAGTACGATGGGTCGATTCCTGAGAGGTAGGATAATTTCTGTTCGTCTACGGGATTTGAACAATTTTGTGGGCGATCGTTTAACGAAGGAGTCGTACTCTCGGTCCGTGCGGTCATTTCTTTTGGGACCGGACAGTCGTTTCCTTTCAGCTGGCGATTTCGGCAGACTGACCGCATTGGAAGCATTTCATCATGATTTCACCGACCAAGGCCGCGATATTCGCGCTGTTGCCCAAGCGCAAATCACCAAGCTCAAGACGGCGATACGATACAATCCGAAGTTCGCACTGGCCTACTTCTACTTGGCCTTGGCTAAACTGCAGATCGGGCAATGTGATGACGCTTTGGCTGCGATGGATCAAACGAACGCTCGGGCTGGGCCTACAATGGCGGAGAATGCTCGGCGATTGTTGCGAGATGTTCATCAGAAGATTTTAACTGGCATCGCCGCGCAAGGATGTGAACGGTTCACAGCTAACTTTTGGAGTGGCGATGTCACCCTGCCCTAACGCGAGACCCCGCTAGTGACCTGAATCTAAAGTCCGTCACATAATGCTTGTTCTGTCTTTTGGCAGAATCGCTTGACCGAGGCGAGGA
>NZ_JAIEPC010000024.1 GCF_019749955.1 Sphingomonas sp.
CAAAAGACGATGGTGATGGTCGAAGGCGTCGCGACCGCGCTCGATCCTGACATCAACATGTGGGAAACGGCGGCGCCGTTCGTGCGCGAATGGATCCGGACCGAACTTGGCCCCGAAGCCTATGTTGCCGACCGGCTGATCACCGATTTGCGCACCGTCGCGCGGCTGCCTGAGCTGATTCGCAACATCGAGCGGCACTTCCCCTCACCCGGTGGCGCCCCGCCTGCCCCACCGCTGCGGCCGCTAGCCCCCGCCACAACGGGCGGCTTCTGGCGCTATCTCGGGGTCGCAGCGGTGACGGCGGCCGCCAGCATCGGCGCCACCTGGCTGGTGCTGCATTAGGCGATGGCCCGAACCGGTCGGCCCCTTTGGCTAACCGAGCCGACGCGCTTTGCAGCGCTGCGTCAGGCACGGGCGCAGATCGCGCTCGGCCTGCTCGCGCTACTGCTGGTCGCCTGCCTCAGCGCGCTCGTCACTGCTGGCCCCCCGCCGGTCAGCAAGGACCCCGCCAAGCGCGCCGATGATAAGGCCGATATCCTCCTGTACGAATCGATCATCGCGGGGCTGCGCAACAATGGCGATTATTACACCGTGACGGCGACGGCGCTGCGGCGCGGTGATTATCCGCTGCGGCCCTTCGTTACCTTCCGCCTGCCGACGCTCGCGGTGATCCAGGCGGCGATCCCGCCGATCGGATCGGTGATTCTGCTCTACACGCTCGCCGCCGGTGTCTTGCTCGCGTGGACGATCCGGCTGCGGCTGGCCTTCGCGCGCGCGCCACCGCTGGCGATTGCGCTGGTGCTGCTGATCGGCGGGATGGCAGCGTTCGTGCAGGTCGAGCTGGTCAATTTCCACGAAGTCTGGGCCGGGCTGCTGATCGCGCTCTCGCTCGCGCTGCGCCGCGACGATCGCTGGGCGCATGCGGTCGCTTTCGCGCTGATGGCGATGCTGATCCGCGAGACTGCGGCGCTCTATATTCTCACAATGGCGGGCCTCGCGCTGATCGAAGGACGTCGGCGCGAGGCGATAAGCTGGGGGGCCGCGCTTGCGGTAATGGTCCCCGTCATCGCCGCGCATGCCTGGGCAGTGGCACGCGTCGTCGATAGCGCCGACCCCGTCTCGCCGGGCTGGGCCGGGCTGCTCGGCTTCGGCTTCTTCGTCAAGACGATGAGCATTTCGACCGCGCTCGCGATCGCACCCGCTTGGCTGTCGGCACTGCTGGTCGGGCTGGCGCTATTCGGCTGGAGCGCATGGCCCGGCAGCCTCGCGCGGCGCGCGCTCGCGACCTTTGCCGCTTATGCCGTGCTGCTGAGCCTGTTCGGGCGGATCGACACCTTCTATTGGGGGCTGATGATCGCACCCACTTTCCTTATCGGCCTCGCCTTCGTGCCCGATGGTCTGAACGACCTGATCGGGCAGGCGCTCGGCGGTCGGCGCATCACCGTGACACGGGGCGTGCGATGAAGAAAGTTCTGCTGATCGTTGGCGGTGGCATCGCTGCCTATAAGGCGTGCGAGCTGATCCGGCTGCTGCGCAAAGCCGATATCGGCGTGCGCTGTGTGCTGACCGACGCTGGCGCGCATTTCGTGACGCCGATGACACTCGCGGCGCTGAGCGAGCAACCGGTCCACACCAGCCTGTGGGACCTGAAGGACGAGGCCGAGATGGGCCATATCCAGCTCAGCCGCGAAGCCGATCTGGTGGTGGTCGCCCCCGCGACGGCCGATCTGCTGGCCAAAATAGCGAATGGTATTGCCGGCGATCTGGCGACCACTTTGCTGCTCGCGACCGACAAGCCCGTGCTGGCAGCGCCTGCGATGAATGTGCGGATGTGGCTGCACCCCGCGACGCAGCGCAATGTCGCGACGCTGAAGAGTGACGGGATTACCGTCCTCGCGCCCGACGAAGGCCCGATGGCATGCGGCGAATTCGGCCCCGGCCGCTTGCCTGAGCCCGAGGCGATCTTCGCGGCGATCAAGGCCGCGCTCGGCATCGCATGAGCCTGACCGGCCAACACATCATCGTCACTGCCGGCCCGACGCATGAGCCGATCGATCCGGTCCGCTACCTCGCCAACCGTTCGTCAGGCAAACAGGGTTTTGCGATTGCCGGTGCGCTGGCGGCGATCGGCGCGCGCGTAACGCTGATCGCGGGGCCGGTGGCGCTAACCACCCCCGATGGCGTCGACCGAGTGGACGTTCAAACCGCGCTTGAGATGGCCGCAGCTGTGGACGCCGCGCTCCCCGCCGATGCGGCCGTCATGGTCGCCGCCGTCGCCGACTGGCGCGTCGCGCCAGCGTCGCAGAAGATCAAAAAGGGCAGCCGCGCGCCGACGCTGCAACTCGTCGAAAATCCTGACATTCTGGCAGGGCTCGCCCGAAGCCCAAGACGCCCTGCCCTGCTGATCGGCTTCGCTGCCGAAACCGAACGCGTGATCGAGCACGCCACCGCCAAGCGCGTGCGCAAAGGAGTTGACTGGATTGTCGCCAATGATGTCTCGGGCGATGTGATGGGCGGCGATGCCAACAGCATCCATCTGGTGAGCGCGGCAGGAGTCGAAAGCTGGGCGGAATTGCCCAAGGCCGAAGTCGCCGCGCGGCTGGCATTGCATATTGCCGCCGCACTATCGGCCATGCCCAAGGAAGCGTCATGACCCTCACACCGCGTATCGAACTCAAGATCCTTGATCCCCGCCTCCACGGCTGGGGGCTGCCACGGTACCAAACCGCGATGTCGGCGGGGATCGACCTCCACGCCTGCATCGACGCGCCGCTGGTGCTCGACCCTCAGGCCCCCGCGGTGCTGATCCCCTCGGGGATCGCGGTGCTGATGAACGACCCGCACCTTGTCGCCTTCCTGCTCGCGCGCTCGGGGCTGGGGCATAAAAAGGGCCTGGTGCTGGGCCAAGCCGTCGGGACGATCGATGCCGATTACGCCGACCAGATTTACATCAGCGCGTGGCTGCGCAATCCGCCGGGCAGCGAGCCCTTCACGATCAATCCCGGCGACCGGATCGCGCAACTCGTTTTCCTGCCGATCGCGCGGCCCGAGTTCTTGGTCGTCGAGGCGTTCTCCGCGCAGACCGAGCGGGGCCTCGGCGGCTTCGGCTCGACCGGCGTGTGATATGGCGCTGAGCGATGCCCAGCTCGATCGCTATGCCCGCCACCTGATCCTGAAGGAGATTGGCGGGGCGGGCCAGGCGCGACTGCTCGGCGCGCATGTAGCGGTCATCGGCGCGGGCGGGATCGGCTCGCCCGCGATCCAGTATCTCGCGGCGGCGGGGGTTGGACGGCTGACGGTGATCGACGACGACCGCGTCGATCTCAGCAATCTCCAACGCCAGACGTTATTCGGCACGACCGATGTCGGCCAGCTCAAGGCCGAATCCGCCGTATCCGCCGTGGCAGCACTCAACCCAGATGTGACCGTGTCCGCCATAGTCGAGCGCCTGACCCCCGCTAATGCTGCCGCGCTGACCGGCACCGCCGACGTCGTGCTCGACGGGTGCGACAATTTCGCGACCCGGCTCGCGGTTGCCGATGCCGCTTTTGCCGCGCGCATCCCGCTCGTCTCGGCAGCGGTCGGACAGTTCGAAGGGCAGCTCGGCGTGTTTCGCGGTTGGGAAGCCGACAAGCCCTGCTATCGCTGCTTCGTCGGCGCCGCGCCCGATCGCGACGCGGGGAGCTGCGCGGAAGACGGGGTGATGGGCGCGATGACCGGCGTGGTCGGGAGCCTCGCCGCGCTCGAAGTGCTGCGTGCGCTCGTGCCGTTCGGCGCCGACAGCGCGGGCAAGCTGCTGATCGTCGACACCCTCGATTTCCGCTTCCGCATGATCGGCCTGCCCAAGGACCCTGGGTGCGCGGGATGCAGTTGACGATCCTGCTCGTCACCGAAGACGTGACGCGCGCGCGCGCTGCGCTGAGCGTCGCGCTGGCGCAAGCAGCGCTCGGTGGGCAAGTAAGCCTTTATGCCCATGAACGTGCTGTCGCGCTGCTGGCGTCGCCCCCCCGCGCCGACGACGACAGCGCCGGGCTGGCGGCCGCTGGCCTGCCCGATCGGCTGGCGATGCTCGCCATGGCCGACGACAGTGGTGTCGCGCTTATCGCCTGCCAGACTGGCCTTGCGATGCAGGGCCTTGCGATGGCCGATCTTGCGAGCGGCGTTGTCGCGGGCGGTCTGGTCGGCCTGCTCGCTGATCGAGGTGCGGAGAATCTGCTGGTTTTTTGAGGGTTTCTTTCCTAGCGAGATGTTGATTTGATCGTGTTCGGCCCCAATGAGCGCGAACGATGAAGGGGGATCGCTGATTGGTTTATCGAGCACGCCCGGTCGCCGATGCCGAGTTGGCATTGTTGCTGGCAGCGTGTCGGCGACCCGAAACACCAGCGGAGATCGCGGCGTTTTCGGCTGCGGCATCCGCCAAAATCAACTGGCGGCGGTTGGTCGCGCTTGTAAAACGCCACCGCATTGCCGGGCTGGCCTATGACGCATGCTATCGTGCGGGGGTCGATGACGTCGTTCTTCAAGACTGCGGCTTGCGCGATATTGCCCGGGAAGCAGCTTCAAGATCGCTCCGGTCGGCGGTCCAAACCGTGCAGCTTCAGACCCAATTCGATCTGGCCGGATTGCCTGCGATCATTCTGAAGGGCGCGCCGCTCGGCGCCCTGGCCTACGGGGACGTGAGCATCAAAGAGCAATGGGACATTGATCTGCTCACGACGCCCGAGGCGGTACTCGCCGCGCGGCGGCTGTTGCTTGATCTCGGCTATACGCTGCACGAACCGGCCGGGCTGGACGAGGCGCAATTTCTGAATTTCACACGACTCACCAAAGAGGCCCTCTTCGTGCGGCCCGGCGCCCAAGCTGTCGAACTCCATTGGCGCCTTATGGACGGCGAAGAATCACTGAACGGCGCGGTCCCCTTCGCCGACTGTCGAACGGTACCGCTGGCGGGCGGACAGGTTCGGACGCTGGGTGATCGCCTCCAGCTGCCCTATCTTGCCTGTCACGGCCAAGGGCATGGCTGGTCGCGACTCAAATGGATCGCCGATGTCAATGGCTATCTTGTACGGCACACCGACGGCAGATTTGACGAAATGATCGAAGATGCCCGATCGCTCGCCGCTCACCGCTCGGTCGAAGCGGCTATCCTGTTGTGCCATGACTTGTTTTCGTTGAAGTTGGATGATTCGCTTTTGCAGCGCATTCGAACCAAACCGGCGATCCAGACACTCCACTGGATCAACAGGCAGTGCATCGCGCAGCCGGCTGGCGGTGGCGACCTACCGATGTATTCGTTGGTGACGATGATGCTCATTTTATCAAAACTTATCATCAAGCCCAATTGGCGAGGTCTAAACGGCGTCATGGGAACCTACTGGATTAAGCCAGCGGACCTCGCCCGGGGCCGGCAAGGGCGCAGGCTCGGTTACAATCTGACCCGGTTGATGGGTCTGCTTGTGCGCCTGCCCTATCGGATCGTGCGCGACCGGATCAAATTCCGGCGGGCGATGTTGTCAGTCGAAAGGGACTAAGCGCGAGCCAGACCGTTGCTGAACTTGACGCGAGACCGCCAGTCCGATGTTTGCTCGATCTGGCTCGTGTCGATCTCATATCGCCGGTCTCCGCCACCCCCCACGCCCCGACGATGATGGCGCCACGGTTATCGAAACAGCCTCGCCAACATCTGACGAAGAGCCTATTAGAGTATGCGTTGTGATCAAGCCTGTTTTGGGGCCCATGTGCGATTGGCCTTGAGCAGGGCGTTTGCGAGGATGATGAGTTTTCGCATGACGGCGGTGATGGCGACTTTGGGGGGGGGCGGCGGTGACGAGGGCCTGATATTTGCTTTTCATGTCGGCGTTGAACCGGGTTGCGACGAGGGCGGGCATGTAGAGCGCCTGGCGCGGGATGGCGCGTCCGCCGCGGATGTGTCTGCGACCACGATGTTGGCCGCTGTCGCGGGCTTGTGGGGCAAGCCCGGCGAGGCTTGCGGCCTGTTTGTTGTCGATCTGACCGAGCTCGGGCATTTCGATGAGCATGGTGATGGCGGTGAGCGCGCCGACGCCGGGGATCGAGACGAGGATGTCGAAGCGTGCCACCAGCTCGGGTTCGCTGTGCAGGCGGGTTTTCAGCGCTCGGTCGATGGCGGCGATCTGTCGGTCGATCTGGGCGAGGCGCTGGGCGGCGTGACGTTTGAGCAAGGGCGCGCGGCAGACGTGTTCACGGTTCTTGGCGGCGGTGCGATCTTTGACCAAAGCGAGCCGAGCGATGTGGAGTTCCTTCATCTCGTCAATGGCCTGGCTGGTGATCGGCCGCACTGGAGGCGTCAGCAGCGCGCCCATGCGGGCGAGCATGGCGGCGTCGATCGCATCGGTCTTGGCATGGGTGCCGGCGGCCTGGGCAAAGCGCCGCGCCTGCAGCGGGTTGACCTTGGCAAGCGGCAGACCGGCCTCGCCGAGCTGCCGTTCGAAGCGGTGGTGGTATGGCCCGGTCGGTTCGAAGACGATGCGGACAACATCTTGCTCGCCCAGCCAGCCGATCAGCGACTTGATGCCCTTGGCATTATTGGTGAACTGGCGGGTACTGCCCGCCGGGTGAAGATGCACATCAAGCGTCGCTTTACAGATGTCAATACCGACGTTTTGCGCTATGCTAGTGACCTGAATCTAAAGTCCGTCACATAATGCTTGTTCTGTCTTTTGGCAGAATCGCTTGACCGAGGCGAGGA
>NZ_JAIEPC010000115.1 GCF_019749955.1 Sphingomonas sp.
CGCGAGTGACGGGGCTCGAACCCGCGACCTCCGGCGTGACAGGCCGGCGCTCTAACCAACTGAGCTACACCCGCTTGCGAAGCGTGAGGCGCGGCAACTAAGCGAGCGGCTTCACCCTGTCAACCGCCATCAACGCGGTGCCTGTGGACCCGCCGCGCTGCGCTGGCGCCGTTGGTCGAGCGTGCCGTGTTCGAACAGGAAACCGGCGATGTCGGGCTTGCCTGCCGCGCCCAAAACCGTCTGCAGGATGATCAGCAGCGGCACGGCCAAGAGCGCCCCCGGCGTGCCCCACACCCAGCCCCAGAAACTGATCGAGATCAGGATCATGATCGGGTTGATCGTCAACCGGTGCCCGACCACCAGCGGGGTGATGACATTGGCTTCGAGCAGATGCGCCCCGATCATGATCAGCGCGGGCACCAGCGCGACGCCCGGGTCCGCAAACACCATTAATCCGCCCAGCCCCAGCAGCATCGCCGCCACAATCGGCCCAAAATAAGGGACATAATTCAGCAGCGCGACGATGCCGCCCCACATCAGCGGATAGGGCATGCCCATGATCCACAGCGCGACCGCGATCACCAGCCCAAGCGCGAGATTGATCACGGTAATCGTGCCCAGATAGGATGACGTGTCGTCGACGACATCCTGGATCACCCGCGCGGTCGCGAGCGCGCCGTCAAAGCTCGCGCGCGAGGTGATGGTCTGGCGCCGCAGCCGGGTCCAGCCGCTCAGGAAGAAATAGACGATCAGCGTGCCGAAGAAGATGTGGATGAAGACGCTCGGCGCCGACATCGCGACCAGCTCAACCAAGGAGCGCGGCGGTACGGCGGTTGCCTGCGCGGCATCGGCGACATTCTTGGCCGAGCCAGCCGCAAGCCGCATCGCGGTCTTGTCGACATATTTTTCGATGCTGGTGTAGAATTCGAGCAGCGGCTTCAGGTTCATCTGAATCCGCCCGATGCGTTCGGGCAGCAGCCGGAAAAACTGCACCGCGGGGACGATGATCGCCGCCAGTACGATATTGGCGACGCCCAGAAAGCCGACCACGCAGATCAGCGAAGCGATCGGCGCCGGAATGCGGCGGCGCTCGAGCCATTCGAGGATCGGCACAAGCGCCACTGCGATCACCAGCGCCGCCGTCACCGGCAGGAAAAATTCGGCGCCCGCTTTCAGGGCAAACGGCAGCGCGATCACCAGCCCGACCCCCGCAATCAGCGTCAGCGACGCGAGCAAACGGTCGCGCCTGTTGGTGACTTCCTCGGTCTCGGCCAAAGACGGCGCGGGCGCGTCCACGAACTTGGCGGCGCCGGTGCTGACCGCGTCGCCCTGTGCCGCTGCCTCGTTCCTGTCGATCAGACCGTCCACGTCTTGCTCCTTGGCCTCCATCACTAGCCGCATTCCCCTGATTTGTAATCCCGGCTAGCGTGCGGCCATGACAGAAACGATACTCCTCATCGACGAAGGCACCACCTCCACCCGCGCGATGGCATTTGCGCCTGACGGTCGCTGCCGCGCTACCGAAGCTGCCGAACTGACGCAGCATTATCCGCAACCCGGCTGGGTCGAGCATGACGCCGCTGAAATCTGGGACCGCACGCTGGCAGTAACGCGCGCGGTGATCGAGCGCGTCGGCGGGGCTGAGCGAATCGCCGCGATCGGCATCACCAATCAGCGCGAGACGGTGGTGTTCTGGGACAAGGCGACCGGCGAGCCGCTCGCGCCCGCGATCGTCTGGCAGGACCGCCGCACTGCCGGTGATTGCCATGCGTTGAAAGAGGCCGGACACGAAGCCGTCGTGCAGGCGAAGACCGGGCTGTTGCTCGACCCCTATTTTTCGGGGTCCAAGATCGGCTGGGCGCTGCGCCATTGGCCGCATCTCGCAGAGGCGGGCGATCGGCTGGCGGTTGGCACCGTCGAAAGCTGGCTCGTCTGGAAGCTGACGGGTGGCCTGCACATCACCGACGCGACCAACGCCAGCCGCACCGCGCTGATGGCGATCGGCAGCGGCGGCTGGGACGACGGGCTGATCGATCTGTTCGGTGCCCCCCGCGCAGCCCTGCCCGAAATCGTCGACTGCGCCGGGCGCTTCGGCGAAACGACCCTCTTCGGCGCGCCCATCCCGATTTGCGGCATGGCGGGCGATCAACAAGCCGCCACGATCGGTCAGGCTTGCCTGAAGTCCGGCGAGACCAAGGCGACTTTCGGCACTGGCGCCTTCATCCTGACGCAGGCGGGCGCGATCCCGCCGGTCTCGCACCACCGGTTGCTCTCGACGATCGCGTGGCAATTGGGCGGCAAGCGCGCCTATGCGCTCGAAGGATCGGTGTTTGTTGCGGGCAGCCTGATCAAATGGCTGCGCGACTCGATTGGGCTGATCGGTACTGCGGCGGAGACCGAGGTCCTCGCGCGCAGCGTGCCCGATAATGGCGGCGTGTATCTCGTCCCTGCCCTCTCCGGCCTCGGCGCGCCGTGGTGGCAGCCCGAGGCACGCGCGGCCATCTCGGGCCTCAGTTTCACCAACACCCGCGCGCATATCGTCCGGGCAGCACTTGAGGCGATGGCGCATCAGGCGAACGACCTGAAGACCGCCTTCGCTGCCGACGGGGTCGACTGGGCGACGCTGCGGATCGACGGCGGCATGGTCGCCAACAATTGGATGGCGCAGGATATGGCCGACATCCTCGCCATCCCCGTCGAACGCCCCGCCTTTGCCGAAACGACAGCGCTCGGCGCGGCGATGCTTGCGGGCGTCGGCTGTGGGCTATTCACCGGGCTGGAGGAAGCAAGCGCGATGCGGGGGACGGTCGAGCGATTCGAGCCGACAATGAGCGCGCAAGTGCGCTCGACAAGGCTGGAAGGCTGGGACATCGCGGTGAATTCAGTGATGAATACCGCTTGAATTTGCCTATCGTCCCATAAGTCACGCCGCAAATCCCAATTTATGGGCACTATGTATACATATCGTCCGGCTCACCCCATCTGAGCGGGGCAGCCGGAATGGTTCGGTCTGCGCACGTAAAGGAGCCTGACCAATGACCCAGAACCTCAATCTGTCGACCGGCCTTGTTGCCACCGGAACCCCGCTCGCGATGCGCGGCTATGACGTCGTGAGCTACACGCAGGGCACCAGCCCGATCGTGGGCAGCGCCGAATTCGCCGTCGTTCACGATGGCGCGACTTACTATTTCGCCAATGCCGCCAATGCCGAGATCTTCAGGGTCAACCCTTCGCGCTATCTGCCCAGCTTCGGTGGTTTCTGTGCGTATGGCGCGTCGGTCGCCAAGAAGTTCGATGGCGATCCGACGATCTACAAGATCGCCGACGGCCGTTTGCACCTGAATCTCAACCAGGAAATCCACGCGGCTTTCCTCGCCGACGTTGCCGGTGCGGTTGCCAAGGCCGATGCGGCTTGGGTGACGATCGCCGACCAGCCCGTCGCCAGCCTGTAATCGCCAGTGATCCGGGCGGCGCCTGTCCCCGCCGCCCGAATTGCGCTATCCATCCCAATCAGGAGGGGCCACACATGAAGGACGTCCTCAGCGATATACTCGACACGATCGACCTCAAGGCGGCGCTGTATTTCCGCACCGACTTTCGACCGCCCTTTGGTGTGCAGGTGCCGCATTTCGAACGCGCCGCGCGATTTCATCTGATCGTCCAGGGCGAATGCCATGTCTCGCTCGACGACGGCAGCCATGTCGTGTTGAAACCCGGCGATCTGGTGCTGGTGCCCAATGGCAGCCCGCATTTGCTGTCGAGCGCCGCCTGCCATGTCGGCATGCCGCTCGAAGACGCCTTTGTGGCGGCGGGGTTTACCGGCCAGGGGCCATTCGTGCTCGGCGACGGGCCAGCCGAAAGCGGTTGCCAGCTTGTCTGCGGCCATTTCGGCTTTGCTACCGGCGCCGATCATCCGCTGCTCCACGCCGTACCCGATCTGCTCCACATCACCGCTGCTGAACGCGCGACCCAGCCGATGCTCGACGATGTCGTGCGGTTGATCGTGCGCCGGATGTTCGCGAACGAAGCTGGCGTCGCGGCATCAGTCAGCCGCTTGTCCGAAGTGCTGTTTATCGAAGTGATGCGCGCGGCGACCGCCAAGACGCCCGAGCTGGGGCGGCTGATCACGGCGGTCACTGATCCGCATATCGGTCACGCTCTGGCGTTGATCCACAATGATGTCGCCGCCCCGTGGACGGTCGAGCGGCTGGGCAGCGCGGTCGCAATGTCGCGCAGCCGCTTTGCCGAACGCTTCCGCGATCTCGTGGGATCGTCACCGATGAGTTACGTTACGGAATGGCGGTTGCAGCGGGGGTTATACTTGCTCAATCGGCACAAGACGCCGGTCAAGCAGGTCGCGACTCAAGTCGGCTTCCAATCGGCCGCCGCCTTCACGCGCGCCTTTACCGAACGCTTCGGGCACTCACCGACAAGGGTCGCGCGGGACGACAGCGCGAGCTGAATTGCGTCCCGTCCAATAGACATTGCCCAAACGGCCTATTGTCGCAGTGTCGATTGCCGCGCCCGTGCAGCCGTGGCGTTAGTCGCTGCGCCGCTCGGTCATTCCAACCACCGGGTCGCCCGTAAAAGCGTCCCCTGCCGCTACCCCCTGCACTGCGAACCGCGCCAGTGCATCCTACCGATGGAGACCCCCATGACCACGAATCCCACCGACACGATGCCGCCGCGCCGCCTGTTTCTGAACCAAGTCGGAATTGCTGCTGCCGGCATGACCGCGCTCGCGTTTCTCGATGGGCCGGCAACGGCTGCAGCCGTCAAAAAGCATGCAGTGGCACACGGCGCCAACGACCTCGGCATTTTGCAGGGCGCGCTCGCGCTCGAGCATGAAGGCATTGCCGCTTATCGCCTCGCCGGCGGCAGCGGGCTGCTGAGCCCCGGTACGCTCAAAGTCGCCCTTGTTTTCAAGGGCCACCACGACGCCCATCGCGACTCGCTCGCCGCGCTGATCACGAAAATGGGCAGCAAGCCGGTCGAGCCCAAAAGCGACGCCGAATATGTCAAGGAACTCAATCTCGGCGCGCTCAAGAGCGAAGGCGACGTCGTCAAGCTTGCGGCTGGGCTCGAACAGGGCGCAACCAACGCCTATGTTGGGCAGATTGCCGCGCTGAACGACAAGAAGATCGCCCTGCTCTTCGCGCAGCTTTCGACCGATGAGGCCGTGCACTGGGCGGTGCTCAACGGCGCGCTCGGCAATGGCGTGCCGACGAATGCCTATCTGTTCGGCTAAGGCGTTGTGACTGGCACCTCCATCCGTGCGGGACTGAAGGGAGCAGTGGCGCTTGCGCTGCTGCTCCCGGCACCCGCCTTTGCGCAGGCAACCGACGGCAAGGCTCTTTACGAGGGCAAATGCGGCGGTTGCCATTCGCTTGACGCCAACCGGATTGGTCCGGCGCATCGCGGCGTGGTCGGACGGCGCATCGCGACCGCCCCCGGCTATGCCTATTCGCCCGCGATCAAGAAGCTCGCGGGCGTCTGGACCCCGGCACGGCTCGACCAATGGTTGCAGGCGCCGCAAAAACTGGCCCCCGGCAGCAAAATGTATCTGACGATCCCCGACGCCCAAAAGCGTGCGGCGATCATCAGCTATCTCGCCTCAGCCTCTCCCCCCATGCCCAAGCGCTGAGACGGGCGGGCGCATCACTCCCCCGGTGATGCGCCCGACTACCGATCCAGCTCAGCCAATCGCGTCCGCTCAGCGCGTCCCGACCGGTTTGGTGCTCGGCTTGATCGCGCGGTCGCTGATCGACCAGAGCGAGTCGACCTGGATCTTGCCCGCCAGCACCGGATTATCGAGCCTGTAAATGTCGAGCGCTCCAGGTCCGCCGGGTTCCTGATACTCGTTCGCATCGGCGGGCCACGCCGACCGGTGGTGGCAATTCATGCAATTGGTCTTGATCGGGTGCGCGGCGGCGAGTTCGATGTAGGGATTATAGGCAATCGGCCAAGTCTTGCCGCCACGCACCGCTGGCATCCCATAGGTCGAGGTCATCAGATAATGCTGCCACGGCCCGCGCGCCTGCGGAATGGCGGGGCGGTCGGCGGCATAGGGGCCGACGTTCGGGCGGTCATGCCACCACACCGACTGGAAGGTCCACGCCGCCTGTTCCTTGGTCTGCAAATGCATCGCCACAAGCGCGAGATAATCGCCCTGCTCAAACAGCCGACCATTGGCATAATAGGAGGACGCATCGAGCAGCGCGCGGTCGCACAGGTCCATCGTCTTCAGATTGGGCTGATAGTGGTAGAATTGGTCGATCCCGACCACGCGCGGCCGCTGATAGGTGTTCGGCCCGAGCGGTACTTGCTGGCCCGCGCCATTGGCCATCGTCACACCGTAGAGGAAGCTGACGCTCGACGGCACCAAAGTCGATTGTGGCGTCGGCGTCACTGCGACAGCGCGCGGCCATTGGCTCTGGATTTCAAACCCCGAATAGACGCCGTTATCGGACGCCGGGCTGTCCCACACCGGCAGCGCGGTGAAGCCGCTACGCTTGACCGGCCACAGCATCGGCTTGAGCGCGATCGTGCCGGACGGCATCGGCGGGATCTGGCGCGTCTCGCCAGCAGGCGGGACAAGGCCGTTGAGCGTCGATTGGCGGTAAAGCTCTTTGCCGCGAATCCAGTCGAATCCGGGCTTGTTGTAGATCACGCCGGCAATCATCACGTCGCCATTGTTCTGGAGCGTCGCGCCATTGGCGAGTTCGCCATTGGCTTGCAGGCAGCGCGTGCCCTTGTAGCGCGCCGCGACCGGCGCCGGGACATTATAGACCGGCGACACGGGGAAGTTGATCGGCTCGCTGCCCGCGGTCGG
>NZ_JAIEPC010000122.1 GCF_019749955.1 Sphingomonas sp.
TCGATCGGCGTCGCGCCCTTGGGCAGCTGGATCAGCTCGCCGCGCGGGGTGAAGGCGAAGATGCGATCCGCATACATCGCCATCCGCGTATGTTCGAGCAGCTCTTCGGGGCTTTCGGCGGCATCGAGAATCTCGACCAGATCGGCGATCCAGCGCACCTGCGTGTCGGGGCGCAGCTTCCCCTGCTTGTACGCCCAATGCGCCGCCAGCCCATATTCGGCCTCGGCATGCATGTCGGCGGTGCGAATCTGGATTTCGACGCGGGTATTCTCGGCATGCATGATGCTGGTGTGGAGCGATCGATAGCCGTTGCGCTTGGGGGTCGAGATATAATCCTTGAACCGCCCCGGTACCATTGGCCAGCGCCGGTGGATCATGCCGAGTGCGCGGTAGCAATCCTCCTCGTTCGGGACGATGACGCGGAATGCCATGATGTCGGAGAGCTGCTCGAAGCTGATGTGGCGCTCGCTCATCTTGCGCCAGATCGAATAGGGATGTTTTTCGCGGCCCCAGATATCGGCATCGACGCCCTGACGCAGCAGCAGTGCCTTCATCGACGACGCGATCTTGGCGATGCGACCGTGATCGCCCTCATTCAGCAGCACCAGCCGCTTGGTGATCGAATCGAACGCGTCGGGTTCGATCTGGCGAAACGCGAGGCTCTGCATCTCGCGCATGAATTCATACATGCCGATTCGCTCGGCCAGCGGCGCGTAGATGTCCATCGTCTCGCGGGCGATTCGGCGGCGCTTGTCCTCGCTCTTGATGTGGTGGAGCGTGCGCATGTTGTGCAGCCGGTCGGCGAGCTTGACCAGCAGCACGCGGATATCGTCCGACATGGCGAGCAGGAATTTGCGCAGATTTTCAGCCGCGCGCTCGCTTTCGGTCTGCGCTTCGATCTTCGACAGCTTGGTCACCCCGTCGACCATCCGCGCGACATTGTCGCCGAACAGCCGCTGGATTTCCTCGGGCGTCGCAACCGTATCCTCGATCGTGTCGTGGAGGATCGCGGTCGCAATCGTCTCATCGTCGAGGTGCAGGTCGGTCAGAATGCCAGCCACTTCGATCGGGTGGCTGAAATAGGGATCACCCGATGCGCGCTTCTGCGAGCCGTGCGCCTGCATCGAAAACACATAGGCGCGGTTGAGCAACGCCTCATTGGCATCGGGATCGTAGCTCAACACGCGATCGACGAGTTCATACTGACGCAGCACGCGGCCAATGTGGGGCCGCGTGCTGCTGCTTTGCAACATTTACTTATCCGCGCAGACAGTGCGCGGCATTAGTCGTGGTTAGCGGGCAACAGTGTTGCACTTGGCGAGCGTCGCTTCGTCGAACGCGGCACCGGCAACGGCGAACGCGGTCAGCTTGCCCATGCGCTGCGCGACCATCTGGCACATGATGACATCGCGCTGCGTGCTCTTGGCGGCGCCGCACACGCCATCGGCGCACTTCCACAGCGTGCCCGCGGTGATCACGGTGTTCTTGGTCGGCGCGGTCGCCGGGGTCGCGCTGTAATAGCCGGCAGTCTGCGCCGAAGCCGCAACGGGAGCGATCATCAGAGCCGATGTGGCAAGCGCGGCGATTGAGAGAATGCGGATCATGACTTCCTCCATGAATGGCCGCCTGGGGAGGGCCGGCCCGGTGAAACAATTAGGTTGCGAAACGCTACTTAGTCGAGTAAGTTTTTCGTTGCAACTAGAAACTTAGATTTTCGTCGCACCTTTGGCGAAATGGGATAGGATCACGCGCCTGATGGACGGAAAACTGAGAGAGCCCCTGCGCGACCTCGCCGAGTGCAGCCTGCCAGCCGCGCTCGAGGCGATGGGCGAGCGCTGGTCGTTCCTCATCCTGCGCGCGGCCTTCAACGGGTTGTTCCATTTTGAGGAATTCCAGTCTGAACTCGGCATCGCGCGCAACATCCTCGCCAATCGGCTCGCGCGGCTGGTCGAGCATGGCATTTTGAAGCGCGAGGCGCTGCCCGATGATCGCCGCAAGATCGAATATCGGCTGACCGAAAAGGGCGCCGCGCTGCTGCCGACGATGGTGGCGCTGCGCCAATGGGGCGAGCGCTGGGAAACGGGTGTCGCTGCCACTCCGGTGCTGGTCGATGAACGCGACCGCCGCCCGATCCGTCAGGTCGAGGTTTATTCGTGGGACGGCCGCGTGCTGCGCAAGGGCGACATGGTGTGGTCGCTGCCCGAAGACATCGCCCGCGACATCCACGCCGCCGAATAGGCGCCTTCCGGTCCGATTGCCCGTCAACATTGCGCGACTCCGATTGCAGTCGCTGAGTCGCTTAGCGTAGCAATGTAGCGAGCGCTACAAATTTTTGATTTAGGGTGCGACGACTCTAGCTTGACCCGTTCGTTTCGAGCGAAGGCTCTGTCGAGCGAAGTCGAGACACCGAGAAACAAGCGGATGGAGGAGTGCTTCGTCCAAAGTCACCCCGCTTTACCGCGCCGCCAGCCGCTCCAGCGCCGCGCGCACCTCACCGGCAATCGGCACCGGACGCCCGCCGAGCTCACCGACATGGACGATCACCATCTCGATCGCGCAGTGAAGATCGCCGGTCACGGCGTGGCACAGTTCGAATCGTTGCGTCAGGCTGGTCGTGCCGATCCGCTCGATCCGCACAAACGCCTCAATCTCGTCGCCCATCGCGAAGGGAATCAGATAGTCGATTTCGGTGTGGCGCACATGGAATTCGGCGGCCGTCCATGCGGGGCCAAGGTCATCGAGCCCGCTCCATTCCCAAAATTCGGTGACCGCGACATCGGCATATTCGAGGTAGCGCGAATTGAAGACGATCCGCTGCGCATCGACTTCGGCATAGCGAACCTTGATGCGTGTCGAAAAAGCATAGCCGGGTCTGGTCATGCCGCGCGCGATGCCGGGGGACGGCGCCAGCGTCAACCGATCAGAACAGGAGTCTGGCGCCGACGATCGCCAGCGTCGTCGCGAGTATCGGCACCAGCACCCGGTCCGACACCCGCGTCGCGATCAGGCTACCGACGATGATGCCCGGGATCGACCCGAGCAACAGCGAGGCGAGCAGCCACAGATTGACCGTCCCCATCGACAAATGCCCCAGCCCCGCGATCAAGGTCAGGGGCACGGCATGCGCGATATCGCTGCCGACCAGCCGCGCGACCGGCACTTTGGGATAGAGGATGAGCAGCGCCGTCATCCCGAGCGCACCCGCACCCACCGAGGTCAACGACACCAGCGCACCCAGCACCGCGCCAAGGATGATCGTGATCCGCCCGATCTCGGCATCATCGTCACCCGCGAACAAGGGGGTGAGCCGCGCGATCAGCGTCTTGCGGAAGAACACCGAAATCGCGGTCAGGATCAGCGCAAGGCCGAGCACCGTCGAGATCACCCCCGCCATCGCCGACGACTGCCAATTGGCGAAGCTCAGGATGGTCAGCGTCACCACCGCCGCGGGCAGGCTGCCCATTGCGAGGCGCCGCACCACGCGCCAATCGACCGTGCCATAGCGGCCATGCACTGCCGTCCCGGCCGTCTTGGTGGCCGATGCATAAAGCAGATCGGTGCCCACCGCCGTCGCCGGATGAAAGCCGAACATCAACACCAGAATCGGCGTCATCAGCGATCCGCCGCCAACGCCGGTCAGGCCGACGAGCAGCCCGACCAACACGCCCGCGAGCGAATAGAGCAGGTCGATCACGCGCTGTCGCGCACGGCGCCTTGCGGCGGTGTATTGACGCCCATCGACTGGAGATAGCGCCTCACGTTGCGGGCGGCCTGGCGCAGGCGTTGTTCATTCTCGACCATCGCAATCCGCACATACCCTTCGCCATTTTCGCCATAGCCCACCCCTGGCGCAACCGCGACGTGAGCGTGCGTGAGCAATTGTTTGCTGAACTCAAGGCTGCCTAAATGCGCGAGTGCGGGCGGCAGCGGTGCCCAGGCGAACATCGACGCCGCTGGGGCCGGAATCTCCCACCCCGCGCGCCCGAAGCTTTCGACCAGCACGTCACGACGATGATGGTAAAGCTGGCGGTTCTTCTCGACGATATCCTGCGGGCCATTGAGGGCGGCGCAGGCGGCGGCCTGAATCGGCGTGAACGCGCCATAATCGAGATAGGATTTCACCCGCGTCATCGCCGCGATCAGCTTCGCGTTGCCGACCGCAAAGCCGATTCGCCAGCCTGCCATCGAATAGGTTTTCGACAGCGAGGTGAATTCGATCGCGACATCCTTGGCGCCCTTCACTTGCAGGATCGACGTCGTTGGCCGACCATCGAAATAGAGCTCCGAATAGGCAAGGTCGGAGATCACCCAGACCTTGTTCTCGCGCGCCCAGGCGACGAGCCGCTCATAGAAGCTGATATCCACCGTCTCGGCCGTCGGATTCGACGGATAATTGACCACCAGCACCGACGGGCGCGGCACGGTGAAGTTCATCGCGCGCTCGAGCGCTTCCCAATACTGCGCGTCGGGTGTGGTCGGTACCGCGCGGATTGTGGCCCCGGCGATGATGAAGCCGAAGGTGTGGATCGGGTAGCTGGGATTGGGCGCGAGCACGACGTCGCCCGGCGCGGTGATTGCGGTGGCAAGGCTCGCGAGCCCTTCCTTCGATCCCATCGTCACCACGACTTCGCTTTCAGGATCAACGTCGACCCCGAAGCGGCGCGCATAATAATTTGCCTGCGCACGCCGCAGCCCCGGAATCCCGCGCGACGCCGAATAGCCGTGCGCATCGGGCTTGCCCGCGACTTCGACCAGCTTGTCGATCACATGCTGCGGCGGCGGCAGATCGGGATTGCCCATGCCCAGATCGATAATGTCCTCCCCGCCCGCGCGCGCCGTTGCCCGCATCGCATTGACTTCGGCGATGACATAGGGCGGCAGGCGTTTGATGCGGTAGAATTCGTCAGACATAAGGGTCGCTTCGCTTGAGAGTCACGGGCACCGGCGCAATCGGCACAGGCGCCGATTTCAGGCGCCCCCTCGTCGCCGGGGCCTGCGGATGCTAAAGCGTCTGTCAGGCGGGCGCAAATCACAAGAATCGGCGCCACGAAGGATGAGGATAGCATGGCCGAACCCCAATCCCCGCAACCCGAAACCGCGCCCGCGGCGCTGCCGATCCCGAGCCTTGAAGACATGCAGCACTGGACCTGGGTGATGGGCCGCGCGCAGCAGATGATGCTCGAAGCCGGGTTGCAGACGATCGAGGACACGCCCGCGATCCCGATCATCCCGGGCTTCACCGATCCGCGCACGCTCGACCGCGCGCGCGATTTCTGGGCCGACAGCATGAAAATGTGGTCGCGCTTTCTGGTCCCTGATCTTGCCGCCGCCGAGCCCGAAGACCCGGCGCATGCCAGGGACAAGCGCTTCAAGGATCCGGCGTGGCGCGCCAATCCGGTGTTCGACTGGATTCGCCAAAGCTATCTGCTCGTCTCCGATCATCTTCAGCGCAGCGTCGACGAGATCGACGGCGTCGACGACAAGCAGCGCGAGCGGCTGCGCTTTGCGACCCGCAACATCGTCGAGGCGATGAGCCCGAGCAATTTCCCCGCCACCAACCCGCTGGTGCTCGAAAAGACGCTCGAGACGGGGGGCGAAAATCTGCTGAGCGGCTTGCAGCACATGCTCGCCGATCTGGGCAAAGGACAGCTCACCCATACCAGCAACGAATCGTTCGAAATCGGGCGCAACATCGCGGTAACGCCGGGCAAGGTCGTCAAGCGCACGCCGCTTTACGAACTCATCCAGTACAGCCCCACGACCAAGCAGGTGATCGAAACCCCGCTCGTCATCTTCCCGCCATGGATCAACCGTTTCTACATCCTCGATCTGTCTCCGGAGAAGAGCTTCATCAAATGGGCAGTCGATCAGGGGCTGACCGTCTTCATCGTGTCGTGGCGCTCCGCCGATGCGACGATGAAGGACGTGACCTGGGACGATTATGTCGAGGCCGGCCAGATCGACGCGATCGACACCGTGCGCGATCTGCTGAAGGTCGAAAGCGTCCACGCGATCGGCTATTGCGTCGCGGGCACGACGCTCGCGGCGACACTCGCAGTGCTGGCGGCGCGCGGGCAAGCCGACAAGGTCAAGAGCGCGACCTTCTTCACCGCCCAAGTCGATTTCAGCCGCGCAGGCGAATTGCTCAATTTCGTCGATGACGAGCAGATCAAGCTGATCGAGCAGGTATCGCCCGATGGTTTCCTCGACGGCCGCTACATGGCGATGACGTTCAACCTGCTGCGCGGGCGCGACCTGATCTGGAATTATGTCACCAACAATTACCTGCTCGGGCAGGATTATACGCCGTTCGACATGCTCCACTGGAACGGCGACACCACCAACCTGCCGAGCAAATGGCATCTGAGCTATTTGCGCGATCTCTACCGCGACAACCGACTCGCGACGCCCGGCGCGCTCAGCATCGCCGGCACACCCATTGACCTGACCAAGGTCGCGACGCCAAGCTACATCCAGGCGGGGCGTGAGGACCATATCGCGCCTGCCGACAGCGTGTGGCAGATGACCAAGCACTTCGCCGGGCCAATGAAATTCGTGCTGGCCGGATCGGGACATATCGCCGGTGTCGTCAACCCGCCTGCGGCGCAGAAATACCAATATTGGACCAATCCGGTGCTCGGCGAATCGTTCGCTGACTTCGTTACCGGTGCAACCGAGACCAAAGGCAGCTGGTGGCCCGACTGGATCGACTGGATCCGGGCGCAAGGCGACGCCACCGCACCGGTTAAGGGTGCCCGTACCCCCGGCAAAGGCAAGCTTCCCGCGCTCGGCGATGCCCCGGGCGACTATGTTCGGACACGATAAACCGCTTTATCTCAATGTTTTATCGCGCCTGAATGGGTTGAATGCGGCAGTTATGTTGCGCCGCACAAAAAACTCTTGATATCGTTGCGCAGTGCATTATATTGCAGTGCAGCAACGAAGCTATCAGGAGCGCCGCATGGCAACCAAAGGTCCCAAATCGGGCA
>NZ_JAIEPC010000048.1 GCF_019749955.1 Sphingomonas sp.
TGGAGGCCGATGCTCGGCTCGTCGAGGACATAGAGCACGCCCGACAGCCCGCTGCCGATCTGCGACGCGAGCCGGATTCGCTGGCTCTCGCCGCCGCTGAGCGTGCCGCTGGTGCGGTCGAGATTGAGGTAATCGAGCCCGACATTGTTGAGGAAGCCGAGCCGCTCGTCGATTTCCTTGAGGATCGCGCGCGCGATCTCGCGTTGCTGCGCGGTGAGCATCTCGGGCACGCCCGCGAACCAGGCGAGCGCGTCGACCACCGACAGATGCGTGACGCTGGAGATGTCGCGCATGCCGATCTTGACCGCGAGCGCCTCGGGCTTGAGCCGCGCGCCGTGGCACGTCTCGCACGGGGCGCTCGACTGATACTTCGACAGTTCCTCGCGCATCCACGCGCTTTCGGTGCTGAGCAGGCGGCGGTTGAGATTGCCGATCACGCCTTCGAACGGCTTCTTCACGTCGTAGCTCTTCTTGCCGTCGACGAAGGTCAGCGTGACGGGCTTGCCGCCGGTGCCGTGGAGGATGATCAGCTGGACTTCGCCGGGCAGTTCGCCCCACGGCGTGTCGAGCGAGAAGCCGAATTCGCGCGCGAGGCTGCCGAGCACCTGCATGTAATAAGGCGATGGCGGCTGCGATTTCGCCCAGGGGACGATTGCGCCCTTCTTGAGGCTGAGCGCGTGGTTGGGGACGACGAGTTCCTCGTCGAACAGCATTTTCTCGCCGAGGCCGTCGCAGGCCGGGCATGCGCCTTGCGGGGCGTTGAAGGAGAAGAGGCGGGGTTCGATTTCGGCAATCGTGAAGCCGGAAACGGGGCAGGCGAATTTTTCGCTGAAGACGATGCGGTTGGCGGGGACGCCGGCGCCCTTCATTGCGCCGCCGAGGGTGGCACCACCTCCCCCACCGTTCGTGTCGAGCGCAGTCGAGACACCTTGCGCATCGCTTGTGGCCTGTTTCTCGACTGCGCTCGAAACGAACGGGGATTGGGTTTCCCGAACCGAGGCAGTGGCTGTGGCCAGCCCTGCCACCGTCCCATCCACCAAATCCACATAAGCCAGCCCGTCCGCCAGCTTCAGCGCGGTCTCGAAACTGTCCGCGAGCCGCGTCGCCACGTCCGGCCCCACCACCACGCGGTCGACCACGACTTCGACATCATGCTTGTATTTCTTGTCGAGCGCCGGCGCTTCGTCGATCTCGTAAATCTCGCCGTCGATGCGCACCCGCGTGAAGCCCGCGCGCTGCCATTCGGCCATGTCCTTTTTGAACTCGCCCTTCCTGCCCCGCACCACCGGCGCGAGCAGCAGCGCGCGGGTGCCGGTGGGGAGCGCCATCACCCGGTCGACCATCTGGCTCACCGTCTGCGCGGCGATCGGCAGGCCGGTCGCGGGCGAATAGGGAATGCCGACCCGCGCCCACAGCAGCCGCATATAGTCATAGATTTCGGTGACGGTCGCGACGGTCGAGCGCGGATTGCGGCTCGTCGTCTTCTGCTCGATGCTGATCGCGGGGCTGAGCCCCTCGATATGGTCGACATCGGGTTTCTGCATCATCTCGAGGAACTGGCGCGCATAGGCGCTCAAGCTCTCGACATAACGCCGCTGCCCCTCGGCATAGATGGTGTCGAACGCGAGGCTCGATTTGCCGCTGCCGGACAGGCCGGTGATGACGGTGAGGGTGTCACGCGGGATGTCGACGTCGACGCCCTTAAGGTTGTGTTCGCGCGCACCGCGCACCGAGATATGGGTCAGCATGGGGCGGGTTTGTTCCAGATTTGTTCGTGAAGGGCAAGCACTGCCATGCCTTAACAGACCAGAGCCATACCTGTCACAGGCCAAGCACCATACCACCACCGCGCGGGCAGGACGGATCCGATCCCTGGACGGCGGTATCGAAACGGCTGCTGCGTTGGGCACTTTGCGGTTCCGTCGGCCCTCGTCGGGATTGGCGCAAAGATCAAAATCGCAGAATAAAGAGCTTTGGCTGGCTGGCCTTTTGCGCTGCACTTTCAGCGTTGCGAAAAACCGGGCTGTTTTTTGGCTATTCGCGTGAAGGTCGATCAACCTGCGCGTTTCCACCCTTGCTGTTCAGTCTGCGCATATCAGCTCTGCGGTCGTTGCCGCATCGGCCGGGACGGACGGCTGTTGGCGATGTCAACGCGCGGTTACCGACGACGCCCGATGTTACTGGAACAGCCGCTGGACGGCGAACGGTCGGGCAAGCGGCGCGATCTGGTACGATACCGACGGCTATCGCGGTGGCCCGGCGGTGGCGTTCGCCCAGATCAACCCAGGCCCGACGCTGGTCGTGCGCGACTTTATCACGGTGTGATCGGCGGATTGGCGTCGACAGCACGGTCGGCGGCGCGTAGTTTCGCGCGATGCGCATCCTCGCTCACGTGTTGATCCTTGGCACGGCGTCGGCGCTGACGACCGGAGGCATCATGGCGGGCACCCCACCCACCCCGATCCAGTGCAGCGTGCGCGGCGAGAAGTTCGTCGCGCCGTTGACCGGGGCAGCGATCTGCCAGCGCTTCGTTGCTGCCTATGCCAGGGCGAGCGGCAGCGCCGCCACGGCGCGCCCGACCGCGCCCGCCGATGGGCTGGTGATCGCGCTAAACTTCCTGCCGCAGGGGGTTGCAAGCGCGCAGGTCACGCGGATGCGCGGCGGCAAGCCGCTGGCGCCGCTGAGCTTCAATCTGGCCGTGTCCGACCGCCCCTTCCACGCCGATGATGTTGACCGGCTGGCGGCGAGCACAGCCCAGGGCCTGCGGACAGCTTCGCCGCGATAGAAACCCATCGCTTAACCGCGTTTGGCTTTGCGCTTTTAACCGACCCGACATATCATTCGACCATTCACTAGGCTGCGGCGACAGACGTCGACGATGCCCATTTGCCGGATGACGCAAGGGAGAAAGACATGGCGAAGGCGCAGTGCGGTTGCTGTTCGACGGCGGTTTGCCAGAATCTCGATCCGGCCGGTAACCAGATTGATCCGCGGGGCCGCGACGGCCAGCCGATCCTCGTGCCGATCGATGGCCCGACCGACGCGAGCGCCAACGCCATTTTGCTGCCTGTCGACCCGACCCCCTATGTCGACACGGTGCCGGGAACGACCGCGACGACGGCAACGATTGCGGTGGGATCGAGCGTCAATGTCGTCATCGACACCAATGGCGATCATGACTGGTACCGCATCAGCCTGACCGCCGGACAAAGCTATGTGTTCACGACCCAGGCGATCGCCGGATCGAACCTCGACACCTTTCTCTATCTGCGCGACAGCGCGGGAACCCTCCTGACCAGCAACGATGACGGCGGCGACAACACCCATTCGCTGATCCCCTATACCGCGACGACGACGGGCACCTTCTACCTCGACGCAGGCACGTTTAACGATCAGGGCACCGGCAGTTACCGGCTGTTCGCCGTCGCGCTTCCGGCGGCGGGCGCCGACAGCGTGCTCGGCACCACGGCAACCACCGCGAGCGTCACGGTCGGCGGCATTGCCGCCGGCAATATCGAGACCGCGAACGACCGCGACTGGTTCCGGATCACCCTGACTGCGGGCGAAACCTATATCTTCCGTACCGGCGGCGTCGTGGCCGACGGGGCGGTCGATACCACATTGACCGTGCGCGACGCGGCCGGCACGCAGCTCGCGACCAATGACGATGCTGGCGAGGGCACGTATTCGGCGCTGCGCTTCACCGCGACGACCGGCGGCACCTATTATCTCGACGTGGGCGGCTTCGGTTCCACGACCGGGCAATATACGCTGACCGCTGCGACCACGCCGCCGCTGACGCTGTACACCAATGATCAGATCGCCAACCAGCTCACCGACGGCTATTGGGGCGGTGCGGCTCAGCGGCACGCGTTCAATGTCGCACCGGGCGGCACCATTACCTTCAACGTGCAGGGGCTGACAGCGGACGGACAGAATTTGGCGCGCGAAGCGTTCAACCTGTGGCGCGACGTGACGGGCATCAATTTTTCGGAAATCACCACGGCGGCGCAAATCACGCTCGACGACAATCAGACCGGCGCGTTTGCCAATGCGAGCTATTCGAACGGCGTCACGACCAGCGGGACCGTGAATGTCGGGACAGCTTGGCTGACAACCAATGGCATTGGGCTGAACAGCTATTCGTTCCAGACCTATATCCACGAAATTGGCCATGTGCTCGGGCTGGGGCATGGCGGCAACTATAATGGCAATGCCAGCTATGCGTCGGATTCGCTCTATCTGAACGACAGCTGGGCGACGACGATCATGTCGTATTTCGACCAGTCCGAGAATAGCTACTTCGCCGGGCTGGGTTTCACCCGGCAATTTGCGGTGACGCCGATGATTGCCGATGCCATTGCGACGACGGTGCTGTACGGCACGAACACGCTGACGCGTACCGGCAACACGACCTATGGCTTCAACAACACATCGGGCCGCGCGGTCTATGATGCGACGGCGAATCCCAGTGTCAGCTATACGATTTATGACAGCGGCGGCATCGATACGCTCGATTACTCGGGCTTTACGCAGAACCAGGTCATCAATCTGAATGCGGAGACTTTTTCGAACGTCGGTGCGCGGGTTGGCAATGTGTCGATCGCGCGCGGCGTCGTGATCGAAAACGCCGTCGGCGGCAGCGGCAACGACACAATTATCGGCAATGACGTGGTCAATTCGTTCGATCTGTCGCGCGGTGGCGTCGATACGGTCAGCGGCGGTGGCGGTGACGACGCTTTCTTCTTCGGCGCAACACTGACAGGCGCCGACACGATCGATGGCGGCGCGGGCAGCAACGATCAGGTCGGCATTCAGGGCAATTACACCGGCGCGAATGCGCTGGTGCTGAGCGCGACCTCGCTGACCGGTGTCGAAGTGCTGTCAGCGCTTGCGGGGTTCAGCTATGACATCACCACCAACAACGCCAATGTCGCCGCTGGGCAGCTGCTGACGATCTTCGGCACCAATTTGGGCGCGACCGACAATCTGACCGTCAATGCCTCAGCTGAAACTGACGGCGCCGTGCGTATCTATGGCGGCCTCGGCATCGACACCTTCACTGGCGGCGCGGGCAACGACGGCTTTTACTTCGGCCCCGGCCGCTTCGGCGCATCGGATCAGGTCACGGGCGGCGGTGGCACCAATGACCAGATCGCGCTCGACGGCGATTATACGCTCACGCTCGATACCCGGTTCGATGCCGAAGTCGTGGTGCTGCTGCGCAGTAGCTCGGGTCCGGAGAATAACTTCAACATCACCGCCGGCAACGCCTTCACCCCGACCGGCCAGACGCGGACGATCTTCGCGCTGTCGGTGACGAACTCGGTAACGATCAACGGTGCGGGGGAGACCGATGGCATCCTGCGCATCTTTGGCGGCACAGCGGGCGACATCATCACCGGCGGCAGCGGCGCGGATTATATCTTCGGCGGCAATGGCGGCGACACGCTGAACGGCGGCGCGGGCGCCGACATTTTCTTCTACGACTCCGCCGTGCAATCGAGCTCGACCAACTATGACCGGCTGCTCGACTTCAACTTTGCGAGCGACCGCATCCAGATCAGCGGCCAGGTGCACGACACCTATGCCACAATCGCGAGCGGCGCGCTGAGCACGGCCAGCTTCGACGCGGACCTTGGCGCTGCAACCGGTGCGCAGTTGATCGGTGGTCGCGCCGTGCTGTTCACGCCGACATCGGGCACGCTGGCGGGGCAGACCTTCCTCGTCGTCGATGCCAATGGCGTGGACGGCTATCAGGCGGGCGCGGATTATGTGTTCCTGCTGCCGAATGCAGTGACGGGCGGGGCCGATTTTATCATCGGGTGAGCGGGGTACTTTATGTCAGACCAAAGCTTGGCTTTCCCGCGACACGATAGGCACGCGACCGCCTCAAATTAGTCGTTTTCGCTGTTGATCCTTTAGGTTGTAGTGACATTTTAGGAATTCCCATTTGCGCTGAGTTCTGATTCAACACCGGTTTTTGGAGGCTGGTGTGGAAGGCGAGGTTCTTAGGGACGATCAGTGGGAGCGGCTGCGGGAGTTTGTGCCGGGCGGTCGCAAGGGCAAGCGCGGACCGCGCAGTGACGGGCGGCGGTTTCTCGATGCTTTGCTGTGGTTGGCGCGCTCGGGTGGGCGCTGGCGCGATCTGCCGGAGCGCTTTGGCTCCTATCAGACTGCAAAGCGTCGCTATTATCGCTGGGTCGAGCAGGGTGTGATCGACCGGATATTCGAAGCCGTATCCGACGATCCCGACATCGAATGGCTGGCCATCGACGCCACGGTGATCCGTGCTCAGGCCCAGGCTCTCGGCCGCTCCAGAGGCGGGTTCGGCACCAATATCCATGCTGTAGTCGATGCGCTCGGCCTGCCGGTGCGCTTCATGCTCGGCCCCGGCCAACAAAATGACATGGCACCAGCGTGCGATCTGATCCGAGGCTTACCCGCCGGGCAGGTGCTTGCCGACCGCGCCTATGATGCCGACAGCCTGTGCGAACTCGTCCGGGCACAGGGCGGCGAGCCCGTCATTCCGCCCCGGCGGCACGGCAAAATCCAGCGGGATTACGATGTTATCGCATATAAGCAGCGCTGGGGCATCGAAGGCTTCTTCGCCAAACTCAAGCAATGGCGACGCATCGCCACCCGATACGACAAGCTCGCCGCCAACTTCCTCGGCTTCATCAAACTGGCCAGCATCATGCTATGGCTGAAGTGATTAAATTGTCACTACAACCTAGCATTACAGTTGCGCTTTAGATCGGATGTGTGCGCGTCGCGCTGACGCCTGATGCGCTCTTCGCCAAGTGGACCAGGCGATGATGTGGGCGGGTTGGATACGGCGCTGAGCGAGCCGGATGGCGATGCGGCGGATCTCTTGCAGCGACCAGCGGATCAGCGGGGGCGTGGCGGTGTCCGCATTCTTTTTGGGGGCGGCACCAGGTTCGCGTGGTGACGGATCGCCGCCATCATGGCGAACGCCAGCATGACGAGCGACACGTGACGATGCCAGCCGTGCCAGGAGCGGGACTCGTTGTGGTCGAGCCCGAGTTCGTTCTTGGTGGTCTCAAAGCTGTCCTCGATCGCCCAGCGATGCCCTTCGACGCGGACCAGGGCTTCGATGCCCGTTCCCGCCGGACACCAAGTGGTGAAGAACGCAGGGTCGCCATCGGCGATGGTACAGCGGATCAGAAGGCCGCGCGTCCACAGGCCGGGCCTGTCAGGATTTCCGTGTGTGGGCGGGCGGTTGAACATTACGCCGCCATGGCTTTGATGAAGCGCTCGC
>NZ_JAIEPC010000108.1 GCF_019749955.1 Sphingomonas sp.
AATTGCTCGATCGCCTGCTGCGGGCCTTCGCCTTCCTCGGCGTGGACGAGGCAATGGTCAATATGATCGTTGATCAGCGCACGCTTCGCGCTGGCGATCGCATTCTCGACCGCCTGCAGCTGCTGGGCGATGTCGACGCAGGGGCGTTGCTCCTCGATCATGGTAACGATGCTGCGAAGGTGGCCGGTCGCCCGGTTAAGGCGCTTGACGATCGCGGGGTGGCTGGTGTGCGCTGTATGGGCCATTTTGAGTCCCTGACACGTCATGACGGACGTGTCCACCATATCCCCCATGGGGGATAGACAGGCGGCCAGAATCAGCGGATAGGGGCGCCCATGCTCGCAGTCCTCGCCAACCGCACCTATCGCCACCTATTCCTTGCGCAGATCATTGCGCTGATCGGAACGGGGCTTGCGACGGTCGCGCTTGGTCTGCTGGCCTATGATATCGCGGGCGGCGACGCGGGCGCTGTGCTTGGCACCGCGCTCGCGATCAAGATGATCGCCTACGTCGGTGTCGCGCCGATCGCTGGTGCCTTCGCCAACAAGGTGCCCCGGCGCGCGCTGCTTGTTGCGATGGACATGATCCGTGCCACCGTTGCGCTGTGCCTGCCGTTCGTCACGCAGGTCTGGGAGGTCTATGTCTTGATCTTCGTGCTGCAGTCGGCGTCGGCAGCGTTTACACCGACATTCCAGGCGACCATCCCTGACGTGCTGCCCGAAGAGCGCGACTATACGCGGGCGCTGTCGCTGTCACGGCTTGCCTATGACATGGAAAGCCTGACCAGCCCGATCCTCGCGGCGGCGTTGCTCACGGTCATCAGCTTCCACTGGCTGTTCGCCGGGACCGCGATCGGCTTCGTCGCTTCGGCACTATTGGTAGTGTCGACCACCTTGCCGCGACCCAAGCTGGTCGAGGACGCGGGTGGCATCTACGACAAGACGACGCGGGGCACGCGCATCTACCTCAAGACGCCACGCCTGCGCGGCCTGCTTGCGCTGACCCTGGCGGCGGCAGCGGCGAGCGCGATGGTGATCGTGAACACGGTCGTGATCGTCAAAGGGCTCGGCCTCAGCCAGCGCGACGTCGCGCTGACGATGGCGGCGTTCGGCGCGGGCTCGATCACGGCGGCACTGACCTTGCCGCGCATCCTAGATCGGGTCGCCGACCGCACCGTAATGTTGATCGCTGCCGCTCTTCTGACGCTAACACTTGCCGCGATGGCACTGGTCACCGTGACCATGGGAACGGCCGACAGCTATTGGTACATTCTGATCGCAGGATGGATCGTCATGGGCCTGGCCTATTCGGCAAGCGTTACGCCTTCGGGTCGGCTGTTGCGCCGGTCGGCCAATGCCGACGATCGCCCCGCGCTGTTCGCGGCGCAGTTCGCGCTCAGCCACGTCTGCTGGCTCTTCGCTTACCCCTTGGTTGGGCAGCTCGGCGCGCGGGTCGGCATGGCGGCAGCGTTTGGCGCGATGGCGGCCATCGCCGGTGTGGGCACGCTGGCTGCGGTCCGGCTCTGGCCGGCGAACGATCCCGACGTTGTCGCGCACGAACATGGCGACCTTTCGGCCGACGATCCGCACCTGAAAGAGCATGAACGCGGGGATCATGCCTTCGTGATCGACAAGCGTCACCCCGATTGGCCCAAGGCGTGAGCGCGTTTCCCTTGCCGCAGCGCAGCACTCCGCATACACTACCCGGTGTGGCGCTCGTCCGATCCCGATCCGCCCCTTGGGGGTTCCTGCTCGCTCTCCTCGCCTTGATGACGATGAGCGCCGTATCGACATGGCACAATGCCAGCATTCACGACGACGACGCGGTCCACGCCGTTTCTGTCGCACACGAGCATGAGAAACAGGATTCGAGCGATCCCGATGGCGCCGTGCACCTTACAGCGCACATGGTGGGGCAGAGCCTCGCAATGCCTGATACAGCCGTCGCCCACATCTATGAGGCGTCATTCACGACCAACTGGTCGGTGCCGCGTTCAGCCCTTAAAGCTGGCATCGATCCAACATCTTTACTGAGACCACCAAAGGCCTGATCCCTGCCGCGCGCTGGGGGCGCGCCCGAGTCCAACTCGTGCAAGGATCACATCTCTATGACTGGCTTTATCAGCCGACGGCGCCTTGCGGCGCTGTTCGGCGGACTCGCGGGCATGACGCTGGCGGGTCCGGCGTGGGCCGACCCCGCGCCACCCTTCGCTCTGTTGCTCAAGCAAGCCGAGCAATCTCCCCGCCTCCAGGAGTTGGCCGCCGACGTCGATCGTGCGGCGGGCCTGTCGGACCAGGCGCACGCACGCCCCAATCCATCCGTGAGCGTCTATGCCGAGAACTTTGCCGGCTCGTCGCCCTATGCCGGGTTCGACCGGACCGAGACGACGCTGCAATATAGCCAGCCGTTCGAGCTGGGCGGCAAACGATCTGCGCGCATCGCTGCTGGCGAAGCCGGGGTGACAGCGGCGCGCGCGCGAGGCCTGCAAGGTCGCGTCGCCTTTGCTTATGATCTTGCGCGGGCCTATGCCGCCGTCGAACTCGCCGATCGGCGCATCGCGATTGCCGAGGACGAAGTCGAAGAGGGCGAAGCCGACCTGAAACTCGCCCGCGCGCTGGTCGAGGCAGGCAAGGAAGCCCGCCTCCGCGCGCTGCAAGCGGAAACCGAACTCAATGCCGCCCGTGCCGTGCTCGAAAGCACGCGGGCAGCGCGCACAGCGGCACTTGCCCGGCTCTCCGCGCTGGCCGGGGTGGAGACCCCCTTCACCGGTATTTCGGACTCGCTGCTCGATCTGCCCCAATCACGCGCCGCTTACGGCTCGGCCGATCCGCTCCGAACCACCGGCTATCTCGCCGCGCTGGCCGATCGGGAGGCTGCTGCAAAACGTGCAGCGTCGGAGCGCAAGCGTGCCATGCCGGACATTACCGGGCAGATCGGCGTGCGCAGGCTCGATCAGGACCGCGCGACCGCGCTGGTCGCCGGCGTTTCGTTGCCGCTGCGCCTGTTCGATCGCAACCGGGGCAATATCGCCGCAGCCGACGCCGAGCTGCGCGGGGCGGAGGCAAGGGCGGCGGCGGCACGGCTTGAAGCGACCGCCAATGTTCGCAGCGCCGTCGCGCTGGCAGAAGCCGCCGACGCCCGCGCCATCGCCGCAGAACGGACGATGGCGACGGCGGAGGAAACCTATCGGCTTGCCCGCATCGCCTATGAAGCGGGCAAATCGCCCTTGAGCGAACTGCTCGTCGCCCGCCACGGACTGGGTCTGGCGCGTGGCGTCGTCGCCGATGCTGCCGCTGCCCGTTTCGATGCCCGTGCCCAACTCGCCAGCCTGAACGGCATGGCCATCACCGGAGACCCGGTCCAATGAACGACAAGACACGCCTTTACACCGGGGCCGCGATCGGCCTGGCCGCCGCGCTCGGGTTCGGTGCCGCGCGCCTGACCCAGCCAGCGCCGCCCGCGCCCGAAGCGATGGCGACGACGCCGAGCGCGCCTACTGACGCGGTCGAGATCACGCCAGACGGCATCCGCATTTCGGCGATCACCGTCGCGGCCGCCGCATCGGGCGAACTCGACGCGGCGATTCCCGCGTCCGCCACGGTGGAGGCGACCCCCGATGCCGAAGCGGTGCTGACCGCGCGCGCGCCCGGCACCGTCATGCGCATCTTCAAGCGGATCGGCGATCCGGTCCGAGCGGGCGATACGCTGGCGCTGGTCGAAAGCCGCGACGCCTCGACGATCGCCGCCGACCGTGCTGCCGCTGCGGCGCGCGTGTCGCTGGCCTCGAAGCAGCTGGCGCGTGAGCGGTCATTGCTCGCGCAAGGCGTTTCCGCACGGGCCGATTATGAGACCGCGCAGGCAGCACTTGCGGTCGCACAAGCCGATGCAGGACGCGCCAGCGCAGCGGCTGGCGCGGTGCGGCTGGCGCGAGATGGCCGGTCGATCGCGGTCGTCAGCCCAGTGACGGGTCGCGTCACCGCCGCGACTGCGAGTCTCGGTCAGTTCATTGCGGCCGAGACCGAGCTGTTCCGCGTCGCCGATCCGTCGCGCCTGCAGATCACCGCCAGTTTGCCGCAAGCCGACGCGCCCCGCGTCCGCACCGGCGACCGGGTGGAACTGACCACCAGCGACGGACAGATGATCACAGGGCGGGTGCGCTCGACCACGGGCGTGGTCGACCGCGAGACGCGCGGTGCGACGATCGTGATCGAGCCGGGCGCGGGCGCCAGCCTGCTCGTGCCGGGGCAATTGGTTCAGGCGCGCGTCTTCGCCAGCGGCGGGGCTGCCAAGTCGGGCGTGATGGTGCCGCAGGACGCGGTCCAGACGATCGGTGATCGCCGCGTGGTGTTCGTCCGCACGCGGAGCGGTTTCAAGGCGCAGACGGTTCAGGTCGGCAGCCGCAGCGGCGGGATGGTCGCGATTGCGTCGGGCATCAATCCCGCAACGCCAATCGCCACCACCAATGCCTTCCTCCTCAAGGCCGAGATCGAGAAGGAGCAGGCAGAATGATCGCGCGCATCCTCTCGCTCTCGGTCCGCATGCGATGGCTCGTGGCCTCACTGACGCTGGTGGTCATTGCCTTTGGCGCGTGGCAGATCACCATGCTGCCGATCGACGCCGTGCCCGACGTGACCAACCGCCAGGTCCAGATCAGCACCTTTGCGCCGACGCTGGGCCCGGTCGATATCGAAAAGCAGGTGACGTTCCCGGTCGAGACCGCGCTGGCGGGCATTCCGGGGCTGGAAATGACCCGCTCCTTCTCGCGCAACGGCTTCAGTCAGGTGACGGCGGTGTTCACCGATTCGACCGACGTGTTCTTCGCGCGCCAGCAGGTGACCGAACGCCTCGCGCAGGCGAAGGATAGTCTACCCGCCGGCATCCAGCCGAATCTCGCGCCGCTGAGCACGGGGCTTGGCGAAATCTTCTTCTATTCGGTCGCGTTCCGGCATCCTGACGGCAAGGGCATCAAGCCGGTCGATGGCAAGCCCGGCTGGCAATCGGACGGCAGCTATCTGACGCCCGAGCGCGAGCGGCTGACGACCGAACTCGCCAAGGCGGCGTATCTGCGCACCGTGCAGGACTGGATTATCCGCCCCCAGATGCGCACCGTGAAGGGCGTTGCAGGCGTCGATTCCAACGGCGGCTATGTGAAGCAATATCTGGTCGAGCCCAATCTGGGCGCGCTCGCCGCTTACGGCCTGTCGATCACCGAACTCGCCGATGCGCTCGAACGCGCGAACATGTCGGCCGGCTCGAACTACGTCCGCCGCGCGGGCGAGAGCTTCCTGGTCCGTGCCGACGCGCGGCTGAAATCGATTGAGGACATTCAGGACGCGGTGGTGGCGACACGCGCCGGCACGCCGGTGCGCGTGCGCGACGTTGGCGAGGTCGTCATCGGCGGTGCCGTCCGCACCGGTTCTGGCAGCCGCATGGGATCGGAGGCGGTGATCTCGACCGTGCTGATGCTCGTCGGCAGCAATAGCCGGATCGTCGCCAATGCGGCGGGCGACAAGCTGACCGAGGTCAACCGGTCGCTGCCACCTGATGTGTTCGCAGAACCCGTCTATAATCGCTCCAAGCTCGTCAACGCGACGATCGCGACGGTCGAAAAAAACCTCGTCGAAGGCGCGCTGCTCGTCATCGTCGTGTTGTTCCTGCTACTCGGTAACATCCGGGCGGCGCTGATCACGGCGGCCGTGATCCCGATCACGATGTTGATGACCGCGGCGGGGATGAACGGCCTCGGCGTATCGGGCAATCTGATGAGTCTCGGCGCACTCGATTTCGGGCTGATCGTCGATGGGGCCGTCATCATCGTCGAGAATGCGCTCAGGCGCCTCGCCGAACGACAAGAGCATGAAGGCCGCCTGCTCACGCGCGAGGAGCGGATGGCGGAGACGACGCTCGCCGCGCAGGAGATGGTGAAGCCGACCCTGTATGGGCAGCTCATCATCTTTTTGGTGTTCGTGCCGTTGCTCACCTTCCAGGGCGTCGAGGGCAAGACCTTTGCGCCGATGGCGATCACGCTGATGCTGGCACTTGCCGCCGCCTTCGTGCTGTCCTTGACCTTCGTCCCGGCGATGATCGCGCTCGTCATTACCGGCAAGGTGAGCGAGACCGAAGTCAAGCCGATCCGCTGGTTCAAGGATCGCTATGCGCCGCTGCTGGCGCAGGCAGTGGCGCGGCCCTTGCCGTTTATCGCGACTGGCGCAGGTGTGTTCGCGGCGGCGGTGCTGTGCTTCGGCTTGCTCGGTGAGGAATTCATGCCGCAGCTCGACGAGAAGGACATCACCGTCACCAACTTCCGCGTACCCTCGGCGTCGATCGACCAGTCGACGCAGATGCAGCTGCGGATCGAGGATGCGCTGAAGACGCTGCCCGAGGTGGAGCTGGTCTTTTCCAAGAACGGCAATGCTGACCTCGGCACCGATCCGATGCCACCAAACGCGTCGGACACTTACGTGATCCCCAAGCCGGAGCATGAATGGCCGGCCGACGTGCGCAGCAAGGCCGACATCCTGACCCGGATCGAAGCCAAGATGAAGCCGCTGATCGGCAATCGCACCGAAATCCAGCAGCCGATCCAGATGCGCTTCAACGAGCTGATCGCGGGCGTCCGGTCGGACGTCGCGGTGAAGCTCTATGGCGACGACCTCGACCAGATGACGCAGCAGGCGCAGCGCATTGCATCGACGCTCCGCGCGATCCCCGGTGCGGCCGATGTCAGCGCCGAACAGACCGACGGCGCGCCGACCTTCGACGTGAAGATCGATCGGCCCTCGGTCGCGCGCTACGGCCTGTCGGTCGAGGAGGTGGCGAACACCGTTGCCGCCGCGCTTGGCGGGCGCGAGGCGGGGTTGCTGTTCGAGGGCGACCGGCGGTTCTCGGTCGTCGTCCGCCTTGCCGACGCGCAGCGCGACGATCTGGAGACGCTGGGCGCCATCCCGGTGATGCTGCCGACGATGGACGGCCAGATGGCGCGCTCGATCCCGCTGCGCGAAGTAGCGAAGTTCAGCTATACGCAGGGGCTGAACCAGATCAGCCGCGAGAACGGCAAGCGCATGGTCGTCGTCCAGGTCAATGTGCGCGGGCGCGATCTCGGCGGGTTCGTCACCGAGGCGCAGGACAAGATCGGCAAGCTCGATCTGCCACCGGGCATGTATACGGCGTGGGGCGGGACATTCGAGAGCCTGCAATCGGCGCGTCTGCGATTGATGATCGTCGTGCCGATCTGTTTTCTCGCCATTTACGGCCTGCTCTATATGGCGCTCGGCGGCTTCGTGCCGGCGGCGATCGTGTTCAGCGCGGTCCCCATGGCGCTGGCGGGCGGTGTATTCGCGTTGCTGCTGCGCGGTATCCCGTTCTCGATCACAGCCGCGGTCGGCTTCATCGCGTTGTCTGGCGTAGCCGTGCTCAACGGGCTCGTGATGATGAGCGCGATCCGCAAGCACCGCGAGGACGG
>NZ_JAIEPC010000111.1 GCF_019749955.1 Sphingomonas sp.
TCACGTCTCCTGTCCTGATCAGCGAGCAGAAGGTCGCGGCATCGATCGGCTCGCCGCGATCGATTCGGGACAAGGTGGTGCGCAGGATCGTGCGTGCTTCGGAAAGCGCGCGCGCCTGGTCATTCAGCGTGTCGAGTTGCAGGGCGACCAGCTGGCGCAGGTCGATGGGCTTTTTGTCGAACAGCGCCTTGATCTGCTGCAGGCTCAGCCCCGCGCGCTTGAGCGCGACGAGCTGATGCAGCCGCTCAAGCTCGCCTGCGCCATAGCAGCGGCGGCCCGAGCCGGTGCGGAGCGGCTTTACCAGCCCGCGCGCCTCATAGAATCGGAGCGCGCGTGCGGATAGGCCGGTGGTGCGGGCAACCTCGGCAATGTCGATGATCTGCGTCATACCCCGCTTGTAGCGGTTGACGCTGCGTCAGCTTCAAGCGGTTTTTGGTCGCCTGCGCTAACTGATCAGCAATCCGGCGAGCGCGGCGGACATCAGGTTCGACAGGCTGGCCGCCGCCAGCGCGCGCAGTCCAAGCCGTGCGATCACCGGTCGTTGATTGGGCGCAAGCCCGCCAGTGACCGCAATCTGAATGGCAATCGACAGGAAATTGGCAAAGCCGCACAGCGAGAAAGTGACAATCGCGATCGTGTGCGCCGAGAGCGACTTGAACTCCTGCCCCAGCTGAATAAACGCGACGACCTCGTTCAGCACGATCTTGGTCCCGAACAGCCCGCCTGCCTGCAGCGCTTCTTTCCAAGGGACGCCGAGCAAAAACATGAGCGGGGCAAAGACATAGCCGAGCAGGCGTTGAAACGTGATGTCGGGATAGCCCACCCACGCTCCTGCTCCGCCCAACAGGCCATTGGCCAGCGCGACCAGCGCGGTAAACGCCAGCACCATCGCAGCAACCGCCACCGCCAGCTTGACCCCCGTCTGCGCGCCATCGGCGGCGGCCATGAAGATGTTGACGGGCCGTTCCTCGCCAAAGGTGATCGGCCCTTCGATCACGGGCTCTTCCGCGACATGATCGGGATCATCGGGCATGATGATCTTGGCCATCAAAATACCGCCCGGCGCCGACATGAAACTGGCGGCGACCAGATAGGGCAATAATTGAGGCCCCAGCGGCCCGAGCACTTGATAATAGAGCACCAGAATCGTGCCTGCCACGCCGGCCAGCCCGACCGTCATCACCGCAAAAATCTGCGACGCGGTCATTGCCGACAAATAAGGGCGGATGACGAGCGGGGACTCGCTTTGCCCGACAAAGATATTGGCCGCTGCGCCCAGCGATTCGACCCGGCTCACCCCCGTCACCAGTCGGATCGCGCCACCGATCCACTTCACGATGAACTGCATCACCCCGTAATAATATAGAATCGCGATCAGCGCGGCAAAGAACACCACGGCGGGGAGCGCCGAAATCGCAAAACCCGCGCCATAGGGCGACGCGACAAGTTCGGCCCCGAAAATGATCTTCGACCCTTCTTTCGAGTAATCGAGCAGCTTGACCACGCCGTTCGACATTGCCTGCACGCCGGCGCGCCCGGCCGGGACATAGAGGACCAGCACCGCGACCGCTGCCTGCAACGCAAACGCCGCGCCGACGACGCGCAGCCGGATCGCGCGGCGGTTGCTCGACAAGAGCACGGCAAGCCCGAGAATGACAATGATCCCGGCAATGCCGATCGCGAAACGGTTCATATGGTGGTTGGTCCCCTGTTGCACGGCAACATACACGGGCGGCGCAGATGGGCTAGAGCATTTGCCACCGCGCAAATTCGCGCTAGCAACGGCTATGGACCAGCCAACCTCCGCGATCCCGCGCTCGCTCTTCGCTTATTCGATTTTTTACGGCGGTATGGTCTGCATCGCGGGCGTGCTCGGCAACAAGCAGGTGTCGCTTGGGCCGCTGTCGGCGCTGGGGCCGGTGTTCGGGCTGCGGCCGCTGGCGATTGAGGCGGGGATTTTTGCCTTCCTGCTGCTGGTGATCGTGTCGAGCGCGGTTGCCGAGCTGCACGGGCGGCAAATCGCCAACCGGCTGGTGCAATATGGGTTCGTACCGCTGATCTTTTCGATCCTGCTGTCGCTGGTGGTGCTTGCCGCGCCCGCCTCGCCCGACATGGAGCCCGCGCGGCGTGACGCCTTCGCGCTGATGATGGGCGCGACCCCGCGCATCTGGCTGGGGGGGATTATCTCCTACGGCATATCGCAGACGCTCAACGTGACGATCTTCTCGTGGCTTCAGCGCGGCGACGGCGGCTTGCTGTGGCTGCGCGCGGGGGTGGCGAGCATATTGAGCCAGATCGTCGACACATTGTTGTTCGTGACGATCGCCTTTTGGGGTGTGTTCCCGATCTTCGAGCTGCTGGTCGGCCAGATGATTGTGAAGGTGATTCTGTCGGCGCTGATCGTGCCGCCGGTGATCTATCTGTTGGTCGGATTGGGGCGCAGGTTGGATCGGGCGGGCTGAAGTCTTTTGATTTTACCTTGACCCGTTCGTTTCGAGCGAAGTCGAGAAACAGGCCACAAGCGGCGCGCATGGTGTCTCGACTTCGCTCGACACGAACGGGAAGGGCTAATGTCTTACAACGCTACCGAAAAAACGGCGCCGCGATCTCCGGCGTCACGCGCATCAGCCGCCCGCTGGTGCGGTCGAGCAGAGCCCAGGTCGTGATCGCCTCGACCTTCACCGTACCGCCTGCATCGAAGAACCGCACATGCCGATTGAAGCGCGCGCCGTTGGGCGGGGTCGGGACCCAGGTCTCGCCCGTCACCGTCTCGCCGAGCCGCACATTGCCGCGATAGTCGACTTCGTGCCGGGTGATCACCCAGACATGATTGGCCTGATGATCGGGCGGCGCGACCGATTCCCAATGTGCGACGGCAATGTCCTGAATCCAGCGCACCCATACGACATTGTTGACATGGCCGAGCTCGTCGATGTCGGCGTCAGTCGCGGTGATCCGGCGGCTGAAGCGGGGCACATTATCCCTCCACGCCCAATTGCCAGAGCACAAAGGCATGCTCCTCCGCGGATTCGCGCAAACTCTCGAACCGGCCTGACTTGCCGCCGTGCCCCGCGCCCATGTTGGTCTTCAAGAGCAGCACATTGTCGTCGGTCTTGGTCGCGCGGAGCTTGGCGGCCCATTTCGCGGGCTCCCAATAGGTGACGCGCGGATCGTTGAGGCCGCCGGAAATGAACATCGGCGGATAAGCCTGTGCGGACACATTGTCGTAAGGCGAATAGCTGCGGATCAGGTCGAACGCCTTGGGGTCGTCGATCGGATTGCCCCATTCGGGCCATTCGCCGGGCGTCAGCGGCAGATCGGCATCCATCATCGTGTTGAGCACGTCGACGAAGGGCACATCGGCGATCACCGCGCCCCACAGCTCGGGATCGGAGTTGACCACAGCGCCCATCAGCTCGCCGCCGGCCGATCGGCCCGCGATCGCGATTTTGCCCGCGCTGGTCCAGCCCTGTTCGACCAGCGCCTTCGCCACATCGACGAAATCGTTGAAGGTGTTGGTGCGCTTCTCGAGCTTGCCGTCGAGATACCATTGCTGGCCGAGATCATCGCCGCCGCGGATATGCGCGATCGCATAAGCGAATCCGCGATCGAGCAAGCTCAGCCGCCCGGTCGAAAAACCCGGCGGGATCGCATAGCCGTACGCGCCATAGGCATAGAGGAACAGCGGGCGGCTGCCGTCCTTGGGGAAATCCTTCGGATAGACGATCGACACCGGAACCTGCGTGCCGTCGCGCGCGGTGATCTTCAGCCGATCGGTGGCGTAGTTCGCCGCGTCATAGCCACTCGGGATTTCCTGCACTTTCAGCACGGTCATGGCACCCGACGCGACATCGTAATCATAGACGGTGCCGGGGGTGACCATCGATTCATAGCCGAGCCGCAGCACGCTCATGTCAAATTCGGGATTGTCGCCGAGGCCTGCGTCATAGCTTGCTTCGGGGAAGACGATGCGGTGCGGCGCCACGCCGGGGTCGTAGGCGTGGATCTCGATCTGATCGAGCCCGTCTTCGCGCCCGTCGACGATCAGGAAATTCTTGAAGCAGCTGATGCCGGTCATGTAGAAATGCGGCGAAGCGGCGATCCGTTCTTCCCACACATCGGGCGCGTCGATGCTTGCGGTGCACAGCCGGAAATTCGGGTGCGTGTCGTTGGTGTGGATGAACAGCGTGCCCTCGCGCGCGTCGACATCATATTCGCGCTCGGGCACACGCGCGCTGACGAGCTTCAACGGCGCGAGGGGGTCGTTGGCGGGGAGCAGCCAGACTTCGCTCGTCACATGATCGCCGGTCGCGATCACCAGCCACGCGCGGTCGCTCGTTTCCGACACGCCGACGCGAAAGCCTTCATCGGCTTCCTTGAACAGCTCGATATCGCTTTCGGGATCGGTGCCGAGCCGGTGCAGCCGCGCATTGTCGGTGCGCCATTGCTCATTCGCGAGGCCGTAGAGAAAGCCGCTATCGTCGGCGACCCACACGATTTCGGAGAGCATGCCGGGGATGACATCGGGGAAATGCTCGCCGGTGGTCAGGTCCTTGACGCGCACGGTGAAGCGCTCCGAGCCATTGTCGTCAATCGCATAGGCGAGCAGCCGCCCGTCATTGCTGACCGCCAGCGCACCGAGGCGGAAATATTCCTTGCCCTCCGCCAGCGCCGGTTCGTCGAGGATGAGCTGATCGTCGCCGCCCGCGACGGGCTTGCGCCACCATTTGCGATACTGCCCACCGGTTTCGAACGCGGTCCAGTAAAGCCAGTCGCCGTCCTTCTGCGGGACCGAGCTGTCGTCTTCCTTGATCCGCGACTTCATCTCTTCATAGAGCCGGTCGGTGAGCGGCTTGAGCGGCGCCATCACGCCTTCGAAATAGGCATTCTCGGCTTCGAGATAGCCGAGCACATCCTTGTCGGTAACCTCAGGATAGCCGGGGTCCTTCAGCCAGGCATAGGGATCGTCGATCGTCTGGCCGTGGGCAGTGAACGAATGCGGGCGAAGGGGGGCGATGGGGGGGGTGTTGGTCATCTCGGCGTCTTAACGCGGTGGAGAGGGAAATCGAACCCCGGCATTTTCGTTCCCCGAAACCCAAGTCCGTTTGCCCTGAGCTTGTCGAAGGGCTGTCCTTCTTTTCCACTGCCGCAAGAAGGAAGAACGGTGCTTCGACAAGCTCAGCACGAACGGTGCGAGTGTAGACCTGCCTTATCGATGCGGTATCAGTGCAGCTTCAGCTTCGGCCTAACGATCTGGTTGACATGCCCGATCACGATCAGCGCCGTCCCGCGCCACCAGCCGTGGATCGCGATCAGGTGCATGCGGTAGAGCGACGTATAGACCATCCGCGCAATCCAGCCCTCGACGAACATCCGCCCGCCGACCAGATTGCCCATCAGGCTGCCGACCGTCGAAAAACGGCTGAGCGACACCAGCGAGCCGTGATCCTGATAGACGAAATCCTTGAGCGGCTGACCGGCTTGCGCGCGGACGAGGTTGGTGAAGACGAGGCTCGCCATCTGGTGCGCCGATTGCGCGCGCGGCGGGATCGGCTTGTCGCGGCCCGGCAGCAGGCATGACGCGCAATCGCCGAGCGCATAGATGCGGTCGTCGGTGACCGACTGAAGCGTCGGGCGCACAATCACCTGATTGCCGCGGTTAAGCTCGAGATCGCTCATCGTCGCGATCGCATCGGCGCCCTTCACGCCAGCGGCCCAGACGATCAGATCGGCGGCGATCACTTCGCCGCTGCCGGTGTGGACTGCGCCCGCTTCGAGCCGGACGACCTGCGTGTTGTCGAGCACGCGCACGCCGAGCACTTCGAGTTCGTGCTTGGCGGTCGCCGCGAGCGTTTCGTCGAGCGCGGGCAGGATACGCGGGCCCGCTTCGATCAGCGAGACTTCAAGCTTCGTTTCGTCGAACACTTCGAGCCCATAGTGCCGCAGCGCTTTCGCCGCATTGTACAGCTCGGCCGCGAGTTCGACGCCGGTCGCGCCGCCGCCCACGATGCTCACCCGCACGCGCGCGTCAGGATTGCCGGTCTGGTGAGCGTGGTTGGTGCGCAGGCACGCATTGAGCAATTTCTGGCGGAAACGGTCAGCCTGCGGGCGATCCTCCAGAAACATCGCATGCTCGCGCACGCCGGGGACGCCGAAGTCATTCGAAATGCCGCCAATCGCCAGCACCAGATAATCATAGCGGATTTGGTGCCGCCCGATGATCTCTTCACCACTATCGTCGAGCATCGGCGCGGTGGTGATCGTGCGGGCGGCGCGATCGATGCTTTCGATGCTGCCGTTGAAAAAACGATACCCCCAGCGCACGGCATGGCCGCCGTAACCGACTTCGTCGAGATTGGCGTCGAGCGATCCCGCCGCGACTTCATGCAGCAGCGGCTTCCAGATATGCGTCAGGTTGCGGTCGATCAGGATGATGTCGTGGTATTTGCGGCCATAACGGCTGCCGAGCTTGCGGACGAGCTCAAGGCCCCCGGCGCCGCCGCCCACCACCACGATCTGGGTTTTCTGATTCGGCACCGGCATTCCCCGCTGCGCTGCAACAATCGCGCGCAGCCTGTCCTTGCCAGAACAGGCCCTGGTAACTCAAGCAAGCGATTATTGTGCGGCGAGTTTGGGGTTGGCGGCTTGCAGTTGATCGAGCCGTGTGCGGTAATGTTCCATCACCGTTTCGGGCGTCGCGTCGATCGAATCAAGCCGCGCGAGCCAGCGGCCCTGCTCGGCCCGCAACGCGCCGGGATCGCGCGCGCTGCTGAGCGCGTGGCGATAGACCAGCGCCAGATTATAATCGACCGTGGCGAGATCCCAGTGGGTGCAGATCACCGATCGCGCGGCCGAAAGCCGACCCTCGCACGAAAATGTTTCGACCCGGGTCGCGGCGCCCCAATCGGCGCCAGCGACTTGCGGCACGCTGGGACTGGAATCGGGCGCCTTGGGCTGCCACAAGCCATCGATCCAGTTGTTGACGGTCCCGCGGCTGAACGGCGACGCAACGCTCGTCCGGCTGGCGCCGGGCGTCGCGAACAGCCATGACGCCGCACCGATCGCGCCGACGATGCCGAGACCAAGACCGACGATGCCCAAGAGCGTCTGGCGCGAGGCGGGCGGCGTGGGCTTGTTGAGCGGGCACGCGGACGCCTGACAGCGCACCAGGGAGGGCTTGCTGATATCGCGTGAGCAGATTTGGCACGTCTTCGGGCTCATGGTGCTACGATTAGCCGATCAAGGTTAAGGTCCGGTTTCCGCGCGACGGCGTGACGTCAACTTGGGGAGTGGGCCAACCCCTCCCACAAGGATTACGGTTTGCAAGCGACCGCGCGGGCTGGTCTAGTCGCGCCAACGGGGCTGGGCCATGGGGGGCGACGAGATGATGAAACGACTGACCGTGCTGATGTTGAGCGGCTGGATGCTGGCGAGCGCGGCGCCCGGGCCGCATCCCGTAACCTCCAATGACATCGCGCGAATCAAGGGCGTGCGCGATCCGCAGGTCGATCCGTCGGGCACCTGGGTCGCCTATGCCGTGCAGTCGACCGACGTCGCCGCCGACAAGCAGGAAACGCATTTGTGGATGACGCGCTGGGATGGCAGCCGCACCGTCCAGATCACCAGCCGCAAGGGCGAAAGCGAATCGAACCCGCGCTTCAGCCCCGACGGCCAATGGCTCGC
>NZ_JAIEPC010000104.1 GCF_019749955.1 Sphingomonas sp.
CCCGGCTCGTTGTCCGTTTTCCCCACTGGCAGGTGACACCACGCCCGGCGCTGCGGACAGCGAGACGGCCTTCTGCGCGCCGATACGAAGGATGCCGTCGATCGGGCCGCTGCCGGGCTTGAGCAGCTCGGTCGAAATCACCAGCCGGTCGCCGTCGCGCACCACTTTCTGGGGGGCGGCGTAGTTCAGGCGATCTGCTGTTGTCGGAAAGAAATAGGCCTGATCGAGCGGCGCGCTCGCCGGATAAGGAATGCCGATCCGCAGCCCCTTGCCGTCGATCTGATAGGTGGCGGCCATGCCGATCGGCTTGGGGATCGCCTGCCGATAGCGGTCGAACTGCGCGAGCCGGTCGGGCGCAATCGCGCCATCGCCCACCGTCAGGTCGAGCGCCAGTTCGGCGGCTTCGGGCTGGCAGATTTCCTCGGTGCAAACGAGATATTGCGTCTTGAGCTTGATCGGCAGCTTGGTCCCCGGCGTCGCGGTCGCGGGCACATTCAGCGTGATGAGCAACGTATAATGTTGCTCGAACACATAGTTCATCAGCCCGGCGATCAGCAAAGTCGTCGGCACCGGATAGCGCGGCGCCTCGGCCGTCACCCCGGCGGGAAGTTTCCAGTCGAGCTTGGCGGGGAAGCCCGCATCGCCCGGATTCTGCCAATAGCCGTGCCAGCCGGGCTGCGGCGTCGCGTCATAGGCGAGCGTCACGCTCTTGCCGGGCGCGGGCGTATCGCTTTCGGCGATCAGTTTCAGCGCGATATGCGGCCCCTTCGAATAGGGGTCCGGCGCCTGCGCATTGGCGGGGGCAATAACGCCCAGCCAGAGCAGCACCGTCACAATAGCGAAACCAAGAGCGCGCATCCGCTGATCCTTGTGAACTGCCTGCGCGCCGGTGCATAGCCGGGTCGCGGGAGCAATGCACCCGACGCGTGCTACACCCGTCGCTCAGGGGGAATGTGATGAAGATTTCTGCCACGTTATTCGCGGGCGCGCTCGTGTTGGTTACACCCGCCGCACTTGCTCAGGACGCGCCCGCACCGACGGCCCCCGCCGTACCCGCCGCCAAGCCCGCGCCGAAGCTGCTGGTCGTCATTTCGGTCGATCAATTTTCGGCCGATCTGTTCGCCGAATATCGCAACCACTTTACCGGCGGCTTCAAGCGGCTGCTGACCGGCGCGGTCTTCCCGGGCGGCTACCAAAGCCACGCCGCGACCGAGACCTGCCCCGGCCATTCGACGATCCTGACCGGGATGCGCCCCGCGCGCACCGGCATCATCGCCAACAACTGGACTGACCTGAAAACCGCGCGCACCGACAAATCGATTTACTGCGCTGAGGATGAGTCGGTCCCCGGCTCGAACTCGCTCGCCTACACCGTGTCCGACAAGCATCTGCTGGTGCCGACCTTGGGTGAGCGGATGAAGACCGCCAATCCGGCGACGCAAACGGTGTCAGTCGGCGGCAAGGACCGTGCCGCCGTGATGATGGGCGGTCACAAGGTTGACGAGCTGTGGTGGTGGGACGGCAAGAAATTCGCCAGCTACGCCGGGCGCACAACCCCACAATCGGTCGCGCGCGTCAATGCGGGCGTCACCGACAAGATCGCCGCGGGCCAGTTGCCGCTCGACGCGCCCGACTATTGCATCAGCCGCAACCGCGCCGTCGCGATCGGCAGCGGCAAGACCGTCGGCACAGGCCGCTTCGAACGCGCACCCGGTGACACCCGCTCGTTCCGCGCCTCGCCCGAATTTGACGGCGCGGTGTTCAGCCTTGCCGCCGCGCTGGTGCAGGAGAAAAACCTCGGCAAGGGCAGCGCGACCGACATCATCTCGATCGGCGCCTCGGCGACCGATTATGTCGGCCATACTTACGGCACCGAAGGCAATGAAATGTGCCTGCAATTGGCCGCGCTCGACGAGACGATGGCCGATTTCTTCGAAAAGCTCGACACGCTTGGCATCGATTATGAAGTCGTGCTGACCGCCGATCACGGTGGCCACGACCTGCCCGAACGCAACCGCGATCATGCCGTGCCCGGCGCGGCGCGAATCGACCCCGCCTTCACCACCAAGGCAGTGAGCGACGCGATCGCGACCAAGCTGAAGCTGACCGCGCCGGTGCTGTTCGGCGATTCGGGATCGGGCGATGTGTGGATCGACCCCAAGCTGACGGCGGCGCAGCGGGCGGCGGTGTTGAAGGAAGCGCTCGCGGCCTATCGCGCCCACCCACAGGTCGCCGCCGCCTTCAGCCGCGCCGAGATCGAAGCCGCGCCGGTGGCGATTGGTCCGGCTGAAACGTGGACGCTGGTCGAGCGCGCCAAGGCGAGCTTCCACCCGCTGCGCTCGGGCGACATCGTTGTCGCGCTCAAGCCGCGCATCACGCCCATCGCCGACCCGACGCGCGGCTATGTCGCGACGCACGGCAGCTTCTGGGATTATGACCGCCGCGTGCCGATCCTGTTCTGGCGCAACGGCATGACGGGGTTCGAACAGCCGCTCGCGGTCGAGACGGTCGATATCGCACCGACCTTGGCGGCGACGATCGGCTTCCCGCTTGGGGCGCCGCAGGTTGACGGGCGGTGTCTCGACCTCGATCCGGGGGTTGGGGATAGCTGCCGCTAGGGCGAAGTGGCTATGGGGCCGACCCATGATCCGTTCGTGCTGAGCTTGTCGAAGCACCGTCCTTCTTTTCGGCGCGGTCGCAAAAGAACGGCAGCCCTTCGACAAGCTCAGGGCGAACGGGGCTGGATAATGGGACTTTCCTGAGGCGGTCCCGCCTCAACGCACCTCGAACGGCCGCACGCCCTTGCCCAGCACATTCGCCCCCAGCGCGAGCTGTTGGTGGCTCAAATCCGCCACAAACGCGGGCGAGCGCGTTTCGCCGGGGGCGAGGGTTGCGCGATTGCCCTCGACGCGCAGCCCCGCCGCCGAATAGGTCCGCGCTTCGGCCGCGACCGTGATGAACGCGGTCCAGTTTTCCTTGTTGCGGCCCTGCACGAAGACATTGTTGGCGATCAGGCCGGTGCCGCCTTCGGACAGGTCGATCATGTAATTGGTCTTGCGGCCCTGCGTATCGTCGAAGCTGTTGTCGGTGATCGACACGCGCGGGGTGCGCAGCTTGACGTAATGGCCGCCGCGCCCGCGCTCGAACCGGCTGCGCGTGACGGTGATCTGGCCCTTGTTGGCGAGATAGATGCTGTGCGCGCAATCGGGCGTCTGGTCGCACTGGCCCAGCCCGCTGAAGGTCGAGCGATCGATCGTGATCCGCTGGCCCGTAGGCTGGCCGCCGAGAATGCCTTCCTGGCTGTCGAGGAAGGTCGAATTGGTGACGGTCAGGTCACCCAGCTCAGTGCGGATGCCCGCGCCATTGCCGTCGCCGACATGGATGTTGCGAAAGATGATCCCGTCGACCACTGATCCGCTGCCGCGCAGCACCAGTGCCGCCTTGCCCTCGCACGCGACGCCGTCGAAAATCACCGTGCCGGGCTCGCGCGCCTTGAACGTCGCCTTGCCCCAGCTTTGCACCGCGCATTCGCGGTAGGTGCCCGGCGCGATCAGGATCGTCGACTGGGCGAATTGCCCGCGCGGGCCGGCGGCGGCGAGCGCATCGCTCAGATGCGCGAACCCCTGCCCGGTCTCGACGATCGTGAACGGCGCGGTGCCGCCTTGCGCGACGGCGGGGAAGGTGAGTGCAAGGGCGACGAACGGCAGGACGTGACGCATCTGGGGGCCTCCTCTGGCGGCGTTTGCGATGCACCCGATCAGTGATTCCGGGAAGGCTAATAGAGGGTTAACGCCCGCCCGCCCCGCTTCGGTACGATTGCGGCGCGCGTTAACCGGTGATTGTCAGCCCCGCCCAAAACCGCGACCTTTCGCGGCGCAACGACTCGCACCAGGGCGCGTGTTGCGGGAGGAATTTCATGACTCAGAGCAATCCAAATTATCCCATTGGAACAGCAAGTGTCAGCTTCTTTGATCCCAATGATGGGAACGTCCTAAACGTGCATGTCTTTTCGACCGACGGCTATAACATCACGCAGCGTTACATCCTCAGCAGCGGCGGTGGCTGGATGACCGGCCAGTTTAATCAACCCGGCAGCGCGGTGTCGGCAACCGCCTGGGTCGACAGCGGCGGCGCGCATGTCCGCGTGTATTGCACCAACGACGATACCACGACCGAATGGTGTTACGATCCAGGCACCGGCTGGACACAGGGCGGCTATACCAACATCTGACCGACCGGCTCCCGCTGTGCCGCGCGCGCGGCGGGAGCCAAGCCGTTGCCGGGTCGGCCCGTTCTCGCTAGCGAATGGGCGAGCCACCCCGACCCAATCGAGCACCGCGACCCGCATGGCGACGACCGAAATCTTCCTGATCGCGATGCTGATCATCCTGTCGGTGCCGTATCTCGTCTGGCGGGTGTTGCGGACCGATTACTACGCGCCTTTGGTGGTGGTGCAGATCGTCGGCGGTATCTTGCTGGGACCGGGCGTGCTCGGGGCGCTGTTCCCCGGTTACTATGCCTTCGTCTTCTCGCCCGCCGTGATCGGATCGCTCAACGGCATCGCCTGGTGGGCGGTGATGTTGTTCGTGTGGATCGCGGGAATCGAGCTCGACCTGAGCCAGGTCTGGGCGCGGCGCGGCGAGACCGCGACGACCGCTACGCTGGCGCTGGTGACACCGCTTGCGTTCGGCAGCCTCGCGGCGATCGCGATGCTGCAACTGCCCGGCTGGATCGGGCCGAAGGGCGTGCCGTGGCAAGTCGTGCTCGGCATCGGCATGGCCTGTGCGGTGACGGCGCTGCCGATCCTGGTGCTGTTCATGGAAAAGCTCGACATCCTGCGCCGCCCGCTCGGCCAGCGCATCCTGCGCTATGCGAGCGCCGACGACATCGCGATCTGGGGCGTGCTCGCGCTGATCCTGCTCGATTGGGAGCGGATCGGGCGGCAGTTGGGCTTCCTGATCGGCTTTGCGGTGACGATGCTACTGATCCGGCGGCTGATGGCGCGCATTCCCGAGGGCGACCGCTGGTATGTCAGCCTGATCTGGCTCGCGGCATGCGGTTTCGTCGCCGATTGGGCGGGGCTGCATTTCATGGTCGGCGCGTTCTTGTCGGGCGCGGTGCTTGACGCCAAGTGGTTCGATCAGGCGCGGATGGACCAGTTCCGTGGCGCCGTGCTGATGGCGTTCATGCCGGTGTTCTTCCTGTCGACCGGGTTGAAGACGCAGTGGGACGTCGGCGGAGTCGCGGTGTTCGGTGCAGCCGCGCTGCTGCTGGTGGCGTCGGTCGCGGGCAAGCTGATCGGCATTCAGATCGCGGGGCGGCTGCTGAAGTGGGAGCGCGGTGATGCCGCGATCATCGGCTGGCTGCTGCAAACCAAGGCGCTGATCATGATCATCTTCGTCAACATCTTGCTCGACCGAGGCATCATCACCAACGCGACCTTCACCGCGCTGCTGCTGATGGCGGTCGCGAGCACGATGCTGACGGTACCGATGGTCGCGCCGAGGCTGAAGCGGATGGCGGGGTTGGTCGAGCGGGCGGGGTGAGTGGGGCCATTTTCCGAACGGTAGAAGTTGGTGGGAAGCTGTTATTCCCCGCCGCCGAAGTCTATTCCACCGGGCGGCTTCCGAATGCCCCGGCGGTTACGGTCGTCAAATAAAATGTGTAGCAGCGCGACAATCGCGAAAGTGCCAAACGCGGCTAGGGCTGATGTGCTCTTAGCCTGCATTGTTAGAACGCAATATCCGATGAAGAGCCAAGCTGGAAAGGCGACTACTACCGTCACCCCTTTCAACCACAGGGGAAGGGGCCGCCACCAGCTCTTAAAAGATGCGCTGAGTTTCATACGATGAGCCTAGCCTTAAGCAGGCAACAGCTGCAATTGGGTCGAAAACTGCCGTTCGGTCTAATGCCTCCCCACCCTAATCCAAATTCGGCCGCAGCCACCTCTCCGCGGTCTTGAGGTCCACCCCGCGCCGAGCCGCGTAATCCGCGACCTGATCCGGGCCGATCCGCGCCACGCCGAAATATTCGCTCTGCGGGTGCGCGAAGTAGAAGCCGCTGACCGCCGCCGTCGACGGCATCGCGATCCTTCGGTCCGCGACGCCCTACCTCACCGCCGCCGCACCGGCTTCCGCGCCCCGCCAGCCGCAGGCTTGGCCGCCGCCTTGGGCACCACCGCCATTGTCCAGTCCGCCTCGGGCCGCAGATACTTCTGCGCGGTCGCCTGCAGGATTGCGGGCGTCGTCTGGGCGACGTCGCGCGAGAGGGTGCGGATCGCGGCGATGCGGCGCTCGTCATAGGTCGCGCCTTCGAGCTGGCTGAACCAGAAGGTATTGCCAGTCGACGTGCGCGAGATGAGCTGCATGTACGGCACCACCGCGCGCTTCAACTCATCGGCGTCGATCGGCTTGGCGGCGAGATCGGCAGCGATTTCGCGCGCGAGCTTGAAGAAGAAGGCGACCTTGTCGGGCGGCACCTGCCCGATCGCGATCACGCGTCCGCCGCTCGACAGGCCGACCGGCCAACTGCTCGACACATTGGGGCTATAACTCGCGCCCGCTTCCGAACGGAGTCGGTCAAACAGCCGGTCGGAAAATACCTGCGCGAGCAGATCGAGACGACGGCTGTCGGTGATCCCGTCGATCCCGCCGCCGGTCGGCCAGGCGATGACGGCGACGGCCTGATTGGTAGGACCGTCGTGGGTGCGCATCACCGGCGTGGCGACATGCGCGGGGAAAGCAATCGGCGGCGGCGGCGTGGCCGATGCCGCGCGCGGCTTGAGCGCGCCGATGCTGTTGGCGACGGCGGCGATCGCGTCATCGGCCTTTACATCCCCGAACACCTGCACTTCGATCGGCCCCGATTGCAGCAACGGCTCCCACAGCGCACGAAACTGCGCGGGCGTGGTTGCGGTGATCTGCGCCGGTGTCGGCACCGCCCAGCGCGGATCGCCGCCGTGGAGCAATCCTTCAAGATCGCGCCCCAGCACCGAGCCGGGCGACGCCGTGAAACCGGCATAGGCGGTCAGCGACAGCGCGCGGGCGCGCGCGATCGGCTTCGGGTCCCAGCCGGGTGCGGCAAGCTTTGCCGCGATCAACGTGAGCTGATCGGGCAAATCCTCCGCCGAGGTGGTCGATCCGAGCACGAAGGCATCGTCATCGACCGCAAAGTCCAGATCGATCCGCCGCCCCGAGGTGAGCGCGTCGAGTTCTTCCTGCCCCAGCGTGCCGATGCCGCTCGATATCAACGCAAGCGGCGCCGCCCAGGCTGCCGTTGGCCGGTCAGCGGGCAAGCCATTATAGCCCTGCCCGAAGCGCACGCGGACATAGACCCGCCCCGCCTCCGACCCGTTCGGGAACATCATCATCCGCACGCCATTCGAAAAAACGACCTGCTCCATGCCCAGATCGCTGATCGGCTTGCGGCTGACGATCGTCGCGGGTGCGCCGAGCTTCGGGAGCATCGAGAAATCGACCTTGCCCGCCGTGCTGCGCGTGGTCGCGACTTTGGACACATCGGCCTTCAGCGCCGCCTGCAACTTGGCGACCGCCGTCGGATCGGGCGTGCGGGTGTTGACGATCGCGTGGGTCGCGCTGCCGGTGAAGACGCGCTTGGTCGACGCGAGCAAGGCCGCGGGCGAGAACATGCCCTTTTCGCGCGCGCCGAGGAAAATGTCATAGGCGGT
>NZ_JAIEPC010000039.1 GCF_019749955.1 Sphingomonas sp.
TGGCAAGAGGGAGCAGGACAATGACGGCAGCATATCGGTTGCGGGGCATCGGCTGGTTCATCAGCAGCGTGGTGGTGGTGCTCGGCTGTTACCTTGTGTCGTTGCAGGTCGCGGCGGAGCGCAAGCGCGTCACCGATGTCAAGCGCGCGATTGTGCAGGCCCAGCGCGATATCCGTTCGCTCGAAACCGAATTCAGTACGCGCGCCAATATGGCCCAGCTCGAACGCTGGAATGGCGAAGTGCTGGCGCTGACGGCGCCGACAGCAGACCAGTTCATCGCCGACGATGCCGCGCTGGCGCAGGTGAGCTTTGACCCCGATGCCGCGCCCGACATTCAGGCGCGCAATGCCCCGCGCGTGATGCCCGCCGCGCATGACCAGGTGCTGCCGACGCTTCCGGTGGCCAACGCGGTGACGACGGCGCCGGTGCAGCCGACGCCGCCTGCGGCTTCGACGATGACGACCGCTGCCACTGCTCCCGTCCGGACCAGCCCGGCGCGCGCGATCATGGCCAGCGCCGCCGTCGTGTCACCACGCAGTGGTGCGCGCGCGCCCGACCGTCCGCGCGCGGTGGCGCTGCTCGACCGCAAGGCGCTGCGCGACAATCGCCTCGCTGATCTGATCAAGGACATCCCGCTTGAATCCGGCGGTGCCCGGTGAGCGTTCTTGTTGCGCGCCCCCCGGCGACGCGTCGACTGACCGGCACGCGCCACCCGATTGTGGCGGTGGCACCGGTGCGGCTGGTGATGCTGCTGCTGCTGATCGCGGCGGGGGTGAGTTTGGTGCTGGTGCGCCTCGCCTGGCTGGCGGCCTTTGCCGAGCCGGCAACGACGCGCGATGCCGCCGAAGCTTTGGTGCCGTTGCGTGGCGATGTGACCGATCGCAACGGCACGCCGCTCGCGCGCACGATCGATGCGTGGTCGATTGGCATTCACCCACGCAAGCTCGTCAATGATCCGCATGAGCTGGCGGGCAAGCTTGCCGCGCTGATGCCCGCGCATGATGAGGGCTGGTATTACCGCGCGCTGACCTCGGACGCGCCCTTTGTCTTTCTGCAGCGGCGCGCGATGCCCGAGCTGGTCAAGGCGGTGAACGCGCTCGGCGAACCCGCCATGGCCTATTCACGCGAGCCCGAGCGGCTCTATCCGCAATCGTCGATGGCGGCGCATGCGCTTGGCTCACTCGATATCGACGGGCACGGCATTCGCGGGATCGAACGCGTGCTCGAAAAGCCGCTGACCGATCCGCTGCTGCGCGCGCAACCCATTGCGCTGGCGCTTGACGCGCGGGTGCAGGCGGCAATGGAAAGCGAGCTCGGCGCGGCCATGGCGCTGTTTCAGGCGCGCGGCGCCGCCGGGATCGTGCTCGACGCGCGCACCGGCGAAGTGATCGCGATGGTGTCGATGCCGAACTACGACGCCAACAGCGTGCCCAAGGTGCTCGACGCGAAAAACCTCGACGATCCGGGCATGATGCAGTTGCGCAACAATGTGACCCAGTCCGACTATGAACTCGGATCGGCCTTCAAGCCGATTACGATGGCGGCGGCGATCGATTCGGGCGTGGTGACATCGATGGCGCGGCGGTTTGACGCGCGCGCGCCGCTGCAAATTGGTCGCTTTCACATTCGCGACGACCACCCGCAGAAACGCTATCTCGATATTCCCGAAACGCTGGTGCATTCGTCGAATATCGTCACCGCCCGGATCGCCGACGAGCTTGGCGCGGAGCGGATGCAGGCGATGTTCCGCAAAATGGGCTTTGATACGCGCCCCGATATCGAGCTGCACGAGCGCGAACGGCCGATCTGGCCCGCCTATTGGGCGCGCGTGACGACGATGACGAGCGGCTATGGCCATGGCATCGCGGTGACGCCGCTGCATTTGGCGAGTGCCTATGCCGCGCTGGTCAACGGCGGCATCTGGCGCCCCGCGACGCTGATGCGGATCGCGCCGGGGCAGGCGCCCGAGGGGCGGCGGGTGATTTCGGAGGCGACCAGCGCACGGATGCGCCAGTTGCTCCGCCTTGTCGTGCTGCAAGGCACCGGCAAGAAGGGCGAAGCGCCCGGGTACCGCGTTGGCGGCAAGACCGGCACGGCTGAAATCGCGATGAAGACCGGCTATTCGAAGAAGCGCAATGTCTCGACCTTTGCCGCCGCTTTCCCGATGGACGCACCACGCTATGTCGTGGTTGCCATGCTCGATTCGCCCCATGCCACGGCCCAGAGCGGCGGCCAGACCACCGCTGCCTGGACGGTCGCGCCGGTCGTGTCGCGCGTGATCATGCGCACCGGATCGCTGCTGGGGGTGATGCCCGACATGAACCGCGACGTCGATGTGTCCGAACTGCTGCCGCTGCTGTGGCATGCGCCGGGCGAAGATCAGGCTGCACCGGAATGAGGTTGGGCGCACTGACCGGGGGCGACGAGCAGGCCGTCGTGACCGGCTTTGCCATCGATCATCGCAAAGTCGCACCGGGCACGGTGTTCGGCGCGTTCCGGGGCATGCGCGTCAACGGCGAGGACTTTATCGCGGCGGCGATTGCGAGCGGCGCGATTGCGGTGATCGCGCGGCCCGAAGCAAAAGTGGACGGCGCGGTCCATATCGCCGATGCCAATCCGCGCGCGGCTTTTGCAGCGCGGGCGGCACGCTTCTTCGCGCCATTCCCTGAGACATGCGTTGCGGTGACGGGGACCAATGGCAAGACCTCCACTGTCGAAATGACGCGCCAATTGTGGCGGATGTCGGGGTTTCATGCGGCGTCGATCGGCACGCTAGGGGTGACGACCGGGGATGATCGGGTCGCGACCGGGCTGACGACGCCTGACATTGTGACTTTCCTGTCGAATGTGGCGGGGCTCGCGCGCGAAGGCGTGACGCATCTGGCGTTCGAAGCGTCGAGCCATGGCCTGTCGCAATATCGCACAGAGGGCGTGCCGGTCGCGGCGGTGGCGTTCACCAACTTGAGCCGCGATCACCTCGACTATCATCTCGATATGGAGGATTATTTCGCGGCCAAGATGCGGCTGTTCCGCGATGTCGCGCCGCCGGGCGCGCGCGCGGTGATCTGGGCCGATGATCCGCGATCGGAAGCGGTAGCGGCGATTGCGCGCGAACGGGGCCTGGAGCTGATCACAGTCGGGGAGCGCGGCGAGACGCTGAAGCTGGTCGGGCGCACGCCGAGCCTGTTGGGGCAGGTGCTGATGATCGACGCGGGCGGCAAGACCCATAAGGTCAGCATGCCGCTGATCGGTGCCTATCAGGTCGCCAATGCGCTGACCGCCGCTGGGCTGGTGATCGCGAGCGGCGGCGATGTCGCGGCGACGATTGCCAATCTCGCGCGGCTTCAGCCGGTACGCGGCCGCCTTGAGCGCGCGGTGATCACCGCCAAGGGCGCGCCGGTCTATGTCGATTATGCCCATACGCCTGACGCGATCGAGGCAGCGATTGCCGCGCTCAAACCGCATGCGCCGGGCAAGCTCATCGTGCTGATCGGTGCGGGCGGCGACCGTGACGCGGGCAAGCGCGAGCCGATGGGGCAAGTCGCCGCCGCGCATGCCGATGTCGTGATCGTGACGGACGACAACCCCCGCAGCGAAGACCCCGCCGCGATCCGCGCCGAAGTGCTGCGCGGCGCGCCGGGTGCCACCGAGATCGCCGATCGTCGTGCTGCGATTGGTGCGGCGATTGGCATGGCCGGGCCCGAAGACATCGTGCTGCTGACCGGCAAGGGGCATGAGCAGGGCCAGATCGTCGGCGATCTCGTTTTGCCTTTCGATGACGTCAGCGTCGCGCGGGAGTGCGCTGCATGAGCCTGTGGACTGCCGCCGACATCGCCGCTGCGTCGGGCGGCACGGCGTCGGGCGATTTCGTCGTCGATGGCGTCGCGTTCGATTCGCGCGAAGTCGGCCCCGGCGACTTGTTCGTCGCGCTGAGGGGCGCGACCACTGACGGCCACAACTATCTCGACCAAGTCTTCTCCCGGGGCGCGGGCGGCGCAATTGTTTCGACGCCGCCCGCAAACCCGGCCAGCCCGCATGTGCTGGTGCCCGACACGATGGCCGCGCTCGAAGCGCTGGCGCACGCCAGCCGCGCGCGGATGCACGGGTCGGTGACCGGCGTCACCGGATCAGTCGGGAAGACCGGCACCAAGGAAATGCTGTTCGCGTGCCTCGATCGCGGCGCGCCGGGGACGGTGCATCGCTCGGTCAAAAGCTACAATAACCACACCGGCGTGCCCTTGAGTGTGGCGCGCATGCCCGCCGCGAGCCGTTACGGCGTGTTCGAAATGGGGATGAACCATGCGGGCGAAATCTCAGCCCTCACCCGGATCGTCCGCCCGCATGTCGCGATTATCACGACCGTCGCGTCGGTACACATCGAATATTTCAAGGACGAAGCCGGGATCGCCGACGCCAAGGCCGAGATTTTCGAAGGGTTGGCGCCCGACGGTACCGCGATCATCCCCTATGACAATATCCACCGTGACCGGCTGATCGCTGCTGCGCTCGCGGTCGGCGCGCGGATCGTTACCTTCGGGCTGGGCGAAGGCGCCGATGTCCGCGCGCTGGAGACGATGCGCACGACGAGCGGCACTTTCGTCACCGCGCGGCTGCTGGGGCGCGAGCTGGGCTTCACGATCGGCCAGCCGGGCGCGCATCTGGTGAGCAATGCGCTGGCGGTGCTCGCTGCTGTCGAAGCGGTTGGCGCCGATGTCGCGATTGCAGGTCTGGCGCTGGCCGATATGGGCGGGCTTGCGGGACGTGGCGCGCGGGTGAGCGTGCCGACGGCGGATGGCGGCAAGGCGCTCGTGATCGACGAAAGCTATAACGCCAATCCTACGTCGATGCGCGCAACGCTCGACGTGCTTGGCGCTGAACCGGCGGCGCGGCGGATCGCGGTGCTGGGGCAGATGGGCGAGCTGGGTGCTGACAGCGCCGCCTTCCACACCGGGCTGGCGGGGCCGATTCTGGCCGCTGCGGTCGCCTATGCGATTCTCGTCGGCGAAGACATGCGTCCCCTCGCAAACGCGCTTGAGGGGCGGCTGGAATTCGTCCATGTGCCCGACGCATCGGCGGCACGCGCGGCGCTGATCGCCCTGCTTGCGGACGGCGATGCCGTGCTCGTCAAGGGATCGAATTCGGTCGGGCTGTCGGCGGTCGTCGCGGCCCTTTCGGATGGAAAGGGCTAATGTTCTACTTCATCGCACAGCAGCTGGGTTTCCCGAGCGGGCTTAACCTGTTTCGGTACTTGAGCTTTCGCACCGGCGGGGCGGTGGCGACGGCGCTGCTGATCGGGTTGCTGATCGGGCCGCGCTTCATCGGCTGGCTGCGACTGCGCCAGGGCAAGGGGCAGCCGATCCGCACCGACGGCCCGCAGAGCCACCTCGCGAAGCGCGGGACGCCGACGATGGGCGGGCTGATGATCCTGACCTCGCTCGGCATTGCGCTGCTGCTGTGGATGGACATGAGCAACCCCTATGTCTGGGCGTGCCTGTTCGTGACGCTCGGGTTCGGGATGATCGGATTCCTCGACGATTACGACAAGGTCAGGAAGCAGAAGACCGAAGGGGTGTCGGGGCGCATCCGGCTGGCGGGCGAATTCCTGATCGCCGGCATCGCGAGCTGGATCATCATCCAGCAGAACGGCACGATGCTCCATTTTCCATTCATCGACCGTGGGTTTGATATCGGGCCGTTTTATTATCTGTTCGCCGCGTTCACGATTGTGGCGTTCGGCAATGCGGTGAACCTGACCGACGGGCTCGATGGCCTCGCGACGATGCCGGTGATCATCGCCGCCGTCGCGTTCATGCTGATCGTTTATCTGGCGGGCAACGCCAAGTTCGCGGCTTATCTCGGCATTGCGCATGTGCCGCGCGCGGGTGATCTGGCGATCTTCTGCGGCGCGACCGTGGGGGCGGGGCTGGCGTTTCTGTGGTTCAATGCGCCGCCGGCAGCGGTGTTCATGGGCGATACGGGCAGCCTCGCGCTCGGCGGTGCCCTTGGCACGATTGCCGTGGTGGCGCATCACGAAGTCGTCCTCGGCATTGTCGGCGGGCTGTTCGTGGTCGAGGCGCTGAGCGTGATCATCCAGGTGTTCTGGTACAAGCGCACCGGGCGGCGTGTGTTCAAGATGGCGCCGATCCATCATCATTTCGAACAGCTCGGCTGGGCAGAGTCGACCGTCGTGATTCGCTTCTGGATCATCGCGCTGGTGCTTGCGCTGGCGGGTCTTGCGACGTTGAAGCTGCGGTGATCACGAGCGAGTTCTGGCGCGGCAAACGCTTTGCGGTGCTGGGGCTGGCGCGTTCTGGCGCGGCAAGCGCGCGCGCGCTGGTGGCGAGCGGGGCGAGGGTGACGGCTTGGGATGGGGATGCGGGACGGCGCAACTTGATCCTCCCCCGCGCAGCGGGGGAGGAATTAGTGCTTGCCGATCCCGAAGCCATCGACCTCATCGGGTTCGACGGGCTGATCGTCTCCCCCGGCGTGCCGATCAACCGGCATCCGGTCGCGGCGAAGGCGCGCGCGGCGGGCGTGCCGATCATCGGTGATATCGAACTGTTTGCGCAGGCGCGCGCCGAACTGCCGCCGCACAAGGTCGTCGGGATCACCGGCACCAATGGCAAGTCGACGACGACCGCGCTCATCCACCATATCCTCCAGACGGCGGGCGTGCCGAGCCTGATGGGCGGCAACATCGGCCTGCCGATCTTGGCGCAGGAGCCACTCCCCGAAGGCGGCGTGTACGTGCTCGAACTGTCGAGCTACCAGATCGACCTGACTTTCACCCTCGACTGCGATGTCGCGGTGCTGCTCAACATCACCCCCGATCATCTTGATCGGTACGACGGGTTCGAGGCCTATGCAGCCGCCAAGGCGCGGCTGTTCGCCATGCAAAGCAAGGCGCACAAGGCGATCATCTCGATCGCCGACGATGCCTCGGCCAGGATCGCGCGCAGCCTATCCGCGAAGGGCGAAGCGCTGACCAAGATCGCGCCGGGTTTCTGCATGGACCAGTCGCGCTGGCCGCAATTGCAGGGGCCGCACAATGCCGCCAATGCGCTCGCCGCGATCAATGTCTGCGAGGCGCTCGGCGTGGCCAATGCCGACATCGACCGTGGCCTCGAAAGCTTCGTCGGGCTCGACCACCGGATGCAGACCGTCGCGGTCAAGCGCGGTGTCGCGTTCGTCAACGACAGCAAGGCGACCAATCCCGAAAGCGCCGCGCCCGCGCTCGGCTCGTTCGCGCGCATCCACTGGATTTTGGGCGGGCAGGCCAAGTCGGACTCGCTTGAGCCTTGCGCGCCGCACTTCGGCAATGTCGTGCGCGCCTATGCGATTGGCGAGGCCGGGCCGATGTTCGCCGATCTGCTGAAAGACCGCGTGCCGGTGCAGATCAGCGGTACGCTCGATGCCGCCGTCGCCGAAGCGGCGGCGCAGGCGCAAGCGGGGGACACGGTGTTGCTGGCACCGGCCTGCGCCTCGTTCGACCAGTTCAGCGATTTCGAAGCGCGCGGCCGCGCCTTCGTCCAGGCAGTGGAGGCATTGGCATGACCGACGCGCGAACCGATCCCCGGGCCGACCAGCGGCGCGCGCTATGGGCGAAGGTGCGGCCACGCGGCGGGCGCGGCGACCGCAGCCCGCTTGGCATGTGGTTCTTCGACATCGACCGTGTGCTGCTGCTGCTCGCGTTTCTGCTGATCGCAATCGGCCTGCTCGCCGTCGCAGCGGCATCACCAGCGGCGGCCGTGCGCTATTCGGGCGACAGGGTGCATATCGCGCCGCTCTATTATTTCTGGCGCCAGTTGATGTGGGTGAGCGTCTCCGTCCCGCTGATGATCGCGGTGTCGATGGCGCCAGTCGCGCTCGCGCGGCGGATGGCGCTGATCTGCGCGTTGATTTTCCTCGCCTGTCTCGCGCTCGTGCCGTTCATCGGCGTGGTCCATAATGGCGCGCGGCGCTGGATCGACCTTGGCGTTTCGGAATTCCAGCCGTCGGAATTTCTGAAGCCCTGTTTCATCGTCGCAATGGCCTGGCTGCTGTCGCTGCGCGACAAGGAACCCGATCTGCCGGTGGTGACGATCAGCTTCATCTTCACCGGCATCACCGCGTGCCTGCTGATGCTCCAGCCCGATTTCGGCCAGACGATCGTGTTCTGCGCGATCTGGCTCGCGCTGCTGATGATCGC
>NZ_JAIEPC010000107.1 GCF_019749955.1 Sphingomonas sp.
CGCTTGGTCGACGCGAGCAAGGCCGCGGGCGAGAACATGCCCTTTTCGCGCGCGCCGAGGAAAATGTCATAGGCGGTTTGCGCGGTCGTCACGGTTTCGCGAATGTCGAGCGCCTGATCGAGATCATCGGCCTGTTTGGCGCCTGCCTCGGCAGCAGCAGTGTCGACCTGCGTCTTGAGCGCGCGGTCATATTCGCCGACTTCGCGGTCGATCTCGGCCTGCGATGCCGGCTTGGCCTGCGCATCGGCTATGGCCGCGCGCACATCCTTCAGCGCGGCCGCCCAATCGTCGCCAATCGGTAGCACTTGCACGAACGTCCCATTGGCCGAGCGCGAGACATCGTCGAGGCTGACATTGGCGCTGATGAAGCTGCCGCCGTCGCGGGCCCGCGTTTCGAGCCGCCGGTTGATCAACCGCAGCGCCATCGTGTCGACCATGCGCTTCTGGTTGAAGATCACCGTGTCGTCCCGGTAGGTCCAGGGTCGCAGCACGGCGAACGAGACGAGCGCCGGGATCGAGGCTTCGGCCACGGCTTTTGCGGGTTGCGCGGTGGGTGCGGGCTGACCGAAATCGGGATCGGGCGGGTTGACGCCATTGCCCTTCCAGTCGGCGAAATTCTTGGTGATCAAGCGTTCGAACAGCGCCGGATCAAGGTCGCCGACGACGATCACGATGGCGCGTTCGGGGCGATACCAGCGATCGTGGAACGCCTTCACCGAGGCGGCAGTCGCGGCCTCAAGCGTCTTGATCGTGCCGATCGGCGAGCGCTCGGCGAGCGGCTGGCCGGCGAAAAACGCGCGACGCAACGCGTCCGAAAAGCGCGACTGCGCGCCGGGCTGTTCGCGCTGCTCGGCGAGCACCACCGGGCGCTCAGCATTGAGCGTTGCCGACGTGATCAGCGGTTGCGCCATCATGCCCGACAAGATGTGCAAGCTCTCGTCGAGCCCTTGCTCGGTCGCACTGGGCAGGTCGAGCTTGTAGGTGGTGCCAGTGAACCCGGTCTGCGCATTGGTATCCGAGCCGAACGTCGTCCCCAGCCGCTGCCAAATCCGCTTCGCTTCGCTGTCGGCGACATAGACCGAGCTGCGAAACGACAGATGTTCGATCAGATGGGCAAAGCCGCGCTCGCTCTCGCGTTCGAACAGCGACCCGGCTTCGATCCGGATACGCACCGCGACCTGGCCCGGCGGCACACCATTTTTGCGGATCGCATAGCGCAAGCCGTTGGGCAACGTGCCGAAACGCCAGTCGGGATCGGGCGTGATGTCGCTGCCCTTGTAGAGCCAGCCGGGTTCCGTGGACGCCGCGGCACTCGATTGTTTTGACTGAGTCGCTTGCGAAACTTTTTGCAGTGCAGCGCTATTGACCGGCGGCGAGGACGCCACATCTGATGCGATGGCGGGCACCGTCAGGGCCAAGGCGATGAAGAGCGGGAGCGAGCGAAGGCGCTGGGCCAAAGGGATATGCATCACGATTGTGTAGCGATAGCCGTGCGGTAGCGCCAGCCACCGATGTGTCGCCTGACGCACGTTCAGCGCAACAATGGCGAAGCATGATTGGGCCGGATTTTGCCATCATTTGGACCCAAGCGGGCGCTAGCGATGATGATTGGCCGAGGGACCGGCCGTGCGACAAACGGCGACGGCGTGGTGCCAGATCGACGGAAAGGGCGGATCAATGGGTGTTGAAACCAAGCGGCCAGTAAGCGACTCTCCGCGCTGGACCGGCGCTGAGGCACCGGCTGGCATGGTGCCCGATTTGACGGTCATCTCCGGCGCGCCCGCCGCAGGTGCCCCGATGGTGGCCGAGCGCAACCGTCCGCTGTCGATCAAGCTGGGCAAGGCTGTGCGCGGCCTCTTCGACCGGCTGATCGGCTCGTCCTCGCTGGTCCCCAACACGCCAGTGCTCGACGTGCGCGACTTCGCCTGGACGGCGATCCTGCGCGACAATTGGCACGCGATTCGCGAAGAAGCCGAGCGGGTTGCCGTCCGCCGTGAGGCAGTGCCGTCGCTCGCGACGATCTCGCCCGATCACCGCTCGATCGCCGAAGTCGACAAATGGCGGTCATTCTTCCTGTTCGGCTATGGCTATGCGATTGAGGAAAATCTGGCGCGCTGCCCGCGCACGGCCGACGTGATTGCGCAGATTCCGGGCTTGAACAGCGCCTTTTTTTCGATCCTCGCGCCGGGGACGCATATCCCTGACCATCGCGGCGTGACCAAGGGGCTGATCACCTGCCATCTCGGGCTGGTAGTGCCCAAGGACGGCGACGTACGGATGCGCGTCAAGGACCGCATCGTGCGATGGGCCGAGGGCGAGACCTTGGTGTTCGACGACACCTATCGCCACGAAGTTTGGAACGACACGAGCGGCACGCGCGTGGTGCTGCTGATCCAGTTCGAACGCCCGCTGCGCCAGCCGGGCAAGTGGTTCGCCGATCTGTTTCTGGGTTTTGTGCGACGCTCCGCCTTTGTTCAGGAAGCGCGCGAGAATCTGCAAAGCTGGAACGCCGCGATCAAGCAGCTCGACGGCTGATTCCAAAGACGGGCGCGGGGTTGAACCGCCCGCCAGCGCCCCCACATGCACGTCATGCTGATCGAAACCGAAACAACGCCCAACCCCGCCACGCTGAAATTCCTGCCGGGTCGCACCGTCATGGACAGCGGCACGCGCGATTTCGCTACACCAGAAGCGGCCGAGGCATCGCCGCTCGCCGACGCGCTATTCGGCTTGGGCGATGTGACCGGCGTGTTCTTCGGCTATAATTTCGTATCGGTCACGGCGGCACCGGGCACCGACTGGGCGGCGCTCAAGCCCGATGTGCTCGCCGTGCTGCTCGATCATTTCTGCGCCAATATGCCGCTTTTTCGCGCGGGTGCCTCCGCCGACTTCAGCGTGCCGAGCGAGCATGAGCTGACCGATGATCCCGCCGATGCCGAAATCATCGAACAAATCCAGGATTTGATCGCGACGCGTATCCGTCCTGCCGTGCAGGGGGACGGCGGCGACATTGCGTACCGCGGGTTCGACAAGGGCAAGGTGTTCCTCAGCATGCACGGCGCCTGCGCCGGCTGCCCCAGTTCGGCGGCGACGCTGAAGAACGGCATCGAGCAATTGCTGCGCTATTATGTGCCCGAAGTGACCGAAGTCCGCGCCATCTAACCATCGATTGGGGGTAAATTCATGGGCGAGAAGCTGGCCGACGCCGCGCTCGATACGATTTTCCGCGCCGCACGCACCGCCAATGGCTATACCGACGCGCCGTTCACCGCAGCCGACGCGGAGGCCGTCTGGGAGCTGATGAAATTCGGTCCGACCTCGGCCAACCAAATGCCCGCGCGGCTCGTCTGGTGCTTGTCGACCGAAGCCAAGGATCGGCTCGCCGCGCATGCGAGTGGCGCGAACGCCCCCAAAATCCGCGCCGCGCCCGCCGCCGTCGTGATCGGCATGGACGAAGATTTCCACGAATATCTGCCCGAACTTTTCCCGCATGCCGATGCGAAAAGCTGGTTCGAAGGCAATCTGCCGCTGCGCCAGCTATCGGCGATGCGCAATGCGTCGCTGCAGGGCGCCTATTTCATCGTCGCGGCGCGCGCCCTCGGCTGGGACGTCGGCCCGATGTCGGGGTTCAACAACGCCACCGTCGACGCCGACTTTTTCGCCGAGACGCCGCACGTGAAATCGAACTTCATCGCGACCATCGGCATTGGCGATCCGGCGACGATTTTCCCGCGCTCGCCGCGCCCGCCATTCGCAAAGTTCAATCAAATCGCCTGAAAATCGCTTGCTCCGGCCGCCCCGCCGCCGCATGGGCGCGCGCTGCTGAGGAGTGATGCGTGAAAGTCGACCTGTTCGATTTCGAATTGCCGAATGACCGGATCGCACTGCGTCCGGCCTCCCCGCGCGATTCGGCACGCATGCTCGTGGTCGAGGGCGACGCTTTGCGCGACGCCAGCGTTCGCGACCTGCCGGCCAGCCTGCGCCCCGGCGATCTGCTCGTTTTCAACGATACCCGCGTCATTCCGGCGCAACTTGAAGGCCGACGCGGCGATGCCAGGATCGGTGCGACGCTCCACAAGCGCGAGGGCCCACGGCGGTGGCGGGCGTTCGTCCGCAACGGCAGGCGGCTGCGCGCAGGCGATGCGATCGATTTCGGCCAAGGCGTCATCGCCACTGCCACCGACCGCGCCGAGGATGGCAGTTTTGCGCTCGATTTCGCGGGCGATGAACCGGTCGAGCTGTTGCTCGAACGCGCAGGCACCATGCCGCTGCCGCCCTATATCGCCGCCAAGCGCGCGATCGATGAGCGCGACGCCGATGATTACCAGACGATGTTCGCCGCCGAAAAAGGCGCTGTGGCAGCACCGACGGCTGCGTTGCACTTCACGCCCGCACTCATGGAGTCGCTGTCAGCAGCGGGCATCGACCATACCACGCTGACGCTGCACGTCGGCGCCGGGACTTTCCTGCCGGTCAAGGCCGATGACACCACCGACCACAAGATGCACGCCGAATGGGGCCGCATCGACCCAGCGACAGCCGACCGGATGAATAACGTCCGCGCCAACGGCGGGCGGGTGATCTCGGTCGGCACCACTTCGCTCCGCCTGATCGAAAGCGCGTGCGGCGACGACGGCATTGTCCGCGCATTCGAAGGCGACACGTCGATCTTCATCACTCCCGGCTATCGCTTCAAGGGCATCGACGGGCTGATCACCAATTTTCACTTGCCGCGCTCGACCCTGTTCATGCTCGTGTCGGCGCTGATGGGGCTGGAGGTGATGCAGGCGGCCTATGCCCATGCCGTGCTTTCCGGCTATCGCTTCTACAGCTATGGCGATGCGTCGCTGCTATTGCCGACGCGGAAGGATTGACGATGCGCTTGACCCTATTTGCAGCGCTTGCGCTGATCGCCGCCCCGGCGGCGGGGCAGCGCGTCCCGGTCGGCGGGTCGCCCGATGCGTCGCGCCCGCCCAAGGAACAGCCGCCGACGGCGACGATCATGGCCGAGCCGGTCGCCGTGTTCATCGGCGCCTGCGATGCCGATGGCGATGCCCGCGTCACCCGCGCCGAGCTCGCCGCCTGCGCTGCGAAGAGTTTCGCGAGCATCGACAAGGACGGCAAGGGATCGGTCGGTTACATCCAGTTCGCCGATTGGGCCGAACGCTGGCTCGGCGATCGTAACGCCCTGCCGAGCCCTTTCGACACGGATACCGACAACGACGACCGGATCACGCTGGCCGAGCTGAAGGCGCAGCTCGACAAGACCTTCACGCGGCTCGATCGCGACAAGGACGGGGTGCTGGTGCGCAGCGAATTGCTGACGATCGACGGCACGCGCGGGCTCGGCGGCCGCAACGGCCCGGGCGATCGCGGGCCGCGCGGCGGGCCACCGCGCCAATGACCGGCGGCGACGCAACGCCGGGATCCCCGCGCTACAAAATGGCGATCTTCGATTTCGACGGAACGCTGGCGGACAGTGGCGACTGGTTCCTGTCGATTGCCGACGACGTCGCCGAACGCTTTCGCTTCCGCCGGGTGCCGCAGGAAGAGATCGAAAGCCTGCGCGGCCACACCACGCGCGAAGTGATCCGCTATCTCGGCATTCCGCGCTGGAAGCTGCCAATCATCGCGCGCCACCTGCACAAAAGGCTGGCGAGCGAGACGCACAAGATCGCGCTGTTTGAGGGCGTCGAGCCGATGCTCGAAGCGCTTCAGGCGGCGGGCGTCCGCCTGGCGCTGGTGACGTCGAACGCGGAGGACAATGCGCGCGCGATCCTGGGACCCGAGATTGTCGCGCGCTTCGAGCAGATCGAATGCGGCGCATCGCTGTTCGGCAAAGCGCCGCGCTATCGCCGGGTGCTGCGCCGCGCCAAGCTTGGCGCCGCTGACGTGCTGTCAATCGGCGACGAGACGCGCGACATCACCGCCGCGCGCAAGGTCGGCATCGACGCGGGCGCGGTGATGTGGGGCTATGCCCGCCGCGATGCACTGACCGCGCTGGCGCCCGCCGTGACGTTCGAGGCGCCCGGCGACGTGGTGACAGCGGTGCTGGGTCAGACGAGCTGAGCCGATGGGCCAGGGCCATCACCACCATGATCACGGGCACGGGCACAGTAACGGGCACAGCCACGCGCATGGGCACGCGCATGGGCACGGCGACGCTACCGATTTCGGGCGGGCGTTCGCGCTCGGGGTCGCGCTCAATCTCGGCTTTGTCGGCGTCGAATTGGTGTTCGGGTTGCTGGCGGACTCAGTGGCGCTGCTGGCAGACGCCGGGCACAATCTGTCCGACGTACTCGGGCTGGTCGTCGCCTGGGGCGGAGCCGCGCTGGCCCGCCGCCCCACCTCCCCGCGCTTCACTTATGGGCTGCGCAAGACGACCATCCTGGCCGCACTCGCCAACGCCCTGTTCCTGCTGTTCGCGTGCGGCGGCATCGCCTGGGAAGCCGCGCGCCGCTTTGCCGAGCCGCCGCATGTCTCGGGCGGGCTCGTGATGGCGGTCGCCGCCGTGGGCATCGCCGTCAATGCCGCAACCGCCTGGCTATTCGCGAGCGGGCGCCACGGCGATATCAATGTCCGCGCCGCCTATCTCCATATGCTGAGCGACGCCGCCGTGTCGGCCGCCGTGGTGGTCGCGGGGGGGCTGGTGCTGCTGACCGGCTGGGCGTGGATCGACCCCGCGACCAGCTTGGTCGTGGTCGCGGTGATCCTTTGGGGGACCTGGGGTTTGCTGCGCGATTCGGTGAACATGGCGCTCGATGGCGTGCCGACATCGGTCGATGCCAAGGCAGTCGATGCGATGCTGCGGGGCCTGAACGGCGTTGATCGGCTCAACGATCTGCATATCTGGCCGATCAGCACCACCGAAGTCGCGCTGACGGTGCGGCTGGTGATGCCCGGCGGACATCCGGGCGACACGTTCCTGCACGATGTCGCGCACCGGCTGCGGCATGATTTCCGGGTCGATCATGCGACGATCCAGATCGACCTCGACGGTGCCAATCCCTGTCTGCTCCACGGCGCGCCGGCATGACCGCGCGCTTCGCCTTCACCATTGCCGCCACCGACGGCAAAGCCCGCACCGGCAGCATCGACATGCAGCGCGGCACGATCCGCACGCCCGCCTTCATGCCGGTGGGGACCGCCGCCACGGTCAAGGCAATGAAGCCGCAGGATGTGCGCAAGGGCGGCGCCGATATCATCCTCGGCAACACCTATCACTTGATGCTGCGCCCGAGCGCCGAGCGGGTGGCGCGGCTGGGCGGCTTGCACGGTTTCATGGGCTGGGACCGCCCGATCCTGACCGACAGCGGTGGCTATCAAGTGATGAGCCTCGCTGACCTGACGACGCGCTCGGAAGCGGGCGTGACATTCAAGAGCCACCTCGACGGCACGCGCCATACGCTCAGCCCTGAACGCTCGATCGAAATCCAGCGGTTGCTCGATTCGGACATCATTATGGCCTTCGACGAATTGGTGCCGACGACGGCGACGCGCGATGTCCAGCATGCCGCGATGGCGCGGTCGATGCGCTGGGCCAAGCGGTCGCGCGACGCTTTTGACGCGGGCGGGGAGCATGCGACACGCGCGGCAATCTTCGGCATTCAGCAGGGCGCGCTCGATCAGACGATGCGGCATGAATCGGCGCAGGCGCTGATCGACATCGGTTTCGACGGCTATGCCGTCGGCGGGCTCGCGGTCGGCGAAGGGCAGGAAGCAATGTTCGGCTGCCTCGATTTCGCGCCCGATCAACTCCCCGCCGACAAGCCGCGCTATCTGATGGGCGTCGGCAAACCCGACGACATCGTCGGCGCGGTCGAGCGCGGCATCGACATGTTCGACTGCGTGTTGCCAACGCGCAGCGGCCGCACCGGCCAGGCCTTCACTCGCGCCGGACCGATCAATATCCGCAACGCCAAATTCGCCGAGGATCAGGGGCCGATCGACCCGAGCTGCGCTTGCCCTGTGTGCGGCACCTGGAGCCGCGCCTATCTCCACCATCTGGTCCGCGTCGGCGAAATCCTCGGCGCGATGCTGATGACAGAGCATAACTTGTTCTTTTATCAGGCGCTGATGGCCGATTTGCGTGCCGCGATTGCCGAGCGACGGCTCAAGAGCTTTGCTGATGCGTTCAGAGTGGCTTATGCCCATAAACAGTAGAGGAGTAGCCCGATGAGCGATCAACCCAAGGATATGAACGAGATCGAAGCCGCCGCGCACGCCGCCAAGCGCGTCGCCGCCGC
>NZ_JAIEPC010000049.1 GCF_019749955.1 Sphingomonas sp.
CGGGCCATCGACGGTACACGCGTCCTTTGAGCTTTGAAGCGCGGGCTGTTACTGGCGGGGCGCCGCAAAGGCAAGTTTGCTCAAGGCAGGGATGCGCATGACCGATACGACGATCAACCCGGAAGAGGCAGCGCATTTCGGCAAGCTTGCCGCCGATTGGTGGAATCCGAAGGGCTCATCGGCGATGCTCCACCGGCTCAATCCGGTGCGGCTGGGCTATTTGCGCGAGCGGATCGATGCGCATTGGGGCGAGGATGCGAGCGGCTTCACCCCGCTCGCGGGCAAGCGCGCGCTCGATGTGGGGTGCGGGGCCGGACTGCTGTGCGAGCCTTTGGCGCGGCTGGGCGCGACCGTTACCGGGCTCGACGCGGCGCCCGAGAATATCGAAGCGGCGAAGGCACACGCCGCGCTCTCGGGGCTCGACATCGATTACCGCACGGGGTCGGTCGAGGATCTGGCGGGCGAGACCTTCGATCTCGTCACCAGCCTCGAAGTGATCGAGCACGTCACCGATCCCGCCGCCTTCGTCGCGGGTCTGGCGGCGGCGCTGGCGCCCGGCGGCTTGCTGATCCTGTCGACGCCGAACCGGACGATGCTGTCGCAGCTCGCGCTGGTGACGCTCGCCGAAGGGATCGGCCAAATCCCGCGCGGCACCCACGACTGGGGCCAGTTCCTGAAGCCCGACGAACTGACCGCGCTGATCGAGGATGCCGGGTTGGAGGTGGTTGAAACGCGCGGGTTGAGCTTCTCGCCGCTCAAGGGCTTCACCATCAGCGACGATGAGAGCCTCGACTATTTCGTCACGGCGGCGCGGTTCGGCTGAGCCTTATTCTCCACACGTCACCCCGGCCTTGTGCCGGGGCCCACCGTCCCACAAGCGGTTTCGCCAGCGGCACGGTGGGCCCCGGCACAAGGCCGGGGTGACGGCAGGTGGCTTGGACTCAGCGTTATCCCATCACGCCATCACATTGCGTCCCCGGCTCACCACCGCCGTATGCCCCACGCTCGCCGCCGCCGACTTCGCCTTGATCGTGTCGACGAAAATCCAGTCGTTGCTCACCCGCTCGGGCGTGATCGTCAGCGCCATGTAACCGCGCCGCGAGGTGTCGGACCATTTGAGCTCTGGATTGGCGCCCACCAGCGCCGCCGCGACCGTTTTCGGATCGATACCGATCGCGCTTTCATAGCCCGGCGAGGTCACGCCGTGCCCGGCGAACTCGACCCCCGCCGCCTTGCCGTCCTGCTTCAGATCATAGGCCCAGCCATTGTGGCTGTCGCCCGAGATCACGACCAGATTGGCGCCAGCGCCCTGCGCCGTCCGCAGGAACCGCGCGCGCGCCGCTGGGTAGCCGCCCCAGCTATCGTAATTAAGCGGCAGCCCGACCTTGGCCGCCGCAATCCCCGCGAGCACATAGTTGCGCGAGCGCTGCGGTGCGTCGGGGGCGATCCAGCCCGCCGCCGCTTCGGGCATCACCGTATTCCCCATGATCGTGCCGAAGCCGACCACCTGCCAGCGCTGCCCGGCCTTCACCGACGCGCGCAGGGCGTGCGCCAGCCAATCCTCCTGCTGCGACCCCATCATCGTCGCTGCCGGGTCCATCCATTTGCCGTCGCGGAATTCGGCGAGCGCCTTGGGGATGTTGAGGCTTTTGAACAGCGGCGCGATCTCGGGCTGCTTGGTGCGACCGAGCAGCCGCGTTTCGGTGCGGAACAGCGTCGCGAGCGTACCGATGTCATAAGCCTTCCATGGCTCGTCGGAGATCGGCATCCATTCGCGATACACCTGAATCGCTGCGGCGCGGCGGGCGTTCCAGTCGCCTTCCTCGCTCTGGTGGTTCTGCGCGCCGCCTTCCCAGCTATCGTTCGCCGATTCATGATCGTCCCACTGGACGATCATCGGCACCAACTGGTGCAGCTTCTGCAAATCGGGGTCGGCGCGGTAGCTGGCGTAGCGGAGGCGATAATCGGCGATATGCAGCAATTCGGTCGCAGGCTCGGGCACGCGCCCGGGGACGGCATCCTTCGCCGCCGGGTAATCGCCAGTCTGATATTCGTAGAAATAGTCGCCGAGATGGATGGCGAGGTCGATGTCGCTCCGCGCCGCCGCATGCGCATAGGCATTGAAATAGCCGAACGGCAGGTTCGAACAGGAGAAGATCGCCGCCCTGAACGACTTCGTTGGTCCAGCCGGCAGCGTCTTGGTCCGCCCGACGGGCGAGAAGCTGCCGTCGGGCGCGACGAAGCGGTAGTAATAGACCGTCGCAGGCTTCAGCCCCCCGACCGTAATCTTCGCGGTCCAGTCGCGCCACGGCCCGGTGATCTGCACGCCCGATCCCGCGACCTTGACGAAGTCGGGGGTTTCCGACAGGTCGACGCGCAACTCGGCGGTGTCGCCGCCCACGGGCACATAGCGCGTCCACAGCAGCATCGAGTCGGCCATCGGCTCGCCACTGGCGACCGCATGGGTGAACCCGCGTGCGGCCGACACAGTCGGGCTTTGGGCAAAGCCCGGGACGGCGAAGGCGCCGAGGCCCAGCGTGCCCGTCATGATGAACGAGCGGCGATCAATCCTGATGGTCATGGCTTTCCCCTGTCGGCGTGATGTGATGCGCTACTGCTCCTTCGATATGGCTGGTTCGTGACAGTCAAGGCGATCGACAATCGCGGGCGCTACCTTGTCGGGGTGGCCGCCGTCGCGCTGCTCCTCGCACTCGCGATGCTGCGCCCGATTGACCACGACGAAAGCCAATATGTCGCCGCCGCGCTGCTCTCGGCGCGGGGCCTGCCCTATCGCGACTTCGCCTATCTCCAGACCCCGCTCCAGCCGATGCTGCTCGCGCCGGTTGCCGCGCTGGCCGAGGTTTGGGCGTGGCCGGTTTTGCGCGCGGTCAATGCGCTGTTGGGGGCACTGACGCTGGCGGCATGCTTCGGTGCGGCGCGCGCGGCGGGTGCCGATGCGCCACGCGCGGGGCTGGCGGTGGGCTTGATGGCGTGCTGCGATATCTTCCTGTTCACCAGCGCCGTCGCGCGTAACGACGCCTTGCCGGGAGCGTTGCTGGCCGGAGCGCTCTGGCTGATCGTGCGGCGGCAGCAAGATCAGGGCAGCAGCAGTGAAGCTCTGCTGACCGGATTGTTGCTGGCAGGTGCGGCGGCGGCAAAAATCTCGTTCGCGCTGCCGGCACTGGCCTATGGTGTATGGGCGCTGGCTGATCGTCGCCATCGCCCCGGCCTGCTCGTGCTCGGCGCTGCGCCGGTCGGGCTGTGGCTCGCCTGGGTCTATGCGCAGGCGCCCGACGCCTTCATCTTCGGCGTCTTCACTTTCCCCGCCAAGGCCCCCGCCGAATGGTATCTGGCGCAGGGCATGCCGGGCAAGCTGAGCCTCACCGGCAAGGCGCTCGACACGCTCAAGTTCCTCGCACTCGGCCCGGCCCTGATGGCGCTGGTGATCGCCGCCCGCTTCCCCGGCCGCGAGCGAATCGAGCGCCTGCTCGATGTGCTGATCGTTGCGGGGTTGATCGCCGCGCTGCTCCCCGAACCCACGTGGCGGCAATATCTGCTGCCGATCCTGCCGCCGCTGTTCATCCGGCTGGCGCTGGTGTGGCAGCGCGTGCCGCCGGGACGCGGCGCACGAATCGCAGCGGTCATCTTCGCGATCGGCGGGCTGGCGCCCTCGGTAGAGGCGGTGATCAAGGCGACGCGCGGGGTGCCAATGGCGGTCGCGCTCGATCAGGGCGCCGCGCTGCGGACTGCCTTCATCGCTGCTGGCGGATCGGGGCCGGTTGCAACCTTGTCGCCGCAGTTGCTGCCTGCAGCGCGACTCGACATCGACCCGCGCTTCGCGGCCGGGCCCTTCTACTTCCGCAGTCTCGCGCTGCTCGATGCCGCGCACGAACGCCGCTTCCACCTCGTCTCGCGCAATCGGCTCGAGGGCGCCGCGCCGCTCAACGCGATCCTCGTCGGCGGCGAAGGCGCATGGACGGCGGGTGAAGCCAGCGACGACGCCCCCCTTATCGCCTATGCCCGCGCCCGTCACTGGCGGCGGATCGAGTTTCCCGGCGGGCGGCTGACGCTCTACCTGCCGCCGCGCTAGTCACTGATCACTTTTCACTACCCCGTTCGTTTCGAGCGCAGTCGAGAAACAGGCCGCAGGCGACACCACCCCTGTCTCGACTTCGCTCGACACTAACGGGGTTGAGTGCGCGCTTGCCTCACGGCAGCCCGCGTCACGCAGCCACGCGCTGACCCCGCGCGACCAACGCTTCGTAATAGGCCATCAGATCGCGGACATGCTCGACATCGGTGCGCACCCGCGCCGCCGCGACGATAGCAGCGCGCCGGAGCAAGGCGGCATCGCGATCGAACAGTCGCCCGATCGCCTCGGCCGCCGACGCGGCATCGCGCGCGCGATAAAGTTCGGCGCAGTGGCGGTCGGCGACTTCGGCGCAACCACCAGTGTCGGGCACGATCAGCGGCAGCCCCGACGCCATCGCTTCGGACGCAACCAGCCCGAACGGCTCGGCTTCGGAGGCGTGGATCAGCGCATCGCTGCTTGCCATGATGGCGGCCAGCCGCGCGCGGTCATAGACCGGCTTTTGCAACCGGATATACGGCGCATCGGCAATCAGCCGTTCGATCCGGCGGCGTTCATAGCCGTCACCGATCAGCGTGAGGCCAATCGGTCGTGACCGGCTGGCGCGCTTGACGGCTTCGATCACCAACGGCCAGCGCTTTTCGGGGTGATGCCGCCCGATCCCGAGCAACAGATGCGCGTCCGGCCCCAGCCCGCAATCGGCCAGTAGCTCGGCCCGCAGCCCCGCATCGCGCAAGTCCGGCGAGAAATGCGCGCGCTCGATCCCCAGCGGCATCGCGGCATCGACCCGCACGCCGCGCGCGTTCAGCCGCTTCTGGAGCGCAGGGCCATTGGTCAGCACCGCGTCATAATGCGCGAGGAAGCGCGACATATAGCGGCTATACCAGGCAAAGCTGCGCTCGATCCGCTCCGGGCTGGCGAAGCGTTCGAACCAGCGCATTGGATAGGCAGCAACATTGTCGTTGTGCATGAAGAACACGCGCGGCGCAGCCCCGTGCCACTTGCCAACGATCCACGCCGGCCGCCACGGCGACGACGCTTCGACCACATCGGGTGCAAGCGCGTCGAGCAAGGCATGCACAGGCGCTGAATCCCAGAACAGCCCGTAATTGGCGTCGAACGGCATGCCCGGCGCCTTGACGTAAATGATCCGGCCGCCGGGGCGATCATCGACCCAATCGCGACGACCGGGAGCAATCACGATCAGCTCGTGCCCCATTTCGGCCATCACCGCCATTTTGCGGTCGACATAGGTGCGCACGCCGCCGCCGGTCGGCGAGTAGAATTCGTTGACGTCGACGATCCGCATCGCGGCAGGCTATTCCTTCGACGGCGACAGGCCGCTCAGGCCGCGCAGATATTGCGCCTTGATCGTGATGGAGGTGATCCCCGGCCCTGCTTCGACCGTCGATGCGCCGATCTTGGGCTTGCTCGCGCCGATGCGCGTATTGCTCGTGATCCCGCCGCCATCGGTCCAGAAGTTGAACTTGTTCTTGCCATCGCGGTCGTGCGTGAAGAACAGGCCATAGGCACCGGCATGCGGCACACGGATGCAGATTTCGACCGGCCCGGCGGCAGGCGTTTCGACCCAGACACGGCGGAAAACCTTGCCTTCCTTGATCAGATCGCGGTCGTCGCGCAGGAAGTCGGTCGCGGTCGCGGGATAGAGTTCGAGTTTCAGCCGACCCGTGCGGTCCTTCAGCCCCGTGATCGTCGCGCGAATCGCGGGACCGTCATTGGCATCGCACGCACCAGCATCGCTGCCGATCGTCGGGTGGCCACGCGCCTCCAGCGGCGCCGCCATCAAGCCCAAGGCCAACAGCGGGGCGACAAACGCGAAACGAACCATCAGTTTTTCCTAACCAGCGAATACAGGCCGAACACGACGATCAGGACCAGGTGAAGGAGCAGCGTGAACGCCGCCGTCACCGCGACCAGGCTCGACAGTCCGGCGCTTTGCCCTACGAACAGGATCGCAAAATTGGCGAAAAGAAGGTCTTTGTTCGGCACCAAAGGCAGCCGCCCGACGAGCATCCGTCCAGCGGACAGCAGCGTCAGGCTGCCGATCGGCACATCGGGCCGCCCGAAATGCCACACCAGCGCGATCAACAGCGCCGCCCCCAGCAGCCTGGCGCTGTGCACGCCAAACACCCACCACAGCGTCGACCGCGGCAGCGAAAAGACGCGCTTCGAAAAGATCAGGAACGGTAGCGAGGCGGCGATCACCACCAGCACCGATATCCCGACCGAGTGCGCAATCGCGGGCGGCAGCGCGCCATAAGCGAAGGGCAGCGCCAGCAGCACCAGCAGCAAGGTGGCGGCATTACCGGCAACCGCCGACAAGATGCTGACATCCTTCACCGCACCAAAGGGCGCCGCAACCATCCGCGTTCGTGACCGCGCCCAGGCGTAGAAATAGGCCTCGCCCGCATACCCAAGCACGACTTCGTTCGCGATGCCCTTTTTGACGAGGGCGATGAAGCCCTCGGGCGGGATCTGCCACAGACGGCGGAAGATGATGTAGTCGCCCAGCGGCACGGTGAGATACAACGCGACCGACATCAGGTAGAACATCGGATCGCGGGGGATCGCGCCGCTCAGCCCGGCCAGCCCGCCGCCGAACAATGCGCGCGATATGCCGAGCAGCATCGCCAAGGTGATGAGCGTCCCGGCGACGAGCGACCAGCGGCTCGGCGGCTCGGGCGCAATGATGGCATCGGGCGGCGTTGTTGCCGTGATCGGTTCGGCAATCGGCACGGGCATCGACGCTTGATCCTCGACGGGCGACGCCCTCAACAGGCGAAAACGCGCCATGCCCAAGACTTGCGGCGCAAAAACGGCAGCGATTGGGTGCCGCGCGCCGCTATCTGGGGTGGGTGGGTGTCGGCTTCAACCGGCGGGCTTCACCGCATCAGGGTGCGCCGCGCCCAGCGCCGGGATCGCCGCCAACGCCGCATCGATCGCGACCAGCCGGGGATAAGGCTCCAGCGGCAGCGCAAAGCGGCGCGCATTGTACATCTGCGGCACCAGGCACAGGTCGGCGATGTTCGGCGCGTCGCCGCCCAGAAATTTCCTATCGCCAGCCATCGCTTCGAGCGCGGCAAAGCCGGTCGCGATCCAGTGGCGATACCAGTCGTCCTTCGCCGCCTGATCGGCCCCGAACTGCGTGCCGAGCCGCTTGAGCACGCGCATGTTATCGATCGGGTGGGTGTCAGCGGCAATCACCAGCGCCTGCGCCAGCGCGCGGGCCCGTTGAAATGGGTCGGTCGGGATCAGGCGAGGATTGGGGTAGGTCGCATCGATCCAGTCGATGATCGCAAGGCTCTGGATGATCGGCACGCCGTCAACTTCAAGCGTCGGCACTTGTCCTTGCGGGTTACGCGCGCGGTTCGCGGCATCGAGCTGCTCGGCGGCGACCAGATTGACGGCGACCCGTTCATAGGCGACGCCCTTCAGCGCGAGCGCGAGCCGCACGCGGTAGCTCGCCGACGACCGCCAGTAATCGAACAGCCGCAGCTTCACGCCGCCGCTTCTTCATCAAGCGCGCGTTCGGAGCCGCGTTCGAGCGCAACCTTGATCATCGCGACCATCGGATCAGCCAGCGCCAGCCCGAGCACGCCGAACAAGGTGCTCGCCAGAATCTGCGACGACAGGGTCAGCGCCGGGGGCATGTCGACGGTGCGCTTGGCGACCATCGGGATGACAACATAGCCGTCGAAATTCTGCACGACGAAATAGGTCAGGATCGCCCAGTATCCGGTGTTGACCCCCGCACTGAAACCCACGGCAACCATCAGCACGCCGGTGATGATCGCGCCGATGTTGGGAATGAACGCCAGCATCCCCGCCAATATGCCCAGCAACAGCGCCATCGGCACGCCGCCAAACCACAGCATCAGCCAGATCAAAATGCCTTCGACCAGCATCCCGAGCAGCCGCCCGGCCAGCAGGCGGCGCATCGTGTGTGCCATCCGGTCCATCGTGATCGCCCATTCGGCACGCATATCCGACGGCACCAGCCATTCGAGCCCGCGTTCGTACAGCCGCGGCTCCATCGCCACGAACAGGCCGATCACCAGGACCATTAGCAGGCTCGCGGCGGCGCCAACCGCCGTCCCGACGAACGACGTCAGCCGCCCGAACGATCCCATCGCTTGCTGGACAAGCCCGTTCACATCGGCCCGCCCCGGCATCATGCCATGTTCGGCGGCCCAGGCGATCAGCCGGTCAGCCTGCACGGCCAGCGTCACACGCAGTTGCGCAAACTGATCGGCGACCTGAACGCCGGTCATGAACACCACAACGGCGATGAACGCGATCGTCAGCAGCACGACGATCATCAGCCGCCAGCCGCGCGCGATCGGCA
>NZ_JAIEPC010000082.1 GCF_019749955.1 Sphingomonas sp.
CGAATATTCGGTCTGATAGCCCGCGACGAGCTCGCTCTCGGCCTCGGTCAGGTCGAACGGCGCGCGTTGCGTCTCGGCCAGCGACGAGATGAAGAACACCACCGCCATCGGGAACAGCAGCGGGTTGAAACCGAAGCCATTGACGAAGCCGAAGATCGTGCCCTTCTGCGCCTCGACGATGCCCGCCAGATTGAACGTCCCCGCCCACAACACGATCGAAATCAGCACGAAACCGATCGCGACCTCGTAAGACACCATCTGTGCCGCCGCGCGGATCGCCGAGAAGAACGGGTATTTCGAATTCGACGACCAGCCCGCGAGGATGATCCCGTACACCCCGAGCGAACTCGCCGCGAGCACGTAGAGCAGCCCGACATTGATGTTGGCCAGGATCAGGTCGGCCTGAAACGGCACTACGGCCCACACGATCAGCGCGACGGTAAAGGTCACGATCGGCGCGAGCAGGAACAGCCCCTTGTTCGCCCCCGACGGAATGATCGTTTCCTGCAGGAACACTTTCAGCCCGTCGGCAAAGCTCTGGAGGATGCCGAAGGGTCCCACGACATTCGGCCCGCGCCGCAATGCCATCGCTGCCCAGATCTTGCGGTCGGCATAGATGATCAGCGCGACCATCAACATCACCGGAAAAGCGATGAGCAGGATGTCGATCAAGGTTGCGGTGAACCACGCGCCTTCGAAGGACATGCCGAGGTAAGTGAACCAGCTGGTCATTCCGCCGCCTCCGCGAAAGTCTCGCCGTGGATCAGCTCGGCCGAGCAGCGCTGCATCGTCGGGCTCGCGCGGCAGATCGCATTGGTCAGGTAGAAATCCTTGATCGGATAGCCTGCGATTACCCCTTCTGCCTTCGTATCAAGCGCAGGCGGGTTCCACTCGAACGTCGCCAGTCCCGACATCCCGAGCGCCGGTACCTCCGCCGCCATCGCCGCGCGCAACTGGTCGAGCGTGTCGAACGGCAGCGCCTTGCCCAGCCGCTCGCTCAGCGCCCGGAAGATCGTCCAGTCCTCGCGCGCGTCGCCCGGCGGGAACACGGCGCGCTCGCCACGCTGGACGCGACCTTCGAGATTAACCCAGGTCCCCGATTTCTCGGCATAGCTTGCGCCCGGCAGAATCACATCGGCATGGGCCGCACCCTTGTCGCCGTGATGGCCGATATAGACTTTGAAGCTATCGCCGAACGCCGAAAAATCGACTTCATCGGCGCCGAGGAAGAAGACGAGGCTAGGCTTGGCCGCGACCACGTCGGCAATGCCGCTGCCTTGCGCATAGCCGAGCATCAGCCCGCCCATCCGCGCCGCCGCCATATGCACCGTGTTGAAGCCGTTCCAGCCTTCGCGCACAAGATTATACTGCTTGGCAAACGCCAGCGCCCCGCCCAGCCCGTTCTTGAGTGCAGCACCCCCGACGATCACCATCGGGCGCTCGGCCTTGCCGAACAGCTCGGTCGCCGCCTCAGGCAGGCTCCCGAGCAAGGCCAGATCATCACCCAGCCACTCAACCTTGTAGGTCAAATCGACCACCGGCCCGATCGCAAAAACCTTCGCCCCGCGCTTGATGGCTTTGCGCACCCGCGTGTTCACCAGCGGCGCTTCCCAACGCAGGTTCGTCCCGACCAGCAGGATCGCATCGGCCTGTTCGGTGCCCGCAATCGTCGTGTTGAAATTGAGCGCGGCGAGCGACGAGACGTCGTAATCCAACCCCGTCTGCCGCCCTTCGAGCAAGGAAGACCCGGCCTGCGCGAGTAGCACCTTGGCCGCAAACATCGTCTCGCAATCGACCAGATCACCCGCAATCGCAGCAACGCTCGCACCGGCATTCACTGCCGCAATCGCCGCAAAGGCTTCGTCCCACGACGCTTCGACGAGCTTGCCGCCGCGCCGCACGAATGGCCGGTCGAGTCGCTTGCGCACCAGGCCATCGACCGCGTGGCGCGTCTTGTCGGTCGCCCATTCCTCGTTCACGTCTTCATTGATGCGCGGCAGGCACCGCAGCACCTGACGCCCGCGCGAATCGAGCCGGATATTGGTGCCGACCGCGTCCATCACGTCGATCGTCAGCGTCTTCTTGAGCTCCCACGGCCGCGCTTCGAAGGCATAAGGCTTCGACGTCAGCGCCCCGACGGGGCAGAGATCGACGACATTACCCGAAAGCTCGCTGGTGACCGCATGTTCGAGATAGCTGGTGATCTGCATGCTCTCGCCGCGCCCGATCGCGCCGATTTCCTCGATGCCAGCGACTTCCTCGGCAAACCGGACGCAGCGCGTGCACTGGATGCAGCGCGTCATCACCGTCTTGACGACCGGCCCCATATACTTCTCGGTCACCGCGCGCTTGTTCTCGCTGTAGCGGCTCGATCCCCGGCCATAAGCGACCGACTGATCCTGCAAATCGCACTCGCCACCCTGATCGCAGATCGGGCAATCGAGCGGGTGGTTGATGAGCAGAAACTCCATGACCCCTTCGCGCGCATTCTTGACCATCGGCGAGTTGGTGAAGATTTCCTGGTTCTCGGCTGCGGGGAGCGCACAAGAGGCCTGCGGCTTGGGCGGCCCCGGCTTCACTTCGACGAGGCACATGCGGCAATTGCCCGCAATGCTCAGCCGCTCGTGATAGCAGAAGCGCGGAATCTCCTTCCCCGCCAGCTCGCACGCCTGGAGCACGGTGGCACCGGCGGGGACTTCGATCTCGACGCCGTCGACTTTGAGTTTAGGCATTAGAAATGACCCCCACTGTCGCCACCCATCGTACCGGCGCCGCATTCATCGAAACTGGAGCCCGCCCTGTCTCTGTCGTTCCTAGTCCAATTGTTGTGCGGTCCAGGTTGTTCAGTTGGGCGGGCCGGCCGGAAGAGCCGATAGACAAAGACCGCAACGCCCAAGGTCACGACAACCACCACTTCAGTTGGCGTAATGGTCATTCCGCCGCCTCCGCCATCGGCATTGCGCCCTTGTGCTCGGCGATCCGCCGCTCGACGTTGAGTTTAGGCATGTCAGTGCATCTCCGTGCGGCGCGGGGAGACGGCTTGCAAATGGTTGCCCAAGTCGCCCAACCCGTGGAGTGACAGCGCCTCGATTGCCGAAGTCACTTGCACAGCATTATCCTCCACGTAGCCATTGGCCCGGGCCTGCTGCGCCCGTTTGAGCGCGGTAGCAAATGTGCCGCAGGACTTGTCGATATCACCGACGAGGTACTGCCAACGCAATTCTTGCGCGGTGGACGTTGGCTCTCCCCGAACCCGGCGACCGACATAGTGATCGGCAAACTTGCGGCTTCCCGTGCGGTCAATCGCCGAAGTTGCGCACCCGGCCCAGTCACGGACCGCCCGTGCGTTGTTGCTGCAGCCGCACGCTTCCGAACAACCGCCGAGGAACAGCGCGCCTGCCGCTAGACAGTGCAGGCTTGATTGTCTGGCCGGCCTCACTCCGCCGCCTCCGCCATCGGGGTCAGCCCCTTGCGCTCGGCGATCCGCCGCTCGACCTCGGGACGGAAGTGGCGCAGCAGGCCCTGGATCGGCCACGCCGCTGCATCGCCCAGCGCGCAGATGGTGTGGCCCTCGACCTGCTTGGTCACCTGGTAGAGCGTGTCGATCTCGGAAACTTCGGCATCGCCGGTCCGCAGCCGTTCCATCACGCGCCACATCCAGCCGGTGCCTTCGCGGCACGGCGTGCACTGGCCGCAGCTTTCGTGCTTGTAGAAATAGCTGAGCCGCGAAATCGCCCGGACGATGTCGGTCGATTTGTCCATCACAATCACCGCCGCCGTGCCGAGGCCCGAGCCGAGCTTTTTCAGCCCGTCGAAATCCATCGGGCAGTCCATGATCTGCGCCGCCGGCACCAACGGCACCGACGAGCCACCCGGGATCACCGCGAGCAGATTGTCCCAGCCGCCGCGAATGCCGCCGCAGTGCTTTTCGATCAGCTCGCGAAACGGGATGCTCATCGCTTCCTCGACGACGCAGGGCTTGTTCACATGGCCGCTGATCTGGAACAGCTTGGTGCCCTTGTTGTTCTCGGCGCCAAAGCTCGCGAACCATTCGGGCGAACGGCGCAGGATCGTCGGGCAAACCGCGATCGATTCGACATTGTTGACCGTGGTCGGGCAGCCATAAAGCCCCGCGCCCGCCGGGAAGGGCGGCTTCAGCCGCGGCTGGCCCTTCTTGCCCTCCAGGCTTTCGAGCATCGCGGTTTCTTCGCCGCAGATATAAGCGCCCGCGCCCCGATGGACGAACACGTCGAAGTCATAGCCCGACCCGCAGGCATTCTTGCCGACGAGCCCCGCCGCGTAGGCTTCGGCGACGGCGGCGAACAGCGTCTCGGCCTCACGGATATATTCGCCGCGAATGTAGATGTACGCCGCCCGCGCGCGCATCGCGAAGCCCGCGACCAACGCGCCTTCGATCAGCTTGTGCGGATCGTGGCGGATGATCTCGCGGTCCTTGCAGCTCCCCGGCTCGGACTCATCGGCGTTGATGACGAGGAAATTGGGGCGCCCAAGTCCATCAGAGGCGGGCTTGGGCTCCTTGGGCATGAAGCTCCACTTGGTGCCGGTCGGGAACCCCGCCCCGCCACGCCCGCGCAGGCCGCTCGCCTTGATGCGATCGATGATCGCGTCCTGCCCGATGTCGAGCAGCGCCTTGGTATTGTCCCAGTCACCGCGCTTGCGCGCAGCGTCGAGGTTCCAAGGCTGGAACCCATAGACGTTGGTGAAGATGCGGTCGCGATCCTCTAACATTCAAAGACTCCAGCGAGCATCAGCGGTTCTCGACCCTGTCGACGCGATTATGGACGTCGCGCATTTCGCCGCGCACCGCCCGCATATCGGATTTCAATTCGTCCACGCTTTCATGAATCCCGGCGAGATGCGCCAGCACCGATTGTTCGAAATGGGTCGATGCCGTCTGCCGCCGTTCGAGATTGCCCATGTGCGATTCGACCTTGTCGAGCCGTTGGTTGGTCTGCGACACCGCCGCCTGAATGCTCCGCAGCATTTCAACGATGAACTTGTCTTCGGCCATCAGCGTCCCTTCCCGACCAGCTTTTCGAGGAAGAAATAGGCCGCAACCGCGAGCCCCAGCACCACCGCCAGCACGATCAGCCCGAAGGCGAGCTTCACCAGTGCAACGAGTACGAACACGGCAAGCAGTGCGACGCCAAGCGCGATCAGGATGTTCATGCTTCACCATCCACGAGTTCGAGCCGCTGCTTCACCCGGCGCATGTCGCGCGACAGCCCGTCGACTCCGTTTTGCAGCGCGGCAAGATGTGTATTGACGCCCAAGAGTTGCCGCTCGACGGCGGTCTGGCGCAGTTCGACATTCAAGACACGGTCGGAAAGCCCGCCGATGTCCGACCGGATCGCCTTCAGCATCTCGGTGATGAAGCGAGTCTCCTGAACGGTCACGCCCATTCCCCCCGGTAATCGTGGTTGTCGGCCACCATCTTCTGAAGCGACGTCGGGCCGCCTTCGGGGCAGCTCGTCTGGCGACCGATCTGCGAGCCGGGCTTCGGCGTGTCGCCTTGCGCCAGCGCGTCGAGGATCGCTGTGGTGCGATCATAGTCGAGATCTTCGAAATTGTCGTCGTTGATCTGCACCATCGGCGCATTGGCGCACGCGCCCAAGCACTCGACTTCGGTCAAGGTGAACAGGCCGTCGGGGGTGGTCTTGCCCTTCACCAGCCCGCGATTCTTGCACGCCTTCATCACCTCGTCCGATCCCGCCAGCAGGCACGGCGTCGTCCCGCACACCTGCACATGATAGCGGCCGACGGGGGCGAGATTGAACATCGTGTAGAAGCTCGCGACTTCGTACACGCGCATATAGGGCATGCCGAGTTCGCGCGCGACGAACTCGATCACCGGCACCGGCAGCCAGCCTTGCGTCTGCGTCTCCGCCCCCACCTGCCGCTGGGCGAGATCGAGGAACGGGATCGACGCCGATTGCTGCCGCCCGGCGGGATAGCGCGTCAGGATGGTCCGGGCCTTCTCGGCGCTCTCAGGCGACCAGGCGAAACTGCCCCAGCGCGCGCGCGTTTCAGCTTCGTCGGGGATGTGGATCGTATCAGCCACGGCTCAGCGCGCGTCCGACAGTTCGAGGCGCCGCTCGACGCGCGCCAGCCGCTCGTCGAACTTGTCCATGCGATTGTTGAGGCCTGACAGACTGATCAGAATTCCGCCCAAATGCTCGTCAACGGCGGACAGGCGCGATTTCACGATCTGCATATCATCTTCCATATTGGTCAGCCGGTCGTCGATCCGGCGCAGCCGTTCCAGAATCAGGTTTTCGACATTTTCGGTCATGCCAAAGCTCCTTCGCTGAGGCTTTCCCATAGCATAAAATCGAGGCGCTGCGGGCATCCACGGGCCATCACAGCAGCTCCAGCGTCGCACGCGTCAGCTCGGACGGGTTGACGCCTGTATTCGGCTCGCCCTCGCGGTCGAGGAGGAGGATGTGGCATTCGGCCTCGGCAAAGGGGCGGTGCTCGGTGCCCTTGGGCACGACGATCATCTCGCCCGCCTGCAACCGCCGCACGCCGTCGCGGAACTCGATGCCGAGCTCGCCCGACACGACAAGGAACAGCTCGTCGGTATCGGCATGCGCGTGCCAGGTGAAATCGCCCTGCACTTTGGCGACGCGGATTTCATTGCCGTTGTAGCTGCCGACAATGCGCGGATTCCAGTGATCCGCGAACTGCGCGAGCTTGTCGGCGAGATTGAGGGTGGCGGGGGTGTCAGTCATACTGATGGCGACTTCTTTAACAACATAAGCAACCCGAGAATTCCCGGCAGCGCTGGAATCAACCACCACATTGTCACTACGAAGATTTTGAAAGCTTCACCTTGACCGAGTATCGCCGTAAAAGGAAAAAGAAACATCATTATCGCAAAGCCGTAGCCTAATTGAACACCGTCACTGAATGCGACACCATAGAGAAGCGTCGCCGATATTGCGATAAGTCCAATCGGGCCACAGCCCTTCACCGGTCACACTCCCCGAACACAATATCCAGCGCGCCCAGGATCGCCGTCGTGTCGGCCAGCATATGGCCCCGGCTCATGAAATCCATCGCCTGCAGATGCGAGAACGCCGTCGGCCGGATCTTGCAGCGGTATGGCTTGTTCGTCCCGTCGCTCACCAGATAGACGCCGAATTCGCCCTTGGGGCTTTCGGTCGCGACGTAAACTTCGCCGGCGGGCACATGAAAGCCCTCGGTATAGAGCTTGAAGTGGTGGATCAGCGCTTCCATCGACTGCTTCATCTCGCCGCGCTTGGGCGGCACCACCTTGCGGTCGAGGCTGGCGATCGGCCCGTCGGGCATTTCGGCAATGCACTGGCGGATGATTTTCGCCGACTGGCGCACTTCCTCGACGCGGACCATGAACCGGTCATAGCAATCGCCGCGCGTGCCGACCGGCACCTCGAAATTCATCTTGGCATAGGCATCATAGGGCTGCGACTTGCGCAGGTCCCAAGGGATGCCCGCCGCGCGGATCATCGGCCCCGAAAAGCCCCATTTGATCGCGTCTTCGCGGCTCACCAGCGCGATGTCGACGTTGCGCTGCTTGAAGATGCGGTTGTCGGCGACAAGGCTGATCGCATCCTCGAACAAGCGCGGCAGCCGCGTGTCGAGCCAATCGCCAATGTCGCTCAGCAGCTTGAGCGGCACGTCCTGATGCACCCCGCCGGGGCGGAAATAGGCGCCGTGCATCCGTGCGCCCGAGGCACGTTCGAAGAAATTGAGGCAATCCTCGCGGATTTCATACATCCACAGCCCCGGCGTCAGCGCGCCGACGTCGATGACATGGCTCGCGAGATTGAGCATGTGGTTCGAAATGCGCGTCAGCTCGGCGAACAGCACGCGCAGATATTGCGCGCGGATCGGCACTTCGAGATCGAGCAATTTCTCGATCGCGAGCACATAGCTATGCTCCATGCAGAGCGGCGAGCAGTAATCGAGCCGATCGAAATAGGGCAGCGCCTGGAGGTAGGTCTTGTACTCGATCAGCTTTTCGGTGCCGCGGTGGAGCAAGCCGATATGCGGGTCGAGCCGCTCAACGATCTCGCCGTCAAGCTCCATCACCAGCCGCAACACGCCGTGCGCAGCCGGGTGCTGTGGCCCGAAATTGATCGTGTAATTCTCGATCGCGATTTCGCCCGTTTCGGGGTCGATCACTGGCGCGGTCTCGCTCATTTCTTGACCTCCGGCTCGGCCTTTTCATCGCCGGGCAGGACATAATCGGCCCCTTCCCACGGCGAGGTGAAGTCGAAGGTGCGGAAATCCTGCGAGAGCTTGACGGGCTCATACACCACGCGCTTCGATTCCTCGGAGTAGCGCAGCTCGACATAGCCGGTGAGCGGAAAGTCCTTGCGCTGCGGGTGGCCGCGAAAGCCGTAGTCGGTCAGGATGCGGCGCAGGTCACTGTTGCCGCTGAACAGCACGCCGTACATGTCGTACACTTCGCGCTCGAGCCAACCCGCGACCGGCCACAGCCCCGTCACCGACGGCACCGGCTGGACCTCATCGGTGGTCACGCGCACGCGGATGCGGTGGTTCCGGGTCAGGCTGAGCAGATGATAGCAGACATCGAACCGCTCGGGCCGCTCGGGATAATC
>NZ_JAIEPC010000055.1 GCF_019749955.1 Sphingomonas sp.
ATATAGGCGTTGCTGCGATCGGCATCGACGCCCGGCAATTGCCCGCCCGACATCGCGCGCTTGACATCGGCGGCCTTGAAGGGGCGGCCAGCGGGCGGAAAGGCGCCCACGGTCCCGCTCGGCACCAGCTTGCCATCCGCAGCGACATATTGCCCCGCGCGCCCCGCGTCGGGCACCGGAATTTCGCACGCCGTTACCGATGCCGCCGTCTGCGCCAGCGCCGGACGGATCGAGACAATCGCCGTCGCGCTCGCCGCGCCGAGCATCAGCGCGCGCCGCCGCGTGGTGCCCTGCGGGGCCGCGTTATCGGGGGAATTTTCGCTCATTGCCGACTTTCCATGCACCCAAGCCCTTTCACAATCGTGAAGTGCGCGCAAGCATTTGGGTCGGACGCCCCCTCGCCGCCTGTCCCACTTTGCGCTAGGCAGTGGTTAATGCCGCATCCTTTTGGCCTTCGGACGCTAGCCGGAATCGGCGTCGTCGCGATCGTGGTGATCGCAACTTGGCTTCTCCAGCCCGATGTCGAGGCCGCGTTGATCGTGCTCGTCGGCGGGATTGCGGCGGTACTGGTCGCGGCGGGCACTGGTGAGGCAGCGCCGCCGGCACCCACGATCGAGCCCGCAGCGCGCCACGACAGCCTTCCGGTCAACATCGATGAGCTGATCGAGGCGATCGTCGAGCCGATCCTGATCGTCGCCGGTGGCCGCGTTGCCCATGCCAATCAACCCGCCCGCGCGCTGCTCGGCGGGCATATCATCGGTGAGGATGTGCGGCTGGCGATCCGCCACCCGGCCGCAGCCGACCGACTAACCAATCGCAGCCCCGCGCCGAGCGCGCCGATCAATCTCGTCGGGCTCGGCACGCTTGATCAGCGCTGGGAAATGCGCGTCACCAACATGTCCGATGGGCGCCGCGTCGTGCATCTGATCGACCAGACCGGCAGCTATGCGGCCGAGCGGATGCGCGTCGACTTTGTCGCCAATGCCAGCCACGAGCTGCGCACGCCGCTTGCCTCGATTCTCGGCTTTGTCGAAACGCTGTCGGACGAAAAGGCGGGCGGCGATGCCGATGTCCGCGCGCGTTTCCTGAAAGTCATGTTCGACGAAGCGCGGCGGATGCAGCGGCTGGTCGAGGATCTGATTTCGCTGTCGCGGATCGAGGCCGAGAAATATCGGCTGCCCGCCGCCGAGGTCGACCTTGCCGTGCTGGTTGAGGAGGTGCATGCCGAACTCGCCGACACGCTCGACCAGCGCGGCGAGGATCTGATCGCCGAGATTGACGGCAATGTCCCCGCCGTTGCGGGTGATCGCGCGCAGTTGAGCCAGGTGCTGCACAATCTGATCGGCAATGCGATGAAATATGGGCGACCAGGCACGCCGGTCATCACCCGGCTGCGCCGCGACCAGACCGGCATGATTCGCTTGTCGGTCGCCGATGAAGGGGATGGCGTCGCGCCGGAGCATCTGCCGCGGCTGACCGAGCGATTCTACCGAGTCGATGCCGGTCGCAGCCGCGCGCTCGGCGGCACCGGGCTTGGGCTGGCGATCGTCAAACACATCATCGAACGCCATCGCGGGCGACTCGACATCACGAGCGTCGTTGGCAAGGGTACCGTCGCGTCGATCCTGCTGCCTGCAATCGCGCCCACGACCGCCACCAAAGAGTCGTTGTCATCAAAGAGTCACGTTACCGTCACAGAGGCACGTACATCGGGGTGATAGCCGCACGTCGGGCAGAGGACCGACAGGGAGGACAATCGATGCGTCTCAAGACCGCACTCATTGCTGCAACGGCATTCACACTTACCGGCATCATTTCAGCATGTACCGACCAAGCGAACGGCGGCGGCGCCGGATCGCGCGACCAGATCAGGATCGTCGGATCGTCGACCGTTTTTCCGTTCACGACGCTGGTGGCCGAACAGTTCGTCAACGCCAATCCGGGCTCGAAAGCGCCAGTGGTCGAAGCGAATGGCACCGGCGCCGGGATGAAGCAGTTCTGCGCCGGTGTTGGCGCGCGCCACCCCGATATCGAAAACGCATCGCGACGCATGACGGCGGCTGAGTTCAAGATGTGCAGCGACAATGACGTTGACCGGATTCTGGAAATCCAGATCGGCGTTGACGGCATCGCCTTTGCCGAAGCGACCAACGGCCCCAAGCTCTCACTGACGCCCGCCGACATCTATCTCGCGCTCGCCGCCACGCCGCGCGGCCAACCCAATACGGCGAAGACGTGGAAGGACGTGAACCCCGCGCTCCCAGCCATTCCGATCCAGGTCTATGGCCCGCCTGCCACCAGCGGCACGCGCGATGCGCTCGCCGAGCTGATCATGGCACGCGGTTGCGAGGCGATTTATCCCGACAGCATCGGGATGAAGAAGAAGGACGAGAATGCCTTTAAAAAGGCATGTCACACGATCCGCAGCGACGGCCCCTATGTCGATGCTGGCGAGAATGACAATCTGATCGTCCAGAAGCTTCAGTCGAACCCCAATGCCATGGGCATCTTCGGCTACAGCTATCTTGAGGAAAACAAGGCGACGCTGACGGGCGTGCCGCTCAGCGGCGTGGCGCCGACCTATGAGACGATTGCAGGGGGTACCTATCCTGGTGCGCGCCCGCTCTACATCTATGTCAAGAAAGCGCATATGGGCGCCATTCCGGGGCTCGACAAATTCGTCGAGGCCTATTCGAAGGCGTGGAACCCCGATGGTCCGCTGGTGAAGCGCGGCCTGATCGCGGCACCGCAGGCCGTACGCGATGCATCGGCTGCGGTCATCGCCAACGGCACCACGCTTGACGGGCGTGACCTGAAATAATCGACGGCGGGCGGCCTCCCGGGTTCGGGATGTGCCGCCCCGACCGGCAAGAAAGAACTGATCCAAGACTTGTCCACCCTCGCGCTTCTGTTTGTCATTGCCGGTCTTGGGCTGATCGGCTGGTTGACGGCGCGCGTCCGGGCGGTGGCGTTTCGGCGTGGCACCACGCGGCGGTTCAGCTCGCTGCCGTCGCATCATGGCGGCTATGTTGCGCTCTGGGTGGTCGGTCCGGCGCTGTTGTTCCTCAGCATCTGGGCGTTCACGACCCCCGCGCTGGTCACCGACCGTGTGCTGAAGGCGCCCGCGGCCGCAACGCTGCCACCGCCAGGCTTCGAACGCGCCGCCATACTCAGCCAGGCGCGATCGATCGCCGAGGGTCACGGCGTCAACGGCACGAGCGCGGCCGCCAATGCGCTTGCGCCCGCCTATCGCGAAGCGACCGCGCGCTATGGCTGGATCGGCGCGACGATTGCGCTGCTGTTCGCGATCGTCGGCGGGATCACCGCTTATCTGCGGATCAAACCGGGCTTCGGCGCGCGCACCCGGATCGAGCGTGTCATCATGGCCATGCTGCTGGCGGCGTCGCTGATCGCGATCCTGACGACGATCGGTATCGTCGGGTCGCTGATCGTCGAATCGTGGCGCTTCTTCCAGCTCGTGCCGATCGGCGATTTCCTGTTCGGCACGCATTGGAGCCCGCAAGTCATCGACCCGGCCGATCCGGGGGCGTCGCTCGGCGCGGTGCCGTTGTTCTGGGGCACGTTTTTCATTGGCGCGGTGATCGCGATGCTCGTCGCGATCCCGTTCGGGCTGATGAGCGCAATCTACCTCACGCAATATGCGAGCGCCGGCGTGCGCCGCTGGATGAAGCCGATCCTCGAAATTCTCGCGGGCGTGCCGACCGTCGTCTATGGCTATTTCGCCGCGCTGACCGTGGCCCCTGCGGTGCGCGACCTGGCCGTCTCGATCGGCATCAAATATGCCAGCTCCGAAAGCGCGCTTGCGGCGGGGCTGGTGATGGGGGTGATGATCATCCCGTTCGTCTCGTCGATGGCCGATGATTCGCTCGCGGCGGTGCCAGCGTCGATGCGCGACGGCTCGCTCGCAATGGGCGCCACCACCTCGGAGACGATCAGCCGCGTGCTGCTGCCCGCCGCCCTTCCCGGCGTGGTCGGTGGCGTGCTGCTCGCGGTCAGCCGCGCGATCGGTGAGACGATGATCGTCGTCATGGCCGCCTCAGGTGCCGCAACGATCAGCCTCAACCCGCTGTCGAGCGCGACCACCGTGACCAAGCAGATCGTCGACCTGCTGACCGGCGAAGCCGAATTCGACAGCCCGAAAACACTTGCCGCCTTTGCGCTGGGGCTGACGTTGTTCGTCATCACGCTGCTGCTCAACATCATCGCCTTGACCGTCGTGAAGCGGTACCGCGAAGCCTATGACTGATCGGCCCGCCTCTGCCCCGGCGTTCGAACGCGCACCGACCGAATGGCGGTCGCTGGCGATGCAGCGCCGCGTCCAGCGCCGCTATGCCGCCGAGCGACGCTTCCGGCTGCTCGGGCTGGCGGCCATTATCGGCTCGGCCGGTTTCCTCGCTTTCCTGCTGTTCACGATGCTGATGAATGGCGTCCAAGGCTTCGTTCAGACGCGCATCGACGTGCCCGTCGATTTCGCGCGCGCCGGGCTGACGCTCGATCCGGCGCGACTGCACGGCGAAGGCGCTGATCTCGCGCTGGCGGGCGCGGGGCTTGAGGATGCGATGACGCGCGCCGCCGTCGCTGCCTTTGGTCCTGGTGGTGAAAAGCTGATCTCGCGCAGTGCTTGGCTGATGCTGCGCGACCGGCTGAAGGCCGATCCGCGCCTGCTCGAAGGGCGCACGGTGATTGCCGTGCCTGCTGCCAGCGACATCGACATCGCCGCCAAGGGCAAAGGCACACCCGAAGCCGAAGCGATCGTCGCGCGGCTCACCGCGCGCGGCCAGTTGCACACCAGCTTCAACGTCTCCTTCCTGACGTCGGCCGATTCGAGCGATCCGACGATTGTCGGCATCTGGGGCGCGCTGAAGGGGTCGATCTTCACGATGCTCGTCACGCTGCTGCTGGCCTTCCCGGTCGGGGTGCTCGCAGCGCTCTACCTTGAGGAATATGCGCCGCGGAACTGGCTGACCGATCTGATCGAAGTGTCGATCAACAATCTGGCCGCCGTGCCGTCGATCATTTTCGGCCTGCTTGGGCTCGCGGTGTTCCTGAACCTGTTCGACCTGCCGCGCTCGGCGTCGCTCGTTGGCGGCATGACATTGGCGCTGATGACGATGCCGGTGATCGTCATTGCTGGACGCAATGCGATCAAGGCCGTCCCGCCGTCGATCCGCGATGCGGCACTCGGCATTGGCGCCAGCCCGGTGCAAGTCGTCTTCCACCACGTCCTGCCGCTCGCGCTGCCCGGCATTCTAACGGGCACGATCATCGGCATGGCCCGCGCGCTTGGCGAGACGGCGCCGCTGCTGATGATCGGCATGCGCGCCTTCATCGCGACGCCGCCGACGCGGCTGACCGATCCGGCGACGGTGCTGCCGGTGCAGATTTTCCTCTGGTCGGACGAAGTGAGTCGCGGGTTCGTCGAAAAGACGAGCGCGGCGATCATTGTCCTCCTTGTCTTCCTCCTCGCGATGAATGGCTTTGCCATTTACCTGCGCAACAAATTCGAGACTCGCTGGTGAGCCCTATTCCTGCCAACGGCATCCCGCCCAAAATGACCGCCCATCACGTCAACGTGTTCTACGGCGACAAACAGGCGATCAATGACGTGTCGATCGACATCCCACTCGATCAGGTGACCGCGCTGATCGGCCCGTCGGGCTGCGGCAAGTCGACCTTCCTGCGCACGCTCAACCGCATGAACGACACGATTCCGATCGCCCGGACGCAGGGCGATATCCGGCTCGATGGCGAGGATATCTACGCGCCCGACATGGACGTGGTGCAGTTGCGCGCGCGCGTCGGGATGGTGTTCCAGAAGCCCAATCCCTTCCCCAAGACGATCTACGAAAATGTGGCGTATGGCCCGCGCATCCACGGCCTCGCCTCGGGCCGCACGCAGATGGACGCGATCGTCGAACAGTCGCTGCGCCGGGCAGGGCTGTGGGACGAAGTCAAGGACCGCCTCAGCGACAGCGGCACCGCGCTGTCGGGCGGTCAGCAGCAGCGGCTGTGTATCGCCCGCGCCATCGCCGTCGACCCCGAAGTGATCCTGATGGACGAGCCGTGCAGCGCGCTCGACCCGATCGCCACCGCCAAGATCGAGGGGCTGATCCACGAGCTGAAGGGCCGCTACGCGATCGTTATCGTCACCCACAACATGCAGCAGGCGGCGCGCGTGTCGCAGCGCACGGCGTTCTTCCATTTGGGTCAGTTAATCGAAACCGGCGCGACGTCGGACATTTTCACCAACCCGCGCCAGGAACGCACCAAAGACTATATCACCGGCCGTTACGGCTGATCGGAACAGAATCGAGAATTCAATTGGTTGATCACACAGTTAAGGCTTTCGACGAAGATATCGGGCGGCTGCGCGGGTTGATCGCGCAGATGGGCGGGCTTGCCGAACAAGCAATCATCCAGGCGATGGAAGCGCTCAAGCGGCACGACCTCGACGCCGCCGACCGCGTCGTCGCGGGCGATCGCCAGATCGACGAAATTGAGCATGAAGTCGAACGGCTCGCGGTCGAGCTCATCGCGCTGCGCGCGCCGCTCGCCGACGATCTGCGCGAAGTCGTCGCCGCGCTTAAAATTGCGAGCGTCGTCGAGCGGATCGGCGATTATGCCAAGAATATCGCGCGCCGCGTCGCCGCCGTCGATGATCACAGCGACATTGAGCCGCTTTCGGTCCTCCCCGCGATGGCCGATCTCGCGTGCCGGATGGTGCATGACGTGCTCGATGCCTTTGCCGCGCGCGATGCCGAAGCGGCGATCCGCGTGAGCGAGACCGATCGTATCGTCGACGATTTCTACAACAGCCTGTTCCGCGCGCTCGTCACCTACATGATGGAAAATCCGGCGAGCATCGGCCAGGCGACGCATCTGCTGTTCATTGCCAAGAATCTGGAGCGCGTGGGGGACCACGCGACCAACGTCGCCGAGATGGTCTATTTTGCAGCCACCGGCGTCCACATGGGCGAGCGCGAACGCGGCGCTCGTTCGATCATCTGACGGAGAAGACCAATGGCACGCGCCAAGATGTTGCTGGTGGAAGACGATGCGGCCCTTGCCGAATTGCTCGTTTGGCATTTCAAGCGCGAGGATTTCGATGTCCAGCAGACCCCCGACGGTGAGGAAGCCTTACTGCTCGCCAAGGAAGCGACGCCCGACATCGTCCTGCTCGACTGGATGGTCGAGGGGTTGAGCGGCATCGAAGTCTGCCGTCGGCTGCGCCGCATGCCCGAAACCGCGAACGTGCCGATCATCATGCTCACCGCGCGCGGCGAAGAGGAAGACCGCGTGCGCGGGCTGGAAACGGGCGCCGATGATTATGTCACCAAGCCGTTCAGCCCGCGCGAACTCGTCGCCCGCGTCGGCGCAGTGCTGCGGCGGGTGCGCCCCGCGCTGGCGGGCGAACAGCTCATCTACGCCGATATCGAAATGGATACCGTCGGCCACAAGGTGCGGCGTGGCGGCGAAGTCGTGCCGCTTGGCCCGACCGAATTCCGCCTGCTCAAGCATTTCCTCGAGCATCCCGGCTGGGTGTTCAGCCGTGAGCGGTTGCTCGACGCCGTTTGGGGGCATGACAGTGACATCGAGAGCCGCACCGTCGATGTCCACATCCGGCGCTTACGCAAAGCGATCAACATCGGCGACAAGCCCGACATCATCCGCACGGTCCGCTCGGCGGGCTATGCGCTCGACGCCGGGACCTGAGCCGCGCCGACAGAGTAGCGCCGACCCGGCTTTTCGCGCGCGCGATCATCGCCTAGGAAGCTCCCCGAACCAATTTCTGGGGAGCTTGCCATGACCATTTCCTACACCGACCGCGTCGCCATCGTCACCGGCGCGGGCGGCGGCTTAGGCCGCGCTTATGCGCTTGAGCTCGCGCGGCGCGGGGCGAAGGTCGTCGTCAACGATCTCGGCGGATCGCGCGACGGCACCGGCCATTCGGATGCCGCGCTGAAGGTCGTCGAGGAAATCACCGCGGCGGGCGGCGAAGCCATCTCGAACGGCGGCAGCGTCACCGATTACGACCAGATGGTCGCGATGGTCGAAGCGACCAAGGCCAAATGGGGCCGCGTCGACATATTGATCAACAATGCCGGCGTCCTGCGCGACAAGAGCTTCGCCAAGATGGAGCCCGGTGATTTCAAATTCGTGATCGACGTCCACCTCAACGGCTCGGCCAACTGCACCAAGGCGGTGTGGGAAACGATGCGCGGCCAGAATTACGGCCGCATCCTGATGACCGCTTCGTCGACCGGGCTCTACGGCAATTTCGGCCAGGCTAATTATGGCGCCGCCAAGCTCGGCCTCGCCGGCCTGACCAAGACGCTCGCGATCGAGGGTGCCAAGAACAATATCAAGGTCAACACGATCGCGCCGACGGCGGGGACGCGCATGACCGAAGATCTGTTCCCGGCCGAAGCCTTTGCCGCCTTCGCCCCCGAAAAGGTCGCGCCCGCTGCGCTGTTCCTCGTCTCCGAAGACGCGCCGACCAACATGATCATTGGGGCAGGCGCTGGCGTGTTCCAGGCCGCCTATGTCACGCTGACGCAAGGCAAGCTGCTGACCGGCGACGAGCTGTCGCCCGAAGGCATCGCCGCGCATTGGGACGCGATCACCGACCGGACGGCTGAGATGACGCCGCAGTCGGGCAGCGAACAGTCGCTGTCGAT
>NZ_JAIEPC010000067.1 GCF_019749955.1 Sphingomonas sp.
GCAGCAATGATCGAAGCCCTAAGCGAAGCCGAACGCGCCGAAGCGCTCGATGGCCTGCCCGACTGGGACTATGACGATGCGAGAGACGGCATCCGCCGCACCTTCACTTTCGCCGATTTCGTCGAGGCCTTCGGCTTCATGACGCGCGTCGCGCTGCTCGCCGAAAAGGCCGATCACCACCCCGAATGGTCGAACGTGTGGAACCGCGTGGAGATTTTGCTGACGACCCACGACGCAGGCGGCTTGAGCGAGCGCGATATCGAGCTGGCGGAAGCGATCGAGGGGTTGGTGGAGTAGGGGGAGCTCCTTGACCGGCTCATTTATTGGGTGCACATAAAATCGGTGAAGACCAAGTTTAACCCCGTCCTTCATGACGACAATCCGCCGATGGACGCTGCTTTCCTGTCCGGCCTGAAGCCATCCCGGCGCGGGCGTCCGAAGCTGGAGACCCCGAAGGTAGAGGTCAAAATTCGGCTAGATGCAGCGACTGTGGAGCACCTGCGCGGCAGTGGACCGGGATGGCAGACGCGGGTGAACGCGCTGTTGGGGGAGCTTGTGGCGACTGGCTGTATCTGAATTGCGGCAGCCACTGCCCAATTGTAGACGTAAATCGACTATGCTTGTCCCCCCGCTTTACGCTACTGTCGGGTACGATCTCATCTAACACCGGGTAAAATATGGCGTCCCAGCTCGCGAACATTGCTTCATCGGTAGTGATCGTCACTGGTGCCGTTTCTGCTATATCCGGAATGCTCGACTGGATGCTGAGCCAGGGTACAAAATCGAAGATAAAAAGTGTCTTTGAAACATGTTGGGTATGGCTAAGTTATCAGAGGACCGGTCGATTCATATACGTCGTCCGAAGTATGTACTTTCAAAAAATCTTAGTGGGCCTGACGGCAGGATCTATGATTATCATGCTTACCCTATTTTTAGTACAGGTAGGGACCGGTCAGCATTTGCGAATCTCCTTCCAGCTCGGTCAGCCCCGCTTATACACTTGGCAAGTTGGGTTGGAGATTCTAATTTTACTATTAACAGCACCCATTTTATTCAGATTTATTCACTTAAGGATTATAAGTTGGATCACGTCTCCCGTAAAGCTTCGTTATTATTTCATTAGATCTTTTCTTGCCCTCATTTTATGCTATTTAGCAATGGGCATACTCGTAGCTATCGAATGGCCGATAATTCGTATTCTATTCTCTATTATTGATACGAATTTCTCTGCAACAGCTGATCAAGCCCGTTTTGCACAACTTTTTGAATATGCGATTGGCGGCAAGATTAACGCAATCGTAATACACTTGCTTACGACATTATTGGGCGCACCAATTTTGATGGAAACATTTTTGATCATATCTATTGTATTCATTTCTGTTTATTGGATTATTACAGTAATATTTGTAACCGTATTGATGAAAATTTCGGAATTTTTAGTCTTACGGATCGCAAGTTATGACAAAGGTCCGGTTCTTGCTGTTAGTGCTCTGGCAGTAGCTCTTGGTGGAATTTCAAAAGCGTTTACGTAAGCCTGCGGTTTTAGACTGTTGACCGCCCTTCTTCTTGGACGGCCCGCTTTCAGAAGATGCAATACCGAAGCGGCGTATTATAAATTCACCCCATTCTGCTTAGGCCATGGGCTAGCAATGTCCGCTGCCCCAAAGACGTGGGCCGCCGAATTCAACTGACCCCTGCCCGCTCTCGATCAACGCTGGCACTCCCGCTCCGGGGTGGCCATATCCCCCCAATCTGCGCTAACCGCACGCGCAACCCACATTCCACCCGAAAGTCCCCCTTATGTCCCGTCCCGTCCGCGTTCGTATCGCGCCCTCCCCAACGGGTGAGCCGCATGTCGGCACGCTCTACACCGCGCTGATCAACGAGGCGTTTGCGCGTCGCCATGGCGGCACGTTCATCCTGCGGATCGAGGATACCGACCAGAGCCGCTCGACCCCCGATAGCGAAGCCAAGATCATGGATGCGTTCGCCTGGATGGGGCTCGAATGGGATGAAGGCCCCAACAAGGGCGGCCCGCACGCGCCCTATCGCCAGAGCGAGCGCAAGGCGATTTACGCGGGCTATGCCGACAAGCTGCTCGCCGACGGCAATGCCTTTCGCTGCTTCTGTTCGGCCGAGCGGCTCGAGAGCGTGCGCGCGGCGCAGCGCAAGGCCAACATCCCGCCGCAATATGACGGCCACTGCCTCACCCTCCCCCCCGCCGAGGCCGAGCGCCGCGTCGCCGAAGGCGAGCCGCATGTGCTGCGGATGAAGGTCCCGCGCCACGGTGCTTGCGACTTCACCGACGGCGTTTACGGCGCCGTGTCGATGCCCTGGGCGAGCATCGACATGCAGGTGCTGGTCAAGTCGGACGGGATGCCGACCTATCACCTCGCCAATGTCGTCGACGATACCGCAATGGAGATCAGCCACGTCATCCGCGGCGAGGAGTGGATGGCGTCGACCCCCAAGCACATCCTGCTCTACACCTATCTTGGCCTCACCCCGCCCGACTTCATCCATCTGCCGCTGATGCGCGCGCTCGATCGCTCGAAGCTGTCGAAGCGGCGCAACCCGACTTCGACCTCGTGGTTTCAGGCGCAAGGGTATCTGCCTGAAGCGATGGTCAATTTCCTCGGGCTGCTGTTCGTCCGCCCCGCCGAGGGCGAGGAAGAGATCATGACCAAGGCCGAATTCATAGAGCGCTTCGACATCGGATCGGTGTCGAAAGCCGGCGCGGTGTTCGACATCGGCAAGCTCGACTGGCTCAATGCTCGCTGGCTGCGCGAACGGCTGACGCCGGAGGATTTCCTGAACCGCGTGATCGGCTGGGCGTCGGCGGACGACAAGTTCCAGTTGGGCCTTGAATCAGCGCGCACGCGGATCGACAAGTTCGCCGATCTCGCGCCGCTGATGGGCTTCCTGTTCACCGGCAGCGTGCCGATCACGCGCGAAAGCTTCCCGACCGAGAAGCTGACCGAGGCACAGGTTTCGCAGATATTGGCCGCCACTTTCGCGCTGGTCGAGAAGCTGCCCGAATGGACCGAGGCGTCGCTGTTCGAAGCGGTGAAGGCAATGTCGGTCGACCTCGGGATGAAGGCGCGCGACACGACGCCGGTACTGTTCGTCGCAATCACCGGATCGCGGCGTTCGCTGCCCTTGTTCGGGTCGATGGCGCTGCTGGGGCGCTCGGTTTGCCGCGAGCGGCTCCGTGCTGCTGTCCGTCTGTTCGAAGCGGTACCCGAGGTGCCTGAGGACGATACGGACAGCGAGCCGGGCATCTGAGGGGATTTGGGGGGGGACTTTCGATGGGATCACCCCGACCCGTTAGTGTCGAGCGTAGTCGAGACACGGATGGCGTCGCCCGAGGCCTGTTTCTCGACTTCGCTCGAAACGAACGGTGGAGGGTGGACAGGCTGAGGGTCTAGCGCATTTTCATGCTGACCTGTTTCACGATCCAAATCCTCCCCCGCCAGGGGGAGGTGTCAGCGGAGCTGACGGAGGGGGAGGAAGCACGCTGCTCAATCTGAAAGGGCGCCGCTGACCTCCCCCTCCGTCGCCTTCGGCGCCACAGGGTCGGGTCGCCCGTGCCCCCGGCACGGGCTTGGATTGCCGGGGGCAATCCAACCCGACACTCCCTGGCGGGGGAGGAGTAGCCAGACGGCCAGCGATTCAAGCCAGCCCTAGAATGCTCTAATCGGCAATCGTGATCGCCACCCGATCCTGATAGAAGGCGATATAGCCGCCAAGCGCTGCCACCTGCACCAACGGCTGGGCATAGGTCCAGCCGATCGGCGTCGCGGTCTCATCGTCGGCCGCGGCGAAATAGGTCGCTTCGCCCTTGAACGGGCAGAAGCTGGTCTTGCCCGCGACCGGCGCGAGCAGGTCGAGCCGCACATCGTCGGGGTGGAAATACCACACCAAAGCATGGCCCTGTTCGTCGACCACCACCGCGCGGTCGCTGTCGGCGATCACGCGGTCGCCCAACCGCGCGACCACGCGGTTGGTGCGCGGGAGCAGATCGACGCGGTAATCCGGTCGATCGATATAGCCTGAGGTAAGCACGTCAAAGTCTCCTGAGTGGCCGCTCATGCCCTGAGCGCGCGGTCGACGAGCAAGGTGTCGGTGTACATGTCGAAACGCTGAAGCTTGCCGTCGGCGACGCGCCAGACATGCGCGAAGGGCGCGCGCATCGGCTTGCCGGTGGCCTTGCTGACACCGGCATAGGCACCGATGCTGACGACGCGGTTGCCCTCGACGATGAAGTCGTCGGCGATCGCCGAGAAATCATCCCAGTCGCGCATCAGCGGCACGAGCAGTTTTTCGACGACATCGCTCGGCTGGTGCCAGGTGCCGCTGTAGTAGGGAAAGCCCTCGGCCTCGGTCCAGGCGAGATCGGGGTGGAGCAGCGCGACGACGCCGGGGACATCGCCCTGGGCAATGGCAGCGTAAAAAGCGCGCACGAGATCAACAGGATTGGTCATGGCAGTTCCTTTCGAGGGATTGATCAGGCAGCCGCGCGGCGACCCTTGAACAGCAAGGTCATGAAGGCGAGGTCGATCCCGCGCGGCATGATCGGCGCGGTGCCCATCACGATGCCCGCAACCGGCCCGATGATCACCGAACGGCGACGACGGCGCACCGCGCTCATTACCGCGCGGGCGACCGTCTTTGGCCCGACAGTCGGGAAGAGCTTGTGTACGAGCGTGGTCTTCAGATCGGCCTTGGCGGCGGTGCCGAAGCTGGTGCGGACTGCGGGCGGATGGATCGCCGACACCGACACGCCGTGCGCACGCAGCTCGCTGTCCAGCGCGATGCTCAGGTTGGTGACGAAGGCTTTCGACGCAGCATAGGCACCGAAATAGGGCGTCGGGCGCGTCGCAACGGCGGCGGACAGATTGACGATCGAGCCCGCGCCGCGCACCTTCATGCCGCGCGCCGCCCAGTGGCTGATGCGGGCGAGCGCGTTCATATTGAGCCGCAACATCACATCGAGCTTGGCCCAGTCGGTATCGACGAAACTGCCCGACGCGCCGTGGCCGGCATTGTTGACGACGACATCGGGCATGATGCCGCGCGCGTCGAGATCAGCGAGGAACGCTTCGAGCGCGACCGGATCGGCAAGGTCAAAGGCGGCGATTTCGGGCGCGATCACCGCGTCGAGGCTGTCGGCAGCGGCGCGCAGCCGGGTTTCGTCGCGCGCGGTCATGATGATTGCGGCGCCTTCGGAAGCAGCAAGGCGGGCGATTTCATAGCCGATGCCGTCGCTGGCACCGGTAATCAGATAGGTCTTGATCATGGCAAGTCTCCTTTGAAGGATTGGTCGGGGTGCCCGCGCGCCAGGGGGGACAGCGCGCGGGCGGGGGAGCGGGTTTAGGCGGCCAGCGCGGCAGCAGCTTGCTTGGCACGCTCGAACGCGGCCTCGCTGTCGGGATCGAGCAGGGTCGGCTGGTAGCGTATCTCGGCGATGTCGCTGACGCCCGCCTGGTTGAGCCACGCGCGCATATAGGTCGACTGATGATCGATCCCGTAAGCGGGCGACGGCGCCGCCGGGCTGAACGCGCCGCTGGTGTAGACGAGCACCGCGCGCTTGCCCGTGAGCAAGCCGAAATAGCCGGTCGCGGGGTCGAGGCCGAACAACAGGCCCGGCTGGTGGATGATGTCGATATATTGTTTCAGGCGGTAAGGGATGCCGCCGTTCCACATCGGCACCGCGAACACATAGGTATCGGCAGCGATAAAGCGCTGGGCGATCGACGTGATTTCGTCCCACGCCGTCTTCTGGCCGTCGTTATGGTCCTGGCCGGTGATGATCGCGAGTTTGGCATTGGCGCGGTCGCCGTCGAACGCCGGGAGCGGTTCGTCCCACAGCTTGATCGTGTCGATTTCCAGCCCCGGCGTCGCGGCAATGGCGGCATCGATATAGGCGTGGGCAACGGCCGCCGAACGCGATTCCGCGCGCGGCGAGGCATTGATGTAGAGCAGCTTGGTCATGGCATCATGTCCTTGTGGCAAACTCGGGAACTCCCCGGTGGACGCTTGCAGCGACACCCCGGGGAGCGCGTGGCGGGCGATCAGCCCAGGTGCTGGCTCAGGAACTCGCGCATCGCCGCGCCGATTTCACGGGCGTGGGTTTCGAGCGCGAAATGGCCGGTGTCGAAGAAGCGCACATCGGCGTTCGGCAGGTCGCGCTTGAAGGCTTCGGCGCCGGGCGGGATGAAGAACGGATCGTTCTGGCCCCACAAGGCAAGCAACGGCGGCTGGTGATCGCGGAAGTACGCCTGAAAACTGTCATAAGCCGCGACGTTCGAGGCATAATCGAGCAACAGGTCGAGCTGGATGTCGTCATTGCCCGGCCGTGCGAGGTAGAAGTCGTCGAGATTGCGCCCATCGGGCGACACCAGCGACACATCGGCGCCGTGGGTATATTGGAACAGCGTCGTCTCAGGGGCGAGGAAACCGCGGAGCGCATTGCGGTTCTCGTCGGTCGGGTTCGCCCAATAGGCCTGCACCGGGTTGAACGCTTCCGACACGCCTTCGAGATAGGCATTGCCGTTCTGCGTGATGATCGCGGTGACGCGCTCAGGATGCTTGGCGGCGATGCGCAGGCCGACCGGCGCGCCGTAATCGAAGATGTAGACCGCGAAGCTGGCGAGGCCGAGCACTTCGGTGAAGCGATCGATCGTGTTGGCGATGTTATCGAAGGTGTAGGCGTACTGATCACGCGGGGCCATCGCCGACTGGCCGAAGCCGGGCAGATCGGGGGCGACGATATGATAGGCGTCGGCGAGCTCGGGGATCAGATCGCGGAACATGTGGCTCGACGTCGGAAAGCCGTGGAGCAGCAGCAGCGTCGGACGCGCAGCGTCGCCGGCTTCGCGGTAGAAAATCTCGGTGCCGTCGACATCGACGGTCTTGAATCGCATGGTCATGAAAGCCTCCGGGTTGGATCGGACCGTGCTTGGCCCGTGACACCCAATTAGAAGCTTCCAACTTTGTGCAGCAGATAGTAATATCGGTACGATAGCTTCCGTAAAATGGAATATTGAGATGGACCGGTTCGACGCGATGCGCACCTTGCTGGCGGCAATCGACGGCGGCAGCCTGTCGGCGGCGTCGCGCCAGCTGGGGATGCCGCTGCCAACGGTGAGCCGGAAGGTGTCGGAGCTGGAGGCGCATCTCGGCACGCAATTGCTCATCCGCACCAGCCGCAAGCTCGTGCTGACCGAAGCGGGCGAAGGCTTTGTCGCCGCCGCCCGACGCGTCATGGCCGATCTCGACGAAGCCGAACGCGCGGCGGCGGGGGAGTATCGAACGCCCAGCGGCGACTTGCTCGTCACCGCGTCGCTGCGCTTCGGCAAGGCGTATCTGACGCCGGTGGTTCTCGACTTTCTTGCGGCCTATCCCCGCGTCAATGTGCGAATTATCGCCGCCGACTATGTGGTCGATCTGATCGAGAATCACGTCGACGTCGCGATCCGGATCGGGCGGCTCCCCGATTCGAGTCTGGTCGCGCGGCGGATCGGCGATGCGGGGTGGGTGGTGTGCGCCAGCCCCGCCTATCTCGCCGCACGCGGGGTGCCGCAGACGCCCGAGGATCTGGCCGAGCACGACTGCATCGCGTTTGAAGGGCTCCAGCCCGCGCGAAGCTGGCCATTCGGCGCCGACGCCAGCGCGCGGTCGGTCGCGATCACCCCGCGCTTTGCCGGCAATACCGCTGATGCCGTGATTGCTGCGGCCAGTGCCGGAGTCGGCGTCGGTCGCCTGCTGTCCTATCAGGCAGCGGAAGCGATCACCTCAGGCGCGCTCGTGCCCATCCTCACCACGCATGCCCCGCCGCCGATGCCGGTGCATCTGGTCCACCCCGGCCTGCCGATGATTCCACTGAAGCTGCGCGCCTTCCTCGATTTCGTGGGGCCGCGGCTGAAGGATGCGCTTGCCGCCGGCGTCCCGCGTTAAGTTCGCGTTAAGCCGGTTTCTCACCCTTGCGCTTGTGCATTGCAGCGCGCAAACTCCCCTCACGGGAGACAGGCGTTTGGTGACAGCAGCGTTCGACGAGATGCAGGGCGACGGATCGGCGATCCGCGATGCCTATGCGCTCATCGCCCAGTGGCTCGACAAGGCGCCGCCCGATTTCCTGCAGACGCGCCGCGCGCAGGCCGAGCTGTTCTTCCGCCGAATCGGGATCACCTTTGCGGTTTATGGCGATGCCGATGCCAGCGAGCGGCTGATCCCCTTCGACATCGTCCCGCGGATTCTGTCGCGCCGTGAATGGGCGCGGCTCGAAGCGGGGCTGATCCAGCGCGTCGCGGCGTTGAACGCGTTTCTCAACGACATTTACGGCCCGCGCGAAATCCTGAAAGCCGGGATCATCCCCGAAGCGCTGATCCTGCAAAATCCGCAATTCTGCCTCGCCGCCATGTCGCTGCGCCCCGCGCACGGCGTCTACACGCACATCGCCGGGATCGACATCGTCCGGACCGGCGCCGATCAATTCTACGTCCTCGAAGACAATGCCCGCACCCCGTCGGGCGTGTCCTACATGCTCGAAAACCGCGAAGTGATGCTGCGGCTGTTGCCCGAATTGTTCGACAAGCACCGCGTCGCGCCGGTCGAGGATTATCCCGAAACCTTGCTCGCAACGCTTCGTTCGGTTGCACCGCAGCATTGCCCGGGCCAGCCCACCGTCGCGGTGCTGACCCCCGGTTTCCACAATTCGGCCTATTATGAGCACAGCTTCCTCGCCGACAAGCTCGGGGTCGAACTGGTCGAGGGCAGCGACCTGACGGTGCGCGACAACATCCTCTA
>NZ_JAIEPC010000035.1 GCF_019749955.1 Sphingomonas sp.
CTGGACGGTAATGAAGTGATATTCGGGGTGGATGTTCTTCTTGGCCATCGGGGTAAGCTCCATAAATGGCTGGTTCCGACCAGCCTGAGGAAGGGCGGGCCGCTAGCATGGGCGCGCGGCGGATGCAACGGCGCGATCACCAGCCGCTCGACTTCCCTTTGTTCTGCTCGTCGAGCCACGCCTTCAGCGGCGCGAAATATTCGGCCATTGCTGCACCCGAAATGTCGCGGCTACCCGTGAAAGCGTCCAGGGCGTCGGGCCAAGGCTTCGACTGGCCGAGTTCGAGCATCGCGTTCAGCTTCGCGCCAACCTCCTTGTTGCCGAAGAACGAGCAGCGGTGGAGCGGCCCCTTCCACCCGGCCTGATCGCACGCCGCCTTGTAGAATTGGAACTGAAGCAGCCGCGCGAGGAAATAGCGGGTGTAGGGCACCTGCGCCGGGATATGATATTTCGCGCCGGGATCGAACTTGGTCTCGTCGCGCTCGACCGGCGGGACGATGCCCTGATATTGCAGCCGCAGCGCGTTCCACGCGGCCTGATAATCGTTGGTCTTGATCGCGCCCGAAAACACACCCCAGCGCCATTTGTCGACGAGCAGCCCGAACGGCAGGAACGCGACCTTGTCCATCGCCTGCCGCAGCAGCAAGCCGATGTCCTTGTCCTCGCTCGGCACCTTGGCGGGATCGAGCAGCTTGATGTCGACGAGATATTGCGGCGTGATCGACAGCGCGACGAAATCGCCGATCGCCTCGTGGAAGCCGTCGTTCGCGCCATTCTTGTAGAGGAACGGCTGCGCCTTGTACGCGCGCTGGTAATAATTATGGCCGAGTTCGTGGTGGATGGTGACGAAATCGCCGCTGTTCACCTTGGTACACATCTTGATCCGCAGATCGTCCTGATTGTCGATATCCCAGGCCGAGGCATGGCACACGACTTCCCGATCGGCGGGCTTGGTGATCTGCGAGCGCGTCCAGAAGGTTTCGGGCAGCGGCGCAAGGCCGAGCGAGGTATAGAAGCCCTCACCGATTCGTACCATCTTGACCGGATCGTCACCGCGTGCCGCTAGCAGCGCACCGATGTCGAAACCCAGCTCGCCCGCTCCCTTGGGCGCTACCAGATCATAGATGTCGCCCCATTCCTGCGCCCACATATTGCCGAGCAGATCCGCGCGGATCGGCCCGGTCTTGGGCTGCACCATGTCGCCATATTTTTCATTGAGCTTCGCGCGGGTGTAGGTGTGCAGCGCCTTGTAGAGCGGCTCTACATCCTTCCACAGCTTGTCGGTCAGCGCGCCAAACTCTTCGGGGCTCATGTCATAGCCCGAGCGCCACATCGCGCCGACGTCCTTATAGCCGAGCTCGCGCGCGCCCTGATTGGCGATGCCCGCCGCCCGCGCATAATCGTCGCGCAGCGGCGCGCCGACATTGTCGTGCCAGCTCACCCACATTTCCTGGAGCTTTGCGGGATCGCGGATCGTGCCCATCGCGGCTTCGATGTCGCTGCCATTGATCGGCTTGCCGTCGAGCGTCCCCTTCCCCTTGCCATAAGCTGACGCCATTTTGGTCGACAGCGTCGCGAGCGTATCGGCAGCGCCCGCCGTCGTCGGTGCCGGCAGCGTGATGCCGCCGCGCAACAGATCGAGCTTGCGCCTCTGGTCGGGCGACAGCCCCGCGACCTTCTGCAGCTTGGCCGCATCGAGCGCGAGCTTGACCTGATATTCCGTGAGTTCGGCGCTGTTCTTCGCCGCGAGCGCATCGGTATCGTCGGTGATGTAGGTCGCGTTGATCCATTGGATCCGCCCCGCCTCAAGCACCATTGCGTCGAGCTTCGTCTCAGCAGTTTTGAGGAAGGCATCGACATCGGCAAGCGTCGGCGCGGGCGCGGCGAGCGCCGGGCTGGCGGCAAGCACAACGGCGAGTGCCGATGCGGCGGTGAAATGGCGGATCATGGCTATCCCCTTGATGGTCTGTTGGCGCGACAGTGAGCAGCCCGCGCCGTCAGGGTCAAGCGGCGAGATAAGCCGCAATCGCTCCGCCGAGGTCGGGTTTTGCCACCGCGCTCATGTGATTGCCGGGGATCGCCTGATAGCGCGCTTGGGGCAAGGCTTGGGCGAGTTCCTGTGCCGAGCCATTATCCTGATCATCCTCACCGCACAGGATCAGGATCGGCCGACTGAGCGCGGCCAGCTCGACATCGGTGCTCGACACGAATGTATCGAGGATATGGACCAGCGCCTTGGGATCGCCCCCACTGGTCTTCAGAAACGCCTCGGCAAACCATTCGGGCGTCCCACGCTCAAAACTGCCGATTTCGGTCAGCACCCGGCGGAAGAAGTCGCCGCGTCGCTGGGCATCGATCGTGCCCTGATAGCCCATGCCGGAGATGACCGTGCGGCGCGGTGTCGCGCCCATGATCAGCATCCGCAAGCTCGTGCGTGCACCGAGCGAATAACCGACCAAGTCATAGTCGGTGAGACCCAGATGCGCGACCAGCGCGAGATTATCGGTCGCGAGCACATCGGGGGGATAAGCAGCGGCGTCATTCGGCTTGGCACTGTCACCATGCGCGCGCAGATCGGGCATGATCACCCGAAAGCCGCGCGCGGCAATGGCGGCGGCGTGGCCGTATCTGATCCAGTTGGTCTGCGCGTCCGAGAAAAACCCGTGGAGCATGACCACCGGGCGCCCCTCCCCGGTCTCGCGCCAGACGATCTCGGCGCCGTCGAAGCTGGCGAAGCGGTGCAGTGGCAAGTCGGTCATTCACTCTTCGCCTTTTCCCAGCGCGCGACGAGCGAGGGATAGTCGTCGGCGCGATCGCGCGGCAAGGCGCTTGTGTCGAGCCAGGCTTCGTTGATCGTCTCGGCGCCAAAATGGCTGACGGGCACGAAGCCCGAGGGATCGTCGAGGCTGCCGACGGTCAGGTCCATCTTGGGTGAGTCAGGATAGGCGAACCCGAGCGGTGTGCCGCAGCTTGCGCAAAAAGGGCGCTGCGCAATCGGTGAGGAGGCATACCAATCGGGCTCGGTCGACCAAGCAACGCTCGCCTTCTGGACGCCGATGAAGGCCGCCGCGACCCCGCCCGTCGCGCGCTGGCACATCCGGCAGTGGCAGAGATAGGCTTGGCGGTTCTCTATCTGTGCTGAGTACCGGATACTCCCGCACTGGCAGCCACCAGTAACGGTCTCGATCGACTCGCTCATCCTACCCCCAGTGCTGATCGCTATTGCTCAGGATAGCGGGAATCGGGTCTCCGGCAACGCTTACCGACGGCGCGCCGGGGGTGTTCCACCGGAAGAGTGTCACGTGCCACCCGTCCGGGATATGCCGCGAACGATCGATGATGCCGTCGGCGCCAATGGCCCGCGCGGCATCGGCATTATGCCACGATGGCGGCTCGCGACCGGCCGAGAGTAACAAACGCCAGTTCGCGTTGGAGTCCTCGCGGTCGATGCCTAGCGCCACGCATGCCGCCGCATCACGCTGATCGAACACCGTAGCCTCGCCCAGCTCAAGCGGCACGATCACCCGAGGCAACCCATCCTCGCGCATGTAACCCGACACCGCGATATAGGCCCATTCGGGATCGCAGGTCAGGTAGAGGGCTGGCTGGCCGAGCCGGTGATAGCGCCCCGCGCTCGCCGGTCCCGGCGGGGCAAGCACGCCTTCGACGCGGCTGGCGAGGATCGCGCGGTAGAATCGACCCGAGATCGTCAGCAGCGGGATCGTCGACCCCGCCAAGCGATTACGCCGCCTTCTTCAAATGCCGCCGCCCGAGCAACTCGGCGATCTGCACCGCGTTGAGCGCCGCGCCTTTGCGGAGGTTGTCGCTCACGCACCACAGCACCAGGCCATTGTCGACGGTCGGGTCCTCGCGCACCCGGCTGACGAAGGTGGCGTACTCGCCGACGCATTCGACCGGGGTGACGTAGCCGCCATCTTCGCGCTTATCGACCAGCATCACGCCCGGCGCCTCGCGCAGGATGCTCTGCGCCTTCTTGGCCGAAATCTCATTCTCGAATTCGATCGTGATCGCTTCCGAATGGCCGACGAACACCGGAACGCGCACGCATGTGGCGACGACCTTGATCCTGGGGTCGAGGATCTTCTTGGTCTCGACGACCATCTTCCACTCTTCCTTGGTGAAGCCGTCGTCGAGGAAGCTGTCGATGTGCGGGATCACGTTGAACGCGATCTGCTTGGTGAACTTGTGCGCTTCTGCCGAGTCACCGACGAAGATGTTGCGGCTCTGTTCGAACAGCTCATCCATCCCCGCCTTGCCCGCGCCCGATACCGATTGATAGGTCGAGACGACGACGCGCTTGATCGTGGCGTAATCGTGTAGCGGCTTGAGCGCGACGACCATCTGCGCGGTCGAGCAATTGGGATTGGCGATGATGTTGCGCCGCTGATAGCCGTCGATCGCCTGTGGATTCACTTCCGGCACGATCAGCGGGACATCGGGGTCCATCCGGTAGAGCGAGGCATTGTCGATCACGGTGCAGCCAGCCGCGGCAAAGCGCGGCGCGTGGAGTTTCGATCCCTCGCTGCCGATCGCGAACAACGCCATGTCCCAGCCGGCGGGGTCGAAATGCTCGATATTCTGCACCTTGAGCATCTTGCCAGTGTCACCGAACTCGATCTCGTCGCCTTGGCTGCGCGATGAGGCGACCACCGCCAACTCGCTGATCGGAAATTCGCGCTCGGCGAGGATGTTGAGCATCTCGCGCCCGACATTGCCCGTCGCGCCTGCGACCACGACCCGATACCCGCTCATCTCTTTACCCTTGCCGATGCTGTGTTGGCGCTGACTTAGGCCCCCTGCCCGCTTTGTCCAGTATCAGGCGCTATTTCTTCGCAGGCATCCGCCGGTCGAGGAAATCGAGGATCGTCGTCCACAGGTGCGCGCTGATGCCGGGGCCGCCGACGCGGTGGGTCTGGCCGGGGTAGAACATCATTTCGAACGGACGCGCTTCGTGCTGCATCCTGGCCGCGAACGCGGTCGAGTTGGTGAAGACGACATTGTCGTCGGACATGCCGTGGATCAGCAGCAGCGGATCGGTGATCTTCGCGCTATCGGCCAGCGCGCCCGAGCTTGCATAGCTGGCCGGATCAGTGCGCGGGTCGCCGAGGTAACGCTCGGTGTAGTGCGTGTCGTAAAGCTCCCACTTGGTCACCGGCGCGCCCGAAATCCCCGCCGCGAACACGCCCGGTGCGGCTTCGAGCATTTTCAGCGTCATATAGCCGCCATAGGACCAGCCATTGATCGCGATCCGCTTCGCATCGACGAACGGCAAGGTCTTGAGATAGCCCGCACCCGCAAGCTGATCGGCGACTTCGACGCTGCCCATGGCGTGATAGATATGATCCTCAAACGCCTTGCCGCGATTGATCGAGCCACGATTATCGATCTGGAAATAGATATAACCGCGGCTCACCAGATATTGCGGCAGCGCGCCATTCCACGCATGCGTTACCTGCTGCGCGCCGGGGCCACCATAATGCTGGAAGAAAACGGGATAGGTCTTGCCCGGCTCCAGCTTCGGCGTGATCATTTCCCAGAAGAGTTCGGTGCCATCATCGGCCTTGATCGTGCCGAACTTGCGCTCCTGATGCTGCGCGAGGAACGGGAAATAGGGGTGCCCTTCCTTCAGCGCATTCTCGTTAATCCAGCGCAGCCGCTTGCCGGTCGCGTCGGCGAGGTAGAGCTGGGTCGGCTGGGTCGGGTTCGACCGCGCGACGATGATCCGGCTCGCGGCGCCATCCATCGTCGCGCCGTTCCACCAACCCGCCTCGGTCAGCCGCGTGACTTGGCCGGGCTTGGCAATATCGACGGCGTAGAGGTGCTTTTCGAGGACACCGTCCTTGTTGCCGGTAAAGAAGATGCGGCCCTTGGCTTCGTCGATCCCGGCGATGTCCTGGACGACCCAGTTGCCGCTCGTCAGCGCGGTCCACTGCCCACCTTTGAAATGGTAGAGATGGCCAAAGCCCGTCCGCTCCGAGCGCCAAATCAGCGACCCGTCCTTCAGTGGCTGATACGCATCGGTCAGGTTGAGCCAGCTCCGGTCGCCCGATTTCTCCGTAAACAGCACGCTGGCCTTGCCCGTGGCGGGGTCGACACTCAGCATGTCGAGCGTCTTCTGGTCGCGGCTCTGGCGCTGGACGAGCAAGGTCTTGCCGTCGGGCGTCCAGTCGACGCGGGCGAGGTAGATATCGGGATTGCTGCCGAGATCGACCTTTACCGAGGCGCTGCCATCGGGCTTCATCACGTAAAGCTCGACCAGCGCATTGGGCGTGCCCGCGGCGGGATAACGTTGATCGACCACCTTGGTGCCATCCGCGCCAATCGCGGCGCGCGTGACGATGCCAACAGTGGCTTCGTCGAACCTCTCGACCGCGATCAGCTTTTCGTCGGGTGACCACCAATAGCCCGTGCGGCGGTCGATTTCCTCTTGCGCCACGAACTCAGCCTCGCCCCAATGGACCGTGCCTTTGCCGCTCTGGGTCGCCATCCATGGCGCGGCGCCGCCAATCGGCTGGACGAAAAGATTCTGTTCGCGCACGAAGCTGACATAGCCGCCCCTGGGGCTGACGACGGGATTGAGCTCGCCCTCGGGGCTGTTGGTCAGCCGGTCGACCTTGCCGTCGAGGTGCGCGAGGAACAGGTCGCCGTCGAGCGGCACGAGGATCGCCTTGCCATCGGGCGTCCAGTCATAGGCAACAATGCCCCGCGACCCGCCGATCCGCGCACGCTCGCGTTGCATTTTTTCGGCTTCGGAAAGTTCGGCGCCCGAGCCGATGGCCTTGGAGTCAACGAGCATCCATTCGCGACCGGTCTTGGTGTCGAGCGCCCACAGATCAAACCGCTCCTTCTCGTCGGCGCGCGGGCGCAGCGACGTGAGCAGGCTGCCGTCGGGCGACAGCTTCAGCCCGCGCGGCTGCGAACCCGACAGGTCGGGGCTGGCGAACAGGCGTTCGAGCGTGAGCTTCTGCGGCGTGTCAGCGGCCATGGCGGGTGCTCCCGAAGTCAGCAGCATGCCAGCCGCCAATGCAGCGACGCCCAAAGCCTTGATCACACGCCATCTCCAGTCCCGATTTTTCGCGCGCACGAACGGCGGCAGCTGGCGCGTTATTGCGGGGTGAAGCGCTGGCGTAAAGGGGCTTGAAAATCCGCCCCGTCCCCTTCCCACCGTTCGTCCCGAGCGAAGTCGAGGGGGGGGCGCCAAGCGAAGCGACCGTGTCTCGACTTCGCTCGACATCAACGGGAGGAGCGAGGTGGTGTTGATTACCGTTCGACCGCGACCCGCGCCGCAATCAGCGCCTCCGCCAGCGCCTCGATATCGGCATCTCCGGTCCGCCATGACGAAACACTGAGGCGGAACGCAGGCCGTCCCTGCCACACAGTCGGGCCAAACCAGAACGAGCCGCTGGCCGTAACACGCTCGCGGATCGCGTCGGTCGCCGCATCCGATCCCCCGCGCACCAGCACCTGATTGATCGCGACATCGTTAAGCACCTCGAACCCACCGCCCAGCAGTCGCTCCCCGAGCCGCGCGGCTTGGTCGCAGTGGCGGTCGATCATTGCCGCGATCCCGTCGCGCCCGAGCGACCGCAGCGCCGCCCAGATCGGCACCCCGCGCGCGCGGCGCGAAAACTCCATCGTCAGGTTTTTCTGCGCATCCGTCGACGCGGTCGCATAAGTCGCATCGCTGTTCATCGCGACTGCCAGCGCATCGGCATCGGCGCAGATTGCCATTGCGCCGTCATAGGGCGTGTTGAGCCATTTATGCCCGTCGGTGGTCCAGCTATCGGCGAGCTCGACACCCTCGGTCAGCGCGCGGCGCGACGAGGCGCGTGCCCATAGCCCAAACGCGCCATCGACGTGCACCCACGCGCCAGCGGCTTTCGCGCGCGGGATGATCGTCGCGAAATCATCGAACGCGCCGCTATTCACCTCGCCCGCCTGCAGGCACAGGATCGTGCGGTCGTCGAGCGCGGGGAACTGCGCAGGGTCGATCCGCCCCTGCCCATCCACCGGCGCGACGATCAGCCGCGCCATGCCGAAACCCAGCACCCGCAGCGCCTTGCGCACGGTGATGTGGACGCTCGCCGACACGATTACCTTGATCTCGGGCGCACCGATCAACCCGTCCTGCGCAAAATCCCACCCCGCCCGCGCAAGCAGTTTCTGCCGCGCCGCGGATAGCGTGGCGATCGTACAGGCCGTGGCGCTGGTGCCAAAGCCAACGGCGCTGCCACGTGGCAAATCGAGAATGTCGAGCACCCAGCGGGCGGCCACTGCCTCGACGGTGGCGGCAACCGGCGAGTTGACGAACGATGATGCGCACTGGTCCCACGCCAGCATCAGCCGCTCGGCCGCTGCCGCCGCCGGGAGGGCTGCGCCGATCACGAACCCGAAATAACGCGGCCCGTTCGACACCCCCGTTGCGGGCGAGCCGATATCGTCGAGCAGGGCGAGCGTCGCCTCGGCGTCTTGCCCTTGGTCGGGGAGCGCTTCGTCGAACTTCACCAGCGCCGCCAGCGCATCGGCATCGGGGTACACGCGCTGGGTCGCCACGCCCCCCAGATAGGCATTGGCGCGAGCATCGGCATCAGCAATCAGATCGAGTTCGTCCATTTGCAGCTCCGGCGTTGCTGGAATGCTGCGCTGTCTAGCCAAGCCGCTCCACGCCGCAAACGAAAACGGCCGCCCCGATGTACGGGACGGCCGTTCGGCAATTCTGACGAAGAGCTTATTCGCCCTTGGTATCGCGACGCTCGGCGATACGCGCCGACTTGCCGCGACGACCGCGCAGATAATAGAGCTTCGCGCGCCGCACGATGCCTTTGCGGACGACTTCGATCGAATCGATGTTGGGCGAATAGAGCGGGAAGACGCGCTCGACGCCTTCGCCGAAGCTGATTTTCCGCACGGTGAAGTTGCTGCCCATGCCCTTGTTCGAGCGCGCGATGCACACGCCTTCGTAATTCTGGACGCGGGTGCGCTCGCCTTCGACGACCTTCACGCCGACCTTCAGCG
>NZ_JAIEPC010000113.1 GCF_019749955.1 Sphingomonas sp.
CAGACCGAAGTGCTGACCAAGCCGGTCCGCGTGTCGGGCGTGCCGATGGCCGATATCTTCGCCAAAACGACCGGCACCGACGGCGACTTCGTGGTGAAGATCATCGACGTTTATCCCGATGAAGTGGCGGGCAATGAAAAAATGGGCGGCTATCAGCTCGCGATCAGTCTCGACATCTTCCGGGGCCGTTACCGCGAGAGTTTCGCCAAACCGAGCGCGATCCCGGCCGGCAAGGTGCAGGAGTATAAATTCCGGCTGCCCGTAGTGAACCATGTCTTCCAGCCTGGCCACCGCATCATGGTACAGGTCCAGTCGAGCCTGTTCCCGCTCTATGACCGCAACCCGCAGACTTATGTCCCGAACATCTTCTTTGCGACCAAAGCGGACTTTAAACCGGCCACGGTCACGCTGATGCGCGGTGGGGCACAGGCCAGTCGGGTGTGGCTGCCGGTCGCCGAATAACGATAGCTGTCGGCGACGCACAGATTAAACCGCCGCTATTTCAAGCCGTCGCCAGGCAGAATAGTCAACACTTCGCTCGATAGCCCCATAGCGGTGCATCCCGCCGCACGTCTGCCCTTGCTATTGATTCGAATCGGATCAATATGGATTGACTATGTCAATTCTGAACAGGGGAAATGGCCAGATGAGTGCAGCTGTTATTTCGGACGACACCTATGTATCGCTGACCGCCGACATCGTTACCGCGCATGTCAGCAACAACATTACCTCGGTTTCGGACCTTCCGCGGTTGATCCAGTCGGTCCATGAGGCGCTTACCGGACTCGGCACGCCGCAGGCAGCGCCTGAGACCGCACAAGAACCCGCGGTCCCGGTGCGCTTGTCGATCAAGCCCGATTACATTGTGTGTCTTGAGGACGGCAAAAAGCTCAAGATGCTGAAGCGTCACCTGATGACGTCCTACAAGATGACCCCGGCCGACTATCGCGCCAAGTGGAAGCTGCCAGCCGATTATCCGATGGTTGCGCCAAACTATGCCAAGCAGCGTCGCAGCCTCGCGCTCAAAATTGGCCTCGGGACCAAGCCGCGCAAGAAGTGAAGTCGGCGTCCGCTATGACACGGTGCTGTAGCGGGTCAGCCAGTCCTGCATGATCTCGGTCGTGGCCTCGCTGAGGCGCACGACCGAGCGCCGGCGATCCTCGGGGTCGTTCCGCCGCACGATCAGGCCATGCGCCTCAAGATTGCCGAGATGGCGCAGTGCTGTCGTGTTTGGCACCTGCGCGGCGAAACAGGCGCTGGTGATCGACGTCTCGCGACCGGTTTCCTGCGCCGAGTAAAGCTCGAGCAGCATGTCCCACGCGGGTTCGCCGAACAATATCGCGTCCGCGCCGAAGCACGCGTCGCGCGTGCGGCGGGCGGTATAGACTTGCGCGGCGATATCGCGGGGCTTGTCCAGCGAAAGGACACGGGCCCGGGCATCGGCGAGCACGGCTTCCAGCGCCTCAATTTCGGCGAGGGTGCCCTGGATTTTCTGAAATTCGGTCATAAAAAATCCTTGGAATTTGCTATTGGTTCCAGGCCGGATCATCGCCGTAACGCTGCTTGCGCATGTGATGTCGCCAAGCGCCAACTGCGAGGATGATCGGGATGGGGTAGCTCCATGAGGCACTCATGATCCCGTACGACCAGGGCAACAGCTTCGGCGAAAGCTTGAGCAGGTGGGTCAAGACAGTATCCATCAGGATTGCTGCCATCCACATGGGCCAAAAGCGTTGCGCGCGAACGGCGATAATCGCGATTGCGACCATCAAGGTTGTATCGACGGCCAAGACGCCCCACTCGATGTTCTGGAAACGAAAGCTACCTGACGAGGGTGCAAACGGGGTTATGATAACTGCCGCGACCAGCGCTGCCGCACCCCACCGCTCGGGTGCACCGCCGCGCAAGTATGCGTAGAGGCAGCACACCCCGAGAAGGGAGAGATATATGATTACTCTCATCAATCGTGACCGCAGCAGCGTTGATCCATGGGGTAAACGACCAGATCAGGCTGCCGCGACCAGCGGTACCGGCGCCCGAACAATACCACTCGGCGCTAGATGCGGCGGCGTGTCGAAGAGGTCGCCTTGTCCCAGCACTTGGTGATGGATTGCCGCAGCGCGCAGGTGCGCGTGCGCGTTCTGGATATCCTTCATCGCGCCAAAAACCTTGGCCGTCGCATCGCCAACATAATCGACGGCAGCCTGACCTTCCAACGGATGAAAAGTCCCATCAGCCCGGGCCGTGAGCACAGCGGTGCCCATGGCCAGCATCTTGATGGCCGCTTCGTTCATGGCCCGCTCCGCGGGGGGCAGCGACCGGGCGATACGAACAGCGGCAATTGTCTTTGCAGAAGTCATGATTCTTTCCTCCACGCGACACAGTCGGTCGCGAGCTAAAGTTCTTGTTGAAAGGTTCGGCGCTACAAGGTTACGGTGTAAAGCGCGGCAAGCCCGTTCAGGAAATTGGCGACGACGAAGAGGATGAACACCGCTAACGCACAGATCCATCCCAATCGCTGAACGGCCGTCAAATCATTATGCTCTCTCCCGATACGGAAGAAGGGAACCGCGAACCCAGATGGCGACTCCATCCGGATCGGAGAGGATATGACGGGTGGAGCGGGGGGCGCGGCAAGCTCCGGTGGCTGGGTAACCAATCCTTGGTTACCCGATAACTCGTGGTTCTCGAGCTGGCGCGCGGCGTCGCGTCGGTCGCTTGCCTCCAATGCCTTGATCGCGCGCTTGAGATAAAGGTCCACAGTGTGGTGAGAAATTCCGAGCTCTCCCCCGATCTCCTTTGAGGAGTGTCCGCGGGCAACGAGACGAAGGCATGCGCGCTCGCGCTCCGTCAGCATGTCGAGTTTCGGATTCGCCATGTCAGACTCTAGGCATATTTGGTCCGTAATCTCAACCAAAGCGGAGCGAGATTCGGTGTCCGAATCGGGGCCATCGATCCTTGCGCATGGTCCCTTGACTTGCGACAGTGCGGCAAAAAACGGGGAGGGCGCACAAATGGTCTATATTCTGGGCGGATGGCAGAGCGATTTCGCGACGGTGTGGAGTCGGCGCGGGATGGATTTGAGCGATGCATTCGGCGAAGTGCTGCACAGCGGCTTGGCCGCGACCGCGCTCGACCCCCAAGAGATCGACACCGGCCATGTTGGCAATTTTACCGCCGAGCTTTTCGCGGGGCAGGGGCTGCTCGGCGGCTTCTTCGGGCAGGTCGAGCCCGCGCTCGACGGCTTGCCGACGTCGCGCCACGAAGCGGCGTGCGCGTCGGGCAGCGTTGCGGTCCTCGCCGCGACGGCTGAGATCGAAGCGGGGCGCTATGACCTCGCTTGCGTCGTCGGCATCGAGCAGATGCGCAATGTGCCGGGCCAGACGGCGGCCGAGCATCTCGCCGCCGCGATCTGGCGGGACCATGAATATCAGGACGCGACCTTCGTCTGGCCACGCGCCTTTTCGGACCTCGCCGAGGAATATGACCAGCGTTACGGGCTCGACTATGCGCATCTGATGCGGATTTCGGAAATCAACTTCGCCAACGCCCGGCGCAATCCCAATGCCCAGACGCGCGGTTACAGCTTCGCGCCCGAGGCCTTCACCGCCGATGACGAGGCCAATCCGGTGATCGAAGGCCGCACGCGCAAAATGGATTGCGGGCAGGTGACCGACGGTGCGGCGGTGATCTTCCTCGCTTCGCCCAAGTGCGCGGCAGAATATGCGGCGAAGCGCGGCATCCCGATCGAGCGACTCGCACGGATCAGCGGTTGGGGACATCGCACGGCGCCGATCGGCTATGCCGGCAAGGTCGCCGCGAGCGCGGGCCAGCGCTACGTCTTCCCACAAGTGCGTCGCGCGATCGAGGATGCGCGCGCGCGGGCAGGCGTCGCCGACCTCGGGCAGATCGACATGGTCGAAACGCATGATTGCTTCGCGGCGACCGAATATATGGCGATCGATCACCTCGGCATCACCGAACCCGGTGAGGCGTGGAAAGCGATCGAGGAGGGTGTCATCGATCGCGGCGGCAGCCTGCCGGTCAATCCTTCGGGCGGGCTGATCGGCGCGGGGCATCCGGTGGGGGCGACGGGGGTGCGGATGCTGCTCGACAGCTTCAAGCAAGTCACCGATCAGGCGGGCGATTATCAGGTCGACGGCGCCAAGCGCGCGCAGACGCTCAATATCGGCGGGTCAACCACGACGACCGTCAGCTTCATCGTCGAGCAGGCCGCGTGACCGCGCTGGCGCTACTCGCGACCAACGCGCTGCTGCTGGCGCTGCTGTTCGTTGCGCTTTGGCTGATCACGCTCAAGACGCGCGACGTGACGCCGGTCGACAGCGTGTGGGCGCTCGGCATGGTCGCGCTCGGGGCCGCAAGCTATGTGCAAACGGGGGGCGACCCGGGGCGGAAAGCGCTGCTGCTCGGGCTGTGCGCGCTGTGGGGCGTGCGGCTCGGCGGCTATCTGCTGTGGCGTTGGCGGCATCACGGCCCCGATCGCCGCTATGTGACGATGTTTGGCAAGGCCAAGGAGGCAAAGGGATGGGGCTTTGGCGAGGCATCGGCGCGGATGGTGTATCTGACGCAGGCGCCTTTGCTGTTCATCGTCTGTCTGCCGGTGCAGCTCGGCCAGATCGATCCGGCGCCGAGCGTCGGCTTGGTGGGGATGGTCGGCGCTGCGGTCGCGGTGGTTGGCATTGCGTTCGAGACGATCGGCGACTGGCAACTCGTGCGCTTCCGCGCCGATCCCGCCAATCAGGGCAAGGTGCTGACCACCGGCCTGTGGCGCTACACCCGTCACCCCAATTACTTCGGCGATGCCTGCACTTGGTGGGGCCTTTATTTGATCGGCGCCGAGAGCTTCACCGGCCTATGGGCACTGCCGGGGCCGGTGCTGCTGACGTGGACGCTGATGAAATGGTCCGGCGTGCCGACGATCGAAGGGCGGCTGAAGCGCAAGAAGCCGGGGTATGAGGACTATGTCCGGCGGACGAGCGGCTTTGTGCCGTGGTGGCCGAAGGGGTAGCAGCTCGGCGTCAGGCCGCCTCCGATACGATCACGCGTGCCGGCGCATCACCTCGGGGCACGCGGACCACGATTTCAACGTCGCGGCCCAGCGCAACGATGAAGTCCATCAGCTTTTCCACCGAAAAGCCGTCGAGCCGATAGTTGACGAGCGCCGACACCTTTGGTTGCGGCACGCCGAGCAGGCGGGCGGCATCGAGCTGCTTGAGCGCCCTGTCTTTGATGATCCGGTTGAGCGCGAACGCAAGCCGCGTTTTCGTTTGCCGTTCCGCCGGGTCGCTCAAGCCAAGGTCTGCGAACACATTCACTGTGCCATGGGTGATCTGGGTATCGGTCATTTTGCCTTCTTCCTGCCTTCATAATCTTCACGGGCGAGCCGCAACCGCGCCTTGATCATCGCGATGTCGGTTGCTGCCGTGGCGATGCCCTTGGTCGACTTCTTCTGAAACGCATGCAGCACATAGATCGCCCCAGCGAAGCGCACGGCATAAACCGCGCGATAGGTGTCGCCCGAATAATCCTCGACGACTTCGAAGACGCCGCCACCTTCGCCTTTCCAAGGCTTGGCATGCGGATGTTTTCCGCCAAGCTGCGCAACGCCAAGCGCATAACCGATTGCTGAGACGACCGGCTCGGGGAAGGCGAGCAAATCCTTCTTTGATGACCCTACCCAGTGAACTGGGGTTTCGTTCATCATCCCGACCTTGGCTATATCAATTTAGGTATAATGTCAAGCCGCCGTCAACGCCGCGCGACCCGCCCAGCAGCTGTGCGTGCCGCTCGAAATCTTGTGCGGCAGCGCGATTCGGCACACCGGGCCGGCTTCGATGTCGCGCGCATCGATCAGCACGCATTCGCTCGTGCCACGATTTTCGTCGATGATGAAGCTCACCAGATAGCCGTCGTCCTCTGCCGTTGCCCCGACGCGCGGCGCGAAGGGGGCTTCGCTGGCATATCGGCCTTCCTCAAGCATCAGCGACCAGCTCTCGCCCGTCTCCAGATCATGTTTGACGAAGCCGTTGAACAGGAACCAGCCGGGCTTGGTCGTGGTTGAATAGACATAGCGGTGCTTGCGGCCCGCCAGCTGCTGGTTGATCATCCCGAATTCGAGGATGCGGTCGTCGAGCCGTTCCTCACGCGTCGTCCCGTCAGCGAGATTGAAGCGCCAGCGGTGGAGTTTAGGCTGGAAGCTGTGCTCGTCGACATAGGCCATCATATGGCCATAGCCGTCCTCGTTCGGCAGCGGGGCGGGCTGGGGATTGTCCTGGAAATAGGCGTCCATCACCACTTCGTTGCCTTCCTCATAGGCGTTGAGGAAATGGAGAATGTAGGTCGGTTCAGCCTCAAACCAGCGGATCTCTTCGGGCTGGCCGTGGCGCGGGATCAGGGCGAAGCGGCTCGGGATACCTTCGTGAAGCCGCGCCGCATGAATGCCGCGCGCGAGCAATTCCTGATCCCAGAACATCGGCAGGTCGTTGACGATCGACCAGTGCTCGCTGAAGATCATGTCGTGCGGCAGTCGCGGCCCCGGCAGCGGCACCGGGATGTAATGCGCGAGGCGTCCGTCGCGGTCGACGACGCCGTAGTGCATATACGGCGCGTGCTTCGAATAATTGAAGAACAGGAGCTCGCCAGTACGCTCATCGACTTTCGGATGCGCTGAAATGCCGTCGAGCGGCACCCACGGCGCGACCCCCAAGGGTTCGAGCGTTTCGGGATCGAGCAGATACCCCTCGCCGCACTGATAAAAGGTCGACAGCGCCTTACCGGCATGGACGATGATGTCGGTGCTCGATGAATCCTTGAGGCTACCGTGGGCGCCGAAACCGGGGCGCTTCGACGTGCCGGGCTTGTCCATCAGCCCGCCCCAGAGCGACTCAGCCGCTTCCTGTTCGGCCGCAAAGCAGCGCGTGCGCACCCAGCGGTTGCGGTAGCTCGCGCGACCGCCCGCAAAGTTGATCTGGTGGATCATGCCGTCGCCATCAAAGGGGTGATATTTGCCGAGCGGCTGGTGAAGCTGGTTCTCGGTATTGCGGAGATAAACGCCGTCGATATCGGTCGGAATCGCGCCTTCGATCACGTCGAGATCGCTTGCCGTCACTTCCTCATGCTGCGGCGTCCAGGCGCCGTTGAGATAGGGATGGTTGCTCGGCCGGAGCGACGACACGACGGGCGGCAGACGATCGATCAGCATGGACACCACTCCCCACACGGCAATTGCAGGCACCAAGCCCGTCGCCGCTCATTGGAGCATGGTATAGACGACGCTGGCGCCGCTCGCCAGCGGGGGCGCCCTGAACGGTGGACCTCACACGGGCGCGCGCTGCACCGCCGCAGGCGATTCAGCCAGGCTGCGCCCAAAGTGCGAGAATCTCCGGCGCGCGTTCGGCGTTTTCGCCGTCGGCCAACACATAATGCAGAATCAGCTGATGATTTTCGCGACCGCCGAACGGCTCAAACTCATGCGGCACGCGACAGCCCTGATAGACCACCGCCGCGCCGGGCGGGAGCGACACGGCCTGATTTGTGCCCGTTAAGTCCGTAAACTTCATCGGCCAGTCGCTCGCGATGGGATCACTGGCCAGCGTCATCGTCACGCTGATTTCGCAAACATAGCGGTCGAGATGGCGTGGCAACTGGTGGCTAGTTTCGTAAATCCGCCAATAGGAATAGCCGGGGAGCAACGGTCGTGCGACGAGCTTTTCCAGAAACGGCAGCAGATGGCCAAGCAAAACCTGGCCCACGGTCGGCGCATATTCGTTGAGCGTGCCCAGATCGACCTTATGGGTCCCGAGGTGCATCAGTCCGTTGCGGCGCGACGCCTCAATCGCCTTTTGCGCCAGCAGCAATTGCTTGGCGTCTAGCAGGTCGTTGACCTGACACCAGCCGAGTTCCCAGAATTGCGCTGTCCGATCCATTGGTCGCGGTCTCAGGTCCGGCGCCAGCGATCAGCGCCGACGTCGTGGTGACTGGTCGGACTTGTTGGCCTCACCCATCATGGCATTGCTTTAGCTCGCCCGGTCGGCGGCGCCAAGTCGCGATTGGCCCGTGATTTGGGCGCAATCGTGCGTGAGTCACTTCAGACGCACGCAAAAAGGGCCGCCCCCGTTGCCGGGCGCAGCCCTGATTGGCGTTGCGCACCCCGGCTTTGGGCCGGGGCAAGCGCTGCTTACTTGATTTCGACGGTCGCGCCGGCGGCTTCGAGCTGCGCCTTCAGCTTGGCGGCTTCGTCCTTCGACACGCCTTCCTTGACGGCCTTGGGCGCCGACTCAACCAGCGTCTTGGCTTCGGTCAGGCCGAGCGAGGTGATCGCGCGGACTTCCTTGATGACGTTGATCTTCTTGCCGCCGTCGCCGGTCAGGATGACGTCGAATTCGGTCTGCTCTTCAGCAGCCGGAGCAGCGGCGCCACCACCAGCGGCCGGGCCGGCAACGGCAACGGCTGCGGCGGCCGAAACGCCCCACTTTTCTTCCAGCATCTTCGACAGCTCTGCGGCTTCGAGGACGGTCAATGCGCTCAGGCTTTCTACCAGCGCGTTCAGGTCTGCCATGTTCATTCTCCGATTTCGGGGCAATCGGCCCCATCAATGTTGGTTCAAAACGAAATGCCCGAAAATCAGGCTGCTTCCTTCTCCGCGTAGGCCGAAAGGACGCGCGCAATCTGCGCCGCCGGTGCCTGCGTGATCGTCGCGAGCTTGGTGGCAGGTGCCACCAACAGACCCACGAGCTTCGCGCGCAGTTCATCGAGCGACGGCATCGTTGCGAGTGCCTTCACGCCTTCGACGTCGAGGACAGTCGCGCCCATCGCCCCACCCACGATTTCGAACTTGTCGTTCGTCTTCGCGAATTCGACGGCCACCTTGGCAGCCGCGACGGGGTCAACGGATGTGGCGAGACCAACGGGCCCGGTGAGCATGTCGCCCAGCGAGAGATAGTTGGTGCCGTCCAGCGCGATCTTGGCAAGCTTGTTCTTCGAGACCTTGTAGCTCGCGCCGGCGTCGCGCATCTTGTTCCGCAGCACAGTGGACTGTGCGACGGTCATGCCGAGATTGCGGGTGACGACCACCACGTTCACCTCGGCAAAGGTGCGGTTCAGATCAGCGACGAGGTCGGCCTTTTGAGCACGATCCATGCCATTCTCCACGTTCAAATGACGCCCAGACACATGCCGGGGCGCCGGTTAATCCGGGATGGGCAGGGGGCGGACCCCCGTTCCAGCCGGGCTTGTCCGTCAAAGGGGGTGGATCGCGGCGTGAACCACGGCAGACCGCGCGAGGGCAA
>NZ_JAIEPC010000038.1 GCF_019749955.1 Sphingomonas sp.
CGATCGGTTAAGCGTGGTTAACCATAACCGACCCATGGCACACGGGGTGACGCCGATTACGCTCTGGTTCCTGATCGCCATCGCGGCCAATTTCACGGGATACGTCGTCTATCTGACGGGCCTGCGCCGCCAACTCGTCCAGCCGAACCGCGCGTCATGGCTGATCTGGAGCGCGGCGACGCTCGTCGAAGCAAGCACCTATGCTGCCGTCAATCCGGGGGCGGCGCAGAGCATCGTCTTCCTGATCTCGTCAGCGGCGTGCCTGATCGTCACGCTTGGCATCTGGCGGCAATCGGCGTGGAGTCCGCCGTCGAAAAGCGAGACGATCTGCATGATCGCCTGCCTCGGTGCGCTGCTGTTGTGGCTCGCGTTCCGCTCAGCCTTCTGGGCGCATATGCTGGTGGTGGCCGCCGTGCCGATCAGCTTCTGGCCGACATGGGAAAGCGTGCGGCAGGACCGCGCACGCGAACGATCGCCCGCCTGGGGGCTGTGGACGATCGGCGACCTCGCGACGTTGCTGGTCGCCGCGCGCAGTGAGGACATCAACCTCGCGGGCTATGCCTATATTTTCGTCGAAGTGGCGTGCCATGCGAGCGTCTGGTTCATGATTGGCCTTGCGACGATCAACCCGCTGCGCTCGCTCGGGTTTCGCAACGGGCGCTTCTATGTGCTCGATGCTTACCGCCCGGCGGCGAACCTGTTTTCGGTCGGCGAGAGCCATCTCGGCAAGGCGGTTTATGCCGCCGTCGCATTCGCTGAAGGCGATCCGATCGTCAAATTCACCGGGCGCCGCTTCCGTGCCGATCAAGTGCCGAGCGTGATGCGCGGGGGTAGTGACCGCTTCGTCCAGGTGACGCCCGACCATTATATGGGCCCGTCGAACCGCATCGACGATCTGATCAACCATAGCTGCGCGCCCAATGCGGGGCTGCGCTTCACTGATGAGGGCGTGGTGCTGGTCGCGATCAAGCCGATCACGCCGGGGGAGGAAATCGCCTGGGATTATTCAACCACGCTCACGCAATCGAACTGGCACATGATCTGCCAGTGCAAGAGTCCCGAGTGCCGCCGCGTGATCGGCAATTTCGAGACTTTGAGTCCCGAACGCCAGGAATGGTTCCGCGCGCGCAATCTGGTCGCGCCGTATCTGCGGCGGCGCGATGATGTGGCGCCGGTGGAGGTGGCGGCGCAGGTGGTGTTGAAGACGGGGTAGGGGGCGATGCCGGATTATCGCGAAGGCCATTTCCAGCTCGAATAATCGTTGGGGGAAGCAATCGTCTCACCCAATTCCTTTCGAAGCTCGATCAAATTGCTGTCGGGATATTGTCCCAGCGCGTCCACCAATCTGGACGAGTGCGAGACGACTATGATCTGACATTGCTCCGACGCCTTGGTGAGGAGCCGCGCGAGCGGATCGAGCAGGTCGGGATGCAAACTTGCTTCAGGCTCGTTCAGGATCATCAGCTCTGGCGGGCGCGGTGAGAGCAAGGCCGCGGTCAACAGCACATAGCGAAGTGTGCCGTCCGAAAGCTCCGAAGCGGCGAGTGGGCGAAGCAGGCCATATTGGCGCATCTCCACTTCGAACCGTTCGCCGACCGACAGGACGGCGCCATCGAAGGCATCTGCAATCGTCGCCTCGAGCGTATCGGCATCCCCGATCTCGAGAATGGTTTGGATGGCCGCGCCAATATCCGACCCGTCGCCGGAAAGGACGGGCGTGAACGTGCCAATTTGGGGGCGCCTGGCGGGCGCATCACGGTCCGTGCGCAAATCGTCGTAGAAGCGCCACGCCCGCATCCGCTCGCGTAGCAGCAACAGTTCCAGGCCGTCGGCGGCGTCGGCGCAGTGCGTCATCATGCTGTCGAAAGCAGCCAGAGAACTGAAGCTTTCGCGCCACGAACCGGTGTCGCTGCTGCGCACGCGGACAAACTGTCCACGCCGCTCGGCAACCAAGTTCGCCCGTCCGAGGACCGGTCCTGTCCAGATTGCTTCGACCTTGATCTCGGGGTCTTGACCGAACCGCGAGCCTGAGTTGGTCGGCAGGCCCAAATCAATCGCGTATCCGAAATCGTCGGAGGAGAAGCCCAGTTTCAGGCTGATGGGCCCCGATCTTACGGTGCCTTGGACGGGATAGGTTCCACTCCGCATCGCTTGGCTGAACTTCTCTGGGCCAGCCCAGAGCGTTGAAGTCAGGCCGCCTTCGGCGGCAAGCGACGCGACGGCGCGGCCTTGGGCCACCTCCGAAAGCAGCCGGAGCGCTCGGTAGAGGCTCGACTTGCCGCTGCCGTTAGGTCCGGTAATGACATTGAGCCGCGCCAATGGGAGCGTCACTTCCCGGAGCGAGCGGTATCCCGATACGGCGAGGCAATTGATCACACTGGCATTTCTAGCTGGGGACGCGCCTGCTTGCTACTTCTTCTGTCACCTAGTTTGCGCAGGCGCAGGCGCGAGCAAATGGCGGGCGGCGGCTGGTGGGGGGTGGGCCGCCGCCCGCGTCGCTCAGGCGATGGCGATCGCGCTGCTGAGCGAAGCCAGATCGGCGACTGCCGAACCGTCAAAGGCAAAGGGTTCAGGTACGAAGGCAAATGCTGCCGCGTTGACCGGCAGGGCGGCCGGCGGCGCGACGAAGAAGCTCAGGTCGTCGAACCCGAAATAGTCGCTGGTCGCCGCGTTGCCATCATTGGCATTGAATTCGAGCCGGTGCAGCCCGGCGAATTCGCCGTTGGTGAAGGCGGTAAAGTCCGCGACGCCGGGGTTCGCCGTGATGTGCAGCTCGCGCACCAATTGCGTGCCCGCTTCATCGGCATAGCCACGAATGGTAATGTCGAGCCCGGAACGGAACGCTGAAGCGAAGGCACCGCCGAGGAAGCTGAACTGGCTCGAATTGGTGATGACGACCGGCGATCCGGCAGGATTGGCATAGCCGGAGACTTCGTTGTTGTTCGCTTCGGCGATGAAGGCGAGGTTCGGCCCAGAGCTGGTCGTATAGCCAGGGATGCCGCCATCGGGGCGATAGACGCCGGTCTCGCTGAAGGTGAAGCCCTGATAGGTGGTGATCGGAGTCTCGCCACCGGCCCCGAGCGTGATGTCGTCGAAGTTGAGCACCACCGTGCTGGTGTCGCTGAACGTCAGATCGTCGATGCCGAAATAATCGGACGTTGCATCATTGCCGTCATTGGCGCTGAACTCGACGCGGTGCGCGCCAAGGAAGGTGCCGAAATCGAGGCCGCCGAGGAAAGAGACACCCTGCTGCTCGGCGGGCCCGACGATGACGGTCTTTTGCCCGATAACATGCGCGCCGCCCTCATCGGCATAGGCGCGGATCGTTACCGTGAGGCCGGGGCGGAAGGCCGAGGAGATGTCGAGCGATTCGAGGTTGAAGGCGGCGCTGCGGGTGATCGTCAGCGGCGTGCCGCGGGCGGCGTCCTCATAGCCGCCGATCTCGCTCGTGCCGGCTTCGGCAATGAAGAGGATGTTCTGCCCGGATGTCGCGACATAGCCGGGGATCGCGCCGTTCGGATTATAGACACCGGCCTGAAGCCAGTTGAAGCCGCCAAATCCATTGGCAAGCCGCTGTTCGCCGCCCTCGGCGAGCGTGATTTCATCGAAATTGAGCGTAGGCATGGGTGCTATCCTTTCATGGCTCCTGGGGGTTCAGTCACAGGCGCGCAAAAACAAAGCCTAAATGACGGCCTCGAATGCTCACGACAATGATCTGAATAGTTCAGTACTGAAGACTTTACTATAAACTCGCGATAACAACCTCCCGTCCGCAGCGAAGCTACGGATCAAAGGAATTTGTCATCACAAGTGCACTGTTCATGTTCGAACATGCGTGACGGATATCGGTTTCGTCACGTGAACGAACCTCTACCAACTAACATGATCAGACGATTTACCAATGCCGTCAGACTGCTTCGCCGCAAAATCCGACAAAAGCGCGGGTGGCTACGTCAAGGCTTGGAAAATTCTGTGCGGGATGCGGTGGTCAGGCGGCGGCGCGGGTTGTCTGAGCGGGCGCGGCTTTCAACGTCAGCGTCGCCGTCGCGCCGTGGCCCTTGCCGTCGCTGTCGAGCCGTAGCGCCCCCTCCATCGCGTTCATCGAATTGGCGCACCAGTGGAGGCCAAGCCCGCCCGATTTGTGCTGGCGCGTCGAATAGCCGCGCTGGAACAAGGTCGCGCCGACTTCGGGCGAAAAGCCTTCGCCGTCGTCGCGGATGACGATCTTCACGACGCCCGCATCCTCGCTGACGACGACGCGGATGCTGCCCGAGCCGGTGCCCTTGGCGGCAATCGCTTCGGCGGCATTGCCGAACAAATTGCCGATCACCTGGCTCAGGATGATGCGATTGGCCATCACCGGCCATGGCCGTGCCGGGAAGTCGAACGCGATCGTGGTTTCGCCCGAATAGCGCGCGATCGTCGCATTCTGCGCGATCAGATCGGTGACGTCGCAGGTGTCGAGCGGCGGGCGCTCGTGCGCTTGCGCCTGCTGGGTGCCGATGATTTCGAGCACATGCTGCATCGCCTCGCGCCCGGTCTTGAGTTGGCGCGCGCGGTCGTCGCGGGCGGCGTCTTCGGCTTGAATCGCGGCGGCGACGAAGGCGGCAAGCTTTTGGCGGCGCGCAGGCGGAATGTCGTCGCGCGCCAGTTCGCCGAGCGCACGGTCGATCATCGCCTTGTCGGCCGGCGGGGCATCGGCAAGCCCGCGCGACAGGATCGTGCTGATCGGGTTGAGCGCGTTGCGGACATTGTGCATCACCGCGACCGCGCTTTCGGTCTTGCCGAGCGCGAAACTCTGCACTTCCAATTGCTCACGCAGATCCTTTAATTGTCGCAGCATCTTGTTGAAACTGCGTCCCAAGGAACCGATTTCGTCGCGGCGATTCTCCTCGCCCTGGAGCAGCGAGAGCGAGCCCGACGCGGTCACGATCTGCATGTGTCGCTCGACGCGGTTGAGCGGTGCCAGCACCAGCCGGGCAATCGTGCGGCTGAGCACGATCAACAGCACCATCAGCAGCACCGTTGACCCAACGATTGCCAGCACGAGCATCCGCGTCCCAAGCGTCGACACATCGCGGGGCACGGTGAAGCTTACGCTCGCCACCGCATGGCCGTCCGGCCCGAGGATCGGCACACCGATCGTCATCGTGCTGCGGCTGGGCTTGAGCGCGGGGCGGTCGGCTTGGGCCGGGTCGAGGCGCGCGCCGATCTGAAGCAGCTTCGAGAGCTGTTGCGAGGTGATCTGGCGCACCATCAGCACATAGCCGCGCGGCGCACCGCTGCCGTCGGAGCGGCGTACTTGCGCAACGCCGACCGCCGCCACGATATCGCCGACGCGCGCGTAAAAGGCCGTCGAGTTGCCCGTGCCCAGCGCGCGCTTGAAATCGATCTGGCGGATCCGGTCGATGAGCTGCGCGCGCATCGCGGGCCGGTCGGTCTGGCGCGCAAGGTCGAGCCAGCGCGCGATCACGATGCGACCGTCATTGCCGACATAGGCCATGCCGTTGACGTTCAGATTGGCCATCGCCAGCGTCGAAAAGCTTTCCAGTTCGAACGCGCGGGTGGGATGACCCATATAGTCGTAAGACGAATTCCAGTCGCCATAGTCGCGCACGGCGGTTTCGACCTTGGCGATATTCTCGTTAAGCGCCGCGCGGGTTCGGCCGACATGCGCGTCGACCGAGGCCGCTTCGAGCTGGTTGAAGCTCGGCGTGATAACGGCGGCCAGCAGCAAGGTGATCGCAATCGAGCCGAGCAGCCCGACTCCGGTCAGGATGAAGAGCAGCTTGGCGCCGAGCGAGCCCGGACGCCGCAGCCGCGCGTCGAGCCATGCGCGGGCCATCAGCCGTGGGTCCCGTTCCCCTGGAGCAGGGCAGGGCCGTCGCCCGGATCATCCTTGCCCTCGACGCTGCCCATCGCGGCCATCGCGCGCGCGGCTTCGGCATCGACGGGCCGCGAGAAATAATAGCCCTGAAGGTGCGACGCGCCGGCGAGGCGCAGCGCTTGCACTTGCGCATCGGTCTCGACGCCCTCGGCGATGACGCCAAGGCCAAGCGCGCGACCCAAATGGATGATCGAATGGACGATTGCCGCGCTCTCGCGCTCACGGCCCATGCCGTCGATGAAGCTCTTGTCGATCTTCAGGCAATCGAGCGCGAATTTGCGGATGTTGTAGAGCGACGAATAGCCCGTGCCGAAATCGTCGAGCGCAATACGGAAACCCATCTGGCGCAGGCGATAGAGCGTCTCGGCGGCGCGATCGGCATCGTCGAAAATCGCGGTTTCGGTGATTTCGATCTGGACACGGCCCGGCTCGACCCCTGCGCGCTGGACGCATTCGACGAGGTGCGCGACGAAATTGTGGCGGCGGAACTGACGCGGGCTGAAATTGATCGAGACATATTGCCCCGGCCAATTATGCAGCTCGGCGAGCGCGGTTTCGATCACCCAGTCGCCGAGTTCGTGGATCAGGTTTGATTCCTCGGCAATCGGGATGAACATCGCGGGTGAAATCGCGCCATATTCGGGCGAGAACCAGCGCAGCAGCCCTTCGAAGCCGACGATCTCCAGCCCGTCGCGCGCGACGATCGGCTGATAGGCGAGCTTCAACTCACCGCGCGCGATGGCCTGGCTCAGACCGCCTTCGATCTGGCGGCGGAATTTGATGCTGTCATCCATGCTTTCGTCATAGGCGCGCACGATGCCGCGCCCGGCGCGCTTGGCTTCGTTGAGCGCCAGATCGGCGCGGCGCATCACGTCGACCGGATCGCGCACGGGTTCGGCTTCGGTGACGATCACGCCGATCGACGCGCCCGCCTGCACTGAATGGCCGATCAGGTTGAGCGTGACGGTCATCTTGCGCAACATCAGTTCGCACGCCTGAACGGCGGCTTCTTCGCCGGGCGTGTCGAACAAAATGCCGAATTCATCGCCGCCCAGCCGCGCGACGACACCGCCTTCGGGCACCGCTGCGCTCAGCAACAGATAAACCGAGCGGATCATCTCGTCGCCCGCGAGATGGCCAAGCGTGTCGTTGACGAGCTTGAAGCGATCGAGATCGAGCATCGCCGCGGCAAAGCGTTCGCGGCCACGCGCCCGTTCGGTCAGCGCGCGCAGGAAGGCGAGGCGATTGGGCGCTTCGGTGAGCGAGTCATGCGTCGCCATATGCACGGCCTTGCTCTCGTTCGCAGCGAGTTCGCGGCCCTGTTCCTCAAGCATGACGATCTGGTCGGCGAGCTGCGCGCGGGCGGCAGCGAGTTCGAGATCGATCTGCCAGCGCTTGGCGAGCGCGGTCGCGGTCTGGACGATTTCGTCGACTTCGAACGGCTTGGCGATGTAGAAAATCTTGTCCGCAGGCCCCGCAACCTTGGCGATTTCGATCGGCGAGAAGTCCGAATAGCCGGTGACGATGACGAGGTTGATGTCGGGATCGAGCGCGCGGATGCGCTTGGCGGTCTCGCGCCCGTCGATGCCCGGCGGCATGCGGATGTCGATGAACGCGACCGCGAAGGGGTTGCCGTCGGCAAGTGCCTTTTCGACTTCGCCGACGCCGTCGAGGCCCTGCATGGCGTGGGTGAGCGCGAAATCGGGCGCGTCATCAGCGGAGGCGGGCGCAGGGGCGTCGTCGTCGCCGAACAATTCGGCCGCCATCGCGTCGAGCGACCCGCCGCTGGCGGGCGCGAAACACTGGCGATAGCTGTCGTGCATCGCCGGTTCGTCGTCGATAATCAGAATCCGCACCGGGCAACTCCCCTCAATAATCTTAACGATCATGCGGGGAGCGTGGTTAAGGAAGCGTTAGAGCGCGGCCTGCCCAAGCAAGATTGCGCCGAGCGGCCCCGCTCGGTCGCCGAGCGCGGCGGGGACGATGAAAGCGTCGAGATCACCGAGCAGCGCCAGGTTGCCATAGCTGCCGAGACTGTCGACCAGCGCAGCGCGGACGCGGGGCAGCAGATGCGGCGTGCCAACCGCGACGCCGCCGCCGAAGACGATCCGGCGCGGCACGCCCGTCAGCACCAAGATGTGGCATAGCTGGGCGATGGCATCGGCCACGGACACCCAGGCGAGATCGTCGGCGGCGAGTTGATCGCCGGGCTTGCCTGCACGGGCCGCGATGGCAGGGCCCGAGGCGAGCCCCTCGACGCAATCGCCGTGGAAGCTGCACATGCCCGGGAAGACGTCCCCCGCCAGCCGTCGCGGGCGGATATGGCCAAGCTCGGCATGGGTGAGGCCCGACAGCGGCTTGCCGTCCGCGATCAGCCCGACACCAACCCCGGTGCCGATCGTGACATAGGCAAGGTCGGCCAGCCCCTGCGCCGCGCCCCAGCGCGCTTCGGCGAGCGCGGCTCCCACGACATCGGTATCGAACCCGACCGGCACGTCGTAGCGCGCGGCGAGGCGCGGGGCGATGTCGGTGCCTGACCAGCCCGGCTTGGTGGTCGCGGTGATATGCCCCCAATCGGGCGCCGTGCGATCAATCCCGACGGGGCCGAAACTCGGGATGCCGAGTGCGACAAACCCACGCCAGCCGTCGAGCACTGCTTCAATCGCCGTCAGCGTTTCAGCGGGCGAGGTCGTCGGCACGCGCTCGATAACACGCACATCGTCGGGGCCAGTGCCGAGAATGCACACGCATTTGGTGCCCCCGAGCTCGACCCCGGCGACGAGCGGCATGCTCACTCGACGGTGACCGACTTGGCCAGATTACGCGGCTGGTCGACATCGGTGCCTTTGAACACCGCGACATGATAGGCGAGCAGCTGGATCGGCACCGCATAGACGAGCGGCGCGATCAGCGGGTGGACCTTGGGCATTTCGATCGTTGCGATCGTGTTTTCGCCCGCCTGCGCAATGCCGTCGGCGTCGGAAATCAGCACCACTTGCGCGCCGCGCGCCTGCGCTTCCTGCATGTTGCTGACGGTCTTGTCGAACAGCGGGCCGGAGGGCGCGATCACGATCAGCGGCACGCTGTCGTCGATCAGCGCGATCGGGCCGTGTTTCATTTCGCCCGACGCATAGCCCTCGGCATGGATATAGCTGATTTCCTTCAGCTTGAGTGCGCCTTCGAGGGCCATCGGGTATTCCGGCCCGCGGCCAAGATACAGCACGTCGCGCGCCGCCGCGATCTTTGGCGCCAATGCTTCGATTTCCTCGTCATGCGCCAGCGCCGCGCTAATCGACTCGGGGACGCTTTGGAGCTGGGCAACGATCTCGCTTTCGGCCTCGGGCGTCAGCCGCCCCTTGGCGCGCGCGAGATTGACCGCGAGCGCCGCCATCACCGCGAGCTGGCAGGTGAACGCCTTGGTCGAGGCAACCCCGATCTCGGGGCCGGCATGCGTTGGCATCAACAGATCGACCTCGCGCGCCATCGAGCTGGTCGGCACGTTGATGATCCCCGCCGTCGTCAGCCCCGCCGCCTTCATGTGGCGGAGCGCGGCCAGCGTGTCGGCGGTCTCGCCCGATTGCGAGACGACGACGCCGAGCTGGCCTGCGGTGAGGACGGGGTCGCGGTAGCGGAATTCGCTCGCGACATCGACTTCGACGGGGATGCGCGCGAGGCTTTCGATCCAGTATTTGCCGATCATGCCGACATAGGATGCGGT
>NZ_JAIEPC010000056.1 GCF_019749955.1 Sphingomonas sp.
GTCGCCTCATGCTCGATCTGCGCGCTCGGGTTGCGGACTTCGATGTACGGCACGGTATGCGCGCCGCACTGGTCGCCAAGCAGCAGCGAATCGCACTGGGTAAAGTTGCGCACGCCCTCCGCGGTCGGCGATACGCGCACCAAGCCTCGGTACGTGTTGTCCGAACGACCGGCCGAAATCCCCTTCGACACGATCGTCGATCGGGTGTTCTTGCCGAGATGGATCATCTTGGTGCCGGTGTCGGCCTGCTGACGATTGTTGGTGACCGCGACCGAATAGAATTCGCCGACCGAACCATCCCCCGCGAGGACGCAGCTCGGGTATTTCCAGGTGATCGCGCTGCCGGTTTCGACCTGCGTCCAGCTGACCTTCGAGTTCTTCCCCTGACAAAGCGCGCGCTTGGTCACGAAATTATAGATGCCGCCCAGCCCATTCTCGTCGCCGGGATACCAGTTCTGCACGGTCGAATATTTGATCTCGGCATCGTCGAGCGCGACCAGTTCCACGACGGCGGCGTGGAGCTGGTTTTCGTCGCGCATCGGCGCAGTGCAGCCTTCGAGGTAGCTGACGTACGCACCCTTGTCGGCGACGATCAGCGTGCGTTCGAACTGGCCGGTATTTTCGGCATTGATGCGGAAATAGGTGCTGAGCTCCATCGGGCAGCGCACGCCTTCGGGGATGTAGACGAAGGTGCCATCGCTGAAGACCGCGCAGTTGAGCGCCGCGAAGTAATTGTCGTGCATGGGGACGACCTTCCCTAGCCACTTCTTCACGAGATCAGGATATTCCTTGATCGCCTCGCTGATGCTGCGGAAGATCACGCCGGCGCTTTCCAGCTCTTTGCGGAAGGTCGTCGCGACCGAGACGCTGTCGAACACCGCATCCACCGCGACCCGGCGCGCGGGCAAGCCGCCCTCTTCACCGCCCTCGACGCCCGCGAGCAATTTTTGCTCGGCGATCGGGATGCCGAGCTTTTCATAGACGCGCAGGATTTCGGGATCGACCTCATCGAGCGACCCGAGCTTGGGCTTCGCCTTGGGCTCGGCGTAATAATAAGCGTCTTGATAATCGATCGGCGTCAGGTCGAGCTTGGCCCAGTCAGGCGATTCCATCGTCAGCCAGTGGCGATAGGCCTTCAGCCGCCAGTCGAGCATCCATTCGGGCTCGTTCTTCTTGGCGGAGATGAAGCGGACGGTGTCTTCCGACAGTCCTTTAGGGGCGAATTCCTGCTCGATGTCCGAGCTGAAACCCCATTCATACTTCTTGTTCGCGGCGGCGATCGCCTCGGCGTTCTTGGTGGCCATCAAATAATCCCCGCCGCGCAGCGGCTTTCAAATTTCTCTAGCTTCTCCGCGTCTCCGCGCCTCCGCGTGAACGAACCCTTCTTCGCGCCTTCGTGGCTTTGTGTGAGAATATTTGACTCACACGAAGACGCAAAGGCACGAAGAAGGAGCGAAAAATGCGCTGCGCGCGGCTGAACGGTCATGCGATCGGCTCCGCGCTCAGGCTGGCGAGCGAGACATGGGCAAGCGCGCCGCGCACCGCGCCGTTGACGGCGTTCCAGTGCGGCTTCACCCGGCAATCTTCCTCGATCAGGCAATCATGGCGGCCTTCGTCGACGCACGCCGTCATCGCGATTGGCCCCTCGACGGCTTCGATGATGTCGGCAAGGCTGATGCTCGCGGGCGGACGCGAGAGGCGAAAGCCACCGCCAGTGCCGCGCGCGCTTTCGATGAGGCCCGCGCTCGACAAGCGGCTGACGAGCTTCTGGACGGTCGGGAGCGGAATGCCCGTTTCCTCACTCAGCAGCGTCGCGTTGAGCCGCCCACTGACGCCACAATGGCGCGCGGCTGCGCTCATCATCACGACGGCATAATCGGCAAGGCTGGACAGGCGCATGATTTCCAATCGGACAAATTTGATCCGATTGTCAAATGGGCCTTTGCGACGCCCGCGTCAACCAGCCCGAAGGGCCATATCGCCTTCTTCTTTGCGTTCTTCGGGTGAAAAGAAAATTGGTTCACGCGAAGAACGCGAAGAACACAAAGGGCGCGAAGAGTTGCTCCCCCGCCTAGGCCCTGCCAAAGCCAGAGCGATGTTCTCCGTCTTGCGCCCCGCCCTGTTCGCCCTTGATGCCGAGCGTGCGCATGGGCTGACGATCGATGGGCTTGCGGCTTGGGCGAAGCTCGGCACGCCGTTCGCTGCCCCAGCCCCCGATCCAGTTCTGCGCACGCGCGTCGCCGGGATCGACTTCGCTTCGCCGCTCGGACTCGCCGCCGGGGTGGACAAGAATGGCGATGCGATCGACGGCTGGTTCGGCCTCGGCTTCGGCAGCGTCGAGATCGGGACGCTCACCCCGCTCCCCCAACCCGGGAATCCAAAACCGCGCATCTTTCGACTGGTCCAGGACGAAGGCGTCATCAACCGGCTCGGCTTCAACAATGGCGGGATCGACGCCGCGCTTCCCCGCGCGAAAGCCGCCAAGCGCAATGGCGTGCTCGGCATCAATGTGGGCGCGAACAAGGACGCCGCCGACCGCATCGCCGATTATCGCACCAGCGTGACCAAGGCCGCGCCGATCGCCGATTACATCACGATCAATATCAGCTCACCCAACACGCCGGGCCTGCGCGACCTGCAATATGGCGCCGAACTCGCGGAGTTGCTGGTGGCCTGTATTGAGGCGCGCGGCACGACGCCGCTGTTCCTGAAGATCGCGCCCGATCTCGACAGCGCGGGCATCGACCATATCGCCCGTGCCGCGATCGACGCGAAGATCGACGCGCTGATCGTCAGCAATACCACGATCAGCCGCCCGCCGCTGCGCTCGGCCAACGCCAAGGAAACGGGTGGCCTGTCGGGTGCGCCTCTCGCCCCGCTCGCCCGCGCCAAGCTCGCCGAAGCACGCGCGGCGACCGGCGGCACGCTGCCGCTGATTTCAGTCGGCGGGATCGGCAGTGCGGAGGAGGCCTATGCCCGCCTCACCGGCGGCGCAGCGCTGGTCCAGCTCTATTCCGCGCTCGTTTATCGCGGCCCCGGCCTGCCGCACGCGATCAATGCGGGGCTGGCTGCACTGCTCAAACGCGATGGCTTTGCGACCCTCGCCGAAGCGCAAGCCGCCAAAGCGCTTTGACGCTACGGCAAATCTGGCTAGGGTTTGGCGCATGAGAATTACGCTGATCGCGCTGACGGCGCTGCTGCTGAGCCCCACGCCCGCGCTCGCCCATCCGCCGAAGCCCAAACCGGCCGCATCGGCGCGCGGCATCGTTTCCGCCGCCGATCCGCGCGCGGCCGAAGCGGGGCGCGACATCCTGCGCGCCGGTGGCAGCGCGGCCGACGCCGAAATGGCGATGATGCTCGCGCTCACCGTGGTCGAGCCGCAATCGAGCGGCATCGGTGGCGGCGGCTTCTTCGTCTATCAGCAAGCGGGCGGCAAGCTGGTGACGATCGACGGGCGCGAAAAGGCACCCGCCGCAGCGACGCCCAAACGCTTCCTCACCCCCGACGGCAAGCCGATGCCGTTTTTCCAGGCGGTCCCCGGCGGGCTGTCGGTCGGCGTCCCCGGCAATATCCGGCTGATGGCGATGGTCCACCAGCGTTTTGGCAAGCTGCCATGGAAAGCGCTGTTCGCCCCCGCGATCAAGCTCGCCGAAGAGGGCTATACCGTCACCAAGCCGATGGCGGCGGGCATGGGCTATGTCAGCCAGGTCTGGAGCGCCTTCCCGGCGATCAGCGCGCAATATACCCGTGATGGCAAGCCGCTGACCGAAGGCGCGCTGGTGAAGAACCCCGATCTGGCAAAGACGCTGCGGCTGATTGCCGACAAGGGCGCCGACGCCTTCTATACCGGCGCCAATGCGCAAGCGATTGTGACCGCCGCGACGACCGCGCAGCGCAACCCTAGCGATATCACGCTCGCCGACCTCGCCGCCTATCAGGCGAAGGAACGGCCCCCGATCTGCGGCAGCTATCGCGGCTACAAGATTTGCGGGATGGGACCGCCGTCGTCGGGCGCGGTCACGGTGTTGCAAATCCTCGGCATGCTCGAACGCTTCGACATGAAGAAACTGGGCGCGAGCAATCCGGTGTCGTGGCATCTGATCGGCGAAGCGATGCTGCTCGCTTACGCCGACCGCGAGAAATATCTCGCCGACAGCGATTTCGTGCCGATCCCGCTCAAGGGCATGACCGACAAGGCCTATCTGAAGTCGCGGTCGATGCTGCTCTCGCCCGACAAGGCGCTCGGCACTTATGAGGCAGGCACGCCCCCGGGCGCCGAACCCCGCACCGCCGCCATTTCGAGCGAAGTCGCGGGCACCACCCATTTCGTCGCGGTCGACCGCGCGGGCAATGTCGGCACGATGACCTCGACCGTCGAAGGGCCGTTCGGCAGCCAGATTTTGGCGGGCGGCTTCGTGCTCAACAACGAACTGACCGACTTCACTTTCGCGCCTGAAAAGAACGGCGCGCCGGTCGCCAACCGGGTCGAAGGCAACAAGCGCCCGCTGTCGTCGATGTCGCCGACGATCGTGTACGACACAAAGGGCCACCCGGTCTTCACCGTCGGCGCGGCTGGCGGCAAGACGATCATCATGCAGGTCGCCAAAGCGCTGATCGCGCATCTCGACTGGGGCATGAATGCGCGCGATGCGATCGGCCATGGCCTTGTCTATTTCAACGGGACCACGCTGATCCTTGAACAGGGCACCGCGCTCGAACCGATGAAGCCCGCGATCGAGGCGTTGGGCCACAAGGTGTCGGTCGCCAAGCTCGGACTGAAAGCCAACGCCGCCGAACGCACGCCCAAGGGCTGGGTCGGCGCCGCCGATCCGCGTAGCGTGGGTGTGGCGCTGACCGAATAACCGCGGACTGCCAATGGGCAGCCGCGCATGCTGGAGAGAAGATGCGCAAGCTCGAACATTTTCCCAATCTGGTCACCATGTTCTTCACCCGCGCGCGTGAAGGCGGTGACAAGCCGTTCCTGTGGGCTAAATCGGGCGGCACATGGCAGTCGATCAGCTGGCGCCAAGCCGCTGAACGCGTCGCGGGGCTGTCGGCGGGGCTGAAGGCGATCGGCTTGCAACCCGGCGACCGGGTAATGCTGGTCTCCGAAAACCGACCCGAATGGTGCATCAGCGATCTTGCGATCATGGCGGCGGGGTGCATCACCGTGCCGACCTACACCACCAACACCGAACGCGATCACGCCTACATTCTGGAAAACAGCGGCGCGCGCGCGGTGATCGTGTCGAACGCGAAACTCGCCAAGACGCTGCTGCCCGCCGTGCTGCGATCGAGCCAGGCGCGGATCGTGATCGGCATGGAGGATCTGCGCATCGGCCAGTCAGGCGCGGTTGCATTCCACCAATGGGACGCGCTGATCGCCGATCACCCGACGCCGCCCGCGACGGCCGACGCCGCCGCGACCTTCAAGCGCGAAGACCCGGCGTGCATCATCTACACCAGCGGCACCGGCGGCGCGCCGCGCGGCGTGGTGCAGCATCACGGCGCGATCCTGCACAACGTCAATGGCTGCTGCACTGTCATCAGCGAGGATTTCGGCTGGGAGGACGAGGTCTTCCTGTCGTTCCTGCCGCTCAGCCACGCCTATGAGCACACGGCTGGCGAGCATTTCCCGATCGGGCTCGGCGGGCAAATTTACTACGCCGAAGGGCTCGATAAACTGGCCTCCAACATGGAGGAAACGCGGCCGACGATCATGGTCGTCGTGCCCAGACTGTTCGAAGTGTTGCGCCAGCGCATCGTCAAGCAAGTCGAAAAGCAGGGCAAATTTGCGACCTTCATGATGAACCAGGCCGTCGGCATCGGCGGGCGCAAGGCAGCAGGCAAGCGCGGGATGCTCGACATGCCCATCGACGCGCTGCTCGGCGCGACGCTGAAACCGCGCATCGGCAAGCGCTTCGGCGGGCGGATCAAGGCGATGGTGTCGGGCGGCGCGCCGCTCAATCCCGAAATCGGTATCTTTTTCGATTCGCTCGGGATTTGTTTCCTGCAGGGCTATGGCCAGACCGAGTCCGCGCCGGTCATTTCGTGCAACCGCCCCTCGGTCGGGCTGAAACACGACACTGTCGGCCCGCCGCTCGTCAACACCGAGGTCCGCATTGCCGAGGATGGCGAAATCCTCGTGCGCGGCGAGCTGGTGATGCACGGCTATTGGCGCAATCCGGAGGAAACCGCGCGCGTCCTCAAAGACGGCTGGCTCCACACCGGCGACATCGGCCAGATCGACGCCAAGGGCCGGATCAAGATCACCGATCGCAAGAAGGACCTGATCATCAACGACAAGGGCGACAATGTCGCCCCGCAGAAGGTGGAGGGCATGCTGACGCTCCAGCCCGAAATCCTGCAGGCGATGATCACCGGCGACCGCAAGCCCTATATGGTCGCGGTGCTGGTGCCCGATCCCGAATGGACGCAGGAATATTGCGCGAAATCGGGCACGAGCTGCAACTTCGAGAAGCTCGCCGAGAATCCCGACTATCGCGCGGCGCTTGGCGCGGCGGTCGATCGTGTCAACAAGGATTTGTCGGTGATCGAACGCGTGCGTCGCTTCATCATCGCCGACGCGCCCTTCGCGATCGAGAATGAGCAACTGACGCCGAGCCTGAAGATTCGGCGGCATGTGCTGAAGCAGGTGTACGGCGCCAGGTTGGACGGGTTGTACAAGGGTTAAGTGGTCGCAAGCGCACGACTGCGTTATCTCGGATTATCCATAGACCGCTCGTGCTGAGCTTGTCGAAGCACTGTCCTTCTTCTGCCCCGTCGGTGGGAAAGAAGAACGGCCCTTCGACAAGCTCAGGGCAAACGGGAGAAAAGGGGCAACTCAACCGGTGTTCGCTTTAGCCCCTTAACCCCTCCCGTTCGTTTCGAGCGAAGGCTCTGTCGAGCTTAGTCGAGACATCGAGAAACAGGCCGCAAGCGACTCGCCTCGCTCCCGTGTCTCGACTTCGCTCGACACGAACGGTAGAGGCAGGAACTCGCTGACAACGGTGCGGGGCGTGCAATCTCCGGCCCCGAACGTGCACTATCGTCCCGTCTGTAACGTTCCGCGCGCAGCCAGCGTACCCTGTCGGGAGTTCCACAAATTCAGGAGATTCAAATGCGCTTTGCCCCCACGCTACTCGCAGTCCCCGTCGCGCTTGCGGCTTCCTCGATTGCTTATGCCGCTGCCCCGATCGCCGTCGGCGCGCATGTGCCCGCCGGTTTCACTGCCGTCGACACGGCCGGCAAGGCGCGCAACTTTGCGTCGATTGCGGGCAAGAAGGGCACCGTGCTGATTTTCTTCCGCTCGGCGAGCTGGTGTCCCTACTGCCAGGCGCAGTTGAAGGACGTCCGCGCGCTCCCCGCCGAACTGGCAAAGCGCGGCTACAGCCTCGCGGCGATCAGCTATGATTCGCCCGAGAAGCTCGCCGATTTCACCGCGCGCCAGTCGATCAACTACACGCTGCTGTCGGACAAGGAGTCGAAGATGATCGACGCCTTCGGTCTGCGCGATCCGGCCTATCCCAAGGGCAATTTCGCTTATGGCGTGCCGACCGCGACCGTGCTCGTGATCGGCGCCGATGGCGTCGTGAAGAAGAAGCTGTCGACCGACGATTACAAGATCCGCCCGAGCAACGCGACGATCCTGGCGGCGGTCGACGCACACTGAGTCACGTAACCTTCCGCCCCCGCCGCTCGCTCACACGAAGCGGCTGGGGCGCTCAAGGTCAAATCGGGTGCAGAGAGCCGCGACGTCGTGATGATCCACAGCGCGCGGCTCAAAGCCGTTCCGGAACTGCAGGACAAAGGGCGCAGCGATGCAGCGCACCGCCACGTCGCCCAGCATCCCCACGCCCCCCAGCGCGCCGGCCGGATACATCGAGTTTTCCGACGGCTCACCCAGAACGCCGTTCCCACTGGCGTCGCGCACAAAGCCGTGCAGGTCGACCGACCCATCCGTGGGGTGCTGCTGCACCGGGTTCCACACGCGATCTTCGGGGCGATTGAGGCGCTCATACCCCAATGACTCGAGGGCGCGTTGAACCCCCGAAATGTCGGCAAAATGCATGGCGAGATCCAAGTCCGAATGCGGGCGCGTCTGTTCGCCCAGCAGCGCATCGACGCCCCAGCCCCCATCGACCCAAAAGGCAAGGCCTGCGCGCTCAAAGGTGCGGCACAGGTTCATGACGGTGCTTAGCTGCATCACCGACGACCTTAGCCCAAAATTATCCAACGTGGCGATCATCGCCTTTTCGACCGACCGACCGACCGGCCCGCCGACGACGGCGCGTCGCGACCTGCGCCGGGGCACCCGGATCACCCTGTAAAATTTAAGGAAGTCGCTGGGCCGCCGGAGATCAGGATTGCCCCGGCAAGCTACCCAGATCGGGTAGTTTTGCGAACCATCAACCATCTCGGCAGCAATCAATTAACGACGTTGTGTAATCAATCGCTCAGGCGATTATCAACAGAGGGAAGACCCGGCGTGACCTTCAAGCGTTTGCTCGATGAGCATGATCAGATCGATGAAGCGCTCGGTGCGCTTGAGGCGTTGGTCAACGCAGAGACCGCCGACCCGATTGGCGCGATGCTTGCGTTGAGCAAGCTGGCCCATGAACTTCGTGTCCACCTCGCGAACGAAGACAGCATGCTCTATACGCGCCTGGCCGTTCGGCTGGATCCGACTTATGCGCGCGCTGCGGTGCGCTTTGCGACCGAGTTCGCCGAACTGCGTCGCGATTGGGACGTGTACCTGCGTGAGTGGCAGCTCGATAGCATCGAAAGCGACTGGCCGACGTTTTGCAAGGAAACGGCAGCGATGACGCTTCGCCTCGCCGAGCGCGTCCGTGCCGAGAATGCCATCCTCTATCCCACCGCGTTGCGGGTCGGCCTGCTGGCACTCAGGAAGAGCGAAGGGGCCGGCATCGCTGCCTAGTCGCCCCTCGCGTCTCCCTACCCCCCGGCCAGCTCGCTCAGCATCGCCGGGGTCAGGACTTGCGGCAGCACTTCGGGTTCCTTCGCGCCCGGCTTGTAAAACAGGTACAGCGGCACGCCCGCGCGGTTGTGGGCTTCGATGAAGCGGCCGAGCTTGGGGTCGCCGTCGGTCCAGTCGCCGACCATCACCGCGACATTGTGCTTGGCGAACGCCGCCTTGACCTGATCGGTGTCGATCGCGAGGCGTTCGTTGACCTTGCACGTCAGGCACCAGTCGGCGGTGAAATAAGCGAACACCGGCTGGCCCTTCGCCCGCGCCTCGGCGAGCTTTTCCTCGCTGAACGCCGCCTTGTTCTCGGCCACCAGCGCGGTCGCAGCAGTCGCACCCTTGGGCACCGGGCGGATGGCGTAGGCGGTCGCCGCCGTCACAGCGACCAGCGCGGCGACGCTCAGCCAATGCGCCGACAGGCCGCTGTGCTGGCGCTTGCCGACCACGAACAGCACGATCCCGACGCCGAGCGCACCGATCAGCCCGAGCGTGATGCCGTCGACCCCCGCTTCACCGCCCAGCACCCAGGCAAGCCAGATTGCGGTCAGGCCCATCGGCACCGACAATATCTGGCGGAATGTTTCCATCCACGCGCCCGGCTTGGGCAGCGCTTTGCGCAGGGCGGGCACGAAGCCGATCAGCAGGAAGGGGATAGCGAGCCCGAAGCCAAGCCCGAAGAACACCGCCATCGCCGCCGCCGCCGGCAGCACCAGCGCTGCCCCCAGCGCCGCGCCCATGAACGGGCCGGTGCACGGCGTCGCGATGATCGCCGCGAGCGCGCCGGTCGCAAAGGCGCCGCTCGCGCCGCTCGCCGAATCGACGAAGCGCGGCGTCGGGATTTCGAACAGTCCGGCCAGATTGAGCGTCAGCGCGACCACCAGCAGCAGCAGTACGACAATCGTCGCCGGGCTTTGCAGCTGGAACGCCCAGCCAACTGCCGCGCCACCGGCCCGCAGCGCGAGAATCGTCGCGCCCAGCCCCATGATCACCGTCAGCACGCCGCCGGTGTAAGCCAGCGCCTCGCGCCGCGCTTCGCGCTCATCGACCGATCCCTTGGCGAGGCTCAAGGCCTTCAGGCTGAGGATCGGGAAGACGCAGGGCATGATGTTGAGGATCAGCCCGCCGAGGATCGCGCCGCCCAGCGCGATCAGCGTCGCCACGAGAACGCCGTTTTCCGCCCCGGCTCGTTGTCCGTTTTCCCCACTGGCAGGTGACACCACGCCCGGCGCTGCGGACAGCGAGACGGCCTTCTGCG
>NZ_JAIEPC010000096.1 GCF_019749955.1 Sphingomonas sp.
CCCGCAGGGCCAAACCTCAACGCAGGCGCGCTACCTCACCGCAAACACCAATGCCGCGCAGCGGCTTCGTGCTTTGGTTGTGGACGGTCATGCGGCGAAGGGCGCGGCGAACCTCCGCCCCGACATGGCAGTTATCGGGCGGAATGACCCAATCCTGGACGTTTAAGCCACCCTCGCCGTTTCCCGAAAACGGTCGTTCATTCATGATCCAATTCTCGGGCTTGGACCTTGCCGAAAGAGCATGCTCGCCCTTGGCTCCATCATGCGGCTTGGCTTTCGTTGCGCCGCGTTGGTCTCGAATTCCGCTTTGCGACACAGCCGCTGGCGCGAGCCGGGTACGCTATGATAGATGATCGGTCGCATGAAGCGTTTGCTGATCCTGATCCTGGCCATAGTCGTTCTGGCGGCACCGATTCCGGCGCTTGCGATGAAGACGATGTGCGTCGATTCCATGCCGAAGATGGCGGCGATGGATCACGACATGGCAAAGGGCTCGTGCTGCGACGACGAGCATAAGACCTGTCTCCAGGCCTGCGAAGCCACACTAGCCGTGACCTTGGCTGCACCGCTCGGACTGCCTGACTACCGCGTTGTCGAGCCAGAAATGCTGCCATCGACCAGTCTAGCGCGCATGACGATCGCCACTATCGCCGACGGCCTCGATAGACCCCCTCGACCGATCGTCTGAGCCGCGACCGGCCCGCCTCTTGAGCGGCGCGCCGGCAAGCGACGACATCATGCCCAGGTTTAGATGACTGGGATTGGGGGCAGATAGCCGCCATGATCCTCGATCACGTGTAGGCCGGGCTGTTGATCAGGACCATGTCTGGGGAATTTTCCGCATGCGCCGTTATCTGGTGTTTTCGACAATAATGTTGGTCGGGTCTCCGGCCATGGCTGAGCCGTTGTCCTTTAAGGATGCGCTTGCGCGCGCCGACCAGGATGCCCCAAGCATCGCCGCACGCGCGGCGCAAGCCGATGCGACGCGTTCGACGGCGATTGCTGCGGATCGGCTGCCAGACCCAAAGCTGGAGGTGAAGCTTCAGGATTTTCCCTTCACCGGCCCCGACGCAGGCAGATTCAACAGCGACGATTTCACCATGGGCGTCGTCGGCATCAGCCAGGAAGTCCCCAACATCGCCAAGCGTCGCGCCCGCGCCGCCCGCGCGACCGCTGATATCGGGGCCGCCGATGCCGATGCGGCGGCCGAGCGCCGTCGTGTGCGGATCGCCGCAGGGATGGCCTGGATCGAGTTGTATTACGCCGAGCGGCGGCTGGCGATTCTCGATCTACTGGGACAACGTTTGACCGATCTGGCGACGACTGCACCCGCCCGGTTGGCGAGCGGCAGTGCGCGACCGGCCGACGCTATCGAACCGCAGCGCCTGAAGGCGGAGCTCGCCGATCGCCGCAGCGAGCGCGTCGCCGAGATTGCGGGCGCCCGCGCAAAGCTGAAGCGTTGGACTGGTGACCCCGATCCGCAAGTGACTGGCCCGCCGCCTGACCTTTCACCCGATCCGGCACGGCTGCGCGCCGGTCTGGCGACGCTGCCCGCACTTCAGGTGAGAGACGCGCTGGTCGGCCAGGCCGCAGCAGAGGTCCGTCTCGCCCAAGCAGCGAAGAATCCCGATTGGGAGGTGAGCGGGTCGATCGGCAACCGGGAGCCGCGTTTTGGCAATTTCGTCTCGCTAGGCATCAAGATCGACCTGCCATTGTTCGCAGGCAAGCGGCAAAATCCGATCATCGCCGCCAAGGCTAGCGAGATGGCACGCGCCCGGCTCGACCGGGCCGATGCGGAACGTGAACTGATTGCCGCGCTCGACGGCGATCTTGCCGATCACCGTATGCACCATGAGCGATTTGAACGCGGGCAGACGACATTATTGCCACTGGCGCGGGAGCGCGCCGAACTCGACCGCGCCAGCTATGCAGCAGGACGGATCGACCTTGGTACCGCGCTGCAATCGGCGATCGCGTTGGCCGAAGCCGAGATCGACCTGCTCGACCGCGAAGCCGATGTCGTGCGCGACGGCGTGCGTATCACACTGACATATCAGGGAGAGCAGCTGTGAGGATGACCTCGCTTCAAGCGTCGCAGCTCGCCGCGGCATTGGCCGGGGTGGCACTGATCGGTTTCGTTGCGGGGCGGTATATTGCGCCATCGGATCATGCGGCGTCATCGAGCACCGCGTCGGGTGGCAAGCAGGCGCTCTATTATTACGACCCGATGTTCCCGAACCAAAAGTTCGACAAGCCTGGCAAGTCGCCCTTCATGGATATGGAGCTCGTGCCCAAATTTGCCGACGAAGGCGCGGGCGGTGCAAGCGCAAGCGGGCCACCGGCGGTCACCATCAACCCGGCGGCGATGCAGAATCTCGGCGTCCGCGTCGTCGCTGCGAAACGCGACAATTTGTCGACCGGTCTCGATGTGACCGGGATCATCGCCTTTAACGAGCGCAATGTCGCGATCGTGCAGGCGCGCGCGGCAGGGTTCGTCCAGCGCGGCTATGCCCGCGCACCGGGCGATGTCATCGCGGCGGGCGCGCCGCTCGCTGATGTGCTGGTCCCCGAATGGGGCGGGGCTCAGCGCGAATATCTGGCGGTGCAGCGTACGGGCAATGCCGCGCTGACCAGCGCCGCACGACAGCGGCTGATGCTGCTGGGCATGCCGCCGGGGCTGATCGCTGCGGTTGCGCGCAGCGGGCGGGTGCGCGACGTGACGATACTGACGACACCGTCGGGCGGGGTGATCGACACGCTCGACGTGCGACCGGGCATGACCCTGGCGATGGGCCAGCCGCTGGCGCGCGTCGTCGGGTTGGGGTCGGTGTGGCTCGATGCCGCCGTGCCTGAAGCGCGGATCGGCGATGTCCGGCCCGGTGCCGCTGTCACCGCTGACCTCACTGCATTTCCGGGCGAGCATTTCCCAGGCCGTGTCCAGGCGATCCTGCCGACCGCGCAGACCGACAGCCGGACCGTCACTGTCCGGGTTGAATTGCAGAACCGGGGGCTGCGTTTGCGCCCCGGCATGTTCGCGCGCGTGGCATTGGGGCAAAGCGAGCGCAGCGCGCTGTTGATCCCGACCGAGGCGGTGATCCGCACCGGCAAGCGCACGATCGTGATGCTGGCGGCAGGCGACGGACGCTATCACCCGGCCGAAGTGCAGATCGGGCGCGAAAGCGGTGGTCGCACCGAGATACTCGCTGGTTTGTCGGATGGTGAAAAGGTGGTGGCATCGGGCCAGTTCCTGCTCGATTCCGAGGCGAGCCTGACGGGCATTCCAGTCCGGGCGATCGGTGCGCCACCGGCGGGCGGCACCAAATGATTGCCGCCGTCATCAGGTGGTCGATCGCGCAACGCCTGTTCGTGCTGATGGCGGCGGTGATGGTCGTCGCGGCGGGCGTTATCGCGGTCAGGTCAACCGCGATCGATGCCTTGCCTGATCTGTCCGACGTGCAGGTCATCATTCGCACCAATTATCCGGGGCAAGCACCGCGCATTGTCGAAAATCAGGTGACCTATCCGCTGGCCACGACGATGCTGTCGGTGCCCGGCGCGCGGGTCGTCCGGGGGTATTCGTTCGTCGGCTATAGTCTGGTCTATGTGCTGTTCGAGGATGGCACCGACCTGTATTGGGCGCGCAGCCGGGTGCTGGAATATCTCAGTCAAGTGCAGGCGCAATTACCGGCGGGCGCGAAGACCGAGCTTGGCCCGGATGCGACCGGGGTCGGCTGGATCTACGAATATGCGCTGGTCGACCGGAGCGGGCGCAACGATCTGTCGCAGCTGCGCAGCCTGCAGGACTGGTTTTTGCGCTATGAGCTGAAGACGATCCCCGGCGTCAGCGAAGTCGCCGCTGTGGGCGGAATGGTTCGCCAATATCAGGTCGTGCTCGATCCCGATAAACTGATCGCCTACGGCGTGACGCATGAGGCGGTGATCGACGCCATCAAGCGCGGCAATCAGGAAGCCGGTGGCGCGGTGATCGAGCAGGCTGAGGCGGAATATATCGTCCGCGCCAATGGTTATCTCGCCAATCTTGATGATTTCCGCGCGTTGCCGATCCGCACCACGGCGGGCGGCGTGCCCGTGACCCTGGCCGATGTCGCGACGGTGCAGGTGGGGCCGGATATGCGGCGCGGCGTCGCCGAGCTCAACGGTCAGGGTGAAGTGGCCGGGGGGATTATCGTGCTCAGGTCGGGCGCCAATGCTCGCGCGGCAATCAGCGCGGTCAAGGCCAAGCTCGAAACGCTCAAAGCCAGCCTACCGCCGGGCGTCGAGATCGTGCCGACCTATGACCGCTCGGCGCTGATCGGGCGATCGGTCGATAATCTGACGAGCAAGCTAATCGAGGAGTTCATCGTCGTCGCAATCGTGTGCGCGCTGTTCCTCTGGCATATGCGGTCGGCACTAGTCGCGGTAGTGACGCTGCCGCTCGGCATCCTGGCGGCTTTCATCCTGATGCGCGCGCAGGGCATCAACGCCAACATCATGTCACTGGGCGGCATTGCTATCGCCATCGGCGCGATGGTCGATGCCGCCGTCGTGATGATCGAAAACGCGCACAAGCATCTGGAGCATTGGGCGCGAGACAATCCCGATGCCGAACTGAAGGGTGCTGCGCGCTGGACGGTGATCGCCGAGGCGGCGGCAGAGGTTGGCCCTGCGCTATTCCTCAGCCTGATGATCATCGCGCTGTCCTTCATCCCCGTCTTCGCGCTGCAGGGGCAGGAAGGACGGCTGTTCGCGCCGCTTGCCTTCACCAAAACCTATGCGATGGCCGCCGCCGCGATCCTGTCGGTAACGCTGGTGCCAGTGCTGATGGGTTATCTCATCCGGGGCCGCATCCCGGCCGAAAGCGCCAACCCGATCAACCGGGTGCTGACCGCGATCTATCGGCCTGCGCTCGACTGGGTGCTGCTGCGCCCGAAGCGGACGCTGGTGATCGCGGGCCTCGTGTTTGCGACCAGCCTGTTCCCGCTGTCGCAGCTTGGCGGCGAGTTCATGCCTCAGATCGACGAGGGCGACCTGCTTTATATGCCCTCCGCGCTGCCGGGGATTTCGACGGCGAAGGCCGCGCAACTGCTCCAGCAGACCGACCGGCTGATCAAGACGGTGCCCGAAGTCGAAAGCGTGTTCGGCAAGGCCGGTCGCGCCGAAACCGCAACCGACCCCGCGCCGATGGAGATGTTTGAAACGACGATCCGGTTCAAGCCGCGTGATCAATGGCGCCCCGGCATGACACCCGACAAGCTGATCGATGCGCTCGACCACGCGGTGAAGGTCCCCGGCCTCGCCAATTTCTGGATACCGCCGATCCGCAACCGGATCGACATGCTCGCCACCGGCATCAAGAGCGCGATCGGGATCAAGGTCGCGGGTGCTGACATCGCCCAGATCGACGCGACCGCCAAGCACATCGAAACCGTCGCCAAAACCGTGCCTGATGTGTCGTCAGTGCTCGCCGAGCGGCTGACCGGCGGCCGATATATCGATGTCGATATCGATCGTTTTGCCGCGTCACGGTTCGGCATGAACATCGCCGATGTCCAGTCGATCGTCTCCAGCGCCATCGGCGGGGAAACGGTCGGGCAAACGGTGGAGGGGCTGGCGCGCTATCCGATCAACGTGCGTTACCCGCGCGAGCTTCGCGACAGTGTCGATGCGCTACGCAACCTCCGCTTCCTGACCCCCGGCGGCCAGCAGGTCACGTTAGGGACGGTCGCTGCGATCAGCACCAGCGAAGGTCCGCCGATGCTGCGCAGCGAGAATGGCCGGCCGGTGACGTGGATCTATGTCGATGCGCGCGGCCGCGACCTGACCTCGATCGTCGCCGACCTGCAGCGCGTCATCGACCGCGACGTCAAACTGCCGCCGGGGATCAGCGTCAGCTTTACCGGGCAGTTCGAATATCTGGCGCGGGCGCGGGAGCGGTTGACGATCGTGGTCCCGGCGACGCTGCTGATCATTTTCGTGCTGCTCTACGTCACCTTTGGTCGGTTCGACGAGGCGTTGCTGGTGATGGCAACCCTGCCCTTCGCGCTGACTGGCGGGTTCTGGCTGCTCTGGCTGCTAGGCTATAACCAGTCGGTGGCGACCGCGGTGGGGTTCATTGCGCTGGCGGGCGTGGCGGCGGAGTTTGGGGTGGTGATGCTCATCTATCTCAAGCACGCACTGGCCGATCGCGGCGTCGACCCGTCGTCCGACGAGGTCGAGGCGGCGGTGCGCGAAGGCGCGCTGCTGCGGGTGCGGCCCAAGGCGATGACGGTGGCCGTTATCCTCGCTGGCCTTTTTCCCGTTCTGATCGGCACCGGCACGGGCTCTGAAGTGACGAGCCGTATTGCCGCACCGATGATCGGCGGCATGCTCACCGCGCCGCTCCTTTCGATGCTCGTCATTCCCGCCGGCTATCTGCTGATGCGGCGACGTCGCACGCAACCCACCCCCGTCAATCAAGGAGTAACGTCATGAAGGTCATCGCCATTTTCGCCCCTGCCCTGCTGCTTGCCGGGTGCGGCGGCCCTGCTTCCGCACCGGAGGCCACGGACAGCCCAGCGGCCGACGCTCCCGTTACCGCAGACCCCAAGACCGCAACCGGCGAAGGCGCCATTACCGCGATTGATCCCGAGACCGGCAAGATCACGCTGGCGCACGGCCCCGTTGCCGAGCTCAGCTGGCCAGCGATGACGATGGGGTTCGGTGCCAAAGAAGGGCAGCTTGGCGGCCTGAAGGTCGGCGACAAGGTGCGGTTCACCTTTCGTTGGGACGGCAAGACGGCCGAAATTGAGTCGATCGACAAGATTTAGCGATTGAGGCCAGCAGCGATTCCAGTTGTCGGTCTCGCCATAGCCCCGTCGCAGGTACCCGATTGGTCAGCCCAGGCGTTGAACAAGTGAGAGCGCCGCTGCACCCGCGTCTTGCGGTGATCGGACTGACCATCGACGCGCGTCCGGTCGAGCGAAAGGACAAACGTCACCGTGGACAAACATAGCCGCGCGGCAGCGGATGGTGACCAATTATCCGCACGCGATGATGGCATCGAGCATCTGGCCGTCGATCCATCTAACCAAGCGCGTGACCCGGTATGTGGGATGACGGTCGATATGCTCAGCAAGGCGCATCAATCGACGCATGATGGTCATCCCTATTATTTCTGCTCACCCGGATGCCGCGCTAAATTCGTTGCTGACCCCAATCGATACCTCGCGGACACGTCCCCGCCAGAACCCGCCCCCGCTGCCGAGGGGGCGATCTGGACCTGCCCGATGCACCCGCAAATACAGCGGCCTGGGCCGGGCGCTTGCCCGATCTGCGGGATGGCGCTCGAACCCGAGGAACCGTCGCTAAACGACGCACCCAATCCAGAGCTTATCGATTTCAAACGGCGGTTCTGGGTATCGGCGGTGCTCGCGGTGCCGCTGCTTGTCCTCACCATGGGCAGCGAACTGCTCGGACTGCGCCTGCTCGAACCGCAGATTTCACCCTGGGTGCAGCTGGCATTGGCCGCTCCGATCGTGCTTTGGGCGGGCGCACCGTTCTTCGCGCGTGGATGGGCCTCGCTCCGGTCGCGCCATCTCAACATGTTTACGCTGGTTTCGATCGGCGTTGGTGCAGCGTTCCTTTACAGCCTTGTCGCAACCCTTGCGCCTGGCCTGTTCCCCGACACGTTCAAGATGGCGGGCGTGGCGCCGGTCTATTACGAAGCCGCCGGCGTTGTCGTCGCGCTTGTTCTGCTTGGCCAGGTGCTCGAACTTCGCGCGCGTGCCGCGACGGGCAAAGCCATCCGTGCCCTCCTCAATCTCGCGCCGAAAACGGCCCGGCGCATCGCCCAAGATGGCACCGAATCCGAAATACCGCTGTCCGGCGTCGCCATGGGCGATCGCCTGCGCATTCGCCCCGGCGAATCCGTTCCAGTCGATGGCATCGTCGTCGACGGAAAATCCTCGGTCGATGAATCGATGTTGACGGGTGAACCACTCCCGGTCGCAAAAGCTGCGGCCAGCGCACTCACCGGCGGCACCGTCAACGGCACCGGCAGCCTCGTCATGGAAGCGCAGGCGGTTGGCAGCGACACGACGCTCGCGCGCATCGTCAAGATGGTGGCCGAAGCCCAGCGCAGCCGCGCCCCGATCCAGGCCGTTGCCGACCGGATCTCGGGCTGGTTTGTGCCGCTCGTCATTCTGGTCGCCATCGTGACTTTTGCGGTCTGGAGCCTGATCGGCCCTGAACCGCGTATCGGGCATGCGCTGCTCAATGCCATCGCCGTGCTCATCATTGCCTGCCCGTGCGCGCTTGGCCTGGAGACCCCGATGTCGATCATGGTCGGCACTGGGCGCGGGGCGCAGACGGGCGTGCTCGTCAAGAGTGCCGAGGCGCTGCAAGCGTTTGAGCAGGTCGATACATTGCTGATCGACAAGACAGGGACGCTGACCGAGGGCAAGCCAAAACTGGTCGGCATGGAAACGATCGGCGCGCTGCGCGATGACGATCTTCTCAGATTGGCGGCATCGGTCGAGGCGCGATCCGAACATCCGCTCGCGCATGCGATCGTGACCGCGGCAATGGAACGCGGGCTAACACTTGGCGAGCCAGAAGATTTTGCGGTGCAGGTCGGCTCGGGCATCAGTGCCAAGGTCGACGGGCGGATCGTCGTCATTGGCAACACCGCCCAGATGACGCGGATCGGTGTAGATCCCCAGCCGCTGTTCGAGGCTTCCGAAGCCAAGCGCCGCGAAGGCGCGGGTATCATGCTTATTGCCATCGACGGTGCGCTAGCCAGCTTCATCGCCGTCGCCGACCCGGTCCGGGCAAACGCCCGCGAGTCAATCGAGGCGCTGCGCAGGCAAGGCCTCCGCGTCATCATGCTGACCGGCGATAATCCAACGACGGCGCAGATCGTGGCGGATGCGGTCGGCGGGCTTGACGGCGTTCATGCGGACCTGAAGCCCGAGGACAAAGCGCGGATCGTCGGCGAGCTGAAGGCCAAGGGCGCGAAGGTCGCGATGGCAGGTGACGGTATCAACGACGCGCCCGCGCTGGCCGCCGCGGACGTTGGCCTTGCGATGGGAACAGGCACTGACGTCGCCATCGAAAGTGCCGGGATCACGCTGACCAAGGGGGACCTCGCTGCGGTCGTCCGCGCGCGTAAGCTGGCGAAAGCAGCGATGGGCAATATCCGCCAGAACCTCTTCTTCTCTTTCCTATTCAACGGGATTGGGGTGCCTGTCGCAGCGGGGGTTCTGTATCCTGCGACTGGGCTGCTGATGTCGCCGATGTTCGCAGGCGCGGCGATGGCGCTGTCGTCGCTGACGGTGGTGGCAAATGCGCTGAGGCTCAATCGAATCCGTCTATAGGTGCGCTGAACGACGGCTTTCGGGGCCAAGCCACCAGCATCTCGCAGTCGAAATTTGGAGGCGTAATAAATCGTTTGCTTCACGGTGCGCGAACAGCTGCTTCCGACAGGTGTAGTCATTCGTCGATGGCGCGGTGAGCGGTCGGGATTCTGCAATTCGATTTTTGATACAGGCGGCGGTCGTGAACCACAATTGCGAACCATTGCTTCACCGGCCTGTTATATTGAGGAGGTTTGACCCGGCTCTTTGGAGATGAGCGATGGGGCATTCGTCGATGGATCCCGCGTTCCATGAAGTTCGTCCCTGGAACGAAGGCCGGGTGCTCGGCGCCAAGCGAGCTCTCAAGCCGCAGCAGGTTTGGGCAATTCGCTTCTGGCTCGATCAGTATTGCCGCCTGCGCGACCGGGCGCTCTTTGACTTCGCCATCGACAGCAAGCTTCGCGGCTGCGACGTCGTCAAGGTGCGCATCGGTGACATCGTCGCTGGCGGGCGCATTAGAGATCGGGCCGTTGTGGTGCAGCAGAAGACCAAACGCCCTGTTCAATTTGAGTTGGTCGAACCAGCCCGAAAAACTCTGCTCGCCTGGCTCGATCGCCGTGGCGGCACGCTGAACGATTACGTTTTTCCAAGCCGGAACGACTACATGGGACACATGAGCACGCGGCAATACGCACGGCTGGTTCGTGAGTGGATAACCGGGATCGGCCTCCAAGCCGAGGATTACGGCACGCACTCTCTCAGGCGCACAAAGGCATCGATAATCTACAAGGCCACGGGCAACCTACGTGCCGTTCAGATCCTTCTCGGCCATGCCAAGATCGAGAGCACAGTCCGCTACCTCGGCGTTGACGTCGAAGACGCCCTCGAGCTGTCAGAACGGACGGAAATCTGACCGGGCCGACTCGACCCAAAGCACGAAGCCGCTGCGCGGCATTGGTGTTTGCGGTGAGGTAGCGCGCCTGCGTTGAGGTTTGGCCCTG
>NZ_JAIEPC010000118.1 GCF_019749955.1 Sphingomonas sp.
GCACAGCGCCAGGATTTCGTCGATCCCGGCGTCGCGGATCACTTCCATCACCGAAAGGCCGGCTTCGCCCGTGATTGACCGTTCTTCCCCATTGCGGGTCACGACGATAAGCTGCGGCATGTGTCTCTCCTCAGGCGGTGTTGTGCCCGCCTTGCCGTGCGCGCGCGGCGATTTCAAGGAAACAGTCGATGGGTATTTCCGCCGAGCAATTGAAGTTCTGCCTCGACGCCGTCGCCGCGATCGAACCGGCGATGGCGCGCGCGATCGACCGCGCGGGCTATCCGCCGCCGCGCATCCGCGATCGCGGCTATGGCACCTTGTTGCGCACGATCGTCGGCCAGCAAGTGAGCGTCGCCGCCGCGCAGTCGATCTGGAAGAAGCTCGAAGCGGGGTTGGGCGATCTCGACAATCCGGCGACGCTGGCGGCGGTGAGCATTGAGGATATGCGCCCGTTCGGTCTCTCGCGGCAAAAGGCGAGCTATGCGCACAGCCTTGCCGAAGCGGTGGCGAGCGGCGCGCTCGACCTCGACGATCTTCCCGCCGATGACGAGGAGGCGATTGCGGCGCTGTCGAGCATTAAGGGCATCGGCCGTTGGTCGGCGGAAATTTATCTGTTGTTTGCCGAGGGACGCGCCGACATCTGGCCCGCGGGCGATCTGGCGGTGCAGATCGAGATCGGCCGCATCCTGGGGCTGGAGGCGCGCCCGACCGAGAAAGCTACCCGCCTGCTCGCCGAGCCGTGGCGCCCGCACCGGGGCGCGGCGGCGATCATGGCGTGGCATCACTATAAGGTCGATATGGCGGTGGTGTGAGCAGGTGATAGAGCGCTCCCCATCGCAGCGCGACCATGCTAGATAGTGCCAAAATCATCGGGAGAGCGCGCAATGTCGGGCAATTGGTTCACCGCAAAGCCGTCGGTAATCGTCGGTGCCGTCGCGATTTGTTTGGCGATCACACCGACAGCCGCGCAAACGCCGCTGCCCTTCACCGATATCCTCGGCAAAGCGTCGGACTCGGCGCTCGGCAAGCTGGGCCAGCCCGGTGCTTTCTATGCCGATGAAGCCGTGCGGATTGCGCTGCCGGGGCCACTTGCGCGCGCCAATGGCATCCTCAAGCTGACCGATCGGGCGGGGCTCACCACCGGCATCACCAAAAGCCTGAACGATGCCGCAGGCCAGGCTGCTGGCGCCGCCAAACCGATTTTTCGCGCGGCGATTTCCAAAATGACCGTCAACGACGTGCCGGGGCTGCTGACCAAAAGCGATGGCGCGACCAGCTATCTGCGCCAGAGCGCGGGCACCGAGCTTCGCGCCAAGCTGCGCCCGCTGATCGTCGGCGCACTCGGCAAGACGGGCGCCTTCGCGCAGATGGACAAGCTCGGCAAGGTCAGCCCGCTGCTCGGCAGCATGGGCATCGGCAAGGACACGCTGACCGACAGCGTGACCGATCAGGCGATGAGCGGCATCTTCAAATATATGGGCAATGAAGAAGCGAAACTGCGCGCCAATCCGCTCGATCTGGGCAAGAAATTGCTCGGCGTGCAGTAACGCGGCTCAGCGCGCGGGTTTCCAATTCTGCGTCTGGCAGAAAAAGGCGATGCAGCCCTGCACTTGCAGACTGCCGTCGGGCAGCCGTTTCACGATCGAGCGATATTCCTTGCCGGCTTCGGGATCATAGATGCGCCCGCGCCAGTCGCTGCCGCCGTCGTTGAAGTTGGTCAGGATCGGCAAGCCGACAATCGCGCGATTGCGGAGCGCGGGATTGGGGTTGCGTTCGTCGACGCCGTGCCCTTGCGGATTGGGCTTGAGCACCTTGGCGATCCGCCCGCACACCAGCTTGCCGCACGGCGCGATCGTGACAATTGCCTTGGCGTCCTTCGTATACCATTGCCCTGTGATCGGCTCGGCGGCATGAGCGGCAGCGGGCAGGGCAAGCAGCCCAAGGGCAACGATCGTCCGCATCGGCAAAATCCTCATTTGGCAGGCGAGCTTTCTTTCGGAGTAACAGCATGAACGACGCGTGGACAATCGGCATTATCGGCGGATCGGGCCTTTATGCGATCGAGGGGCTGGAGGATACGCAGTGGCGCCGCGTCGATACGCCTTGGGGCGCGCCGTCCGACGAGCTGCTGTTCGGGCGCGTGGGCCATGTCAACATCGTGTTCCTGCCGCGCCACGGGCGTGGGCATGTCATCCCCCCGAGCGAACTGAATGCGCGCGCGAACATCGACGCGCTCAAGCGCAGCGGCTGCACCGACATTCTCGCGATTTCGTCGATCGGCTCGCTGCAGGAAGAGCTGGAGCCCGGCCGCTTCGTCGTGGTCGAGCAATTCATCGACCGCACCGTCGGCCGACCGTCGAGCTTCTTCGGCACCGGCATGGTCGCGCATGTATCGATGGCCGATCCGGTCTGCCCGCGCCTCTCCGCCTTTGCTGCCGAAGCGATCACGCATGCGGGCGGCCAGATGAGCAAGGGCGCGACCTATCTCGCGATGGAAGGCCCGCAATTTTCCAGCCGCGCCGAAAGCCTGCTGTATCGGCAGTGGGGCGCCGATGTGATCGGCATGACCGCGATGCCCGAAGCCAAGCTCGCGCGCGAAGCCGAGCTGCCCTATGCGCTGATCGGCATGGTCACCGATTATGATTGCTGGCGCGAGAGCGAAGCGCATGTCGAAGTGAGCGAAGTCATTGCGCAGATGCACGCGAACGGCGATCTCGCGCGCCGCACGGTGGCCGCGTTCCTTGCCACGCTGCCGGATGAGCGCACGCCGTCGCCGATCGACACCGTGCTCGACGCCGCGCTCATCACCGATCCGGCGCGGCGCGACCCGGCGGTGTTGGCCAAGCTCGATGCGGTGATGGCGCGGGTGGGCGGCCAGTCGGCATAATTTCGGAACAGCGTCGCCGCAGGGGCTTTGTATCGGCATGAACTTGCCCCAAATGATGCACCATGGCCCCGCCCCCGCCCTTCGCGCATGAACCTTCCGGCGGGGTCGCCGAGCCGGTCGCGCCGCGCGTATCGCTGAGCGAAAGCCATCGCAGCGTCGCGGTGCCGCCAGCCACGGTCGGATTCTGGCGGCGGTTGTTCGCCTTTTCGGGGCCGGGCTATCTGGTCGCGGTCGGTTATATGGACCCCGGCAATTGGGCGACCGACATCGCCGGGGGCTCGGCGTTCGGCTACCGGTTGCTGTGCGTCGTCCTGATGGCCAACATCATGGCGATGCTGCTGCAAGCGCTCGCCGCGCGGCTCGGCATCGCGAGCGGGATGGACCTCGCGCAGGCGTGCCGCGCGCGCTACTCGCGGCCGGTCAACCTGACCTTGTGGGTGCTGTGCGAACTCGCAATCATTGCCTGCGATCTTGCCGAAGTGCTTGGCACCGCGATTGCGCTCAAATTGCTGTTCGGGCTGCCGCTGATCGCGGGGGTGATCCTGACCGGATTCGATGTGCTGTTGATCCTGATGCTCCAGCATTGGGGCTTCCGGCTGCTCGAAGCCTTTATCGTGACGCTGCTGGTCGTGATCGCGGGCTGTTTCGCTTATGAACTGGCGATTGCCCAGCCCGATGTCGCCGCAATGGCAAAGGGGCTGATCCCCAGCAGCGAAATCGTCACCAATCCGGCGATGCTCTACATCGCGATCGGCATTCTGGGCGCGACGGTGATGCCGCACAATCTCTACCTGCATTCGTCGATCGTCCAGACGCGCGCGTTCGACCGCGATCCTGAAGGAAAACGCCAGGCCGCGCGGCTGGCGGTGATCGATTCGACGATCGCACTCGGCCTCGCGCTGTTCATCAATGCCGCGATCCTGATATTGGCGGCAGCAACCTTCCATCAGGCCGGCCGAACCGATGTGGCCGATATCGATCAGGCGTACCGGCTGCTCAGCCCGATGCTCGGCGCAGGCGCGGCGAGCGTCGTGTTTGCGGTGGCGTTGCTCGCCTCGGGGCAGAATTCGACGATCACCGGCACGCTCGCGGGGCAGATCGTCGCGGAGGGGTTTCTCGACCTGAAGCTGCCAGTGTGGCTGCGGCGGCTGGCGACGCGGCTGCTCGCGATCGTGCCCGCCGTGATCGTGGTTGGCTGGCTGGGGGATAGCGGTGCGACCAGCCTGCTGGTGCTGAGCCAGGTGATCCTGAGCCTGCAATTGCCCTTCGCGATCGTGCCACTCGTCGCCTTCACCAGCGACCGCAACGTGATGGGCGATCTCGCCAGCCCGCGCTGGCTGAAGGTATCGGCGTGGGGCATTGCGGCAGTGGTGATCGGGCTCAACGCGACGTTGCTGATCGGGTTTTTGTAAGCCCAGCGCTGAGCGGTGTGGGATCACCCATGATCCGTTCGTGCTGAGCTTGTCGAAGCACCGTCCTTCTTTTTTCGAGCGCCGGAAAAGCAAGGACGGCCCTTCGACAAGCTCAGGGCAAACGGGATGAACGGGATAAGCTTGGCCGAAAGCCGGACCCAGCCCTACTCCGCCGCCGCTTCCAGCGCCGTGCGCTTCTGCCGCCCCCAGGTTTCCTTGCCGGTCAGGAACGCATGCCAGCCCCATAGCGCCCCCGCATGGCGCAGCAGCTGGAAGCTGAACGGCTCCAACGCTGCCGCCAGCAGCGCGCCGCGCACCGAGAGCCCCTGCACCTGCCCCGTCCAGCGCGCGTAGAGCCGCAGCGACCAGATCAGGAAACTCAGGTCGAAGACGATCTTGACGATCATGATGATCAGGATGGGCAGCGCGATCACGAAGCGGCCGAGCGCGAGCAAGGTCAGCAGGATGATGAAGGCGGCGACCCCCGCCACCGGCTGGAGCGTGTCGAGCGTCTTGACCGGCATATGCGCCGTACCGAGCATCCCGAAGTGGCGATTGCCGATCATGTCGCGGTTCCAGTAATGCGTCTGCAGGAAGCCGCCGAACCAGCGCCGCCGCTGCTTCAGGAATCCGATCACTGACGCCGGCGCATCGGTGCGCGCCCGCGCCGCGCCCACCACCCGGACGCGCCAGTCCAGACCCCGGTCGGCGGCGTGGCGGTGCAGCCGGTGGATCAGTTCATAATCCTCAACCAGGCACACCGGATCGAACCCGCCCACATCGACCAATGCGGTGCGCCGGAACGCCGCGAATGCGCCCGACACCAGCAACAGGCTGTGCGCCTGCATCCACGCATAGCGCCCGAGGAAATTGCGGACATATTCGTAGCTCTGGAACCATTGGAACAGCCGCCCGGCGCGCGATGGTCCGCAAATCGGCGCCAGCACGCCGGTTGCGGCCACCAGTTCGGGCTCGGCGGCAAAGGCCGCGCGCATCGCCGCCAGCGCGCCGGGATCGAGCAACGTATCGGCGTCGACCGTCAGCACGATTTCGGTATCGGCCTCAACGATCGCGGCATTGAGCGCGCGCGCCTTGCCACCGTGCGGGACGCGCAGCCAGCGCAGGCTGGGCAGCACCGGCGACGGCGGGCTGATCGTGCCCAGCGGCGGTGGTTCGAGCCCGAAACGCTCGGCCATCACCTCGGGCGTCGCGTCGCTCGATCCGTCATCGGCGATCAGGATCAGCTCGGGCGGCGCGCTGGCACTCACGAGCTGGTCGATCGTCACGCCGAGCACCCCGGCTTCGTTGTGCGCGGCGACGATCACCCCCAGCGTCGGGCGGCTCGCTGGCGCCGCTACCGCTGCAACCGGGCGCATCAGCCGCCAGCTATGCCGCGCGGTGAAGATTAACAGTGCGGTATCGTACCCGATATAGGCGATCCCGACCGACCAGCCGGCGAGGTTCGCGCGAAACAGCGCCTGCAAAGTCAGCAGCACCAGCGCGATCATCGCCGCCCCGCCAATCACATAGCTTTGCCAAGGCGCGCGGCGCGGTGAAAGTCGTGGCGATTCAGCGACGAGCGACTGGTAGAGGCGGGCAAGCGCTGGCAAGGGGGATCCCGCAATTGGGGGGTGAATGTTCGGCCTGCCCAAGGTAAGGACAAACCACGCCAATCGCCAGTGGTGCAGTGCGGTAAGGCGTGGAGGACACCCAAATGACCGATCGCCGTTACACCAGCCTTGCCATCACCTTTCACTGGCTCGTCGCAATCGGCATCATTCTCAATCTCGCGCTGACGTGGATCTGGCCTGCGGTCGCCGATGATCAGGTTCGCCCGCTGATCGATCTCCACAAGTCGGTCGGCATCACCGTGCTGGGCCTCGCGATCATGCGGCTGCTGTGGCGGTTCGCGCACAAGCCGCCGACGCTGCCGACGGGGTACAAGGCATGGGAAGTGCGGCTGTCGCATTGGACCCACATCGCGCTTTATGTGCTGATTTTCGCGATGCCGCTGAGCGGGTGGATCATGGATTCGGCGTGGAAGGATGCCGCCACGCATCCGATGTTCCTGTTCGGGGTGGTCGAATGGCCGCGCATCGGCTTCATCTTGGCGCTCGATCCCGCCACCAAGCTAGCGGTGCACGATGGCTTTGGCGAAGCGCACGACATCATCGGCAAGCTTGTCTATGGGCTGGTCGGCCTGCATATCCTCGGCGCGCTCAAGCACCAATTCCTCGACGGCACGCGCGAGCTGCAGCGCATGTGGTACACGGGAACGCCCGAATAATCACGCGACCGACCTATGATGTGATTGTGCTCGGCGCGGGCGCGGCGGGCATGATGGCCGCGCGTGTCGCCAGCCAGCGCGGGCGGCGCGTGCTGCTGATCGACCACAACAGCGAGCCGGGGCGGAAGATCCTGATCTCGGGCGGCGGGCGGTGCAATTTCACCAATTTGGGGGCGGTGCCCGAGCGGTTCATTTCGGCCAATCCGCATTTCGCCAAGTCGGCGCTGGGGCGATACAGCCCGCAGGACTTCATCGCGCTGGTCGATGCGCATGGCATTGCGTGGCACGAAAAGACGCTGGGGCAGTTGTTCTGTGACGGATCGGCCAAGCAGATCGTGGCGATGCTGGTCGACGAATGCGCCGGGGTAGAGTTCGCCTTTGGGGGCGCGATCCGTGATGTCGGGCACGCTGATGGGGTATTCAGCGTAACGCATGGGACGCGGACGGATTCCGCTCCGGCGCTGGTGATTGCGACGGGCGGTCCGGCGATTCCGAAGCTCGGCGCGACGGGGTTCGCTTATGATCTCGCGCGCAAGTTCGGGCTGAAAGTGGTCGAGCCGCGCCCTGCCCTCGTGCCCCTGACACTGGGCGGGGCCGAAGCGCTGTTTTCGGCGCTGTCGGGCGTCGCGACCGAGGTTGTCGCGCGCGCCGGGAAAGCGGCCTTCCGCGAGGCGGCACTGTTCACCCACCGTGGCCTGTCCGGCCCGGCGATTCTGCAAGCGTCGAGCTATTGGCGCCACGGCGAGCCCGTCGCGATCGATTTCGTGCCCGATGCCGCGCCCGATTGGCTCACCGCCGCCAAGCGCGCGCGACCGCGCAGCAGCCTGAAAGCGGCACTCGCCGAGGCGCTGCCGACACGGCTCGCCGAGGCGCTGGCCGACCGGCTGGGGCTGGCGGGCGAGCTGGGGAGCCAGACCGACCGCGCGCTCGCCGACGCCGCGCGCCGCCTGAAGGATTGGCGCTTCGAGCCGAACGGGACCGAAGGCTTCGCCAAGGCCGAAGTCACCGTCGGTGGCATTTCCACCGATGGCCTGTCATCGCAATCGATGATGGCGCGCAAAGTGCCGGGCCTCTACGCGATCGGCGAAGCGGTTGATGTCACGGGATGGCTCGGCGGCTATAATTTCCAATGGGCCTGGGCGAGCGGCGCGGCAGCGGGGGCAGCGGTTTAGCGCGCGTTTGTGATCACACCAACTCACCCCTACCCTTCAGGGGAGGGGACGGGGGTGGGGCGTGTCCGCAGGCGCCGCGCTGGTGGAGATTCCCCACCCCAACCCCTCCCCTGAAGGGGAGGGGCTCAGGTGACTCTGTCAGATCGCAAACGGCTCCAGACTCGGCGAGCGCGCGTCGTCGGCATGCCACGCCGCGCCGCAAATTCTGTCGGTTCGCCGCCAACACATTGCATCCGCCGCGCGCGCGCCGCTATCCTCGCCCCCGATGCGTCGCGCCGCGATCCTGCCTGTCCTTCTGCTCGCCGGGTGCGGCGGTAACGATCGTGCGCCGCCCCTGCGCCCGCCGGGATCGCGACCTGCGGCTGTGAACCTGCCGACCAGCCGCGAGACGCAGGCCTGCCTTGCCGACCTCTCGCGCGCCGATGTCCGCTATGAACTGCTCCCCGACCGCGAATACGGCGGCGGCTGTTCGCTGGTCGGGGCGGTGCAATTGATCGACATCGGCGTGCCCGTCACGGGCATCAAGGGCATGCGCTGCGGCCTCGCGCGCAGCTTCACGGCGTGGACGCGGTTCGCGCTGGCGCCGGCCGCGCGGCAAATCCTCGGCAGCGATCTGGTGCGCGTCGAAACCTTTGGCAGCTATGCTTGCCGCAACACCGTCGGGACTGCCGCCGCTTATACCCGGCTGTCGGGCCATGCGGCGGGCAATGCGATCGACGTCAGCGGCTTCGTGCTCGCCGACGGCCGCCGGATCAGCGTGCAGACCGGCTGGCGATCGGGCGATCCCGATGTCCGCCGCTTCTTCGAGGTGATCCACGCCTCGGCCTGCAAGCGCTTCGGCACCGTACTCAGCCCCGATTACAACGCCGCGCATTACAACCACCTCCATCTGGAGGATGACCGCGCCGGTTTTTGCCGCTGATCCGTTCCTAATCACGCGCAAAAGCGTTAGGACGACGTGATGACTGATCCCAAAGTACCGCCGCGCGTGTTCGCGCGGGCCAGCGAAGACGCCGAAACCGCACGCGGCATTGCCTCCACGCCGCAGACCGAAGACCCGGCGTATCGCCTCGCGTTTCAGGACATGGACTTCCTGCTGCGCGAGGATTTGCGCCCGGTGCGGTTCCAGCTCGAGCTGCTCAAGCCTGAGCTACTCCTCGCCGAAGCGGGCATCGGCTCGACGTTCGTCTTCTACGGCTCGGCACGGATTCCCGAACCGGAAAAGGCGCAAGCGATGCTCGACATGGCGCAGGACGAGTCGGCGCGGAAGGTCGCCGAGAGCCTCGTCGCCAAGTCGCGCTATTATGATGAAGCGCGCAAGCTTGCGGCGATCGTCAGCGAGGTGCCGCCCGACGCGCAGGGCATGCGCCAGTTCGTGGTGTGCTCAGGTGGCGGCCCGTCGATCATGGAAGCGGCCAATCGCGGCGCGTGCGACGTCGGCGCCGAATCGATCGGGCTCAACATCGTGCTGCCGCATGAGCAAGCGCCCAACCCCTATGTCACGCCGCGCCTGTCGCTCCAGTTCCATTATTTTGCGCTGCGCAAGATGCATTTCCTGCTCCACGCGCGCGCGCTCGCGGCCTTCCCCGGCGGGTTTGGCACGTTCGACGAATTGTTCGAGCTGCTGACGCTGATCCAGACCGGCAAGATCGATCCGATCCCGGTGTTGCTGTTCGGCCGCGACTTCTGGAACCGCGTCGTCAATTTCGAGGCTTTGTGCGAGGAAGGCGTGATTTCGCCGCGCGACCTGGAGATTTTCCGCTTCGTCGAAACGGCGGACGAGGCGTGGGATTACGTCAAGGCCTTCTACGCCGACCGGCCCGATCCCATGATCCGCTACCCGATGGGCGAGGAATAAGGGTCAGGCGTCCGACTTGACCCCGATGACGTTAAAGTGACCCGTTCGTTTCGAGCGAAGTCGAGAAACGCTTGCGCGCCGCCTTTGGCCTGTTTCTCGACTGCGCTCGAAACAAACGGGTCAAGGTAAAGTCATCATACTCTAGGTCAGGCGGCCTTTCGGCGCGCTTACTTTGCCGGGGCGGTCGCGTTGCCCTCGGCGGCGGGCGCGGCGGCATTGCCTTCCGCCGGTGCAGCCGCCGGAGCGGCTTCAGGCGTCGGCAACGGCAGGTTCGACCCCTGCGTGTTCAGATACTGGATCACATTCGCGCGGTCCTGCCCATTGGCGAGGCCTGCGAAGCTCATCTTGGTGCCACTGGCATAGGCACGCGGGTTGGTGAGCCACTTGTTGAGCTCGTCAAACGTCCAATTGCCGCCCTTGGCCTTTAGCGCGTCGGAGAAGGCATAGCCGCCCTTGCCCTGCGCAATGGCTTCGCCAACCGTGCCCCACAAATTGGGGCCGATTCCGTTGGCGCCGCCCTGCGCGACGGTGTGGCATGACGTGCATTTCTTGAACACTTCAGCGCCCTTGGCGGCGTCGGCGGTGGCGAGCAGAGTCGCGATCGGCACTTCGGGCGCGGCAGCCGCTCCACCTTCCGCCGAGGCTTCGACCACGCCTTCGATCGGATAGCCCATTTTTTCAGGACGTTCGCTGTGGAAGAACTTTCCGGCGACGAGCGAGAGACCCAGCCCGACGAAAATCGCCGCCAGCACCCAACCCACGATGATGTTCGTCCGAAAGCT
>NZ_JAIEPC010000114.1 GCF_019749955.1 Sphingomonas sp.
ATGTCCTGCGCGGCAAGCACAAGCCGAGCTTCACCCCGCATGTCGATTGCGGTGACAATGTCATCGTCATCAACGCCGACAAGATCAAGTTCACCGGCAAGAAGCTGAAGGACAAGATCTATTACAAGCACACCGGCTATGCCGGCGGCATCAAGGCCGTCAGCGCTGGCAAGGTGCTCGAAGGTCGATTCCCGGAGCGCGTGCTGGAAAAGGCCATTGAGCGGATGATTCCGCGCGGGCCGCTCGGTCGCGACCAGATGCGCAACCTGCGCGTCTTCGCCGGGCCGAACCATCCGCACGAAGCTCAGAACCCGCAGGTGCTCGATATCGCGAGCATGAACCGCAAGAATAAGGTGGGCAACTAATGTCTGATAATCGTCAGTCGCTTTCCGACCTCGCCGATCTGGCGAACCAGCCGCGCCCGGTGGCTCCTGCCGCCGCCACGCTCGGTGATGTCATGCCGGTCAGCAATTCGGGCCCCGCGCCCGAGCCCGTCGCGCTGCGTGAAGCCATCATCGACAAGCAGGGCCGCGCCTATGCGACCGGCCGTCGCAAGGACGCCGTCGCCCGCGTCTGGATCAAGCCCGGTTCGGGCAAGATCACGATCAACGGCCGTGATCAGCAAATCTATTTCGCACGTCCGACGCTGCGCCTCGTCATCAACCAGCCGTTCGGCGTTGCCGAGCGCGAGGGCCAGTATGACGTGATCTGCACCGTCAAGGGCGGCGGTCTGTCGGGTCAGGCCGGTGCGGTCAAGCACGGCATCAGCCAGGCACTGACCCGCTATGAGCCGGTGCTGCGTGCGCCCGTGAAGGCGGCAGGCTTCCTGACGCGCGATAGCCGCACGGTCGAACGCAAGAAGTACGGCAAGGCGAAGGCCCGCCGCAGCTTCCAGTTCTCGAAGCGCTAAGCGATCTTCAACTCACAACCAAGGGGCGGTCTGGAAACGGGCCGCCCTTTTTCGTTGCGCCGTGATCAGGTAGCTTCCCGAAGATGAGCGACTTCCCGAATGCGCGCATGATCGCCTTTATCGAGGGCGTCGGCATCCCCGTCACGCCGGGTCCCGTTCCCGACAACAGTTTCCTGCCCGGCCTCACCGTGCGCGACGGCGGTATTGTCTACGATCCCGTGCGGCTCGCTTACCCCGGCGATTTGCTGCACGAGGCGGGGCATATTGCCGTCGCCGATCCGGCGACGCGCGCGACTTTGTGCTCGGTATCGAGCGATCCGGGCGAAGAAATGGCGGCGATCGCCTGGTCCTATGCGGCGGCGCGCGCGCTTGAGATCGACCCGGCGATCATTTTCCACCCGCACGGATACCGTGGCGGCGCGCGCGCGATCATTGATAACTTCAACGCCGGCCATTATTTCGGCGTACCGATGCTCGAATGGTTCGGGATGGTTCCGACGGTCGATGAGGCCCGCGCATCGGGCGAGGATCGCTATCCCCAAATGCGGCGCTGGCTCCGCTGAGCGGCTTGCCGATGCGTCGCGGCGTGATAGTCTCAACCGCATGGCCGACAATGTCCTGCAGATCACGCCGGTCATGCACGTCGCGGAGATCGCGCCGGCGCTGCATTTTTTCGTCGACATCCTGGGCTTCACGCTCGCCTTTCAGCAGCCGGGATATGCCTATGTCTCGCTTGACGGCGCCGGTATCCGGATCCTCGAAAACCACTGCCCGGATGAACTCGGCGAGCCGCACCGTGGCTTTGCCTATTATGTCGATGTTCGCGACCTCGCCAAAATGCACGAGCAGATCGCCGCAAAGCTCGCGACCTTGCCCGCGGGTCATGTCGTCGGGCCGGTCGATCAGCCCTATGGCCAGCGCGAGTTGATGATCCGCGCGCCCGACGGTAATTTGCTCGTGTTCGGTCAGGCCATCGCCTAGCGCATCTCGCGCACCGTCACCGCAAGCGCATCGCCTTCGATCCGCAGTTCGTTGAACGACGGCGGCGTGCTGCGGATACGCTGCGACAGCGTGCCGGCGCCGATCAGCCTTATCGTCTCGCTGCCGACGATTACCGCTTGATCGAACGGATCGTGGACATGGCCTGAAAGTACCGCGCGCACGCCAGCCGCTGCGAGCCGGTGCAGCGCGTCGGCGCCGCCGCGTGTATGCGCCGTCCCCCGCGTCCCGGCCTCGATCAGCGGATGATGCCCCGCGACGATCGAGAATCGGTCGGACGGCGCCGCTGCGAGTTGCTCTAGCGTCAGCCCAAGCTCGGCATCGCTGATGTGCCCCTTCGACCAGTTGAGCCGCAACTGGAAACGCGTGGTGGTCCGCAGCGGCACAATCGCGACGCCGGCGATTTCGAGCGGGCGCTCAATCATACGCTCAAGCCGACCGTAACGCGCATAGGGCTGAAGAAAGCGCGCGACCGGATTGAAATAGGGCAGATCGTGATTGCCGACTTCGACCGTGACCGGGCGCCGCAGCCCTTCGAGCCATGTGGTGGCCGCTGCGAATTCGGCGTGACGCGCGCGCATCGTCAGATCGCCGGTGACGACAACCACATCGGGCTGCTCGGCGTGCACAATTGCCGTGAACCATGCGAGGGCGGCCGGGTCTTCGGCGCCGAAATGGATATCGCTGACATGGAACAGCGTTGCCATCAGGTTTCGCGCGTTTGCACAAACTGAGGTGCGGTTCGGCCCGCGCGGATCGTCACATCGGGCGCGATCTTGACTGGCTCGCCGTCGAACAGGCCAAGCGCCGGGCGGTGTTCGGCGATGCTTAGCGTCTGCGCGCGCACTTCGTGGACGGCGGCGGCCTTGATCCAATCGCCCGTCACCCACTCCCAGCCGAGCGCCAGGATCGTGCGCCAGTCGCGCGCATCGATTGCCGCTACCCGCAGCCTGTCACGATCAGGCTGGACAAACACCGCCTGCGCCTGGCGTGGCAAGCCCGCCGCGCCGGTGACCCGAATGCCACGCCCGAACGTGCGCCGCCAGGCATGGACAATCGCGCGCAGCATCGAACGGCCGCGCCCCGCGCGTGCGGCCTCCCGTGCATGCGCCCAGTTCGCCGCTGGCCCGAGGATCAGGCCGACAAAGGCGCGCGATTCGCCTGCCTCCACATAGGGCAGCGCCACGCGGGGGGCGTCGGCGTCGGCCAGATCGATGATAGCGAGAAGATCAGCGTCGCCGTGAAGTTCGCGCGCCAGCAAGTTCATCGTCCCGCCCGGCAGAATCAGGATTGCGCCGTCCCAGTGCTCGAGCGTGCGGATCGCGGCGTTGATGGTTCCGTCACCCGCGTAGAGCACCGCCAGACCGACGCCCGCTGCGCCAAGCGCGTCGGCGCTCGGCAGCGGATCATTGGGGAAGTCGGTGATCCCGGCTTCGACAAAGCCCTTGTCGGCCATGCGCTCAATCAGCGCGGTCTGTCGGTCGACGCTGGTGGAGCCCGAGGATCGATTGGTGATCAGCCAGAATTTACCCATCGCCGCGCCCAACGCGCGAACATTGGTTTCAGGTCCGTACGAAAGCCGCGCCCTTAAGGATGTAGTCGGGTTGATGCGAAGTGAATTTTGCTCTTGCACGATTCCGTGTATCGATGCGCCGACACTTGACCGAATCAGCGAGTGTTTTCGCCGGTATCGCCCGGCATGAATGGGTAGGAGCAGGACAAGATGCACTCACAATCGTCGACGCGTACGGGCCGGATCGCTTTTGGCGTGGCTCTGTCGGTCTTTGCGCTGGCAGCATGCTCGCAAAAGCCGGCTGAAGAAACCGCCGCCACTCCGGCAGCTGAAACCCCCGCCGCCGCAGCACCTGAAGCAACCGCCAACACCGCAGCCCCGGCTGCCGCACCCGCAGCAGGCGCAATCGCCGCTGACAATACCGACACAGTTTCGGGCGCCAAGTTCGCGTCGTTCACGGGCGATGCGGCCAAGGGCGAAAAGGCCTTTATCGCGTGCAAGGTGTGCCACGCCCCCGACAAGAACATGATCGGGCCGATGCTGAAGGGCATCGTCGGTCGCGCAGCGGGTACCGTTGCGGGCTACACCTATTCGGCCGCCAACAAGAACAGCGGAATCACCTGGTCGCAGGAAAAGCTGTTCCAGTATCTCGAAAAGCCGCAGCGCGTCGTTCCCGGCACCAAGATGACCTATCCGGGCATGACCGATCCGCAGCAGCGCGCGGACACGATCGCGTATCTGGCGACGCTCAAGTAAGCGAAGACATCGGCAAATTCGGGGGCGGGTCTGGTTGCAGGCCCGCCCCTTTTCTATGCTCGCACGCCTTGCCCATAGCGCAGATCGGCAAGGTGGAACGGGAACGACAGCGCCAGCAGCAGCGCAACCACTGGCCAGCCGCCCCCGGTGAGCGCGGCGCGGAGCGCCAGCAGCATCATCACACCGGGCATCAGGCGGCAGAGCAGCGTCGCCCAGTGCCAGCGCGCGGCCAGTCGCAGCCAGATCGCTTCGATCGCAATCACGAGCAGGACGATATCGACGGCATGGCCGCTCGCAAACAGCCCGGCCATCCCGCTCAGCCGAACGGGCCGTTCAGCCGCACGATCACAAGGTTGAGATAGCCGGTGAACGTCACCCAGCCGAGATAGGGCAGGAACATCAGCGCTGCGGTGATCGACCAGCGCCAGCTATGCACCACCAGTGCAAGCGCCGAAATCCAGAACAAGATCACTTCGAGTTGCGACCAGTCGGGCCGGTGGAGGCGATAGAACAACATGCTCCACAGGATATTGAGGAACCCCGATGTCGCGAACAGGCCAATCAGCCAGTCGCCCTCGCGCGTCGGCATCGCGCGCCAGCCGGTGATCACGGCGATCGCGGTCAGGCCATAGACGATCATCCAGACCAGCCCGAATACATCATCGCGCGGTGCCCAGCGCGGCAGCACCAGTTGGTGGTACCAGGCATCGGGCAGCGCGATCGTCAGGCCCATGATCGCGACGATTGCAGCCACCAGTCCGCCGACGACGATCGGGAACAGCCAGAGGCGCGGCATGGGTTTGGACATGCTCAGGCGGTCAGTCCCAGCAAATGCCCCATGTCCTTCACGAACACACGCACATGCGCCATCGGTTCGGCCCGGACGAGCTCCTTGTTCATATAGGCTTGCCAGGTTAGCCGCTGAACGTCCTTGTCCTCGCAGATGGTGACGAAGCGTTCGCGGCGTTTGTCGCTGCGGTACCAGAAATGCTGCATAATGCCGAGCACCCAGAACACGCGGCCATGCGCGCGCATGAAGCGCTTGCGGGCCTGACGCAGCGCCTGCGGCTTACCCGTCGCGAGGAATTGCGTGACCGACTCCGCGGCGAAGCGCCCGCAGCTCATCGCGTAGTAAATGCCCTCGCCCGATGCCGGCGCGACGACGCCAGCCGCATCACCCGCGACGACCACATCGCGGCCATTGTCCCAGCGCGACAGCGGCTTGAGCGGGATCGGCGCGCCTTCGCGGCGGATCGTCTCGCACCCGGCGAGGCCGCTTTGCTCGCGCAGCCGCGTGCAGGAATCGCGCAGCGCAAAGCCCTTGTTCGCACTGCCGACGCCGATGCTTGCGGTCTCGCCGTGGGGGAACACCCAGCCATAGAAATCAGGCGAAATATTGCCTTGATAGACGACATCGCAGCGTTCGGGGCGATAATCGAAATGCGCGGCGGGCGCCTTCACGACTTCGTGATAGGCGAAGACGAATTTGGTCTTGGCGCCTTTGATTGCCTGACGGGCAATGCCCGACTTGGCGCCGTCACAGCCGATGATCGCGCGGGTGCGGACGCGGTGTTCGGCGCCCCCGCGATCTTGCGAATAGACGATGACAGCCGTGCCATCGGCATCGCGCTCGATCCGTTCGAACGTCCCCGTCCGCCGCTCGGCCCCGGCAAGCGCGGCGCGCGCGCGGAGCCACTCATCGAAAACTTCGCGATCGACCATGCCGACAAAGCCATCGCCAACCGGCATTTCGACCGCCTTGGCCGATGGCGCGATCATGCGCGCCGCTGTCGCCTTGGCAACGAGCAGGTGATCGGGAATCTCGAAATCCTTGATCAGCCGTGGCGGGATGGCGCCGCCGCACGGCTTGATGCGGCCTGCGCGGTCGAGCAGCAGGACATGATGCCCTGCGCGCGCAAGATCGGTGGCTGCGGTCGCGCCCGAAGGGCCACCGCCAACAACGACGACGTCGAAATCATGCTTCATGCCAAAGCCCTCCGTTGCCGGGCGATTGCCCCGCGTCCAACACCCACGGCGAGCCACGCGGCCGCCAGAAACAAGCCACCTTCAACGGCAAAAACCAGCGTGAACGCCGGTCCATCCGCCTTCATCACTGCCCGCGCAAGATCGACCCCGACGGCGCCAGTCAGCCCACCAAGGCCGAAGGCAATCGCTTGTGCCGCGCCCCAAACGCCCATCCGCACGCCCTCGCGCTGCGGTCCGGCAGCACCCGCGAGGCTCATCATCGCGCCAATTGCGGCGACCGCGAAGACACCATTGGCAAAGCCCAGCGCCCAGATATTCGCGGCGAGCGGCCAGCCCGCCCCTGCCCGCGCGGCCAGCCCCAGCCCCGCCAGCGCAAGCGCTGAGCCAAGGCAGCCACCCACGATCCAGCGTCGCAGCACGCGCGGGGTGCCACCGCCGAACGCGCTGCCGCCGATGCCGACGAGGATCATGCCGAGCAGGACGCCGCTATGCTGCGTGCCCGATAGCTGGGTTGATTGCCCCGGCGTCATGCCGAAGACGAGCCCGGCAAAGGGTTCGAGGATCAAATCCTGCATCGAATAGGCCAGCATCGCCAGAAAGACGAAGCCGGTGAAATGCCGCGCCTCAGGCTCGGCGAGCATTTCGCGAACGGCCTCGCCGAACGACTGGGCGGGCAGCGCATCGGCAGGCTGCACGACGGCGGTCGGCGTGCCCTCAATCCCCCAGATGCCGATCAGCGACACCAAAAAGGCACCGCCGACGACCCCGCCCGCTACCAGCGCAAGACGCTGCGGCGTAAAGGGATCGATCAGGCGTCCGGCAATGCTCGCGGTAATGACGATCCCGACGATCATCATGATCCAGGTGATCGCCGCCGCCGCCGCGCGCCGTTCGGGCGCCGTCCGTGTCGCGAGCAATGCCAACAGCGACGTTCCCGCCGCCCCGACGCCCGCGCCGATAATGCTGAACGCCAGAATCGCCATCGCAAAGCCGAGCACGCTGCCGCGACCGAGTTCGCCGAGCGAGGCCACCGCCAGCATCGCGCCGCCCGCCAGCATCGCCATGCCGCCGATGATCCACGGCGTGCGCCGGTGCCCCTTGTCCGACCCGTGCCCCCACACCGGTCGCGAGAGCTGGACGGCGTAATGCCACGCGACGAGTCCCGCCGGGACAGCGGCGGGCAGCGCATATTCGACAACCATCAGCCGGTTGAGCAGCGACGACGCGAGCATCACCACCGCGCCGATCGCAAATTGCACCAGCCCGAGCCGGGCAATGCCGAACCAGCCGAGCGGCTTCATATCGGCAGCACTCCGCCGAGCCCCAGCGCCGACGCCAGCATGCCCAGCACCGACAGCGTGGTGCCGGTGGCATTATACCAAGGCGTCTTGCCGACCGGATCGGCGAGCAGCTTCGGCATCAGCGCGAACTGGCCGATCAACAGCGCGATCACGATCACGCCCGCGCCGACATGGTGGAGCTGAAACAGGATTGCGATGACGACGACTTGCGGCACCGCCATCACCCAGCAAGCGACGCGCACCGCGCGGTCGACGCCGAGCGTCACCGGCAGCGAGCGAATGCCCATCGCGCGGTCGCCCTCGACGGCCTTGAAGTCATTGAGCGTCATGATGCCATGCGCGCCAAGGCTGTAGAGCAGCAGCACCGCCAGCACGGGCGCGGGTGGCAAGCCACCCGACATCACACTCGCGCCGGTGAACCACGTCAGCCCTTCATAGCTGATCGCAACCAGCCCCGGTCCCCAGATGCCGCTCATCTTCGCGCGAAACGGCGGTGCGCTATAGGCCCAGGCGGACGCAAGCGCGAGGCAGGTCGCCCCGAACACCCAAGGACCGGCGAGCGCCGAGGCGGCTGCCGAAATCAACGAACCAACAATCGCGATCCGCAGGCCCCAAGTGCCGCCAATCCGGCCCGAGGGGATCGGGCGATCGGGCTGATTAATTGCATCGACATGCCGGTCGAACCAGTCGTTGACGGCCTGGCTCGTCCCGCACACCAGCGGGCCGGTCAACAGCACGCCCAGAATGATGAAGGGCAAGCGCGGCCCCCAGGCCTCACCCGATGAGACGACACCGCACATGAACGCCCAGATCGGCGGAAACCAGGTGATCGGCTTCAACAATTCGAGCACGTCGCGCAGCCGGGGCGGCGGTGCAAAGGCAAGCGTGGCGGGGCTTTGAGCCATAGCGCAAGGCTATGCCTGACAATTCAAAGCGTCAATCTGGATTGTCAGTTTTTTTGGACAGTCGCCGTATCGGCTAGCTGTCGTCGCCGACCAGATTGCCCAGCCCATGCCGGTGCAGCTTCGAATAGAGGCTCTGGCGGCTGACGCCGAGGATTTCGGCGGCCGAAGCGCGATTGTCCGACGTATGCGCAAGCGCCGCTTCGATGCACAGCCGCTCGATCAAATCGGTCGATTCGCGCACGATTTCCTTGAGCGACATGCGCCCGACGAGATCGGTGAGCTGCTCGACCGAGCGCGGCAGCGGCTGGTCGCCCGCCGGCATGTCGCGCAACCGCCGCCCGACCGACCGGATTGTGAAACCATAGCATTCGCTATCGCCATAGGGCGCGGCAACGGCGGAGACTTCGATTTCCTCGACCCCGCCATCGACGCCGCGCAGCACCGAGGCGACATTGCGCACCGCGCCATGATCGCGGAGCTGGCCAACCATCAAATCGACATCGATCCCCGGACGCCCGAGCCAGCCGTCGAGCCGATTGCCGCGCGCCCGGTCGAGCGACGGCAATTGGGCAAGCTCGATGAAGGCGGCATTGGCGGTCAGGATATTGAGCGCCTTGTCGGTGAGCACAAAAGCGTCAGGCATGCGTTCGACGACATCGACCCAGGGAATATCCGCGCCGATGGACAGGTCCGTCGCGTCAACCGGCATGATCCGTACCAGCAGCATGGCCGCCCGGGCCTGGCGGAAGAGCCGCGCCGACAGCAGCACATCGCTGCCGCCACCGCGCAGCGGCATGGCCACCGGCACGACATCATCGGCGGCTTCGGCGGCACCCAGATAGGCGACAAAGGCTTCGCGGTGGTCAGCGTCGACGATACCGCTAACCGGCTGATCGGTGAGCGATCCCGGCTTTGCGGTGAGCACGCGGTGTGCAGCGGGATTGGCTTCGCGGATGCGCCGGGTGGCGGCATCGACGATCAGCACTGGCTCAGTTGCCATGTCGAAGAGCAAGCGATAGCGCGCCTCGGCCTGGCGCAACCGCAGATAATCGCGCTCAAGTGATTGCTGCGCCTGCAACAGCCGCTGCTGGAGAACGGCCGCGTCACGCATGTCGCGACCGATCGCGATCAGCCGCCCCTCGCCCAGCCCGATCGTCAGATAGCGCACCGGAATATCGCCACTCGCGCTTGGATGATTGACCTGGCGCCAGCGCGCGGCGACGCCGTTGCAGGCGTCGGCGATCATCTCGACCACCTTGATGCGGCTTTCGTCGCTGACCGTATCGAGCCAGGGCTTGCCGATCGACTCGACGAAACCGTGCGTCGACAAACCTGATTCGCTAATGGCGACGTCGAGCACCACGCCGGCCGCGTCGAGGACAAAGGCCATGTCGCCCACGGTGCCGAGCAGCGACGCCAACATGCGCGGCGACAGCGTCGACGGCAACGCATCGGCCCGTTGAAACGGTCGTGGCTCAAATGGGGTGACGTGCTTGTTCACAGGCGAACCGCTGCGCTCCTTCGCGTATCGAAGCTCACCCGCGAGCGAATTCCCTCCGGGAGACCGCACCGACCAGATTGCTCGCGACCTGCACCGCGAGCCGGGCATCGGGCGCAGTGCCGTCTGCGCCGACTTCGGCCGCGCGCGCGGGCGCCTCGACGAAAATCCTCCCCCCGACCATGACGCAGATTTGCGGGTTGGCTGAGATATTCCGCACCGCCGTAATGAGCGAAGGAAGCGCGGCCATATGAGACTCGCATCCCACCGTCAATCCAACGAGGTCGAACCAGTCGGCCGAGACGCGGTCGAGTAGTTCGGAGGCGCTGATGTCGCTCAGCCGGTCGGTGAACCAGCCCTCGCGCGCAAAAATCTCGTCGAGCAGGATCGAGCCGAAACTATGCTGGTCCTCGGGCATCGGCGTAAACAGCGCACGCCACCGCGCCCCGGGCCGGGTGGCGGCAGGCAAGCGCGCCGCCAGTTCATGGACGATTTCCTGCAACCGCCACAGCCCCATCGTCACATCGACGAAATCGCAGCGATCCGATTCCCAATATTCGCCGAGCACGCGCGCGGTGGGCGCGAGCAGGTCGACGAGGACCGAGTCGACCGAAACGCCGCGTGCGATCAGCGAGTCGATATAGTCGAGCAGGGCATCGGCCTCGGCCGAAATCGCCAGCGGCGCAAAATGCGCCACATCGTCATCGGTGACGAGACGCGGATCCGCGCCGACATCGGAGTCATGCGTCGCCAGATGTAGTTCGACCGGTCGC
>NZ_JAIEPC010000032.1 GCF_019749955.1 Sphingomonas sp.
ATAGGTCAGCACGCGTGGCACGCGGCTTCCTGCCTTGGAGGATATCGTACGCCAAGAGGCGCCCGATATCCTTCACAGAAGTGGGCATTCAGAGGCGCTCAGCGGCTTCCCACTAGCGGAAGTCTGTTCATGTCGACCGTAGATTGTCGTGACCGCTCATCGGGCTAGCTGGCCCAGTTCTACCCCTTGTGGTCAGCCGTGAGGCCGCCGTAGGATATACCCGTGATCAAACAGGCCCTCTTAGTTATCGATGTGCAGCAGGGGTTGTTCGCGACACCGCGGCATGACGGCGAGGCGCTGATCGCGCGGCTCAACGAAATAGCAGACCGGTTCCGGAAGAAGGGCGCTCCAGTGATCTTCATCCAGCACTGCGGACCTGAAGGTGAAGAACTCCACCCAGCTCAGCCCGGTCACGCGCTGGATCCGAGGCTGACGACGGCACCAGCCGACATCAGAATCGCCAAGCAGTCCTGCGACGCCTTCCTGGACACGCCGTTGTCTGACACGCTTGCCAGCTTGAGCATCGCAGAAGTTGTCATCACTGGCTTCGCCACCGAGTTCTGCGTTGATACGACCGTCAGGAGCGCCTTGGCGCGCGGACTCCGGGTAGTCGTTCCTGCAGACGGTCACACGACGGCCGACCGGCCTCATCTCTCGGCGTCGAAGGTGATCGAGCATCACAACGCGACGTGGCCGTGGCTTATATCGCCCGCCGGCGCGGCACGCATGACCATTTGCGCGGACGTCGGCTGAGCAGTAGCCGGCGACATCGACCGTTCAGCGCCGGACGTGCCATCAAGCATCGAAGACCCAGAAGCATACGTCGACAGCACCCGCGGCGTTGCGCGGAACCTGCCATTCGTTCATATGAGCGGACCAACCGCTAAGGCGAGCGCGGCCATAGACCAACAATGGCAGCACCTGGAACGTTGATGACAGGCCGATTTCAGGCGACCTTCCGGAACACATGATAATTCGGGACGCCTCAAATACGTGCAAGGTTTCGGCGCGCGGATCGGGTCGGTGCTGATCCGCGAGCCGCAGTCCTGAACGCCAAAATCAGAGCATCGCGATGTCGAAACAGCGCAGTATTGAAACACGCCACTCTGCTCCGGTCAAATCGCATCGGCTCAAACTTGCTCCAAAAGGAAGCCATGAGCCAACCACCGAGTTCTGCGTCAACCAATTTGTCCATGTTGCCCAACTGGACCATTAACGATGATGACCGTCCGCTCGGTTCTGATATGCAGTCGAAATGATACGTGTGCTCATCGTTGATGACCATCCGGCGGTTCGTGCCGGGATCGCGGCATTGGTCAGCGCAGCGGATGAGATGATGGTGGTTGCAGAAGCCGGCTCGCACACCGCAGCACTGCGGGCTTGTGGAGCATTTGACCCCGACGTTGTCCTAATGGACTTGCGGCTCGGCACCGAAGACGGTGCGGCGATAACCGCCGCCATTCTGGAGCGGCATCCCGCAGTTCGGGTCCTTGTTCTCACCACCTTCGATGGCGACGAAGCGATTCACCGGGCGTTGGAAGCTGGCGCGCGCGGCTATGTCCTGAAAGATTCAGGGCTTGATGAGATTGAGGCGGCGATCCGGGCCGTTGCCGCCGGGCGACGACATATTCCAGCGGTGGTGGCGATGCGCCTGGTCCTTAACGGACCCCGCGTAGACCTTACGCCAAGGGAACGCGGCGTCCTCGATCATTTGGCCGATGGGTTGCGCAACGCCGAAATAGCCGCGCGGCTCGGCATCGGTGAGGCAACGGTCCGCACGCATGTGCAGAACATTATCGAAAAATTCGGCTGTCGTGATCGTGGCGCAGCAATAGCGGCAGCAATCGCGCGGGGGTTCCTTGCGACAGGTGACCGGAGCATCGGGCAGCTATGACGTTTCGGTGGCTCGTCGTTCTTCTGTTCGGATTTATGGGCACCAGTGCACGAGGACAGCAAGTCGATCCACGGTTGACGCAGATCGAGCAATCCGCTGCTTCCCCCGTCGACGGGCAGGACAATCTCGCGATTTCGGCCCGCGCCGAGGCGCTTTCAGTTGACCTTGCCGCCCGACACCAGACCGAGCCGGCCGCACGGGCGCTGCGCTATGCCGGGGTGCTTGCCATGATGGCGGAAGACCATCGCCGGGCGATCCCGCTTTTTGATCGGTCGGCTGCGTTGTGCCGTGCTGCGGCTGATCAGGCATGCCTGGGCCGTGCGCTCAACAACGCCGCCGTCGCTGAGCAGGCGGCTGGCGGCCTGCTTCCCTCACTCGCCCGGCTGCGCGCGGCAGCCGCGGCATTCGGCGCCGCAGGTGAAGCCGAACTTGCGGCGACAACGCGGTTCAATGCAGCCAATGTGCAACTTGCGCTCGGCGATACAAAGGGCGCGCTCGACGGCTATCTGGCTATTGAGCGCGACTATCCACGATCGACGTTCGCACTCGGTTTGCTGACTAACAAGGCCGCGGCGCTTCTCGCTCTCGATCAACTGACCAAAGCCGAGCAGTCGGCTAACGCTGCGTTATTGCTGGCAAACAGCGCACAGGCGCGCGAGGGTTATCTGGCCGACATGCGCATCGTCAATCTGGGTACGCTTGCCGAAAGCGCGGCGCGACGTCCAAACCGGGCGGTCGCTTTTGCCAGACTTGAAGACGCACAAGCGTTGGCGCGGCGGGGCGGCGATCGCGATCGGCTCAATGCGGCCCTTGCCTGCCTTGAAGTGTATGCGAGGCTTGGCATTGCGCCGGATGCCCGTGCGTGCGCCGAAACCGTCGAACGGCTGCGCGAGCTCGAAGATGAGGCAACGCAGGCACGGGCGCTGCACCTGGCGGCCACTACCTTTGTCGGACTTGGCGATTATCGTCGCGGCGCGTCGCTGCAACGCTTGGCCTATGAAGCGGTTGCCAACCGGCGGCGCAGCGAACTCGCCGTGGCAGCCGCGTTGGCCGTCGCCGACGTCGGCATGACTGAGCGCGATACGCTGGTCGACAGCGTCCAGGGCCAGCGCGACGCCGCCCGTGCGCTGACCGACCGCCTTTGGCTGTTCGGCGCGGCGGCGATCGGCGCCCTAGTTGCCGGTGCGATCGCGGTGTTTGCTTGGTTACTTGTTCGCCAGCGGCGTAGACGCGACGACGCGGTGATCGAAGAGCGCACGCGCGTCGCGCGGGATCTTCACGACACAGCTTTGCAGGGGTTCATGGCGGTGACCATGCAATTGCAGGCAGCCGCCAGAACTGCCGCCCGCGAAGACGCAGCCGCGCTGCCCGCTTTGCTATCTGCATTGGCGCGTGATGCCGGTGCCAGCCTGGCGCAGGTTCGCAACGCCGTCTGGCAAATGCGATCACCAATGTTGGCATCGGGTGACCTGCGTGCCGCGATTGCCGATTGGCTTGAAAGTCGGCGCAATGATCAGGCTGGCATCGACATCGACCTTGACGGTCTTCCAGGACGCTTAGGGCAGGTGAAGGCCGAAGCGCTGCTTCGCGTTGTGCAGGAAGCCGTCAACAACGCGATCATTCACGGCGAGGCCAGAAAAATGGCGGTTGGCGCGCATTCTCAAGACGGCAAACTCGTCATGACGATCGTCGATAATGGCAAGGGGTTTGAACCGACCGACGCCGCTGCAATGGGCGGCCACTGGGGTTTGCTTGGCATGCGCGAACGAATTGAAGCGCTGGGCGGCACTTTGGCGATCGATAGTGCGCCCGGACGTGGCACGACGATTACCGCCATCATCCCTGCCTGATCGCGCCTCCCCAAATTTGGGGAGGTAGTTACCCGCCGATCGACTGACGCCCGCGCTGCTGTTTCCCGGTACCGATGGCGGCGACGGGAGGACGGTATGAAACGCATCGCTGCCCATGACCCCAAGGCACCGCCGCTCGCCGAGCTTCTGCGCAGCGTACCGGTGTTTGCCGACCTCCCGCACGAATCTACCGCCTGCCTCACGCTGCTCCGCCGTGGCAGCATCGAGCATTACGTCGAGGGCGAACGGGTCGCGGTCGGCAGTGATCTGGTCGCGGTTTGCGCCGGGCAGTTATCGGCACCGGGCACCACGCACCATTGGCCCGTCGGCATGATCGTGCCTGCGGCAAGCGCTGCCGATCCGCTATCGGGCACGGCCCATGTCGATCAGGCGTGTGTGCTTTTCCGCCTTGCAGCGCCTGACGCCGACCAACTCGACACGCTTTGCCCGCGCCTCGCGGCAGCGCGCCGCGGGCTTTCGCACAACGCAACGCCACACCAATCCTCACCCCCGTCTGCAACAAGGAACGTATCATGACCCCAGTGCCGCCTGGCGCGCAGCCATCCGCATCGCCCAACGACAGGCCGCTGCGTAAAGCCATCGCGCCTGGCAAACTGATGATCGCGGGCAAGTGGCGCGATGCGGAAACTGGCGAGACCACCGACAATCTCGACCCCACCACCGAAGCCGTCACCACGAAGATCGCCAAGGGCACCGTGAATGACGCCAACGCTGCCGTCGATGCCGCCTATGACGCTTTCGAGGAGGGCCCATGGGGGCGGATGCACCATGAAGAGCGCGCCAAAATCCTGTTCCGCATGGCGGACCTGATGGACGAACGCGCCGAAGATCTGGCGATCCGCGAGGCGATGGACATGGGGATGCCCTACAAGGACTTCCGCGAGATCATCATGCCGCATTGTTCGGGCCTGTTCCGCTTTTTCGGCGGGCTGGCGATGAGCGCGATGAACGGCAGCTACCGGTCAAGCTATGAGGCGGACATTCGCATCCTGACCCGGCGCCAGCCTTTGGGCGTTGTCGCGGCCATCACGCCGTTCAACTTTCCGCTCGCGCTGTCGTGCTCGAAGATCGCACCGGCGCTGGCGGCGGGCAACACCATCGTCCACAAGCCCGCGTCGGACACGCCGCTGACTGCGCTCGCCATGGCGCAGATCGCGCTCGACGCTGGCGTGCCTGAGGGAGCCTATAATCTGATTACCGGCCCCGGCGGCTCGATCGGCGATGCGCTGGTCGCCAATCCCAAGGTCGACAAGATCGCCTTTACCGGATCGACCCCGGTCGGCCAGGGCATCATGCGCAAGGGTGCCGACACCATGAAGCATCTGACGATGGAGCTTGGTGGCAAATCGCCCAATATCGTCTTTGCCGATGCCAATATCGAGAGCGCGTTGCAGGCGGCGTTCTGGGGCATTTTCTGGAACAAAGGCGAGGTTTGCGTTGCGGGCAGCCGCATCCTGGTTGAGCGCGCGATTTATGACGAATTCGTCGAGCGGCTTTCGGTGATGGCGCGCAATGCCGTGCTTGGCGATCCGCTCGATCCGGCGACGATGATCGGTCCGATTGCCTCGCGTGGTGAGTATGACAAGGTGCTGCGCTATGTGCAGGCGGGCAAGGAATCCGCAGCCCGGCTGAGCGCGGGCGGCGGCACGCGCACGATCAACGGCAAGGGGCTGTTCATCGAAGCGACGGTGTTTGCCGACGCGACCAACGACATGACGATTTCGCAGGAGGAAATATTCGGTCCCGTCGTCCCGATCATCCCGTTCGATACCGAGGACGAGGCCATCCGCCTGGCCAACGCCACCAGCTACGGCCTCGCCTCGGGCATCCAGACCGGTGACATGGGCCGCGCGCTGCGGCTGGCCGACCGGATCAAGGCGGGTACGGTGTGGCTCAACACCTGGCACAAATATCATCCCAACGCGCCATTCGGTGGCTTCAAGATGAGCGGTTTTGGTCGCGAGCAAGGTTCGGAGGCGTTAGAAAGTTACACCCAGTACAAAACCGTCTGGGCGAATCTGGGCTAAGGAGAAAAACATGGACAATCTGGCAATCGTTCGGCGTTTTACGCTCGACTTTCTGGGGCGCGCCGATCTGGCCGCGGCCGATGCAACCATGCATCCCGATATTCGCGGTATCACTGGCCTCAAACCAATGGGGCCAATTGAGGGGATCGAAGAATATAAGGCGACGCTGACCGGCTTTGTCGAAGCGTTCCCGGCGGAAGGGCCGGTCGAGATCATCGACCAGTTTGAATCCGCCGATGGTATGCGGGTGGTCACGCGCTTCCATTCGCGCCAGCGCCACGCCAAGGATTACTTCGGCATTCCGGCCACAGACCGCGTCATCCTGTTCGATGAAACGCATGTCGCGCGGCTGAAGGACGGCAAGATCGTCGAGAACATCGTTTCGGCCACCAATCTTGAGTTCGAGATGCTGATGGCGCCGGTGCTCACGCCGATGATCCTGCCCTGACCGATGGTGGCCGCCGCAACTCTGGCACGCGTAGCAATGGGGAGCGGTCTGTTGATCGCTCCCGCATCGGCGATGGCACAGGCGAGCTGTTGCGCGGCACCCGAAGTGCGATCTGTTGAAAATTGCGTGGGCGATTCACAAGCCATCTGTGCCAGCCTGGGTAGCGACGCCTGGGTGACATTCGGCGGCGAATATCGCGTCCGCTTCGAAGCGTTCGATCCGGTCAATTTCGGCATAGCGGGCGGACCCCAATCGGAATCGATTGCGCATCGCGGGCTGATCGCTGCTGATCTGCGCACCACAGGCGGCGTGCGGGCCTATGTCCAGCTTTCAGCAACGGGCCAATCGGGGCGTCGCCCGGCGGTGCGGCCGTTCGACGTCAGCGATCCGGATATCGCGCAGGCCTTTGTCGACATTCCAGCGAAGATCGGCGGCGCGGCGCTGGTGCTGCGCTTGGGTCGTCAGGAGTTTCCCATCGGCAACCGGCTCGTTGCGCTGCGCGATGGCGTGACGCTGCGGCGGGCGTTCGATGGCGCGCGGCTCGATGCGACGCTCGGCGGCCATCATCTTACCGGCTTCTATTTCAGTCCGGTCACGAACCGCCCCGGCGCCTTCGATGATCGGCGCACGCAGGGCGAGAGTTTTGCAGGGCTCAACTGGCAATTCCCCGGTACCCTTCGAACCGGCCAATGGACCGCCTTCATCTTCAACCGCGCCCGCCCGCTGGCGACGTTTCAGTCTGCTTCAGGCCCTGAGGAACGTCAGACCTTCGGCGTGAAGTATCAGCGCACCGCACATCAATGGGATGTGACTGCCCAGGGCGGCGTGCAGACCGGCCATATCGGCACGCGCGATATCCTCGCCTGGGGCGGGTCGGTCGATTTCGGCTGGACGACAGGTAGCCGCAATCCGCTGCGTGTTGGGGCGGAGATTGGCGTTGCCAGTGGGGACGGCGATCCCGCCAATGGCCAGCTTGGCACGTTTGATCCGCTCTATCCCAATCTTGGCGCCTTTAACGACGCCCCGCTGTATTTCTACGCGAACCAGGTCAACGTGCAGGCCAATGTCAGCAAGGTCGTCGGTCGGGTAACGTTCAGGGCGGACATGACACTGCTCGCGCGCGCATCGACCCGCGATGCGATTTATGCGGCGAACGGTCGGCCGCTTGCGCTGCCCGCAAATGGCGGACAGCTGTCCGCCGCCGAGATTGCGGCGTCGGCGCGCTGGCGGGTCAATCGCCACCTGGAATTTTATGTATCCTATCTGCACGCGCAGGCGCTCGACGGCATTCGCGCCAGCGGTGGCCGGAACACCAATTTTGCCCTGGTCCAGATGACCGCAGGATTTTGAGGAGGACAGTATGACACGCAAAGGAATGATTTGGGCGGCTATCGCGGTCGGCCTAATGGTTACACCAGCGGCGGCACAATCACCACCGGTGACGACGGTCGCCAGCTATCCGCACGGCACTTTCCTGGAGAATATGAGCGTTGATGCAAAGGGGCGACTGCTGTTCACCAGCTACCTGGCCCAGACGCTGATGACGTGGAATGGGCGCAGCGCACCGTCCCCACTCGTCAAACTTGATGTGCATCCCGTCGCAGTGCTCGCTCGGGCCAATGACATCATCGTGACGGCGCACGGCAAGCCGTTTACCGCTGGCCCGGCTTTCACGGCGACCAATCAACTGCTGGTGCTCAGCCGAAGCGGGGCGGTCACAAAGCGGGTTGCCGCGCCTGATGCCTTGTTCCTGAACGGCATGGTCGAAATCGCCCCCGATGTGATTCTGGCTGCCGATTCGCTGGCTGGAAAAATCTGGCGGTTCAATCCGGTGGCTGGCACGGTCGAACCGTGGCTGGTCGATCCCTTGCTGGGGGCGGACCCGGCAGCGCCATCACAGCGGCCCGGTGCCAATGGGCTGAAGCTGCATGACGGCTGGCTGTACATCTCGAATTCGGCGCGCGGCACGCTGCATCGGGTCCGACTGTCGGGCACCTCGCCGATGGGCGCGCTCGAGTTGTTCGCTACCACCGGGCCGATCGACGACTTCACGTTTCTTGCCGACGGATCGATCGCGGCTGCGACGCATGGTGCGCGGCTCATCCGCATCATGCCCGACGGCGCGAGCACCGACATCTTGGCATCAGGGTGCGACGCGTGCACCAGCGTGATCACCTTTGGCCGGGCGCGCGACCTGATCGTGCTGACCACCGGCAATCTGCTCGAAGGCGGCACCGCGCCGGCGCGCGTTCTGCGTCTGGCCTCTCCGGTACCCGGTCGGGGAGCGAGACCATGAAGATCGGGATCATAGGTGCTGGCAATATCGGCACGGGCCTTGGCAAACGGCTGGCGGCAAAAGGGCATGACATCGTCGTGAGCTATGCCCGCACGCCCGAAAAAGTAGCGGAAGCGACCGCAGTGATTGGGGGCGGCGCGAAGCCCGGCTCCCCGGAGGAAGCGGTGGCGCACGGCGAGGTCATCATTTTGGCGACGCCATGGGGCGTTACGCTGGATGTTGTTCGCAGCCTCGCGGGCGAGATGGCCGACAAAATCGTCTGGGACTGCACCAACCCGTTCGCCCCCGACATGTCCGAACTGCTGATCGGCACCACGACATCGGCGGGCGAGGAAATCGCAAAGGCTGCGCCGCTCGCCAGGATCGTCAAGGCGGTGCCGCCCTTCGCCCAAAGCTTGCATGCGCCCTCGATGGACATTGGTGGCCACAAGCCCGGCGTGTTCGTGTGCGGCGATGATCCTGCCGCCCGCGCGACCGTGGTTCAATTGGTCAGCGATGTCGACGCTGACGGCGTCGATGCTGGTCCGCTCAAGCTTGCCCGCTTCACCGAACCGCTCGGCATGCTCGTTACCAACCTCGCCTATGCGCAGGGCATGGGGCCGGCCATCAGCGCCATTCTGGTCCGGTAAGTGCCTCGCGGAACGTCGCTGGCTGGAATGATTGTTAGGAAAGTCTGCCCATGATGAATACCCACAACACGCTGTCGCAAAATGCCCGAAGCAAATCGTCCGCGCTGCTGAACCGGCATCTTGCCGCCGCCATCGACCTGCACGCGCAGGTCAAGCAGGCGCACTGGAATGTGCGCGGCGGCCATTTCATCGGCTTGCATGAGTTGTTCGATGGAATCGCGAGCAGTGTTGAGGATTGGAGCGACCTGCTCGCCGAACGCGCCGGGGCGCTTGGCAGCGCGGCCGAGGGCACCATCCAGATGGCCGCCGAACGGTCTCACCTTCCACCCTATCCGCTGAACATCGCGCCCGGCAAAGCGCATGTCGCTGCGCTGTCGGCAGCGCTTGCGGCCTTTGGCGGCGAAACTCGTTCGGCCATCGATGAATCCGCGACGCTCGGCGATCCGGTAACGTCCGACATATTGACCGAAATCACCCGCGCCGCAGATCAGGCATTGTGGAAACTCGAATCGCATAACGAACCGGCCTGATCGCCGCAGCAGCAAGGATTGGCACGATGACTTCTCCCAAAGGCCCCGCCATCATCATCGGCTATGGACCCGGCGTTAGCAGCGCTGTGGCCGAGGCTTTCGCGGCTGAAGGCTATCCGCTCGCCCTGATCGCGCGTGACGCAGCCAAGCTTGACGCGGCTGTCAGCGCATTTGTTGCCAGAGGCATCATGGCGCAGGGCTTTGCTGCAGATGCAGGAGATGCCGCATCGCTGACCAATGCGCTTGATGCTATCCGCGACGCCCATGGTGACGCCGAAGTCCTGCTCTACAACGCGGCATATTGGCGGCCAGGTCCGGTGCTCGACACAACCCCCGAAACCTTTGACGAAGACTTCCGGGTTGCCGTCACTGGCGCGCTTGTTGCGACCCGCGCTCTCGCCCCGGCGATGATTGCGGCCGGACGCGGGACGCTACTCTTCACCGGCGGAGGCCTTGCCCTCTACCCTTCGCCGCAAGCGCCGTCGTTATCGGTCGGCAAGGCTGGCATCCGGGCGCTGGCCTTGATGCTGGCCGAAGAGCTGGCGCCCATGGGCATCCGCGTCGGCACCGTCACTATTGCAGGGCAGGTCGAGCCCGGCACGGCCTTCGCACCCGAAAGGATCGCAGAGGCGTTTCTGTCGCTGCATCGCGGACAGCCCGATCCGAAAACAGCGGAAATCGTGTTCACGGGTTGAGGTGACAATGACAACCGGCACTTGACTCTTCTTGGTGGCGACTAGAATCGTACAAATCTTGCTTCGATAAATAACTCTAGCAGAAATTATTTGCTATGCTGCGATGGAGTGTAGGGAACCGCTTCAACACCCTGCGCGGAAGATTCTGGACGAGTTTGCCTGCTAGGTCGTGAACCCATAAATGGGATTCCCAAAGCGGCAATGATCTGATTCAGAGTGGCGGCATGAGCCGCTATGATCTGACCGATTTCGAGTGGCGCGTGATCGCGCCGTTGCTGCCGAACAAGCCGAGAGGGGTGCCGCGCGTCGATGACCGGCGGGTTCTGAACGGCATTTTCTGGGTGTTGCGCTCGGGCGCGCCGTGGCGCGATCTGCCCGAGCGCTATGGACCGAGGACGACCTGCTACAACCGCTTCGTGCGTTGGCGACGGGCGGGCGTGTGGGACCGGCTGATGGACGCCATCACCGAGGCGCACGACGGCGACATCCAGATGATCGACAGCACTTCCATCCGGGCGCACCAGCAGGCTGCGACGGCAAAAAGGGGGGTC
>NZ_JAIEPC010000004.1 GCF_019749955.1 Sphingomonas sp.
CGCTTTCGCGGCGCGGTCAATGTGCCACTCGCGGAAGATATCCGCACGCGCCTGACGGGCTTTTATTCGACCTATGATGGCAACATCCGCAACGTCACCACCAACAGCATCGTCAATGGTTGGGAGCATTATGGCGCCCGCTTCCAGGTTGAGGCGCGCCCGACGTCGGATCTGTCGCTGACCTTCATCGCCGATTACTATCGCAACAAGGATGATTGCTGCGCCGAGATCATCGCGACGCCGCCGATCAATGGGGCGACGGGCCTGCCAACGACCAATTTGTCGACCAGCGTGCTGCCAACGCCGCTCGGTGCGGACACGCGACAGGTTGCGCAGAATCTAATCACCCGCACCGACGAGCAGGGCTATGGCTTTTCGCTCACCGCCGATGTTGCGCTCGGGCTGCACACGCTGACGTCGATCACCTCGTATCGCAACTGGCGCAATACCGAAATCCGCGACGGCGACTGGTTGCCGCAATCCTTTATCGGCTTCAACCAGCTGCACGACTTGGGGCCGCAGACGGGCAACACCTTCACACAGGAATTCCGCCTCGCCTCGCCCGCCAAGCAGACGGTCACCTATGTCCTTGGCGCATTTTATTCGCAGGCGATTTCAGAGCGGACGTTTACCCGTTTTGTCGAACGCTGCGCATCGGCGGTTGCGCCGGCGCCGACGGTGCTGACGCCGTGCACGAGCCCGCTCGCCGCTGCCCGCACCTTCCCGGTCGGCTCGGCCACTTTTGGCTCGACGTTCAAGAACTTCGCGCTGTTCGGGCAGGGCACCTGGAACATCGCCGACTGGTTCCGGCTGATCGGCGGGCTGCGCTACACGCATGATGATCTGAGCGTGTCGCATCGGCGCGTTTCGGCCAATCTCGACGTTGTCGGCGGCGTGCCGGTTGGCACCGGGGGCATCAACCCGAATTTTGATCAGGGCGTCTTCGACTCGCCGGGCGTGAACGGCGTGGTGACCGCGAGCAACGGTATTCCCTTCCGGACCGCGACGAGTGCCGACAATATCTCGGGCAAGGTTGGCGCGCAGGCCGATTTGTCGAGCAACAGCACGGCCTATTTCACCTATGCGCGTGGTTATAAGGGGCCGGCATATAATGTGTTCTTCAACCTGTCGAAGAACGGCACCAACGTGATCGCGCCGGAAACGTCCAATGCCTTTGAAATCGGCCTGAAGAACACGCTGTTCCGTGGGCGCCTGACATTCAATATCGCGGCATTCTACGCGCAATATGACAATTTCCAGGCCAATAATCCTGATCTGGTGGCGAATGTTGTCGTGACGCGCTTCACCAATGCCGGGCGGGTGTCGACACGCGGCGTCGAGGTCGACGCGACGTGGCGGCCGGTACGCGACCTGACCGTCAATGGCGGTTTTGCGTGGACCGATGCGCATGTCGATGCGTTCAATGCGCCGCTGGGGGCGGCGGTGATCCCGTCGGGCACCCCGCTCGGCTTTGCTCCCCTGTTCAAGGGCAATCTCAGCGCCGATTATCGCTGGCGTACGGGCGGCGCGGTCGACGCGTTCTTCGGCGTGCAGGGCTCGTACCAGTCTTCGCAATTGTCGTTGTTCTCAGCCGATGCGGTGCAGCGGCGGCTCGGCACGATCCCGGCGTATGGCCTCGTCAACCTGACCGTGGGCATCACCGATCCCAAGAATCGTTACCGCTTGACGTTCCAGGTCCGCAACGTAGGCGACCAGAGCTTTGCTGCCGCCATCGCCAATGGCGGGCCGGGCGGTGCCTATCGCTACCAGATCCCGCGCGATGCCGATCGCTATTTCGGGGTAACGGGCCGCGTCAACTTCTGACCGTCCCGCACGATCAAGCAAGCCCGGCGGCGCCGACTCCGCCGGGCTTTGCCTTGCCTTGATGCGCGGTGGGTCAATGCGCGAAGGCTGTGCCGCGCTCGGCTTCGTCGACCGGTACGATCACGGGCACCAGCGCCTGAATGCAGGCCAGCGCCAACAAATACGACCCTGAACAGATCGCGAGCAACGGGCCATAACCCCAGTTGTGCGAGAGCGCGAAGGCGGCGAGCTGAATCAGCACGATCGACCACATATTGCCGCAAAACGCCGCCATGCCGATCGCCGAGCCAACCACGCGCGCCGGGAACACATCGGTCGCAAAGCCGAACAGGTTCGTCGAAAAGCCCTGGTGCGCGAACAGCCCGAGCCCGAGCAGCAGCGCAGCACTCCACGGGCTGGTTACGAACAGCACCAGGCTGACCGGCAGGATCAGCAGCGCGTAGATCAGCAGTGTGGCCTTGCGCGCGCGATCGACGCTCCACCCCATTGCCATCAGCCGGGTCGGCAGCCATCCACCGCTCAGCGCACCAAGCGCGGCAAACACATAGACCAAGGCCACCGGCAGCCCGACCGTCCCCTGCGGCAAACCGAACAGCCGGTGGAACAGATCGGGCAGCCAGCTCAGCATGAAGAACCACACCTGATCCGACAACAGCTTGGCGAGCGCGAGCGCAAGTACCTTGCGATCGCGCAGCAGCGTCCCCCACGCGATCGGCGCAGGCTCGGCGCCTTCGGTCGCAACCGGCTGGACCCGCACCGCGAACCACACGGCGACCCACACCAGCCCCAGCCCGCCCGCAATCAGGAATGCCGCGCGCCAGCCAAACGCTAGCGCGAGCGCAGGGATCGCCAGCGGCGTCACGATCGCACCGATATTGGGCGCGGTATTGCCGACGCCGAGCGCGATCGAACGCTCCTTCTGGGTGAAGTACGTCGCTGCTGACTTGACCGCCGCCGGGGTGCCGATCGATTCCGCCGCGCCAAGCACGACACGCGCCACGACAAAGCCGATCACGCCGGTCGCAAAGGCATGCGCCATGCCGGCGAGGCTCCACACCGCCACGCCGATCGCAAAGCCAAGCCGCAAGCCGACGCGGTCGATGAACCAGCCCGTGCCAAGGAACGCCACTGCTGCCGAGAATTGGAACGCCGACACCATATTGGCGTAGTCGCCGTCGGACCAATGATATTCGGCCTCGAGCGTCGGCTTCAGCAGCGCCAATATCTGGCGATCGACATAATTGAGCATGATCGCGAAGAACACCATCGCCACGATCACCCAGCGCGTTGCGCCGCTCTTGCCTGTCACGTCGTGCCCCTCCCGCTTGCTTTACGATAACGTTGTCATACCGGGTGCTTCCCGGCTAGCCCTTTGCGACGCAGCCGATACAAGGCGGGGCGATAGAAGGCAGGCAATGGAGCCGATGCAAGCAAAACCCGACCGACGCCCGCTGCCGATGGCCGCCGACCTTTATGGCGATATCGAGCCGAGCCCCAAGGCGAGCTGGCGCGGCTATCTCCCCGGCTTGCTGGTGGTCGGGGCGGGGACGCTCGCCGCCGGGTTCATTTCGGATCATTATGGCGCGCCGCTGACCTTGATGGCGTTGCTGATCGGACTCGCGCTCAATTTCCTGAGCGACGATGCGCGGTTGAGCGCGGGGCTTGCGCTCGCGTCGCGGTCGCTGCTGCGTTGGGGGATCGTGCTGGTCGGCGTGCGCGTGACCTTTGGGCAGATTGCCGCGCTTGGGCCGGTGGCCTTGGTCGCGGTGGTGGCGATTGTCGCGCTGGTGATCGGCACCGGCTTGCTCGTCGCTCGGCGGCTCGGCTTCAGCGATGCCTTTGGCGTGCTCGCGGGCGGGGCGGTGGCGATTTGCGGCGCGTCGGCGGCGCTCGCGCTTGCGACGACACTCGGTGAGCGGCGCATCAACCAGGGGCAGCTGACGCTGGTGCTGGTCGGGATTTCGGCGATGAGTGCCGCCGCCCTCGTGCTTTACCCGATCTTCGCGCATCTGCTGATGCTCAGCGACCTGAAGGCGGGGTTCATGCTCGGCGCGTCAATCCACGATGTCGCCCAGACCTTGGGCGCGGGCTATGCCTATTCGCCCGGCGCCGGCGAGATTGCGGCGATCGTCAAGCTCACGCGGGTTGCCCTGCTGGCACCGGTGCTGGCCGTCGTGGCGCTGTTCTTCCGCCCCGATGGCGCCGGCGCCAAGCGGCAGGGGGTGCCGTGGTTCGTCATCGGCTTTTTCGCGCTCGCGGGGGTCAATTCGCTCGGGGTTATCCCGGCAGTCGCGACCGGCGTCGCCGAGCGGCTCGCCACCGCGATGCTCGCCTGCGCCGTCACCGCCACCGCGATCCGCTCACCGATGCGGCAATTGACTGAAGGCGGGCCCAAGCCGCTGCTGGTAATCCTCGCGGCGACCCTGCTCGCGCTCGCGCTGGCGACGGGCGCGGCGGTTTGGGTGATTGGGCGGTCGTGAGCTGACTTGCCCCGCTTCCCGTTCGCCCTGAGCTTGTCGAAGGGCCGTACTTCTTTTGCAACCGGCTAGCGGAAGAAGGGCAGTGCTTCGACAAGCTCAGCACGAACGGATCGAGGGTGGTACCAATTAGTCGAGAGGTACCGAGCCCAAAGGCGCCGCCGTCGATCCGCGCACAACCAACTCATAGCCCAGCTCGCGGCGCTCGATCGGTGCACCGGTGGGGCGCAGCAACAGATCGGCGGCGGCATAGGCCATCTGCCGCATCGGCTGGTGGATGGTGGTCAGTGGCGGCCAGACCACGCGCGATATCGCGGTATCGTCGAAGCCCGCGATCGACAGCGCTTCGGGGACGCGCACGCCCAGCCGGTGCGCCGCCGCCAGTGCACCGGCGGCCATGTCATCGCTTGCCGCAAAAATCGCGGTCGGCGGTGAAGGCAGTGCGAGCAGCGCCTCGGCCTCGCTCCCGCCGGAAGTGAAATAGAAATTGCCGGTGCGGATCAGCGCCGGATCGACCGCGATTCCGCTTGCCCGCATGGCATTGAGATACCCCGCCGTCCGCTGCGCGCTCGCGGCAAAGGCGGGGTCGCCGCTGATATGGGCAATCCGGCGATGGCCAAGGTCGATCAGATGCTGCGTCACTTCGGCGGCGGCGCGCGCATTGTCGATGAAGATCGACGATGTCAGCATCACCTCGATCCCCGGCGACACGCGCACGAAGGGAACGCCGCGCGCCGACAGCAGATCGAGCACTTCGACACAATCACTGGCCGGCGGGGTGAGGATAAGCCCGTCGATCTGGATCGAATCGATCAGGCTCTCGATCTCATCAAGCAGCTTCGACGACTGCCGGTCATAGGGTTGCGCAATCATCCGCACGCCAGCCTCTTCGCACCGATCGCGAATGCCCGATTGCATTTCATAGACATAATAGGGTGACGGATTGTCGCAGATCAGCGCGATCTGGAACGACCGCCGCCCCGCGAGCACCCGCGCGGCGCTGCTGGGACGAAAATTGAGCCGCTCGACCACGGCAGCGACCCGCGCACGCGTTTCGGCGCCGACATATTTTTCGTTGTTGAGCACGCGCGACACGGTCTTGATCGACACCCCGGCTTCGCGCGACACATCCTTGATCGTCACCCGCAAGTCGTTGCCCCTCGGTGTCCTGGCTCGCCATGCCGATGTGGCGAAGGAGAGCGCGCGCGTCCAGTGGCTTGCGGCTAGTGCATTATTTGAGTAATACGCTTGGCCTTCCCCGACCGGGCAGGTAAAGCGAGCGTGATGCGAACCGGGTTTTTCGATTTCCGCCACCGCGACGCGCCCGACGAAGCGCCGCCGCTCGAGCTGACCGGGGGCCTGCCGCCACCCGATGGACACACGTGGATCGACGACGATCCCGCCGATTTCGAGGACGAAGACGCGGCGCTCGTCCCGCCGCCGCGCAAGCGATCGCGCTGGCGTTGGGTAATGCGCGGGCTCGCGGCGCTGATCGTCCTGTTCTTCATTCTCGTCGGCTGGCTCGCGATCACCGCGCCGCTCTCGAAATCGCTTGAGCCGATTACGCCGCCAAGCATCACCTTGCTGGCCGCCGACGGCAAGACACCGATTGCACGGCGCGGCGCGACGATCGGCAAGCCCGTCGACGCGAAAAAACTGCCCGAGCATGTGACCCAAGCCTTTATCGCGATCGAGGACCGTCGCTTTTATCGCCATTGGGGCGTCGATCCCTGGGGGATTGGCCGCGCGATGGCGCATAATCTTGCCGCGCGCAGCATGCGCGAAGGCGGGAGCACGATCACCCAACAGCTCGCGAAGAACGCGTTTCTCGATTCGGACCGCACGGCGGGGCGCAAGCTGCGCGAAATGCTGATCGCCTTCTGGCTCGAGGCCTGGCTGACCAAAAACGATATCTTGTCGCGCTACCTGTCGAACGTCTATTTCGGCGACAATGCCTATGGCTTGAGTGCGGCCGCCAAGCATTATTTCAGCACGACGCCTGACAAGCTGACGGTTGCGCAGGCGGCGATGCTGGCAGGCCTCGTCAAGGCACCCTCGCGGCTGGCGCCGACCGGCAATCTGGAGGGCGCGCGCGCCCGGCAAAAGCTTGTTGTCGGGGCGATGGCAGACGTCGGCTTCCTGACCAAGAGCGAGGCTGCCGATGTCCGGCCCGCGCGGCTGCGCGTTGATCGCGTCGCACCGCTGCCCAATGGCTCCTATTTCGCCGATTGGGTGCTGCCCGCAGCACGCGACCAAGCCGGGGCGATCAGCGCCGAGACGCAAGTGACGACGACACTCGACGCGCGGCTCCAGCGTGCCGCCGAACGCGCGGTGCGGCGATCGGGTCTGCGCAAGGCGCAAGTCGCGATCGTTGCCATGCGCCCCGATGGCCGCGTCGTCGCGATGGTCGGCGGCAAGGCCTATGGTGACAGCCCGTTCAACCGCGCGACTCAGGCAAGGCGTCAGGCGGGATCGGCATTCAAGCTGTTCGTCTATCTCGCCGCCTTGCGCAGCGGGCTGACGCCTGACTCAATCGTGCTCGACGAACCGGTGACGCTTGGCGGGTGGAGCCCGAAGAACAGCGACGGCAGATATCGCGGCGAAATCACCCTGCGCGATGCGTTTGCACGCTCGTCGAACGTCGCGGCTGCGCGGCTGACGCAGCAGGTCGGCGTCAAGCAAGTCATTCAGGCCGCGCGCGACCTCGGCATTTCGACGCCACTGCCGAGCGAAGCCACGATCGCGCTCGGCACCGCCAACACGTCGCTGCTCGAACTGACCGCTGCCTATGCGTCGGTCGCGGCGGGTGCCTATCCGGTGCGCCCGCACGGCCTCGACGCACCGCAGGAACGCGGCTGGATGGACTATCTCGGCAACCGCTCGCGCAGCTTCGGCAGCCGCACGCAGGACGAGCTCAAGTCGCTGTTGAGTGCCTCGATCAACGAGGGCACCGGACGGCAGGCCGCGCTCGACATCGAAAGCTTCGGCAAAACGGGGACCAGCCAGGATAACCGCGATGCGCTGTTCATGGGTTTTGCCGGTGATCTGGTGGTCGGTGTCTGGGTCGGCAATGACGATAATTCGCCCAACCCGGGGCTGTCGGGGGGCGGCATTCCGGCGCGGATCTGGCGCGATTTCATGACCAGCGCACTCGGCGTCGGCGCGAAGGAGACAGCGCCGGTCGCCGTCGATCCCGATGCCGTCGATATCCCCGACCCGGTGGGCGATTTGATCGACAATGGCACTTTGCCGGTCGAAGGCGAGATCAGCGGCTTTGGCCTCAATCTGAAAATCGGTCGCGATGGCAGCATCGCGCTCAAGCCCGCCCCGGCTGAGAAGCGCGCACCGCCGCCGCCCGACGCTGACATCGCGCCCGTGCGCCGCGACGAGCGCTAATGCCGCGCCGCAGCGGTTGACGAAGCGCGCCCGCGCCCGCATTGCCCACGCCATGCGGTTCTTCTCTGACAATGCAGCGCCTGCCTGCCCTGAAGTGCTGGCGGCGCTGACGGCTGCCAATGTGATGGATACGGCCTATGATGGCGATGCGTGGAGCAAAGCGCTCGATGCGCGGCTGTCGGCGCTGTTCGAAACAAGCGTCCGCGCGCTGTGGGTGCCGTCGGGCACCGCCGCCAATTGTCTGGCGCTCGCCGCACTTTGCCCGCCGCACGGCGCGATCATCTGCCACCGCGAAGCGCATATCCAGAATGACGAATGCGGCGCCCCCGAATTCTACACCCACGGCGCCAAGCTGCTGCTCGCCGAGGGTGACGGTGCCAAGCTGACCCCTACGACGATTACCGCTGTGCTCGACGCGACGCGTAACGACGTCCATCAGGTCCAGCCGCATGTGGTGTCGATCACCAACGCGACCGAATATGGCCGCGTCTATACGCCCGCCGAAGTCGCCGCGATCGGCGACCTGTCCCGCGCGCGCGGGCTGGGGCTGCACATGGACGGCGCGCGCTTCGCCAATGCGGTGGCGTTTCTGGGCTGCACGCCTGCCGAGGTGACGTGGCGCGCGGGCGTCGATGCGCTCTCGTTCGGCTTCATCAAGAACGGCGGCATGCTCGCCGAGCTGCTGATCTTCTTCCGCCCCGAGCTTGCGGGTGCCACGCTGTATCGCCGCAAGCGCGCGGGGATGCTGCTGTCGAAGGGGCGCTATCTGGCGGCGCAAGTGCTGGCGATGCTCGACGACGACGTCTGGCTGCGCAACGCGCGCGCCGCCAATGCGGGGGCAGCGATGTTGGCGCAGGCTGCGGGCGATCGGCTGATCCACCCGGTCGAAGCGAACGAGGTGTTCCTGAAAGTGACCGCCGACGAAGCCGCCTCCCTGCGCGCGCTCGGCTTCGATTTTTACGATTGGGGCCCCGGCGAAGCGCGGCTGGTCGTCTCCTGGAATCAGGCTCCCGATGATATTCGCCCGCTCGCCGACGCGATCGCGGGATTGTGAACGAGACGCCAGCTCCGCCGCAATCGACGCGGCTGGCGATCCTGATCCCGTTCGCGATCGTCACGCTGATCTGGGGATCGACGTGGATCATCATCCGCGACCAGATTGGCAGCGTGCCGCCGAGCTGGTCGGTCACCTATCGCTTCCTCGTCGCCGGGATCGTGATGCTTGCCTATGCTGCGGTCCGGGGCGAGCGGATCGCGCTCGACGCGCGCGGCTGGGGCTTTGCCGCGGCGCTGGCGGTGCTGCAATTCTGCTTCAACTTCAATTTCGTGTACCGCGCTGAGGGGTTTATTACTTCGGGCCTCGTTGCCGTGGTGTTCGCCTTGCTGCTGGTCCCGAACGCCATCTTCGGCCGGATTTTCCTCGGGCAGCAGCTTGGGCGGCAATTGCTGATCGGCTCGGGTGTCGCGATGGCGGGCGTTACCTTGCTGTTCGTCCACGAAGCGCGATCGGACCCGCATGGGCCGGCGGCCTCGATCGCAGGCGTTGCCTGGACCTTGGCGGGCGTGCTGTCGGCGTCGATCGCCAATGTGTTGCAGGCGACAGAGACGGCGCGCCGCTATCCGATGGTGTCGATGCTCGGCATCGCGATGCTGCTGGGGTCGGCGATCGATGGCGCGATCGCCTGGAGCCTGACCGGGCCGCCGGTCATCGAAATGCGGATCGGCTATCTGGTCGGCATCGTCTATCTCGGCGTGGTCGCCTCGGCGGTCGCCTTCACGCTCTATTTCGGCATTTTGCGCGTGATCGGTCCGGCCAAGGCCGCCTATTCGAGCGTGATTGTCCCGGTCATCGCGATGCTGCTGTCGACCTTGTTCGAGGGTTATCGCTGGTCGGGGCTCGCGGTTGCCGGGTCGGCGCTGGCGATGCTGGGCCTGGTGATTGCGCTGAGGGCACGCAGGCCTGCGCGGTAATCGGGATAGGCGGGCTGCCAGCCGAGCACGCGCTTGGCCTTGCCATTGGCGACGCGGCGGTTCTCGGCATAGAAGCTGCGCGCCATCGGTGACAGGCCCGCTTGGTCCATCGTCTGGAGCGGCGGGGGCGCAAGGCCGAGCAACTGCGCGGCGAACTCGATCACCGCATTCTGGCCGCACGGCGCATCATCGGCGATATTATAGGCGCCCGGTGGCCCATCGAGCCCAGCAATCACGCCGCTGGCGATATCGTCGACGTGGACGCGGCTGAACACTTGACCCGGCAAATCGATCCGGTGCGCTTTGCCCTCGGCAACCCGGTCGAGCGCCGATCGGCCGGGGCCGTAGATGCCGGGCAGCCGAAAGACGCGCGCGCCGAGCGCCAGCCATGCCTGGTCGGCATCATTGCGCGCCGATCGCCGCCCGCCGACGGGCGCGCTTTCGTCGACCCACGCGCCGCCCGTATCGCCATAAACGCCGGTCGACGACAGATAGCCGATCCAGTTTGTGGCTCGAACGGTGTCCCCATAGCGGCGCAGAACCGGGTCTCCGGCAGCATCGGGCGGGATCGACACGAGCACGGCATCGGCTCGCACCAAAGCCGCCGCCACCGCCGCGTCATCGGCGAACGCGATCGTGCCGTCGCGCCCCGATCGGCTCGTGCCCGCCACCTCCCAGCCCTGCGCGCGCAGCCGGTCGGCGATCCGGCTCGCGCTATAACCCATTCCGAAGATCAGCATGGTCGGCATGATTTGGTCACCATCTCCTTGGCATTCGCCCACTCTTGCCCGATTTCATTGGCAAGCGCGCACCGCTGACCCTATTTGCGGGCAATGCTCGATGCAAACACTGGCCAGCCCATCATTACCCGCCGCGACGCCTATCGTGCGCCCGACTGGAGCGTCCCCGAAATTGCGCTCGATTTTGATCTCGATCCAGTGGCGACGCGGGTCCGGGCGCGGCTCGAAGTGGTGCGCGCTGTGGGCGCCACCGGGCCGCTGCGGCTCGACGGCGGTGGCCAGACCCCGACGCGCGTGTTGGTCGACGGCGTCGAAAGCACAGCCTGGTCGCTGGAGCACGGCGCGCTGGTGATCGCGCTCGACGGTGACGCGCATGTCATCGAGACCGAAGTCGACATCGCGCCCGACCGCAACACCCAGCTCATGGGGCTTTACGCCTCCGGCGGGCTGCTCTGTACCCAATGCGAGGCCGAAGGCTTTCGCCGGATCACCTTTTTCCCCGATCGTCCCGACATCCTCAGCCGCTACCGCGTGCGGATGACAGCGGACAAGGCGCGCTACCCGGTGCTGCTCGCCAATGGCGATCCGGTCGGCGCGGGCGATCTCGACGACGGCCGCCACTGGGCCGAATGGCACGACCCCTTTCCCAAACCCTGCTATCTGTTCGCGCTGGTCGCGGGCGATCTGGTTGCCAATCGCGCGAGCTTCACCACGATGGGCGGGCGCGAGGTGCAGCTCGGCATCTGGGTGCGCGCGAGCGATTTGCCCAAGACCGACCACGCGCTCGCCGCGCTGGAAACGGCGATGCAATGGGACGAGCAGGTCTATGGCCGCGAATATGATCTCGACGTGTTTAACATCGTCGCGGTCGATGATTTCAACTTCGGCGCGATGGAGAACAAGGGGCTGAACATCTTCAACAGCCGCTACAT
>NZ_JAIEPC010000116.1 GCF_019749955.1 Sphingomonas sp.
GCGCATCCGGCAATGTTCAAGCAGCAAGCAGGAGACGCATCTCCCGCAAAGCAGCGGTGCCCATAGCGGGGAGGCAGGGAGGCGTCAATGGGGATCGGCCGGGTGCCTTGGCCCCCGACCGATGAAGCGGATCAGATAAAGTCGCCCGTCACCAGTGACGCGGGCGGGGTGACGAGCTGGATGACATAATCCGCCCCCGCCTGATAACCTGCGACACCGTTCGCATCGACCACCAGGAAGGTAAGCCCGCTCAGGGTACCTGCATTGGCCTGAAACAGCACCGCATGGTTCGCCGCCAACTGCCCCGCTCCGATCGCCGCTGCCAGATTGGCATCAAAGCTCGCGGTCGATAGCGTGCCCGCGCCCACGGTCGCGTCGACGCCGGTCACGGTGAAGTTGAAGTCGAGCTTGTCCGTACTGGATACGAAACCCGTGATCCGGTCATAGGTCGCCCCGGTCGACTGGCTCACCGCATCATACACGAACGTATCCGCCCCCGCGCCGCCGTTGAGAATGTCCGCCCCGCCGCCGCCGAAGATGCGATCGGCGCCGCTCCCCGTCGAGATCGTATCGGCGCCGCTGCCGCCGAACACCGTAACATTGCCATTGGTCTCGGCGGTGGCGTTGAGCGTGAAGCCGGTCTCGACCGCCAGCCCGAACACGGTAAAGGTCTGCCCCGTGCCGATCAGGTCATCGGCCAGCGTGATATTGTAATTGGCCAGATCGCCCGTCACGCCGCGCAGCAGCACCAGCACTTCAACATTCTGGAGCTGGGTGCCGCTGATCGTCGCGGTGTAATTGCCGTCGAGCGCGACCTGATCGTTGGTGCCTGCCCCGCCATTGACGGTGTCGGTCGCGGGGTTGAAGCGGCCGGGGCCGAAGTAGAAGCCGTCGTCGCCCGCGCCGCCGGTGAAGGTATCGGTGCCGAGCCCGCCATAGATCCGCACCGTGCCATTGGTCTCGGCCGAGGCATTGACCGTGAAATTGTCGCCCGCGCCCAGGCTGGTGCCGAAAAAGGTCAAATTCTGGCCCGCCGCGATATTCGCGTCGACCGTCGTGATCGAATAGCTGAATCCCGGCAGCACCGCGATCACTTCGACATTGGTGATCGTCGTTGCGCCCAAGGTCAGCGCGTTGGCGCCGCTGTAATTGCCTTGCAAGCCGATCTGGTCGTTGGTGCCCACGCCGCCATCGACCGTATCGGCGGCGGTAAACGCCGCGCCGAAGAGGAACGCGTCATTGCCATTGCCGCCATTGATCGTGTCGTTGCCACCCTGCGACAGGTCGAAAAAGTCGTCGAGCGGCGTGCCGTTGATCGTGTTATTCCCGGCATCGCCGCCCAGCCGGTCGCCCGCCCCGGCGACGCCGTTGATCGTCACCGTCACGGTCGTGCTGCTACCGCCCGACAGCGTGTAGGTGAAGCTGTCGGTGGCGCTGGAGTTGGTCGCCCCGGTCGCCGCCGCTGTGGCCGCGTCGATCAGGGAATTGAACCGACCGTTGGGGTTGTAGGTGAAGGTGCCATCGGCGTTGAGCGTCGTGGTCGCACCGCTTGCCAGCGTCACCGGCGATCCGATCGTCAACCCGGCGCCGTTGATCTGTGTGATCCGGTTGACGTTCAGCACGGTGTCGGGATCGGTATCGTTGGTCAGCACCGCAATCGACACGGTCGCGTTCTCGTTCACACCCCCGGTGTCGGCGACCGCCACCGACGGATCGTCGACGGCAACGACCGACACATTGCTGGTGATCACCAGCGTGCTGACGCCGCCATTGGCTGTCCCGCCGCCGTCGTTCAGCGTCGTCGTGATCGTGCGCGCACCGGCCGTCGGGTTGTCGCCACCCGTATTGGCGAAATCGATTGCGCGGATCAGCGTCTGTACGAGCGCCGGGGTCGCGCTTGCATTGAACGTGACGACCAGATCGGCGCCGCCCGCGCCGCCGCCGGTGAAGGTGCCGATGGCCGTGCCACCCACCGATACCGTGGCGCCCGCAACCGTAACCGTCGTTGCCGCCGCGGTATCGATGTTTAGCCGATCCTGCGCCGCGACGAGACCCGAAGTGATCGCAAAGCGGATCGAGCCGCCGTTGAAATTCAGATTGTCGAGATCGGCGAGCGTCGCATTCTGCCCCGAATCGATCTTCACTGCTGGGAGTGCCGACCCCAAGCCCGCCGGTTCAGTGGTCGTCGCGATATCGCCCTGCAGCCCCATAGCGGTCGGCGCGTCGTTGATGCCGGTTACCGTCAAGGTGGTCGTCGTGGTCGCCAGCGAATTCGGCGTCAGATTGATCGCGCCGTCATTGACCGTCCAGGTGAGCGTGCGCGTAGTATTCGCACCATAGTTCGTCGGATTATTGCCGGCCGAAAAATAGCGCACCGACGCCAGCACCGTTTGGTAATTCGCGAGCGTGTCATAACCGCTGAGCTGGAGTGTGCGCGTGCCCGCCGTATAACTCACCGTGATGTTGGTGCCCGCGACCAAGCCCGATGTCTGCAAGCCCGCACCCACCGCCAGATTGTCGTTGTTGACGCCCGCCTCGGTGGAGGTGAACGTCCCGCCGGTGATCTGCACGGTGGCCGCGTTCAGGCGGCCGTCGTCGGCGACGGTCGATCCCGCTGCGGTGGCGATAACCGCCGCACTCTGCTCGAGCGCCGCCGTCGCCGTTCCGTTGAAGGTGCTGAACGTCGGCAGGCTGTTGAACGCCAGCGCGGTGAGATTGACCGAACTGCTTCCAAAGGACGGAAAGATCGTGTTGACCAGCGTGCCCTGCGTACCCGCCGCGTTAAGCTGGAATACGTAAATCCGGTCGTCGTTGGTGCCACCGAGCTGCTCGGACGCCACATAGAGCTGGCGCGTCGACTGATCGAAGATCAAGCTGGTTGGATAGAAAACTGTATTTACGGTCCGGAAGTTCGTCGTTCCGTTGGTATCGAACAATGACAGGGCGACCGCCGTCGCATTGGTCGCCGTCGATGCATTTGTCACATACCAGATCTGGTTCTGCGCAGCATTATATGCGGGGTCAGGGGACGGCCGCTGCGAGAAGGTCGTGAAATAGGTAATGTTGGTCGAACTATCGGCCTCAACATCGTAGATAAAACCGTTCGCGCCGCTATCTGGGAACTGCGCCTGGCTAACGACCTGAACGATCGTGTTGGGCGACGAAAGACTCAGGCGAAACAGGCCAACGCTTGGAACGCCGGGTGCAAATTCGGTGAAGAACAGCGTGTTGGTTACGGAATTGATTTCGATATCGTTCGGATCGAAGAGCGTGAAGGCCCCCTCGGCCGGCTTGCCCGAGCTTTGCGCCGTGACCAAAAAGCCATTGTCGGTAACCGCGCCGGTCGATCCATTATAGGTATATTGCCGGATCCCCGCCTGCGCCTGCGGGGATAACATACCGGTGTTTTCCTGAATCCCGACATAAAGGCGACTGTTGACGGGATCGATCGCCAGCGAAAGGACAAGCGGGTCGGGATTGGAGGCCCCCAAAGCAGTGGCATAGTCCGCGAGCACGGTTACCGGCCCGCCCGAGATCGCGCCGCGGATGAGAAAGGCACTCTGGCCACCAGTGCCGTCGCTGACGATGGCGTAGTAGAAGCCAGCGGCCGAATCGACCACCATGTTCTCCACGGAAAATCCGCGCAGATTGTTTCCGGACGCATTATCGATAATCCGGAACTCGGGACCGGTTGTTCCCTCATTAAAATAGGCAATCCGCTTGTCGACGAGCAAACCATCGGTCCCGAAGAAAAGCTGTCCGCGCGTGCCGCCCGCTTGCGACTGGAGCCCGTTGATGATGTCGGTGGGGATGGTGGCCGAACCTGCGGCGTTGGCAGGGGCCGTCACCACATCCGGCAACAAGGCAGCCGTAAGCTGCGGCGCCGGGTCAGTCGCGATCGAATAAAGCGCGCTCGCCTGAGTAATGTCGACATAGGCGTCGCCAAGGACGATGTCGGCGCGGTCGTGATCAAATGTGATCGTGTCGCGGAACAATGCACCAGAACGCGTCGTAACGGCCATGCTATCCCCCATCCCTACCAGCGCATCGGTGCGATACTTCACGCTGCACCGCGGGTCCCGATTGCGTGCGCAGACGGACCCGGCTTGATGATCATGGCCCGAGAACCGGACGGGCTTGGTCCGACTAAAATATCGTTAAGATATCTCCATATTCGCGACATCCGTCAAGGCGATCAAGCGCATTGTGGCGGCAGAAATCTCGGCACGGCACAGCTTCACGCCATGCTAACCATCCCTGCCCTACCCCCTTGCCGATGCATCACGGCGAGATCACTACAGCCCCTCCGCGCCCCGGCAATCGCGTGCTCGCCGCCGCGTGGATCGTCGCGCTCGGCTGGCAGGTCGCGGTGATCCAGCTCACCACGAGTGATCTGATCGCTTACAACCTCCCCTGGCTCGGCCATATCGCCGCCGTCGGCCCGGTCGCGGCGTTTGCGCATCCGTTCGGCAATTACACCCCGCCCTATGGCTATCTGCTCGCCGCCATCAGCCCGCTCGCAAGCGTATTGCCGGGCACGCTCGTCATCAAATTGCTGTCGTTCTTTTGCACGCTCGTGCTCACCGCGTCGGTGTGGCGGCTGCTGCGCGCGATGAACGTCGTCCATGCCGCGCGCTGGGCGATGATCGTGCCGGTGCTGCCGAGCGTGATGATTTCGGGTGCAATCCTTGGCCAGTGCGACGCGCTCTATGTCGCGCCCTGCGTGATGGCCGTCGCCGCCGCGGTCGAGCGCCGCCACCGCACGATGTTCGCTTGGTGTGGGCTTGCCTTTGCGATCAAGGCGCAGGCGCTGTTCGGCGCGCCGTTCGTGCTGGCGCTTGTCATCGCGCGGCAAGTGCCGGTGCGGCACTGGCTCTACGCGCCTGCCGCCTTTGCGCTCGCCCTTGCCCCGGCGGCGATCTGCGGCTGGCCGATCGCCGATCTGCTGACCGTCTATTTGCGCCAGTCGCAATGGTTTGACGACATCGCCCGCAATGCACCCAATATCTGGATGTTTGCGCAGCTCGCCGGGATCACCACGCCGCTGATCGGCCTCGCGACCGCCGCCGCGATCGGCGCGACCGGGTGGTACGCCGCGCAAATCGGCGCGACCGCGCGGAGTTTCTCGACGCCGATGCTGTTGCGCGCCGCCTTGCTCGCGCCGCTGCTGGTCGCGGGGCTGCTGCCCAAAATGCACGACCGCTATTTCTTCATGGCCGATATTTTGAGCCTCGCGCTCGCCATCGCCGCGCCGTCGCGCGAAACGATGCGGATTCAGGCGCATGTCCAGCTCGGCTCGATCCTCGCGCTCACTGCCTATCTGCTCGCGCTGCCGTGGCTCGCAGCGCTGGGCGCGATTCCGATGATCAGCGCGACCTTCCTCGTCGCACGGCCACTGCTGTGGCGCAGTGCCAACGACAATCCGTTGCGGATGCGCGTTGCCTGACACAAGCGGTGGCTCTTCCACCCCATGTTAATGTGCTAGCTACAGGATCGATTCGGGGGCGGTTCAAGCCCCGGTGCTGCTGCGGGGAGCTCAAGCGATGTTCAATAACAAGACCGGTCGCGACGCCGGGTCCACACCCACGCCTCCCGTCCCGCCCACCGTGGCGGCCAATGGCAAGCGCGGCATGTTCTCGGTGCTCGGCGCCGATGTGACGGTCACCGGCAATATCCGCGCGAGCGCCGATCTCCACATCGACGGCCATGTCGCGGGCGATGTCGACGCCAGCAACGTCGTGCAGGGCGCCGAAAGCCACATCACCGGCAATGTCCGCGCCGAAACCGCGCGGCTCACGGGCACGATCGACGGCAAGGTCGTCGTGCGTCACTTGGTCATTGAGCGCACCGCCAAGATCACCGGCGACATCGATTATGAGACGATCACGATCGAAAACGGCGCCGCGCTCGACGGGCATCTGCGGCACAAGTCGCCCGGCACGCTCAAGATCGGCGATCCCGAGCCGGTCGTCGCCAAGGCGCCCGACCAGCTGCTGCTCCAGGGCGACGTCGCCGCCTGAGCGGTTACTTCACCCGCACGCCGCCCTTGATGACGGCGCTCGGGTGTTCGAGCAGCTTGACGTCGACCAGCGGATCGCCCGTCACCGCGACGATGTCACCCCAAGCGCCGGGGGCGATCGTGCCGACTTGCCCCGGCTTGCCGAGCGCGTCGGCGGCATTGGTGGTGGCTGAGCGGATCGCGTCGATCGGCGTCATGCCCCATTCGACCATCTTGCCAAATTGCAGCGCATTCTGCCCCGCCGGGAAGACGCCGCCATTGTCGGTGCCGAACACCATCTTCACGCCCGCGCGATAGGCATCACGAAAGGTCTCGCGCTGCTTGCGGCCGATCTGGCGCTCTTTTTCCAGACTTTCGGGATAGACGCCGTTCTTCGCGCCCTCGGCGAGGATGTAATCGTCGTCATAGATATCCATGGAGAACCACGCGCCCTTTTCCTTGGCGAGCGCGAAGCTTTCGACATCGGCGAGGCTGGCATGCTCGATCGTGTCGACGCCCGCACGCAGCGCGTCGTTGATCCCCGCCGTGCCGTGCGCATGCGCCGCGACTTTCATCCCCAGCATATGCGCTTCGGCGACCACGGCTTGCATTTCGGCGAGCGTCATCTGCTGCGCGCCCGCCGCGTCGGAGCGCGACAGCACGCCGCCGGTCGCGCAGATCTTGATCACTTCGGCGCCATATTTGCGCACCGTGCGCACCAGCTTGCGATAGCCTTCGGGGCTATCGGCGACCGAGGGTTGCGGCACGGCAGCGAAGCTCGGCGGCAGGCCTTCGGTGTTGTCGCAATGCCCGCCGGTCGCGCCGAGCGCATAGGTGGCAGGAATGATGCGCGGCCCCGCAATATAGCCGCCCTCGACCGCTTGCTTCAGCCCGACGTCGTTGTAATTGCCCGAGCCAACATTGCGCACGGTGGTGAAGCCCGCATCGAGCATCAGCTTGGCATTGACGACGCCGAGCGCCTGCCAAAAGCTGTCGGTATATTCGAGGCTCTTGAACCCGCTGATCCGCGCGTCCGAATCGAGATGGACGTGCATGTCGATCAGGCCGGGGACGATCGTCTGCCCCGGCAAATCGATCCGCTTCGCCTCCGCCGGAATCACCGGTCGCGCCCCGCCGCGCGTCACGACCGACACGACCTTGCCGTCGGTGATGACGATCACCGGCTCATCGAGCGTCACACCCTTGGCGACATCGACGAGGTGGTCGGCAGTGACGACCACCGTTTCGGCCAATGCGGGAGCCGGCAGCAACAGCGCGGCGCTCGCGGCGAGAACAGTTTTCAACATCGCTTCAAATCCTCAATAAACCGGGCATTCGCGGGCCACAAAATCCTCGCGCGGCAGGCCGTCGGTCGCCGTCAGCCGCTCGCCGGGCAGCTTCACGACCATCCCGCTCGCTGGCAAGCTGAAATCAAAAACCGCGACCGCCCCCTCAGCCATCGTTGCGATCGATTTCCACCAGCCCAACGATGATCGGCGGGTTCGGATTGATCGTATTGCAGATGGTGGTTTTGCGGTCCGACACCACGACTTGGCCGCCGCTCCAGCGGTTTTCGTCGCTCTCGAAAAATTCGATCTGATAGACACCCGGCGGCAGGTGCTTGATCTTGTACTTGCCATAATAGCCGATCTTCGCGGTGTGCCGCACACCATCCGCGCCGATTGCCGTGACGGTTGAGTTGGACCAACCATCCTCGACGCGCCCCGCAATCGCGCCTTCGGGGCGACGCTCCTTGGCAAGCGCCGCGCTGCTGCTGAGGACCAGCGCGAGTGCCGTCCCGATGGCAACAGGAATCAGCCGCGACTTTCGACCAGCGTCGGCACCCACCACCGCATGCCCATCGCGGCTAAGCCGCGCCTTTGCGCAAACCGGCTGACCCGATTGGATCAGAGCGGCAGTCTCCGCCGCCGTCAGTTGCGACAGGTCGTGAACGGTCGTGGTGCAGCGCGAACAATATCGGCCCTGCGCATTGGGCGTCATTGCGCTCCACGGTTCGTTGCAGGGCGCCGGGAAAATGAACCGCTCTTCACCCATCACGTCGCCTCCCCGTTTCATGGTTGCCGCTAGATATGCACCGCGCGTCCATAGGCCGCCAGCACGCTTTCGTGCATCATTTCGCTCAGCGTCGGATGCGGGAAGACGGTGTGCATGAAATCCGCCTCGACCAGTTCACCGGTCTTGCCCACCGTATAGCCCTGGATCAGTTCGGTCACTTCGGCGCCGATCATGTGCGCGCCGAGCAGCTCGCCGGTCTTGGCGTCGAACACGGTCTTTACGAACCCTTCGGCCTCGCCGAGCGCGATCGCCTTGCCGTTGCCGATGAAGGGGAAATTGCCGACCTTCACCTCATATCCGGCTTCCTTCGCCTTGGCCTCGGTCAAGCCCACGCTCGCGATCTGCGGGTGGCAATAGGTGCAGCCGGGGATGTTCTTCGGGTCCATCGCATGCGGATGGCCGCCCGCAATCGCTTCGGCGGCGATCACGCCTTCGTGGCTCGCCTTGTGCGCGAGCCAGGGCGGCGCGGTGATGTCGCCGATCGCCCACAGGCCTGGCACATTGGTGCGGCACATCGGATCGGTTTTCAGGAAGCCGCGATCGGTTTCGACGCCGAGCGACTCGAGCCCGATATTTTCGGTATTGGGGACAATGCCGATCGCGACGATGCAGTGGCTGAAGTCGCCGTCGATGATCTTGCCGTCCCCATCTTTTGTTTTTGGGCCCTTGATGCTCGCCTTGACGCCGCTGTCGGTCGCGGCAAGCTTCTCGACCCCCGCCCCGGTCAGGATCGTCATGCCCTGTTTCTTCAGCGCCTTTTCGAGGAAGGCGGAGACATCGGCGTCCTCGACCGGCACGATCCGGTCGAGCATTTCAACGACGGTCACGTCGGCGCCCATGTCGTTGTAGAAGCTCGCAAACTCGATCCCGATCGCGCCCGATCCGATGACGAGCAGCTTGGTCGGCATTTCGGGCGGCACCATCGCGTGGCGATAGGTCCAGAGGCGCTTCCCGTCGGCGGGCGCGAACGGCAGGTCGCGGGCGCGCGCGCCCGTCGCGAGTATCACGTTCTTCGCCGTCAGTTCGGTCGCCTTGCCGTCCTTGTCGGTCACCGTCAGCGCGGTCGCGGCGGTCAGCTTGCCGTCGCCCATGAAGACGGTGATCTTGTTCTTCTTCATCAGGTGGGTGACGCCCTGATTGAGCTGTTTCGCGACCCCGCGCGAGCGCTTCACGACAGCGGCGATATCCGCGCTGATCCCTTCCGCAATCAGCCCGTAATCCTTGGCGTGCTGCATGTAATGATAGATCTCCGCCGAGCGCAGCAGCGCCTTGGTCGGGATGCAGCCCCAGTTGAGGCAGATGCCGCCGAGCAACTCGCGCTCGACGATCGCCACTTTCAGCCCAAGCTGGCTCGCGCGGATCGCCGCGACATAGCCGCCGGGGCCCGAACCGAGGACGATGAGATCAAAACTATCTGCCACAAAATGCTCCTGGGGAGGGAGGGTTAGACGCTTAAGGATTAGACAAGCGCGCCATCGACCGGGACCGGACGACCGTCCACTCCCATCGAGACAAGGGTGAACGTACCCGACGCGGCCCGCGCGATGCCGTCGCCGTGGCGCTCGCGCCGCCAGACGTCGACCGCGACCGTCATCGACGTGCGCCCGGTCGCAGTGATCGCGGCGTAGAAACTCACTTCGTCGCCGATCTGCACGGGGGCGGAAAAGCTGAAGCCATCGGCGGCAACCACAGGCGCGCGGCCCTTGCAGCGCTGCGACGCGACCGATCCCGCCGCCAGCGCCATCTGCCCCATCAGCCAGCCGACAAACGCCGTGCCATAGGGATTGGCATCCGCCGCCATCGCCGTCGCGCGGATCGCGGGCGAAATGGCGGGCGGCTCAGCCATTGGCGGGCGCGCTTCCCTTGGCCGCTGCCCTGTCCGCCGCCAGTGCCTCGCGCACCGGCTGGACGCCCATGATCAGGATGATGACGATCGAGACGATATCGACCGCCCAGATGTCGAGCTTCGCCAGCGGCACGGCCCAGGCCATCCCCCACGCCATCACCAGCGCGAGCGCGATGCCCGCGGCGATGTGCGCCAGCTCGATCAGGGTCTTGCGGCCGATCATCAGGCGATCATCCCTTTGGTCGTGAAGCGGCGCCATTTGAGGCAGATGCCGCCATGCAACCCGCATTCGACAGTCGCGATCCTCAAGCCAGGCTGACGTGCGCCGGTCGCCGCAACGCGACCGCCGGGACCCGAGCCAAGGCCGATGAGGTCGTAGGTGTCAGGCACTTGGCCGCCTCCCAATCAGTAGATAACTCAGCAGAAAAATCATTGGGGTGATAGCCGCCAATAGCCCCCAAAAAAGCTCGCCTCCTTGCTGATCAGTCAGCCCAAGAGGAACCCCAAGGTAAGCCCAAATGAAAAATGGCATCGAAAAGACAAGATAAATCGGGACAAAAAGCGAGCGTTTAAGGGTTCCAAAAAGAAGTACTGGGATCAAAAGAAAGGCTGCGAAGATTGGCACAGCGACTAATCCAAAACCGATCTCCAAACCGGAGATCAAGTCATTCGGATTATACTCTATGCCATCTTCAGCGTAGCTCCTACTCAAAGCAGCATGGTCAAAATATTCGCTCTGAAGCCTTGTTGAGAGGCTCGACGCCAAAAACGGCGTTGCACCCCAAGTTGCAAGGAACGCCAACAAAAGGGAGATAGCTCTCAAGCCACCAACCCCAGCGGCGCCTCCACCAGCGCCTTGAAGGCCTGCATCAACTCGGCGCCGTCGGCACCGTCGATCGCGCGGTGATCAAAGCTGCCGGTCGCCGACATCACCGTCGCAATGCCGAGCGCGTCGTCGATGATATAGGGCCGCTTCTCGCCCGCGCCGATCGCCATGATCATGCCCTGTGGCGGGTTGATGACCGCTTCGAACTGCTTGATGCCGAACATGCCCATATTGCTGAGCGACGCGGTGCCGCCCTGATATTCCTCGGGCTTCAGTTTCTGCTCGCGGGCGCGCCCCGCGAGGTCCTTCATCGCGGTCGAGATTGCCGAGACCGACTTAGTGTCAGCGTGCGTGATCACCGGCGTGATCAGCCCCGACGGTGCCGACACCGCGACCGAGATATCGGCGCGCTCGAAGCTGATCAGCTGATCGGGGGTGAACATCACGTTGCACTTGGGCACGCGGATCAGGCTGACGGCGAGCGCCTTGATCAGCAGATCGTTGACCGACAGCTTGACGCCGGTCGCGCTGAGCGCCGCATTCAGATCGGCGCGCAGCTTGAGCAGCGCATCGAGCCGGATGTCGACCGTGAGGTAGATGTGCGGCACCGTCTGCTTCGATTCGGTGAGGCGCCGCGCGATCGTCTTGCGCACGTTCGACAGCTTTTCGGCGCTGTGCGGAATGTCGGGGATCGCGGCGGGTTTCGGTGCAGGCGCAGGCGCGGCGGGCGCGCTCGCCACCGGCGCGGCCGGTGCGGGTGCAGGTGCCGCTGCGGCCCTCGCAGGTGCGGCGCCGGGCGTTGCGCCCTCGACATCAGCCTTGACGATCCG
>NZ_JAIEPC010000092.1 GCF_019749955.1 Sphingomonas sp.
AACATCGTCGCGGTCGATGATTTCAACTTCGGCGCGATGGAGAACAAGGGGCTGAACATCTTCAACAGCCGCTACATTCTCGCTGATCCCGACACCGCGACCGATTACGACTATGACGCGATTTCAGCCGTCGTCGCGCATGAATATTTCCACAATTGGTCGGGCAATCGCGTCACCTGCCGCGACTGGTTCCAGCTCTCGCTCAAAGAGGGTTTCACCGTCTATCGCGACCAGAGTTTTTCGGCCGATCAGGGATCAGCCGCGGTCAAGCGGATCGAGGACGTCCGGGGCCTGCGTGCCGCACAATTCCCCGAGGATGCCGGGCCGCTCGCGCATCCGGTGCGCCCCGAAAGCTATATCGAGATCTCGAACTTTTATACCGCGACAATCTACAACAAGGGTGCCGAAGTCATCCGCATGATGGCGACGATCCTGGGCGCGGAGAAGTTTCGCGCAGGCACCGATCTCTATTTCGATCGCTTCGATGGCACCGCCGCCACCTGCGAGGATTTCGTCGCGAGCATGGAGGCGGCAAGCGGCGTTGACCTCACCCAGTTTCGCCGCTGGTACAGCCAGGCGGGGACGCCCAAGGTCGGTGCCACGCTGCGCCACGATGCCGCTGCCAATGCCGCGACCCTGACGCTCACCCAGTCGCTCGGGCCCACACCGGAGCAGGTCGACAAGGCGCCGATGGTGCTGCCGATCCGCGTCAAGCTGTTCGGCAGCGCGAGCGGTCGCCCGCTCGGCGACGAGCGGCTGGTGCTGCTGACGGAGGCCGAGCAGTCGGTGACCTTCGACGGTGTCGACGAGCCACCGCTGCTGTCGATCAACCGGCAATTCTCGGCGCCGGTGACGGTCGAGACCGATCGCTCGGCAACCGAACTCGCGCTGCTGTCGGCGCACGACGACGACCCCTTTGCGCGCTATGAAGCGATGCAGCAGCTCATGCTCGACACGCTGGTGACGAGCGTCGCGAGCGGGCGGGGGCTGCATGACGCGGTGATCGCGGCGGTGCGCGAAACATTGCGCAATGCGGCGCTCGACCCCGCCTTCATTGCCGAAGCCGTGCTGCTGCCCTCCGAAGCCTTTATCGGCGATCAATTGCCGGTGGTCGATCCCGAAGCGGTATTTCGCGCGCGCGATTCGCTCCGCCGCGATCTCGGCAAGGCGCTCGAAGCCGATTGGCGCGCGGCCTATGCGCAGGCCGCCGCGACGGGTGCGTTCGAATACACCCCCGAAGCCAAGGGATTACGGCGGCTGAAGAGCGTCGCGCTCGGCTATATCGCCGCGTCTGGCGCGGGTGACGCTGCCGAAATCGCGTTCCGCCAGTTCGAAACCGCCGACAATATGACTGACCGCCAAGGCGCGCTGGCGACGCTCGCCAATGGCGCGTCGAACACCCGCATCGCCGCGCTCGACATTTTCTACAATCGCTATTCGGACAATGCGCTGGTGCTCGACAAATGGTTCTCGACGCAGGCGCTGTCGAGCCGCGACGACACGCTCGACAGCGTGATCGAGCTGGCCGGGCACCGCGACTTCACGCTCACCAACCCCAATCGCGCGCGCGCGCTGGTGGGGGCGTTCAGCGTCAACCAGCGCGCCTTCCATGCGGCGGACGGGCGCGGCTATCGCTTCGTCGCCGATCAGCTGATCGCGCTTGACCGGATCAACCCGCAGACCGCCGCCAAGCTGTTGCCCCCGCTCGGCCGCTGGAAGCGCTTTACGAGCGACCGCGCCGCGCTGATGCGCGCCGAGCTGGAGCGGATCCTCGCGGCACCCGGGCTATCGCGCGACAGCTACGAACAGGCATCGCGGAGTTTGGCGGACTGACGAGCACGTCTCGGGCTGGCTTCATCGTCAAATCCTCCCCCGCCAGGGGGAGGTGGCGCCGAAGGCGACGGAGGGGGAGGTCAGCGGCGCCCTTTCAGATTGAGCTGCGTGCTTCCTCCCCCTCCGTCAGCTTCGCTGACACAGGGCCGGGTCGCCCGTGCCCCCGGCACGGGCTTGGATTGCCGGGGGCAATCCAACCTGACCCTCCCTGGCGGGGGAGGATTAACAAGGCAGCCATCGATGCAAATCATTGCGCGCTCAGAACAACCGCCCGCCACTCGGCACCGGCCCACTCGGCCGCACCAGCACCACTTTCCCTTCCGCATCCGGAAATCCCAGCGTCAGCACTTCGGACATGAACTTGCCGATCTGGCGCGGCGGGAAATTGACGACGGCGGCGACTTGCGTACCGGGCAAATCCTCCAGCCGATAATGCTCGGTGATCTGCGCTGAACTCTTCTTCACGCCAATGACCGGACCAAAATCGATCGTCAGCTTATACGCCGGCTTGCGTGCTTCGGGATAAGGCTCGGCGCGCACGATCGTCCCGACGCGGATATCGACCTGCAGGAACGTTTCGAACCCGATTTCAGCGGCGGCGGGCGCAACTGGATCGGGCGTCAAATGCATCAGAAATCGACATCGTCATAGTAACTCGGCGGGGCAATGCCCTCCATGCGCTCGCTCAGAAGCGGGCGAAAGGAAGGCCGACTCTTGAACCCCCGATACCAGCGCGCGGTTTGGTCGTGCCCTTTCCAGTCGATGCCGCCGAGATAATCGGCGACCGAAATCTGCGCAGCGGCGGCCAGATCGGCGAGGCCCATCGTCGCGCCGCCGATCCAGGTGCGATGATCGAGCAGGAAATCAATATAGTCGAGCTGGCCGATCGCCGCCTTCATCGCTTCGCGCAGCACCTTGGCGTCGGGCGCGGCGCGGTGGACGACACGCTTGATCATCCGTTCGTGGAGCAACGGCGCGGTCACTTCGTGATAAAATTGGTGATCGAACCACGACATCAGCCGCCGCGTCTCGGCGCGATTGGCGGCGGTGCCGTTGATCATTGCCGCCTGCTCGACGGTTTCCTCAAAATATTCGCAGATCGCGGTCGAATCGATCAGCAGAATATTGCGGCTTGGATCGACCATCACCGGGGTCTGGCCCGCCGGGTTCATGTCCATGAATTCGTCGCGCCGCAGCCAGGGTGATTCGCGGATCAGATCATAGCCGACCCCCTTTTCACCCAGAAGCAGACGGACCTTGCGCGAAAAGGGACAAAGCGGGAATTGATAAAGCTGCCACATGCTGCCGGTCTAGGCCAAGCGCCGCGCCCGCGCCAAGGCCTATTCGGCGGCGATGGCCTCAAGCCCGTCGTCAAGCGGGTGGGGCAGCCGTGTCAGCATTTCCTTCGGCACGACTTGCCAAAAATGCCCTGCCACCCGGTCCCATTCGTCGATCAGCGTCGCGGCCCATTTGCTGTCGGTGGCGTCGGCATGCGCGCGGATCAGGTTGAACAGCACCGATTCCCAGTGCAGCGAGGCGATGCGCTGCCAGGTGATGCTGTCGGGATTGGCGCGGCGCGCGAAGCTGCCAGCGGGATCGTAAACGAACGCCATCCCGCCACTCATCCCCGCGCCGAAATTGGCGCCGACTTCGCCGAGCACCACGGCGATGCCGCCGGTCATATATTCGCAGCCATTCGCGCCGCAGCCCTCGACCACGACTTCGGCGCCCGAATTGCGCACCGCGAACCGCTCGCCCGCTTGCCCCGCCGCGAACAACTTGCCCGCCGTCGCGCCATAGAGAACGGTGTTGCCAATGATCGTGTTGTGTTGGCTGACGAGGGTCGAGCTCACCACCGGGCGCACGACGATGATGCCGCCCGACAGCCCCTTGCCGACATAGTCGTTGGAATCGCCGAACACTTCGAGCGTGATCCCCTTGCACAGGAACGCGCCGAGCGATTGCCCCGCCGATCCGCGCAAACGCACATGGACATGCCCGTCGGCCAGCTTCGACATGCCGAAGGTGCGCGTGATCTCGCTCGATAGCCGCGTGCCAACCGCGCGGTGGGTGTTGCGCACCGAATAGGTGAGTTGCATCTTCTCGCCGCGCGAGAACACAGCGGCGGCATCGCGGATCATCTGCGCGTCGAGGCTGTCGGGCACTTCGTTGCGCCACGTCGTCAGACTGAAGCGGCGCTGATCGTCGGCGGCGTCGACCTTGGCGAGGATCGGGTTCAGGTCGAGATCGTCGAGATGCTCGGCCCCCCGGCTCACCTGGCGCAGCAGCTCGGTGCGACCGATCACATCATTGAGGCTGCGCATGCCGAGCCGGGCGAGAATATCCCGCACTTCCTCGGCAATGAAGGTCATCAGGTTGATGACCTTTTCGGGACTGCCGTCGAACTTCGCACGCAGCCGCTCGTCCTGCGTGCAGACGCCGACCGGGCAGGTGTTCGAATGGCATTGGCGCACCATGATGCAGCCCATCGCCACCAGCGACAGCGTGCCGATCCCGAATTCCTCCGCGCCCAATATGGCTGCGACGACGATGTCGCGCCCGGTGCGAAGCCCGCCATCGGTGCGCAGCCGGACGCGGTGGCGCAGGCCATTGAGGGTCAGCACCTGATTGACTTCACTCAGGCCCATTTCCCACGGCGTGCCGGCATATTTGATGCTGGTCTGAGGGGAAGCCCCCGTGCCGCCGACATTGCCCGATACGAGGATGACATCGGCATGCGCCTTGGCAACGCCCGCCGCGACCGTGCCGATCCCCGCCGACGACACCAGTTTAACGCAGACCCGCGCGCGCGGATTGATCTGCTTCAGGTCGTAGATGAGCTGCGCCAGATCCTCGATCGAATAAATGTCGTGATGCGGCGGCGGCGAGATCAGCGTCACGCCGGGGGTTGCATGGCGCAGCTTGGCGATCAGCTCGGTCACTTTGAAGCCGGGGAGCTGGCCGCCTTCGCCGGGCTTGGCGCCTTGCGCGACCTTGATCTCGATCTCCTCGCAGGCGTTGAGATATTCGGCCGTTACGCCGAAGCGTCCGCTGGCGACTTGCTTGATCGACGAATTGGCGTTGTCGCCATTGTCGTACGGCGTGTAGCGGCTGCTGTCCTCGCCGCCTTCGCCTGACACCGCCTTGGCGCCGATGCGGTTCATCGCGATCGCCAGCGTCTCATGGGCTTCGGGGCTGAGCGCGCCGAGCGACATGCCCGGTGTCACGAAGCGTTTGCGGATTTCGGTAATCGCCTCGACCTGATCGACCGCGACGCCTTCGGTCGGGTAATTGAATTGCAGCAGATCGCGCAAATAAACCGGCGGCAGATCGGCGACGCCGCGCGAGAATTGCAGATAGGTCGAATAGCTGTCCTTGGCGACCGCGCTTTGCAGCAAGTGCATCAGCGGCGCCGAATAGGCATGCGTCTCGCTGCCCGCGCGCTGGCGGTAATAGCCGCCGATCGGCAAGGTCGCGACGGGCGCCGCAAACGCCGCATCGTGCCGCAACCGCGCCGACAGATGCAGCGAGATATAGCCTTCGCCCGAAATCTTGGCCGGCATGCCAGGGAACAGATCGTTGACCAGGCTGCGCGACAGCCCGACGGCTTCGAAGTTATAGCCACCGCGATAGCTGGAGATCACTGCGATCCCCATCTTCGACATGATCTTGAGCAGACCATCCTCGATCGAGGTGCGATGGCGGGCGATGCATTGCTCGATCGTCAGCGCGCCGAACAGCCCGCGCGCGTGGCGATCAACGATCGCGGCCTCGGCCAGATAGGCATTCACCGTCGTCGCGCCGACGCCGATCAGCACCGCGTAATAATGCGTGTCGAGGCATTCGGCCGTGCGGATGTTGACGCTGGCATAGGAGCGCAACCCCTCACGCACCAAATGCGTGTGGACGGCCGCCGCCGCGAGCACCCCGGCAATCGCGATCCGGTCCGGCCCGACGGCTTCGTCGGTCAGGAACAGGTCAGTGCGGCCCTCGCGCACCGCTTGCTCGGCCTGCGCGCGGATATCCTGGATCGCGGCCCGCAGCGTCTCCGGCCCGCCACCTGCATCAAACGTGCAGTCGATCTCGGCGGCTTGCGGGCCGAAATGCACTTTCAGCCGATCCCAATCGGCACAGGTCAGCACCGGCGAGTCGAGCACCAGCACCCGGCTTTGCGATCCTTCGGTGTCGAGGATATTGGCCAGATTGCCGAAGCGCGTGCGCAACGTCATCACGCGGCGTTCGCGTAAAGGGTCGATCGGCGGGTTGGTGACCTGGCTGAAATTCTGGCGGAAAAACTGGCTGATCAGGCGCGGCTTGTCGGAGATAACGGCGAGCGGCGTGTCGTCGCCCATCGAGCCAATCGCTTCCTTGCCCTCCACCACCAAAGGCGCGAGGATCAGCTCCATATCCTCCAGCGTCTGCCCGGCAGCGATCTGACGGCGGATCAGCTCGGGCCGGTCATAGCGCCGCAGCTCGGGCGTGATTTCGGGCAAATCGTCGATCGTCAGATAATCGCCGATCATCGCGGCATAATCGGCTTCCGCTGCGATCCGGTCCTTGACCGCGTGATCGCCGAGCACTTCGCCCGCATCGAGATCGACCGCGATCATCTGGCCCGGTCCGAGCCGACCCTTTTCGATGATCGTCGTCTCGGGCACCACCACCATCCCGCTTTCGCTGCCGACGATCAGCAATCCGTCGTTGGTTCGGGTGTAGCGCAAGGGGCGCAAAGCATTGCGATCGACCCCCGCGACCGCCCAGCGGCCGTCGGTCATCGCGAGCGCGGCGGGGCCGTCCCACGGCTCCATCACGCTCGCCAGATATTGGTACATCGCGAGATGCTCAGGTGGCATTTCGACTTCGTCTTGCCACGCTTCGGGGACGAGCATCAGCTTGGCCGTCGGTGCGTCGCGGCCCGACCGGCAGATCGCTTCGAACACCGCGTCAAGCGCGGCGGTGTCGGAAGCCCCCGCCGGGATCACCGGCTTGATGTCCTCGCTATGCTCGCCGAACGCGAGGCTCGCCATCTTGATCTCGTGGCTGAGCATCCAGTTCTTGTTGCCGCGGATCGTGTTGATCTCGCCATTATGCGCGAGGCACCGGAACGGCTGCGCGAGCCACCACTGCGGGAAAGTGTTCGTCGAATAACGCTGGTGGAAGATCGCGACCCGGCTTTCGAAACGGGTGTCGCGCAGATCGGGGTAGAAGACCGACAGGCTCTCGGCGAGGAACAGGCCTTTGTATATAATGGACCGGCACGACAGCGAGCAGATGTAGAAGCCTTGGATTTGCGCCGCGATCACGCGCTTTTCGATCCGGCGGCGGATCAGATACAGGTTCTTTTCAAACTCATCGAGGTTGCCAGCGGTCAGGCTCGGTCCCGCGATCATGATCTGCTCAATCTCGGGCCGCGTCGCCTGCGCCTTTTGGCCGATCACCGACACATCGACCGGCACCTGGCGCCAGCCGTAAATGGTATAGCCTTCCTCTATAATCGCGGATTCGACGATCGTGCGGCACGCCTCCTGCGCCGACAAATCGGTGCGCGGCAGGAAAATCATGCCGACCGCGAGCCGGTTGGGCATCGGCCGGTGCCCCGACAGCGCAATCGCATCGTCGAAAAAGGCGGTCGGCAAGTCGATCAACAGGCCCGCGCCATCGCCGGTCTTCCCATCGGCGTCGACCGCGCCGCGATGCCACACGGCCTTCAGCGCCTCGATCGCCGATTGCACCACGCGGCGGTTGGGCTTGCCGTCAGTCGCGGCGACAAGGCCGACGCCACAAGCATCGGACTCCATGTCGGGGCGGTACATCCCCTCGGCGGCAAGGCGGGTACGCTGGTCGATCATTGGCTTCCGTTGCTTGCTAGCTGCTTTTCAACATTTTGTGCGGCCTCAATGCCCGCCTCGGCCCCGATTGTCCTGCCAACGTCGATACCGCGTGATTGCGCGACCCGGAGTATGCCCACCCACTTACGACCTGTCGGCGTGTCCAGAAAATGCTCTAGTTCTTCAAGCTCACCGGGCGTCAGCGCCGTGCTGTATGCTTTCGCCAGCGCGTCAATCAGAACGGGCAGCCGTTGCGTGAAGGCTGCAACGTAGTTTTCCGCTAGTGCCTTGCGGGCCGCAGCGGCACGAGCGGGGTTCGCCGCAGCGCGCGCGAGTGCTGGCGAGAGTTCGGGCCTCTCCATCACTTCATTCATCACTTGCAGCGCATAAACATCGGCTAAAGCTGGCAAAGCGCCGCGCGTTTGCGCTTCGGTGCCCATTTTTGCGACCACGCGCCGGGCAACTTCCAGCGTTTCGGGTGTCTTCGCCGTCGCTGCGACCGGCATCGCGATCATGATGAGCGCTAGAATTCTAATGATCACGCCGCCTTCCTCTCGGCCGTTTTCGCACGCAGATACTGCCCCATTTTCGCCGCGACATCGCGCCCGTCGCGGATCGCCCATACGACCAGGCTCGCGCCGCGCACGATGTCGCCCGCGGCAAACACACCGGGCAGGTTGGTCTGCATCCCCGGCTGGTCGATCACCACCGTGCCCCAGCGCGTAACGCGCAGCTCGGGTGCGCCGAACAGCACCGGCAGCGGCTCGGGATCGAACCCCAGCGCTTTGATGACGAGATCAGCGGGCAGCTCCTCCGCCGCACCCGGATCGGGCTCGGGCGCGCGACGCCCGCTGGCATCGGGGGCGCCGAGCCGCATCTTGCCGACGCGCACGGCACTCACCGGATCGCCCGAAAACCGCTCGGGCGCCGACAGCCAGACGAACTCGACGCCTTCCTCCTCGGCATTGGCGACTTCGCGCTGGCTGCCCGGCATGTTCGCGCGGTCGCGGCGGTAGAGACATTTGACTGATGCTGCACCCTGCCGCACGGCGGTGCGCACACAATCCATCGCCGTGTCGCCGCCGCCGATCACCAACACATGTTTGCCCGAAGCATCGAGCGCGCCCGAATCGAAATCGGGTACATCGTCGCCAAAACCCTTGCGGTTCGATGCGATCAGATAGTCGAGCGCGTCGATCACCCCGCCCGCATCGACCCCCGGCGCCTTGATCGCGCGCGGCTTGTACACGCCGGTTGCGATCAGCACGGCGTCGTGGCGGTCGCGCAGCTCGGCAAGGCTCGCGTCGCGGCCAACCTCGAAATTCTGGTGGAAGACGATCCCGCCTTCAGCCAGCCGCTCGATCCGCCGCATCACCACCGGCTTTTCGAGCTTGAACCCCGGAATGCCATAGGTCAGCAGCCCGCCCGCGCGGTCGTGCCGGTCATAGACATGCACCTCATGTCCGGCCGCGCGCAGATATTCCGCCGCCGTCAGTCCCGCCGGTCCCGCGCCGATGATGCCGACCGATTGCCCAGTGGGCCGCCCCGGCACCAGCGGCTCGACCCAACCATTTTCCCACGCCGTGTCGGTAATGAACTTTTCGACCGCGCCGATCGTCACCGCGCCGTGGCCCGAAAATTCGATGACGCAATTGCCTTCGCACAGCCGGTCCTGCGGGCAGATGCGACCGCAAATCTCGGGCATGGTCGAGGTCGCGTTCGACAGCTCATAGGCTTCGCGCAGCCGCCCCTCAGCGGTCAGCCGCAGCCAGTCGGGGATGTGGTTGTGCAGCGGGCAATGCACCGAGCAATAGGGCACACCGCATTGCGAGCAGCGCGCGGCCTGCTCCTCGCCGGCCGCCTCAGCATAGCGATCAGCGATTTCGCGGAAATCCTCGGCACGCAGTTCGGGGTCGCGCTTGGCCGGATAGGCCTGCGCGGTTCCCACAAATTTCAGCATCGACTCGTTCGCCATCACGCCGCCTCAAAAGTCAGCGCGCAGCTTTATGGTTGTTCTGGAGCCGAGTCACGCATTTACGTGACGAAAAGACAGTATTTATGTCCTAAATGTCACGACACGCCCACACTGGCGCAAGAATCCCTCGCCTCACCGAGACAAGAAAGACCGTTTCGGTCCTATTTGGCCAGCAGCCAGATCAGCGCGGCGCTGCCGACGACGATGCGGTACCAGGCAAATGGGCCAAATCCGTGCTTGCCAACGATGCCGACGAACCAACGCACCACGATCACCGCGACCAGAAATGCGACCACAAAGCCGATCGCAATCCCGCCGATGCCGACGCCATTGGTCGCCGTCAGCGTGTCGCGGTGGCTGGCCAGTTCAACGACACTCGCGCCGAGCATCGTGGGAATCGCGAGGAAAAAGCTGAATTCTGCCGCCGTGCGCCGCTCGACGCCCAGGCTTAGCGCGCCCAAAATCGTCGCGCCCGACCGGCTGACGCCCGGAATCATCGCGAGGCATTGCAGCACGCCGATGCCCAGCGCGGTTTTGGCCGGAATGCCGGAAATGCTCTTGGCCTCGCCCGGCTTCACCAGCCGCTCGATCACCAGAATGGCGACCCCGCCAACGATGAGCGCGACCGCAACGACGATCGGGTTGAGCAGCAGCGCCTCGATCTGCTTGCGAAAGGCGAGGCCGATCACCACGGCGGGGATGAACGCGATCAGCAAATTGGTCACGAACTTCACTGCACCGGGCTCGCGCTTGATCAGCCCCTGCATCACCGCCCAAAACGTCCGCCAATACAGCACGACGACGGCAAGAATCGACCCGAGCTGGATCACGATGTTGAACAGCTGCCACTTGCCATCGTCATAGCCGAGCAGCGCGCCCGCCAGGATCAAATGGCCCGTCGAGGAGACGGGCAAAAACTCGGTAATCCCCTCGACAATGCCGAGCAGGATGATCGTCAGAATATCGTGCACAAGGCCCCCAGGCGCGATCGCAATCGCCGTAAAATCGACATTCCCCGCTCAGGCGGCAGCGGGCGTGAAGCGGCCGTTGCGGCGATATTGCACCAGCCAACCCGGCGCGACCGTCGCCATTGGCGTCGGCGCAATGCCGAACGCCGCCAGCCCCGCCGCGCCCGGCGCGACCACATTGTCGCTTTGCAGCATCTTCCACTGGTCGCTGGTGATCGGCGCGCCGGGCAGGAAGCCCAGTGCCGCGATCATCGCTGAAATACCGTCGGGCAGGTCGATGATCATCGGCTTCTGGCCGGTCTGCGCCGCGATCCAGTCGATCAGCGCGCGCATCGACACGATGTCGGGGCCGCCGAGTTCATAGGTCTCGCCGCCGAATTGCTCCGGCGCGGCGAGCGCGGCGACGACGGCCTTGGCGACATCGCCGACATAAACGGGCTGGAATTTCGTGACGCCGCGCACCACCGGCATGACGGGGGCCGAGGCAATCATCGCGGCGAAGCGATTGACGAACTGGTCTTCGCGCCCAAACACGATTGACGGGCGCACAATCGTGGTGCCCGGGAAGGCGGCGCGCACCGCTGCCTCGCCGTCCCCCTTGCTGCGGCCGTAGGCCGAAATCGACGCCGAATCGGCGCCGATCGCCGACACATGCACCAGCGCGCCGACACCGGCTGCTGCTGCCGCTTCGGCGACATGGCGCGCGCCATCGACTTGAAAAGCCTGAAAGTCACCCTTCAGAATGGCGACCAGATTGACCACGCCATCGCTGCCCTGAATCGCGCGCGCGATCGATTCAGGCTTGCGGACGTCGGCGGCGACGAATTGCATCTGCCCAAGGCCACCGAGCGGCTTCAGGAACAGCGCCGATTTGGGGTCGCGCTGGGCGATCCGCACGCGCGCACCCTGTTCGAGCAATGCCTGCGCGATATAGCGGCCCAGAAAGCCGCCGCCACCGATCAGCGTTATCAGCTTGTCGTTCATGCCGTTCCTCTGGCTCGATCCCGTTGCCGCCCCCATGCCGCCGCCCCGGTCAAACGGCAAGAGCCAAGGCCACCGATGGCTTATTGACAATGCCGCCACGCCTCCCCTAGAGCGCGCGGCCTACCTGACGTACAAGTCTTCTGGGGCCCAGATGGCGGAATTGGTAGACGCACCAGCTTCAGGTGCTGGCGCTCGCAAGGGCGTGGAGGTTCGAG
>NZ_JAIEPC010000112.1 GCF_019749955.1 Sphingomonas sp.
TCACCGCCGGTGTCGCCCGCAAGCCGGGGATGAGCCGCGACGATCTGCTCGGCATCAACCTGAAGGTGATGAAGGCCGTCGGCGAAGGCATCGCTGCCAACGCGCCCGACGCATTCGTGATCTGCATCACCAACCCGCTCGACGCGATGGTGTGGGCGCTGCGCGAATTCTCCGGCCTGCCGCACCAGAAGGTCGTCGGTATGGCGGGCGTGCTCGATTCGTCGCGCTTCAGCCATTTCCTCGCCGATGAATTCAATGTGTCGGTCAAGGACGTGACGAGCTTCGTGCTCGGCGGCCATGGCGACACGATGGTGCCGGTGATCCAGTATTCGACCGTGTCGGGCATCCCGGTGCCCGATCTGATCGCAATGGGCATGTCGACGCAGGAGCGCATCGACGCGATCGTCCAGCGCACCCGCAGCGGCGGCGGCGAGATCGTCGCGCTGCTCAAGACCGGCTCGGCCTATTACGCCCCGGCGACGTCGGCGATTTCGATGGCGCAGGCCTATCTGGGCGACGAAAAGCGCGTGCTGCCCGCCGCAGTCCACCTGACCGGCCAATACGGCATCGACAATCTCTATGTCGGCGTGCCGGTGGTGATCGGTGCGGGCGGTGCGGAAAAGGTGGTCGAGATCGCGCTCGACGACGAAGCCAAGGGCAACCTTGCCGTGTCGGTCGATGCGGTGAAGGAGCTGCTGGTGGCGTGCAAGGCGATCGACGGCAGCCTAGGCTGATTTCGAGTGCGTGCCCGAACGTGATATCGAGGTCGAATGGCTGAGCGCGAACATATCATTGCAGCGAGGCGCCAAGTGCCCGGCTATGCGGAGGACTATGCCGCGTGGCTACAGCACCAGATTGACCTGATGCGGGCAGGGCGCTGGTCGGATCTCGATACCGAACATTTGATCGACGAGGTCGAGGATTTGGGAAGATCGGAATTCAACGCATTTGTCAGCGCGGTCGAAATCGTGCTCGTTCACATGCTCAAATGGGATTTTCAGCCTGAACGGCGCACGCCGAGCTCGATCGCGTCGATCATTGAGCATCGTCGGCGCATCGTGCGCCTGTTGAAACAGAATCCGAGCTACAAGTCGCGGATCGCTGAAGCGATTGAGGTGGCATATGACACCGCACAAGCGAAGGCGTCTGGTCAGACCAACCTGCCACTCGCCACATTCCCAAGCCAAAATCCCTATGGCTGGGAAGCCATCACCATGCGCGAGCATGTGCTCGACGCTTAACCCGCCGATAACGACGGAGCCTTTACCTAATGTCCATCCTCGTCGACAAGAATACCAAGGTCATCACGCAAGGGATGACCGGCGAAACCGGTAGCTTCCATACGCAGGCGGCGCTCGATTACGGCACGCAGATGGTTGGCGGCGTCACGCCGGGGAAGGGCGGGACCGAGCATCTCGGCCTGCCCGTCTACAACACCGTCGAGGAAGCCGTCGCAAAGACGGGTGCTACCGCGAGCGTCATCTATGTGCCGCCGCCCTTTGCCGCTGACTCGATCCTTGAGGCGATCGACGCGCAAGTGCCGCTGATTGTGACGATCACCGAAGGCATTCCGGTGCTCGACATGGTCAAGGTCAAGCGCGCGCTGTCGGGATCGAAGTCGCGGCTGATCGGGCCGAACTGCCCCGGTGTGCTGACGCCCGGCGAATGCAAGATTGGCATCATGCCCGGCAGCATCTTTTCGAAAGGCTCGGTCGGGGTCGTGTCGCGCTCGGGCACGCTCACTTATGAAGCGGTGTTCCAGACGACCAATGCGGGTCTTGGCCAGACGACAGCGGTTGGCATCGGCGGCGATCCGGTCAACGGCACCAATTTCATCGACGTGCTCGAACTTTTCCTTGCTGATCCCGAAACGCATTCGATGATCATGATCGGCGAAATCGGCGGTTCGGCCGAAGAAGAAGCCGCGCAATTCCTGATCGACGAAGCCAAGCGCGGCCGCAAAAAGCCGATGGCGGGCTTCATCGCGGGGCGCACCGCGCCTCCCGGTCGCCGCATGGGCCATGCCGGGGCGATCGTCTCGGGCGGGCAGGGCGGCGCCGAAGACAAGATCGCGGCGATGGAAGCCGCCGGCATCAAGGTCGCGGCCAGCCCGAGCCTGTTGGGCGAAACGCTGCTCGAAGTGTTGAAGGGTTGAGAGAAAAGCCCTTCTCCCACCGGGAGAAGGTGGCCCGAAGGGCCGGATGAGGGCGACTTTCGGGACCGCCATCGCCCTCACCCTCCCACCGCTTGCGCGGCGGGCCCCGCCCTCTCCCGTTGGGAGAGGGAAATGGAGAATGATCATGGGCTATGAAGGCCAGGATTTCGAAGCACTCGCAGGCTCGGTGAGCCCGGCGTTCATCGACACGCTCTATGCGCGCTACCAGGCGTCGCCCGACAGCGTCGAACCCGCGTGGCGCGGTTTTTTCGAAGGGCTGGAGGCAGCGTCGAGCGGCCCGAGCTGGCGGGCGAAAAACTGGCCCGCGACCGACACCGATGATCTGACCGCCGCACTCGACCCATCGCAAATGGCGCCCGCCGCCAAGCCCGGCAAGACCGGCTCTGGGGGCGAGGCGAAACCCGCTGCCGCCCCCGCCGCGCCGCAGGTCGACGTCACCCGCGCCGCCGCCGATTCGATCCGCGCAATGATGCTGATCCGCACTTACCGTGTGCGCGGGCATCTCGCCGCCAATCTTGATCCGCTCGGCCTCACCAAGCAGGAATTGCCCGCTGATCTGACACCCGAATATCATGGCTTCTCGGGCGCCGATCTCGATCGCCCGGTCTATATCGGCGGCGCGCTCGGGCTTGAGACCGCGACGATCCGCGAGCTCGTCGACATCCTCCGGGCGAACTACTGCGGCAATGTCGGCCTTGAATATATGCACATCGCCGATGTCGAGGAGCGCCGGTTCCTGCAGGAGCGGATGGAGGGCAAGGACAAGGCCATCCAGTTCAGCCCCGAAGGCAAGAAGGCGATCCTGAACAAGGTGATCGAGGCCGAGCAATGGGAGAAATTCCTCGGCCGCAAATACGTGGGCACCAAGCGTTTCGGCCTCGACGGCGGCGAAAGCATGATCCCCGCGCTTGAAAGCGTGATCAAATATGGCGGCCAATATGGCGTGCGCGAGATCGTGTACGGCATGGCGCATCGCGGGCGGCTGAACGTGCTCGCCAATGTGATGGCCAAGGCCTACCGCGTGATCTTCCACGAATTTTCGGGCGGGTCGGACAATCCCGATGATGTCGCCGGATCGGGCGACGTCAAATACCATCTCGGCACCAGCACCGACCGCGAATTCGACGGCATCAACGTCCATATGTCGCTGGTCGCCAATCCGTCGCACCTCGAAGCCGCCGATCCGGTGGTGCTCGGCAAGACGCGCGCGATCCAGACGATTGCGGGCGATGATCTCCACACCGGTTCGCTGCCGGTGCTGATCCACGGCGACGCCGCCTTTGCGGGGCAGGGCATCGTATGGGAATGTCTCGGCTTTTCGGGCATCCGCGGGTATAATACCGGCGGCTGCCTGCACTTCATCATCAACAACCAGATCGGCTTCACCACCAGCCCGCAATATGCGCGCAGCTCGCCTTATCCGAGCGATGTCGCGAAGGGCGTCCAGGCACCGATCTTCCACGTCAATGGCGATGATCCCGAAGCGGTGACCTTTGCCACCAAAATGGCGATCGAATTCCGCCAGCGCTTCCACCGCGACATCGTGATCGACATGTGGTGCTATCGCCGCTTCGGCCATAACGAGGGCGACGAGCCGAGCTTCACCCAGCCGCTGATGTACGACCGCATTCGCCAGCACCCGCCGGTCAGCGACATCTATGGCAAAAAGCTGATCGCGCAGGGCGTGGTCGATCAGGCGTGGATCGACGGCCAGATCAAGGCTTTCATCGACTTGCTCGAAGGCGAATTCGAAGCGGGCGCCGTCTACAAGCCCAATCGCGCCGATTGGTTCGCGGGGCGCTGGTCGGGGCTGCATGCCCCCGCCGATCCCGAAACCGCGCGCCGCAATATCGAAACCGGCATCGAACCGAAGCTGTTCGACAGCATCGGCCGCACGCTCACCACCGTTCCCGACAGCGTCAAGATCCACAAGACGCTGTCGCGCGTCATCGACGCCAAGCGGGCGATGTTCACCAGCGGCGAAGGCTTTGACTGGGCGACCGGCGAAGCGCTCGCTTTCGGGTCGCTGTTGTCGGAAGGTTACGGCGTCCGTTTGTCGGGGCAGGATTCGGGGCGCGGCACCTTCAGCCAGCGCCACGCGGTGTGGGTCGACCAGACCGACGAGCATAAATATGTGCCGCTCTGGACGATCGAGCATGGCAGCTTCGAAGTGCTCGACTCGCCGCTCTCCGAATACGGCGTGCTCGGCTTCGAATATGGCTATGCGCTTGCTGATCCGAAGACGCTCGTGCTGTGGGAAGCGCAGTTCGGCGATTTCATGAACGGCGCGCAGATCATGATCGATCAGTTCATTGCGGCGGGCGAAGCCAAGTGGCTGCGCGCCAATGGCCTGGTGATGCTGCTGCCGCACGGTTACGAAGGGCAGGGGCCCGAGCATAGCTCGGCGCGGCCCGAACGCTTCCTGCAACTCTGCGCGGGTGACAATATGCAGGTCGCCAATTGCACGACGCCGGCGAACTATTTCCACCTGCTGCGGCGGCAGATGCACCGGTCGTTCCGCAAACCCTTGATCATCTTCACCCCCAAATCGCTGCTGCGCCACAAGCTGGCGGTGTCGAAGGCAGCCGATTTCCAGAACGACAGCCACTTCATGCGCATCCTCAGCGACCCTTGGGCGCCTGCGGACACCGATGTGCAGCGGCTGGTGCTCTGCACCGGCAAGGTCGCCTATGACCTGATGGAAGCGCGCAACGCGGCGGGCGACAAGAACACCGCGATCGTGCGGATCGAGCAACTCTATCCCTTCCCCGGCGAGCCACTGACCGAGCGGCTCAAGCGCATGACCAATCTGGAACATGTCGTCTGGGCGCAGGAAGAACCCAAGAACAATGGCGCGTGGAGCTTCGTCGAGCCGTTCATCGAGGAATGTCTGGTCGAAGCGGGCGGCGCGGTGCAGCGCCCGCGCTACGCCGGCCGCGCGGCGGCGGCATCGCCTGCGACAGGCCTGATGAAGCGCCACCAGATGGAACAAGCGGCGCTCGTAGCCGATGCGCTGGGGCATAATGTCCGCGAAGAAATCCGTCGTACCCGGAAAGGCTGACGAAATGGCAACCGAAGTCAAAGTGCCCGTGCTGGGCGAATCGATTACCGAAGCGACCTTGGGCGAATGGCTCAAGCAGCCGGGCGATCCTGTCGCGCTCGACGAACCCGTGGCGAGCCTTGAGACCGACAAGGTCTCGATCGAAGTCGGCGCGCCCGCCGCTGGCGTGATGGGCGCGCACGCGGTGAAGGTCGGCGATACCGTCGAAGTCGGCGCGATGATCGCGACGATCGAAGACGGCGCCGCTGCCCCCGCCCCTGCCAAGGCTGCCGAGCCTGAACCCGCGCGCTCGGCAACCGAGATTGCCGCCGCGAGTGACGCCGCCCCCGCCGCGCTGTCGCCCTCGGTGCGCCGTGCGGTGCTCGAAACCGGCGTCGATCCCGCGACCGTCACCGGCACCGGCAAGGATGGTCGCCTGACCAAGGACGATGTGCTCGCGGCGAAATCGACCCCGGCGCCGAGCTCCGCGCCCGTCGCGCCCGCAGCGCCGACGCCAGCACCCGCGCCGTCGGGCGAACGCCGTGAAGAGCGCGTCCGCATGACGCGCCTGCGCCAGACGATCGCGCGCCGCCTGAAGGAAGCGCAAAACACCGCCGCGATGCTCACCACCTTCAACGACGTCGACATGACGGCGGTGATCGAGGCGCGGGCGAAGTACAAGGACCTGTTCGAAAAGAAGCACGGTGTCCGGCTGGGCTTCATGGGCTTCTTCGCCAAGGCGGCGTGCCTTGCATTGAAGGACATCCCCAACGTCAATGCGTCGATCGACGGTGATGAGATCGTCTATCACGATTATGCCGACATTTCGGTCGCGGTGTCGTCACCCGGCGGGCTGGTGGTGCCGGTGGTGCGGAATGCCGATACGATGTCTGTCGCTGAAATCGAGCGCACGATCGGCGATTTCGGCAAGCGCGCCAAGGACGGCACGCTGAAGGTGGAGGAGATGCAGGGCGGCACCTTCACGATCAGCAACGGCGGCGTGTTCGGCTCGCTGATGTCGACCCCGATCATCAACCCGCCGCAGTCGGCGGTGCTGGGCTTGCACCGCATCGAGGATCGCCCGGTCGTGCGCGACGGCCAGATCGTCATCCGCCCGATGATGTACTTGGCGCTCAGCTACGACCACCGGCTGATCGACGGCCGCGAGGCAGTCACGTTCCTCGTCGCGCTCAAAAATGCTATCGAGGACCCGACGCGGATACTGATCGATTTGTAAGGTGCGTGTAATTGCCATCCTTGTTGTCGTCGCCGTCTTGTCTGGGTGCTCGGGTCCAGAAAAATTTGGTGCCAAATTGCGTGGGGTTGAAGCAAAGGCTTGGGACACCTGCAGATCAGCAGTCTATAGGGACATGTCCGACCGCTTGGCATTCAGTCCGCCCGGTATTCAACGAACGAACGTCTTCATAAAGTTTTCTTTCGACGAACTTCACGCGATGAAAGTTGGCGGTCCGGTCAGTTGCCAAACGAACGCTCAAGGAACCAAAGTCACTGAACTGAAATGGCTGTTTGGCAGCAAGAGATTCGGGAAGAAGATCGATGACTGATAGTTCCTACGATTACGATGTCCTCATCATCGGTTCCGGCCCTGGCGGCTATGTCGCGGCGATCCGCGCGGCGCAGCTTGGGCTGAAGACCGCGTGTGTGGAATCGCGCGAGACGCTTGGGGGCACCTGCCTCAACGTTGGCTGCATTCCGTCGAAGGCGATGCTGCACGCGTCCGAATTCTTTAACGATGCGGCAAGCGGCATGATGGCCAAGCTCGGCGTCAAGCTCGGCTCGGTCGAGCTCGACATGGACGCGCTCCACGCGCAGCGGCTCGATGCGGTCAAGCAGCTGACGGGCGGCATCGCCTTCCTGTTCAAGAAGAACAAGGTCGATTGGCTGAAAGGCCATGCGAAGTTCACCGGCACTGACACGGTCGAGGTCGGGGGCACCAGCTACCGCGCGAAGAACATCGTCATCGCCACCGGATCGAGCGTTACGCCGCTGCCCGGCGTCGCAGTCGATAACGCCGCGCAGATCATCGTCGATTCAACCGGCGCGCTCGAACTCGCCAAGGTGCCCGAACATCTCGTCGTCATCGGCGGCGGCGTGATCGGGCTCGAGCTCGGATCGGTTTGGAAGCGGCTCGGCGCGAAAGTCACCTGCGTCGAATTCCTCGACCAGATCCTCCCCGGTTTCGACGGCGAAGTCCGCAAGGAATCGAACAAGATCTTCAAGAAGCAGGGGATCGAGTTCAAGCTGTCGACCAAGGTCACCGGCGTGGCGGTCGCGGACGGCAAGGCAAGCGTCACCGTCGAACCCGCTGCGGGCGGGACGGCGGAAACGATCACCGCCGACTGCGTCCTCGTCTCGATCGGCCGCCGCCCCAATACCGAGGGGCTGAACCTCGACGCTGCGGGCATCACTCCCAACAAGCGCGGCCAGATCGAGATCGACCACCGTTTCGCCACCGGCGTCCCCGGCATCTGGGCAATTGGCGACGTCGTCCCCGGTCCGATGCTCGCGCACAAGGCCGAGGATGAAGGCATTGCGGTGGCCGAGAATATCGCTGGGCTCACCGGCATCGTGAACCACGATGTCATCCCGTCGGTGGTCTACACCTGGCCCGAAATCGCAGGCGTCGGCCTGACCGAAGAAGCCGCAAAGGAGCGCGGTGAGATAAAGGTCGGTAAATTCCCGATGCTCGCCAACAGCCGCGCCAAGACCAACCACGAGCCCGACGGCTTCGTGAAAGTCATCGCCGACGCCAAGACCGATCGCGTGCTCGGCGTTTGGGTGATTGCGTCAGTCGCGGGGTCAATGATCGCGCAGGCCGCCCAGGCAATGGAATTCGGCGCGACGAGCGAAGACATCGCCTACACCTGCCACGCCCACCCGACCCATGCCGAAGCGTTCAAGGAAGCGGCCATGGGCGTGACCGGCAAGCCGATCCATATCTGACCCGCCTCAGGCAGCGACCTGGGCGTTGCGGATGTCGGAGGTGAAATCGATGATCGCCGTGTCGAGCGTCGCCAGATCGCCGACCACGCGCGCGAAGGCGCCGACGATTTCGCTTGAGGAGCGGGCGGCCTGGCCGGCGGCGTGGTCGGCCTGCGTGATGCTGTCGGTCAGCGCCGCGACCGTCTGATTGGCGACGCGCATCGTCCGCTCAATCGAATCGATGCGGGTCGACTGATCGGCGATCCCGGACGAAATGTCGCGCGATGAGGCCGCCAGCCCGTCGATCGCGTCGAGCACATTCTGGAAGGCGGTCACCACGGCGGCATTGGCAGCGCGCATGTCGCCAATCTGTGCGGCAATGTCGCGCGTGGCGGACCGCGTTGAATTGGCGAGTGCTTTGACCTCATCGGCGACGACCATGAAGCCCCGACCTGCCTCACCGACGCGGGCGGCTTCGATCGAGGCATTGAGCGCGAGCAAATTGGTTTTGGCGGCGACATCGGCGATCAGCAATTGCATCGCTTCGATGCGATCGGCGGCGGCGGCGAAATCGGCGATCCGCGCATTGGCGGCATCGACCCGACCAAAGGCCTCTTCAGCCATTGATCGACCGTCGTCGGACCGCAGCCGCAAGTCCTTCAGCCGCGCCGCGATCGACACAATGCTCGGCGCGACGCTGTCGACCGCGTCGCGGATCTGGCTCGCCGCCGTTGTCGCAAGGTGCGATTGTTCGCGGGTGGTGAGCGCGTCATTGGCCATCGCGCCCGCAGCCACGTCAACGCTCGCCGCTGCCGCACGCGCGGTGCCAACGAGCCCGACGATATGCGCTTCAAGATCAGTCGCGAGCGACACCACGGTGTGGCGTTCGAGGTCGCGGCGCAGCTTCGCATGCTCGGCTGCCTGCGCCATCAGCGCGGCATTCTCGCGCTTGACCTGGTCGACGATGGATTCGAGCGCGCGGCGCGCTTCCTCGCGCTGGTCGATCAGCCGCTGCTGCAAGGCTTCGCGCTCGCTCGCCATCGAGACAAAGCCCTGCAGCGCGCGGGCGATGACGCCGACATCATTGTGCAATCCCGTGCCCGGCACCGATGCGGTATAGTCGCCGTCGGACAGCTGGGCGATGCGGCGCGTTAATGCCCGCAAGCTGTCTGACAGTGTCGCGATCAGCGCGGTGCCCAACAGGAACACAACCACGACGACACCGATCGACAGCGCTAGGTTGAAGTGCAACCGCCCGGTCAGCCGGTCGATCCGCGCGTGCAGCAACCGGTCGAGATTATCGGCTGCCTCAACCCACAGCGCATTGCGGGCCGCACCCAGCGCCGCCAGCCCTGCGGCGTCGCGGTGATCGAGATAGGCTTGGGCGGCGCGATCGAGGTCGTCCGCCAGCGCCTTCAGCCGACCGGTCGCCAAGCTATGGTCGCCATTGCCCTCGATCGCGCGGTCGAGCGACAGGTGGATTGCCGCAACGGCGCGCATCACGTCGCGGCGATGCATCGGCAAGGACGTCGCGGCTTCTTCGGGCGTCGTCGCATCGGCCAGTGCCCGCAGTTTCAGCAGGGCGATGTCCATCAGATAATAGCTATCGAGATCGGGATCGAGGATGAGGTTCGACTTGTCACCAATCGCGGTGATCAGCGCGCCGATGTCGCGCTGCGCCTGTGCCGGTGGCGCTTTAGCCAGCGCCTGGTCGGCGCTGCGCGCGAGTGATGCGGTACCGAACAGCGCGTCGTGTTCGACGCCTGCCGAGGTGAGCGCGGTCCTCAGCGCGGCGCGTTCGGGCGGCGCAAGCGGTGCCCGGCTTGCCCGCTCATAGGCAGTCCAGCTTGGCCGCAGATAGCGTAGCCCGGCGATCTCGCGCTGCGCGAACTCGACATCCTTCATGCTCTGTTCGACGAAAAGCTGGCCGAGCAGCCCCGCTGGCACCAGCCCCAGCAGCAGCAGCAGCGACAGCATGACGGGCAGCGGAAGCCGCCCGAAAATGCGCGATAGCTGGAGCCGACCGAAGGGGTTCATCGGGCATCGCTATGGCCAGCGTGCTAAAGATGCGGTTAAGCGCGTCTTGCGCCGTTGCTCTCGACCTACCCAAGATGGGGCTGCTAGGGTCTGCGCATGACCACCGCGCCCGCTCTTCCACCCCCCAGCCGCCTGCTTTGGGCTGCCGAACTGCCGCGCGCGGTATGGACGCTCGCCGAGCTGGCCGCGAGCAAGCCGGGCGCGGAGCCGCGCGGCGACGGACGGCCGCTGCTGCTGCTGCCAGGCCTGATCAACGCCGACCGGTCGATGCTGATCATGGCGCGTTATCTGCGCCGCCTGGGCTATCGAGTGGAGACCTGGGGGCTGGGCCGCAATTTCGGCACGCGCACCGTCGGCATGGACGGGGAGCGGCTGCTCGCGCGGGTCGAGGATTATGCCGCGCGCGCCGGGGCACCCGTGACGCTGATCGGCGTGTCGCTCGGCGGCATCATGGCGCGGCTCGCGGCGCACCGGTTGGGGGCGGGGGTGGTGCGCGAAGTTATCACCATTGCCTCACCCTATGCCGCCGGACCGCGCGCGACCAATGTCTGGCGCACCTATCAGCTCGTCAGCGGCGAGCGGATCGACGACCCCGTGCTGCTTGCGCGCCAGGCCGAAATCGCCGCACCTTTGCCGATGCCCGCCACCGCGATCTGGAGCCCGAGCGACGGCCTCGTCAACGGCCGCGCCTGCTATGCTGAGGGCGAGCCGGGACTGCGCGTGATCGAAATCAAGGGCAGCCACATCGGCGTGCATTTCCGTGCGAAAGTGTTGCGGACGGTGGCGGGGGTGTTGGGGGGCGTAACCGCCCGGTCAGCTTGCAGATTTACCCCGATCGGATCGTGATCGCGGCTGAGGGTCAGATCTTGTGCGCACACAGGCGGATCATCGATCGATCCCATCACACCGGCGGGCGGACGGTCTATGACTGGCGGCATTATCTGGCGGTGATCGAGCGCAAGCCGGGTGCCTTGCGCAATGGTGCCCCGTTCGCGGAGATGCCCGATGCGTTCCGGCAGCTCCAAAGTCAGCTCCTGCGCCGCCCTGGCGGAGACAGAGAGATGGCCGAGATCCTCGCCCTTGTGCTCCAGCATGATGAGCAGGTCGTGCTATGCGCTGTTGAACTGGCACTGGAAGCCGGCGTTGCCACCAAGACGCATGTTCTCAATGTCCTGCACGGGACTGTCAGGAATTTTGTGCGGGAGGCCATAAGATGGAATGGGAAGGACCATCGATATGGCGATTGACAAGGACATGTTGGACCAGTTGCTTGCGGGGCGTGATCCGCAGGATCTGTTTGCGAAGGACGGTTTGCTCGACGAGCTGAAGAAGGCGCTCTCCGAGCGCATGCTGTCAGCGGAGCTGGATGATCATCTGGAGAACGAAGGCGCCGCAGGCGCAACCAACCGTCGCAACGGCTCGTCGCGAAAGACGATGCTGACGGGCACATCGAAGGTGACGTTGGACGTGCCGCGGGATCGCGCGGGGACGTTCGATCCGAAGCTGATCACCAAATACCAGCGCCGTTTTCCCGTACGCCTCCGATAGCGGCCGCCTTGCCCGTGGGGTGATGGTCCGGTCTTAAGCCTGCTCTTGAGAGCGAGCTTAG
>NZ_JAIEPC010000084.1 GCF_019749955.1 Sphingomonas sp.
ACGAAGCTGCTCTACACGATTCAGGATGGCGGCACCGACTGGCGCACGATGAAAGTGCTCGACGTCGCGACCGGCGAGACGCTGGCCGACACGATCGAGTGGGTGAAGTTTTCCGGCATCGGCTGGATGAAGGACGGGTCTGGTTTCTTCTATTCGGCCTTCGATCCGCCCGCGGAGGGGGCCAAGTTTCAGGCGCTGAACGAGAACCAGAAAGTCTATTTCCACAAGCTCGGCACGGCGCAATCGGCCGACAGGCTGGTTTACGCGACGCCCGATCACCCCAAATTCGGCCATTCGCCGAGCGTGACCGATGACGGTCGCTGGTTGCTGATCACCACGACGCAAGGCACCGATCGTCGCTATCAGATCACCGCGCTCGATCTGACCAAGGCCAACGCCAAGCCGCGCACCGTCATTGCGGGCCTTGAGTATGAATGGGCACTGGCGGGCAATGTCGGCAGCAAATTCTACTTCAAGACCAATAATGGCGCGCCGCTGCTGCGGCTGGTCTCGATCGATGTTGGCGGCGCCAAGCCGGTGGCGGTGGAAGTCATCCCTGAGGACAAGGCGACGCTCGAAAGCGCCAACATCGTCGGTGGGCAGATTTTCGCCGAATATCTGGCCGATGTGAAGAGCGAAGTCCGCCGTTATTCGTTGAACGGCCAATTGCTCGGCAAGGTGCCGCTGCCGGGGATCGGATCGGTCGGCGGCTTTGGCGGCGAGATTGGCGACAAGGAGACTTTCTACGCCTTCACCAGCTTCGCCACGCCGACGACGATTTTCCATTATGACGTGAAGACCGGCAAATCGACGGCCTGGGCCGCGCCCAAGGTCGCGTTTGATCCGGCGGCGTTCAAGGTCGAGCAGGTGTTCTACCCGTCGAAGGATGGCACCAAGGTGCCGATGTTCATCGTCCGCAAAAAGACGACGACTGGCCCCGCGCCGACGTTGCTCTACGCCTATGGCGGGTTCAACATTCCGACCTTGCCCGGCTTCTCACCGACGCGCCTCGCGTGGATTGAGGCGGGCGGCGTGCTCGCGGTCGCCAATATCCGCGGCGGCGGCGAATATGGCAGCGCGTGGCACGACGGCGGACGGCTGCAGAACAAGCAAAATGTGTTCGACGATTTCATCGCGGCGGGCGAATGGCTGAAGGCGAACGGCATCACCGGCAAGGATCAGCTTGCGGTGCAGGGCGGATCGAATGGCGGCCTGTTGGTCGGCGCGGTCGTCAACCAGCGGCCCGATCTGTTTGCAGCAGCCCTGCCGCAGGTGGGCGTGATGGACATGCTGCGCTTCGACCGGTTCACGGCGGGGCGCTATTGGGTCGATGATTATGGCTATCCGTCGAAGGAAGCCGATTTCAAGACGCTCTATGCCTATTCGCCCTATCACAATGTGAAGTCGAACGTGGCTTATCCGGCGATATTGGCGACGACGGCGGACACTGACGACCGCGTGGTGCCGGGGCATACGTTCAAATACACCGCTGCCATCCAGGCCGCGAATTTGGGCACCAAGCCGCGCCTCGTCCGCATCGAAACGCGCGCCGGGCACGGCAGCGGCAAGCCGACCGACAAGGTGATAGAGGAAGCCGCCGATCTCTGGGCGTTCGTGGCCTATTGGACCGGGCTGGAAGTGGCGCCGAGAGTGGGCAACGGCGGCAAGAAGAGCTGAGCGTCCGCGCGCGCATCGTGCGTTTTTTGCCATGCCCTTGACCCGTTCGTTTCGAGCGAAGTCGAGAAACAGGCCACAAGCGGTGCGCAGGGTGTCTCGACTTCGCTCGACACGAACGGGAGGGGCTGTGACTCAACCCCAAGTCATTAAGCGCTAGCCGCCGCGCTCTGCTGAGCTTCGACGCAGTCGGCAAAATCTGTTGCATATCACTATGACACCCCGCTAAGCTGCTCGCCAGCAAGGGAGATTTTGATGGTTGCATTGCGGTTGGATACCGTCGTCAAGCGGTTTGGCGACTTTGCGGCGGTTAATGACCTGAGCTTTGCGGTCGAACCCGGCGAAGTGTTTGGCTTTCTCGGCGGCAATGGCGCGGGCAAGACCACCTCGCTGCGCATGGTGCTCGACATATTGCGGCCCGACCGGGGTAGCATCGACGTGCTCGGCAAACCGCCGGGGCGCGGCACCAGCGCGCGGCTGGGCTTCCTGCCTGAGGAGCGCGGGCTGTACCGGTCGATGACCGCGATCGACACGATCGTCTATTTCGCGCGGCTGAAGGGCATCACGGCGACCGATGCACGGCGCGAAGGGCTGGTGCTGCTCGACCGCTTCGGGCTCGGCGCTTTCGCCAAAACGACCGTCGACAAATTGTCCAAGGGGATGGCGCAGAAAGTCCAGCTCGCGACCGCGATCGTCAACAAGCCCGATCTCCTGATCCTCGACGAACCCTTTTCGGGGCTCGATCCGGTCAATCAGGGACTGCTCGAGGACGAGATCGTCGGCGCGGCGAAGGGCGGGGCGGCGGTGGTCTTCTCCACCCACGTCATGCAGCATGCCGAGCGGCTGTGCGACCGGCTGTTGTTCCTCGCGCATGGCCGCAAACAATTCGAAGGCACGCAAGACGGCGCGCGCGCGACGCTGCCGGTGCGGTTGACGCTGGTGGCGCAGCAATCGCCGGCGACGTTGCCGGGGGTCGAGGGTGCGACCGAAACCGCTGCCGTGGGTGATGGCTGGCAGGCGTGGGACGTGCGGCTCGTCCCCGGCGGCGACCCTGCGGATTTGCTCCAGCTCTGTACGGCGCAGGGCTTCGCGCTGCGCGGTTTCGAACAGCACCGCGCGAGCATGCACGACGTCTTTCTCCATATTGTCGGCGGCGCGGAGGCACGGCCATGATCAACCACATCCTGCTCGTCGCCGCGCGCGAGTTTCGCCAGATCGCCGCCACGCGCAGCTTCTGGATCACGCTGCTGATCGTCCCGCTCGCGTTCGCCGCCGGACCGCTCGCGTCGCGGATCACCGGCAAGTCGAACGTCGAAACGGTGATGCTTATCGACCAGTCGGGCGACACCACGGGCGCTGCGATCAAGCGCCAGATCGAAACCAACGATCAGCGCTTCGTGCTGATTGCGCTCGCCCGCTACGTCCAGCGCCACGACTTGCAGCGCGCGGCGCCGGGCGCGGTGTGGACCCGCGATGCGCGCTGGTTCGGCGACGCCGATGTCGATGCCTTTGTCGCAGGCGGCGGGCTAAAGGCCGCACTCGCCGCGATTGCCAAGGTTTCGCCCGACGATGCCAAGGGGTTCGAGCCGCCAGAGGCCGACTACAAGATCGTCGAGACCCCGCCCGTGATCGCCGCCGCTTCGCCCCAGGCGATCGATGGGCTGCTTGAGCCGTTGCTGCGCCCAGCCGACAAGTCGGGCAAAAAGCCGATCGATTATGTGCTGCTGATCCCGCGCGATTTCGGGACATCGCCGGTGGTGCGGCTATGGGCGAACGGCCAGCCGCGCGCGTCGTTCGTCGCGTCGCTGCAAGGCGTGCTGACCGGCGACCTGCGCACGCGGTTCCTGCAAGCCAATGGTACGGCGGCGCCGACGGCAGCGGCTGCCAGCGCGATTGCGCCGGCGATTAGCGTGACGACGCCGCCCGAAGGCAGCGGTCGCGAGCGGGTGATCGTCCGGTCAATCCTGCCGCTCGCGAGTGCCTATATCCTGATGATGTCGCTGCTGCTGTCGGGCAGCTGGATGCTGCAGGGTGCGATCGAGGAACGCAGCAACAAGCTCATTGAAACCCTGCTCGCCTGCGTGACGCCCAACGAGCTGATGTATGGCAAGCTGATCGGTACGGTCGCGATTGGCCTCGCGATGGTGGTGACCTGGGTCGCGTGCGGGCTGTTCGCGGCTTATGCGACGCAGGGCGACATTGCCGATCTGATCAAGCCCGCGCTCGAGCCGGTGTCGTCGTTTGGCAGCATCGCGACGATCATCTTCTTTTTCGTCGCGGGCTATCTGATGGTGTCGATGATCTTCCTGGTGATCGGCGTGATGAGCGAATCGATGCGCGACGCCCAAGGCTTCCTAACACCGGTGATGATGCTGATCGTCGTGCCGTTCACGCTGCTGCTCCAGTCGGTGCTGTCGGGTAAGGGCGGCGTGTTCGTCGAGGCGATGACGTGGATCCCGCTTTATGCGCCCTTTGCGGTACTCGGGAGGCTGGGGTCAGGCATCCCGACGTGGCAAGTGCTGGGGACGGGGGCAGTGCTGGTGCTGTTCATCATCGGCGAGGTCATCCTGCTGGGCCGCGTGTTCCGCGCCAACCTGCTCGGCACCGGCGCGCGCCCTAGCTTGAAGGCGATCATCGCGATGATGCGCCCCGGCGCCTGAGCGGTCTGGTCAGGCGCCGAGGTGCCCGCTATCTGAGCGCATGACCCAGACATCGACAGCGCCCGGCGATTCCATCCTCATCATCGATTTCGGCAGTCAGGTGACGCAGCTCATCGCCCGCCGGGTGCGCGAGGCGGGGGTCTATTCCGAGATCGCGCCGTTCAATACCGCCGCCGAAGCCTTTGCGCGGATGCAGCCCAAGGGTGTGATCCTGTCGGGATCGCCTGCCTCGGTGCTCGAGGACGGCAGCCCGCGCGTGCCGCCGGTCGTGTTCGAAAGCGGCGTGCCGGTGCTCGGCATCTGCTACGGCCAGCAAGTGATGATGGCGCAACTCGGCGGCGAAGTGCTGCTCGGCGACAGCGGCGAATTCGGCCACGCCTTCATTGAGGTGACCGATGGCTGCGGGCTTTTCAACGGACTGTGGGCAGAGGGCGAAACGCACCAGGTGTGGATGAGCCACGGCGACAAGGTGACGCAGCTCGCGCCCGGCTTCCGTCCCGTCGCGCACAGCAGCGGTGCGCCCTTTGCAGTAATCGCCGACGATGCGCGGCATTATTATGCGATGCAGTTCCACCCCGAAGTCGTCCACACCCCCGATGGCGCCAAGCTGATCGCCAATTTCGCGCGCCACGTCTGCGGGCTGGCGGGCGACTGGACGATGGCGGAGTTCCGCAGCGTCAAGATCGCCGAGATTCGCGCGCAGGTCGGGCAGGGGCGGGTGATCTGCGGGCTGTCGGGCGGCGTCGATTCAGCGGTCGCCGCCGTGCTGATCCACGAAGCGATCGGATCGCAGCTGACCTGCGTGTTCGTCGACCACGGGCTGATGCGCAGTGGCGAGGCCGATCAGGTCGTGTCGCTGTTTCGCGGCCACTACAACATCCCGCTGGTGCATGTGAATGCCGAGACGTTGTTCCTGAACGGCCTCGCCGGGCTGACCGACCCGGAGGCCAAGCGCAAATTCATCGGCAAGACCTTCATCGAAGTGTTTGAAGACGAAGCAAAGAAGATTGGCGGGGCGGATTTCCTTGCGCAAGGCACGCTCTATCCCGATGTCATCGAGAGCGTCAGCTTCACTGGCGGGCCGAGCGTGACGATCAAGAGCCACCATAATGTCGGCGGTTTGCCGGAGCGCATGAACATGCAGCTCGTCGAACCCTTGCGCGAATTGTTCAAGGACGAAGTCCGCGCGCTTGGCCGCGAACTCGGATTGCCCGACATCTTCGTCGGCCGACATCCTTTCCCCGGGCCGGGCCTCGCGATCCGCATTCCGGGTGAAGTCACCAAGGAACGCTGCGACATCCTGCGCAAGGCCGATGCGATCTATCTCGAAGAGATCCGTAATGCCGGGCTGTACGATGCGATTTGGCAGGCATTTGCGGTACTGCTGCCGGTGCGCAGCGTCGGGGTGATGGGCGACGGGCGGACGTATGACAATGTGCTGGCGCTGCGAGCGGTGACCTCGACCGACGGCATGACCGCGCAGGCGTTCGAATTCCCCGGCGGCTTCCTCCCGCGCGTCGCGACGCGGATTGTGAACGAAGCCAAGGGCATCAACCGGGTGACGTATGACTATACCAGCAAGCCACCCGGCACAATCGAGTGGGAGTAGGGGTGTGGCGTAGCATTGGCTGATATGGTGTCGACAAGACAAGGACTCCGGATTTTTGCAAAATCCGTTACCGTCATGACGTTGGAGCAGAGTGACGGTAAGAGCTGAATGGGCGATTGTAAGAAGGCAAACGAATGGCCAAGCCTGTACGCCGCTGGATCCGCGTGAAGGAGCTGACGAGAGATGAGAAAACAGCAATTGGCCAGCGCTGCGAGAGGTTCATTGCCGCTCGGCTGACGCCGCGCTTCCTTCCGGAAATCCTGCCAACCCAGTGGAACTACCCCGTGGCGCTCCACGGGAAGTGGCGCGGCAGCAAGTATAGCTTCATCACCCGCTATCGCTCAGGTTGGGAAGACAATGCCGGGGAGGAATTCGATTCGGCTTGGGTGCGGCTCGATCACGACGAGGAATGCCTGACTGAAACCCGCTTTCACATCATGTGGCACCGACATACCGGACAGTGGTTTCCGTATCACGGTTCGGCGACGTTGGAAGAGGCTCTGGACATGATCGAAAACGATCCAATCCTGCAGCCGCATATATGAAATCCCGCAGCGCGCCCTTGTTCGACGAAGCTGAACTCCGCAATCTGGCTGGAGACAAGGTGTTTGCACGCGGCCAAGGCTATGCCGATCACGGCCATATTGCCCTGCTGAGCTTTAATGACAGCAGCATCCTCGCCGCCGCATTTGGTACGAGCGACTATACGGTTTGGCTGAGTCACTCGGGGGCGGAGATTTCAGGGCATTGCTCGTGCCCGGCCTACGGGGATTCGGGTTTCTGCAAGCACATGGTGGCGACGGCCCTCGTCGCGAACGAGAGGAGGCGGCAAGGCGATGATGTTCCCGACAGAGTGGGAGAGATTGCCGAAAGCCTCGCGCGGTGTGACAGGTCTCAACTCGAAAAGCTGTTGCTGGAAATGGTGGCGTCGGACTGGCGGGCGCTCCGCTCGGTTGGTTTCGCGTTCGGCTGCGATTGGGACGACGATTTCGACTAGCGGATTGCACGGTGCGCTGACTGAACTGAAGGGGGCATCCGCCCCATCAGTTCGGTCCGCTTGTGGCGGGTTTCTCGACTTCGCTCGAAACAAGCGGGGCGCCGGAAAATGGTCTCGCGCTAAAACACCACGACGCTGCGGATGCTTTCGCCCGCGTGCATCAGGTTGAAGCCCTTGTTGATTTCCTCAAGGCTCAGCACATGGGTGATCATCGGGTCGATCTCGATCTTGCCGTTCATATACCAGTCGACGATCTTGGGCACATCGGTCCGGCCCTTGGCGCCGCCGAACGCGGTGCCGCGCCAGTTGCGGCCGGTGACGAGCTGGAACGGGCGCGTGCTGATTTCCTTGCCCGCCTCCGCCACGCCGATGATGATGCTCGTGCCCCAGCCGCGGTGGCACGCCTCCAGCGCCTGACGCATCACGGTGGTGTTGCCGGTGCAGTCGAAGGTGTAATCGGCGCCGCCATCGGTGAGCGCGACGAGATGGGCGACGAGATCGCCGTCGACGCTCTTCGGGTTGACGAAATGGGTCATGCCAAAGCGCTTGCCCCATTCCTCCCGCGCCGGGTTGATGTCGACGCCGACAATCATGCCCGCGCCCGCCAGCCGGGCGCCTTGCAGCACGTTGAGGCCAATGCCGCCCAACCCGAACACGATCACCGTGTCGCCGACCTGCACTTTGGCGGTGTTGACGACCGCGCCCACGCCCGTCGTCACGCCGCAGCCGACATAGCAGCTCGTCTTGAACGGGGCGTCCTCGCGGATTTTCGCGACCGCGATTTCTGGCAGGACAGTGAAGTTGGAGAAGGTCGAGCAGCCCATATAATGGAAGATCGGCTGGCCCTTGTGGCTGAAGCGTGTCGTCCCATCGGGCATCAGCCCTTTGCCCTGCGTCGCGCGGATCGCGGTGCAGAGGTTGGTCTTGCCGCTGAGGCATGATTTACACTGGCGGCATTCGGGGGTGTAGAGCGGGATGACGTGATCGCCCGGCTTGACCGAGGTGACGCCCGCCCCAACCTCGCGGACGATCCCGGCGCCTTCGTGGCCAAGCACGCTCGGGAACAGCCCCTCGCTGTCGAGCCCGTCGAGCGTATAGGCATCGGTGTGGCAGATGCCCGTCGCCATGATTTCAACGAGCACTTCGCCCGCCTTCGGCCCTTCGAGGTCGAGTTCGACGATTTCGAGCGGCTGCTTGGCTTCGAAGGCAACGGCGGCGCGGGTTTTCATGGGCGTTTTCTCCTCGGCGCGGCGGTATCATGGCCATCGTTGGTCCCGCAATGCCGCGTCGATGGAACGCGTTGCGCTCGGACGCGGCAATCGGCATGGCGCAGGGGGCAAGCGGAGGCATGGCATGAAGACGGCATTGGTGACGGGCGCAACGGCAGGCATTGGCGCCGCAACGGTGCGCGCGCTGGTGGGGGCAGGGTGGCGCGTGGTCGCGACCGGCCGGCGGGCGGATCGGCTCGACGCGCTCGTTGCCGAGTGCGGCGATGCGGTGCTGCCACTGGTGTTCGATGTCCGTGATGCCGCCGCGCTCGACCACGCGTTTGCGACGCTGCCGGCCGACTTCGCGGGCATCGATCTGCTCGTGAACAACGCCGGGCTGGCGATGGGCACCGCGCCTGCGCAGCGCAGCGATCTTGCGCAATGGCGCACAATGATCGACACCAACATCACCGCTCTGGTCGACATCACCCACCGGCTGCTGCCGGGACTGATCGAGCGCAAGGGTGCGATCGTCAATCTGGGCTCGGTCGCGGGCAGCTATCCCTATGCTGGCGGCAATGTTTATGGCGGCACCAAAGCCTTCGTCGCGCAATTCTCGCTCAATCTGCGCACCGACCTCCACGGCACCGGCGTGCGCGTCACCGCGATTGAGCCGGGGATGGTCGAAACCGAATTCACGCTGGTGCGCACCGGCGGTGATCAGGCGGCGTCGGACAAGCTCTATGCGGGGGCGACACCGATGACCGCCGAGGATATCGCCGCGACGATCCTGTGGATCGCCAGCCTGCCGCCGCACCTGAATATCAACCGGCTCGAGCTGATGCCGGTGAGCCAGTCATTTGCGGGGTTCCAGGTCGCACGCGATTCCGCTGAAGCGTAGTAAAAATTCGTTGATATGGATAATCTGGCAACTAAATTACGCAACAATGGTTGACAGGCAAATTTTACATCTCTAGCAGCGCCCTTCGCCAGCATATTTGTGCGATGCGGCGTGTGGGCAAACGCAAGGACGAGTGATGGTCGAGCAATCCGGAGCAGATATCCTGATCGAGGCGCTGGGCGATCTCGGGGTCGAGGTCATTTTTGGCTATCCGGGTGGCGCGGTGCTGCCGATTTATGACGCGCTCTACCGCCACAACGCCAAGGGCGGGCAGATCAGGCACATCCTCGTCCGGCACGAACAGGCGGCCACGCACGCGGCGGAGGGCTATGCGCGCTCGACCGGCAAGCCAGGCGTGGTGCTCGTCACGTCGGGCCCCGGCGCGACCAATGCGGTAACGGGGATCACCGATGCGCTGATGGATTCGATCCCGATGGTGGTGATCACCGGGCAGGTGCCGACATCGCTGATCGGCACCGATGCCTTTCAGGAGGCCGATACCGTCGGCATCACCCGCCACTGTTCGAAGCATAATTATCTGGTGAAGGACCCCGCGCGGGTCGGCCCGACGATCCATGAGGCATTCCACATCGCCACATCGGGACGGCCCGGCCCGGTCGTCGTCGACATCCCCAAGGACGTGCAGGTCGCGACCGCGCGCTACACCAAGCCGGGGCCGATCCAGCACAAGACTTATCGCCCGCAGCTCGACGCCGATCCAGCCGCGATCGAGCAGCTCGTCGACATGCTCGCTGCGGCCGAGCGGCCGATCCTTTACACCGGCGGGGGGATCATCAACGCGGGGCCAGCGGCGAGCGCGCTGCTGCGCGAACTCGCGGCGCTGACCGGCGCGCCGGTGACCTCGACCTTGATGGGGCTGGGCGCTTTCCCGGCGTCGAGCCCGCAATGGCTCGGGATGCTCGGCATGCACGGCACCTACGAAGCCAATTGGGCGATGAACCAGGCCGATCTGATCGTCGCGCTCGGCGCGCGGTTTGATGATCGGGTGACGGGGCGGCTCGATGCCTTCGCGCCGCATGCGCGCAAGGTCCATGTCGATATCGACCGGTCGAGCATCAACAAGACCGTGCGGATCGATTTGGGCGTCGTCGCCGATGTCGGCCATGCGCTCGCCGATATGGTGCGCGTCTGGCAAGCGCGCGGGCACCCCAAGCCCGACACCGCCGACTGGTGGCGCCGCATCGCGGGCTGGCGCGCGGTCAAGTCGCTCGATTTCCCCGAAAGCGATCCGACCGCGATCATGCCGCAACGCGCGATCCGGGCTTTGTGGGAAGCAACGCACGCCCGCTCGCCGATCATCACCACCGAAGTCGGTCAGCACCAGATGTGGGCGGCACAGCATTTCGATTTCGAAGACCCCAACAAATGGCTCACCAGCGGCGGGCTCGGGACGATGGGCTATGGCCTGCCCGCCGCGATCGGTGCGCAGCTCGGCGATCCGGACGCACTGGTGATCGACATTGCCGGTGAAGCATCGATCCAGATGAACATCCAGGAACTGGCGACCGCGACGCAATACCGGTTGCCGGTCAAGATCTTCATCCTCAACAACCAATATATGGGGATGGTCCGCCAGTGGCAGGAGCTCACCTATGAAAGCCGCTACGCCGAAAGCTATAGCGATTCGCTGCCCGATTTCGTCCGGCTGGCCGAGGCCTATGGCTGGAAGGGCATTTTGATCGAAAAGCGCGGTGAGCTTGAACCCGGCATCGCCGACATGCTCGCGCATGACGGGCCCGTGCTGGTCGACTGCCGCGTCGCGCAGCTCGCCAATTGCTTCCCGATGATCCCGTCGGGCGCGTCGCACACCGACATGATCCTGCGCGCGAGCGAAGTGTCCGGCACGATGGACGATGAAGCGAAGGCGCTGGTCTGATGCAGATCAGGCAAGAAAAGGCCGAACGGCACACGCTGGCGGTGATCGTCGACAATGAGCCGGGCATTCTTGCGCGGATCGCGGGGCTGTTCACCGCGCGCGGCTATAACATCGCCAGCCTGACGGTGAGTGAGATTACCGAGGACAAATCGGTCAGCCGGATCACGATCGTGACATCGGCCAGCCCGCCGGTGCTCGAACAGATTGTCGCGCAGCTCGACCGGCTGGTGCCGGTGCACAAGGTCACCGATTTGACCGCAGCCGGCGCGCATGTCGAGCGCGAGCTGGCGCTAGTCAAGGTCGCAGGGACCGGCGATCACCGGATCGAGGCGCTGCGCCTCGCCGATGTCTACCGCGCGCGCGTCGTCGATGCGACGACATCGAGCTTTGTGTTCGAAGTGACGGGCGGCAGCGAAAAGATCGACAAATTCATTGAGCTGATGCGCGAAGTCGGCCTGATCGAAGTCGCGCGCACCGGCATCGTCGCCATTTCGCGCGGCAAAGAGGCGGCGTAGAAGGATCAGCTATTAGGAATCGTCACCCCGGCCTTGTGCCGGGGCCCACCGCGCCCCAATCACCGGCGTAGCGGTGGATGGCTGGACCCCGGCACAAGGCCGGGGTGACGATCTGGTTTGAACGAAAGGGAATGACTGCAATGCGTGTCTATTATGATCGCGACTCTGATCTCAGCCTCATCACCGACAAGAAGGTCGCGGTCGTCGGCTATGGCTCGCAGGGTCATGCCCATGCGCAAAATTTGCGCGACAGCGGCGTCAAGGAAGTCGCTATTGCGCTGCGCCCCGGCTCGGCGACGGCGAAGAAGGCGGAGGCGGCGGGCTTCAAGGTGATGAGCAATGCCGAGGCAGCTGCCTGGGCCGATGTCACGATGATCCTTGCCCCCGACGAGCATCAGGCGGCGATCTATGCCGATGATCTCCACGCCAATCTGAAGCAGGGCGCGACGATTGCCTTTGCGCACGGGTTAAACATCCATTTCGGACTAATCGAGCCGCGCGCCGATCTCGACGTCGTCATGATCGCGCCGAAGGGCCCCGGCCACACCGTGCGCAGCGAATATCAGAAGGGCGGCGGCGTGCCGTGCCTGATCGCGGTCGCGCAGGAAGCCGA
>NZ_JAIEPC010000006.1 GCF_019749955.1 Sphingomonas sp.
CATGAACACCACAACGGCGATGAACGCGATCGTCAGCAGCACGACGATCATCAGCCGCCAGCCGCGCGCGATCGGCAGCACGCGCCCAAGCAGCCGCACGCCGCCATCGAGCATCGCGGCAAACACCAGCCCGCCAAAGATGATCAGCAGCGGCTGGATCAGCAGCACCACCAGCGCCATGACCGCCGCCAGACCGAGCCAGACGCCCGCGCGCTTCAATTCCTTGCGAATTACCGGATCGCTGAGTTCGCTGGGGCTTGGCCCCTGCACCATATCCTCAATGGCCGACTCGTCGCTCATCGCCTGTCGCTTACTTTGCACGCGGCGCGTGCAGCGACGTCCCTGCCCGACCGCCCCGGAAGGACTGCCCCCAGGTCAGCGGATTCCACGTGCCCTCGCCCGTCTTCGAATAGGTGATGAATTCGGCGCGGCCGCCCAAATTCTCCCATGGCACGGGGCCGCCCAGACCAAGCTGTGCGACCGGAAAGCGGCTGTCGGCGCTTTGATCACGGTTGTCGCCCATCACGAAGACATGGCCTTCAGGCACCTTGATCGGCCCATAGAAATCGCCTTCGGTACGACCGAGCTCGACCGTGTCATAGCGTCGGCCATTGGGCAAAGTTTCGGTGATGACGGGCAGCTTGCAATGCTTGATCCCGTCGGCGCCGACCGTCATCGCGTTTGGCAAATAGCCGCTCATGTCACAGGTCGGCTTGCCCTCGCCGGGGATCGGCACGCCGCCATAGGCGCGAATGTCGACCTGGTGCAGCGGGCCGCGCTCGACGGCCTTGCCGTTCAGGATCAACACGCCGTCGCGCACTTCGACCGTATCGCCGGGCAAGCCGACGACGCGCTTAATATAGTCCGAATTCACCCCCGGTGGCGAAATGATCACGACATCGCCGCGCTCAGGCATGCTGCCGAACAGCCGACCCTTGATAAAGGGCAGCACATGGAAGGTCGGCGAGATGTACGAATAGCCGTAAGGGAATTTCGACACGACGAGCTGATCGCCGACCAGCAGCCCCGGCAACATCGATTCGGATGGAATATAGAAGGGCTTGGCAATGAAGGTGTGAAAACCCAGCACCGCCAGCACCAGCCAGAAAATGCCCCTCAGCTCGGATGCCCAGTCGGTCTTGCCCTTCGCGGCCTTGCCCTTCGGTGCTGCCGATGGTTGCTGTTCCGGTCCGGCTTCCAACGACACGTCCTCACTCGCCATACACTAACCCTTATAGCGCCACCGCCTCGATCACCACGAACGCCTGCGCCCAGGGATGATCGTCGGTCAGCGACAAAAATATGCGCGCGGCGTGCCCTTGCGGGGTGATCGCGTCAAGCCTTGCCCGCGCGCCGCCGGTGAGCGCCAAGGTCGGCGCGCCCGACGGCGCATTGACCACGCCGATATCGCGCATGAACACCCCGCGCTTGAATCCGGTCCCGACCGCTTTGGAAAAAGCTTCCTTGGCGGCGAAGCGCTTGGCGAGCGTCCCTGCCTTGGTGAAGGGCCGCGACGCCGCCTTGGCGCGCTCGACATCGGTGAACACGCGCGTCTCGAACCGATCGCCAAAGCGATCGAGCGAGGCCTGTATCCGCTCAATGTTGCAGAGGTCTGAGCCGATGCCGATGATCAACGTGCCGCGTCCATCGCCGCGCGCATCGTGCGGACCGCATCGCCCAGCCCGGTAAAAATCGCCTCACCAATCAGGAAATGGCCGATGTTGAGTTCGCGCACCTGCGGGATCGCGGCAATTGGCGCGACATTGTCGAAGGTCAGGCCGTGGCCCGCATGCACTTCGATCCCGTTCTTCGCCGCCAGCGCCGCCGCATCGGTCAGACGGCGCAGCTCGGCGGCCTGCGCTTCGCCCTCGAGCTCCGCATACAGACCGACATGCAGTTCGAGCACGGGCGCGCCGAGCCGCAAAGTCGCCTCGACCTGACGCGGATCGGGCTCAATGAACAGGCTCACCCGGCAACCCGCTTCCCCGAGAATGTCGACGAGGCGCTTGAGCCGGTTCTGCTGCCCGGCGGCATCAAGCCCGCCCTCGGTGGTCCGCTCCTCGCGCTTTTCGGGGACGATGCACACCGCGTGCGGGCGGTGGGCGAGTGCGATGGCGAGCATCTCATCGGTCGCCGCCATTTCAAGATTGAGCGGCACCGTCAGCTCGGCCATCAGCCGGGCGATATCGTCATCGGTGATGTGCCGCCGGTCTTCGCGCAGATGCGCGGTAATGCCATCGGCGCCCGCTTCCGCCGCCAGCAACGCCGCGCGGACCGGATCGGGATAGCCAACGACGCGCGCGTTACGCACCGTCGCGACGTGATCGATGTTGACGCCGAGGCGAAGGCGGTCCTCAACGACGCGGCTGGGTTGATCGGTCAAGCCGCCAACCCCCGACTACCCGGCTTCACCGGCGGGATCGCCGCCAGCTCGGGCGGCAGCGCGTCGGCGGGATAGGCGGGGATGTCGAGCTTGCAAAGCGACACGAGCGGCACGCCAACGTCCGCCGTGCCATTCGAGCGGTCGATGATGCACGCCGCGCCGAGCAACTCGCCGGGGTGCTGGCGAATCGCGGCGATGCATTCGCGCGACGAGAGCCCCGTCGTCACCAGATCCTCGACCATCACCACCCGCGCGCCGGGTGGGATTTCGAAATTGCGGCGCAGTTCGAACTGGCCATCGACGCGCTCGACGAAAATCGCCTTGCAGCCGAGCGCCCGCGCGGTCTCGTACCCCGGAATAATGCCGCCCATTGCGGGCGACACGACTAAGTCGACCGGCCCGAATTGGGCCGTGATCACTTCGGCGAGCGCGCGCGCGAGTCTTTCGGTCCGCACCGGGTCCTGAAAAACGAGCATCTTCTGCAGGAAAATCGGCGACCGCAGCCCCGACGACAGGATGAAATGCCCCTCCATCAGCGCGTTCGCCGCACGGAATTCGTCGAGCACTTCGGCTTCGGTCATCGATCTTGTCGCCCTTGTATCGAGGCGTGTCCGCCAGTGTTGGAGGCGGGGTGATACGGTCGCCACGGCGCCTCCGCAACGCTCCGCCCGCGACCCTAGCCCAAAAAACGTATGCGATATGCTTGAGGCATGGGGCAGTGCTGCGTATAGGCGCTCCCAAAGGGCGCAAAAGTGCCCGCACCCCGCAGATGATGGGGCAACTCCAGAACTGGGGCGACAACGACCGATGTTGAATTTTGGGCGAAATACGGGATTGATCGCGGCACTGGCCGCCGCCGGGCTGATGCTCGGCAGTGTCGGCCATGCCAAGGCGCCAACAACGGCCCCCGCTGCCGCGACGGCGCAGGGCGTCACCGTCACCGATCCGAAGACCGCCACCCCGGCGCCCGCAGCGCCCGAAGCGGTCAATCCGCTGCTCGCGGACAATGGCGGCCCGGCGATGGCGATCGACCCGAAGATTGGCCAGCCCGTTGACGGTTGGATCGACGTGCAGGAACAAGTCACCCCCACCGGCAAGCGCGCCGCGTGGATGCATGATTCGATCCTCGTCCCCGTGATCACGGTAATTTCGATCTTCGTGCTCGGCCTGCTGGTGTGGGTCGTCATCCGCTATCGCCGCGCGGCGAACCCGATACCATCGAAGACCAGCCACAACACGACGATCGAAGTGATCTGGACGCTGGCGCCGGTGATCATCCTCGTCGGCATCGCGGTGCCGTCGATCGGCCTGCTGCAGGCGCAGTACAAGCCCGCGCCGTCGAACGCGATCACGCTCAAAGCCATCGGCAACCAATGGTATTGGAGCTACCAATATCCCGACAATGGCGGGTTCGAAATCACCGCGAACATGCTGAAGGAAAAGGGCACGACTGCCCCGGGCGAGCGCGCCCGCACCGATGCCGATGGCCCGCCGCTGCTCGCGACCGATAACCGAATCGTGCTGCCGGTCGGCGTGCCGATCAAGCTGCTGACGACCTCCGCCGATGTGATTCACGCCTGGGCGATGCCCGCCTTCTGGATCAAGCTCGACGCGGTCCCCGGCAAGATCAACGAAACCAGCTTCACCATCCAGAAGCCCGGCGTTTATTTCGGCCAATGCTCCGAACTGTGCGGCTCGCGCCATGGCTATATGCCGATCACCGTCGTCGCCGTCGAAAAGCCGGTGTTCGACCAGTGGGTCGTCGCCAAGGGCGGCACCGTGAAGGGCGCGGCACCTGCGGCTGCCGCCCCTGAAGCGACGCCTGCCGCCGCCACCTTCAACACCACCGCGACGGCCCCTGCCGCTGCGCCTTCGGACAAGTAAGCCCATGACCGACACCGCACTCCACCCTTCGGCGTTTCAGGCGCATGGCGATGATCACGCGCATCACGATGCCGATCACAAACCCGGCTTCTTCGCGCGTTGGTTCATGTCGACCAACCACAAGGACATCGGCACGCTCTACCTGATCTTCGCGATCGTCGCGGGGATCATCGGTGGCGCGATTTCGGGCATGATGCGCGCCGAACTGGCGAAGCCAGGGCTGCAATATCTGCCGGCCTGGGCCGCGATGCTGGCGGGTGGCAATAGCGTGTCGCTCGATGAATCGCTCCATCTGTGGAACGTGCTGATCACCGCGCACGGGCTGATCATGGTGTTCTTCATGGTCATGCCGGCGATGATCGGCGGCTTTGGCAACTGGTTCGTGCCGATCATGATCGGCGCGCCCGACATGGCGTTCCCGCGGATGAACAACATCAGCTTCTGGCTGCTGATCCCCAGCTTCACCTTGCTGCTGGCGTCGCCCTTCTTCGGCGGCGCGGGCACCGGCTGGACCGTTTACGCGCCGCTGTCGACCTATGGCTCGACCGGGCCTGCGGTCGACATGGCGATCCTGTCGCTCCACCTGGCGGGCGCGAGCTCGATCCTCGGCGCGATCAACTTCATCACCACCATTTTCAACATGCGCGCGCCGGGCATGACGCTGCACAAGATGCCGCTGTTCGTGTGGTCGGTGCTGGTCACTGCCTTCCTGCTGCTGCTCTCGCTCCCGGTGCTGGCGGCGGCGATCACAATGCTGCTGACCGATCGCAATTTCGGCACGACCTTCTTCGATCAGGCGGGCGGCGGCGATCCGGTGCTCTACCAGCATCTGTTCTGGTTCTTCGGCCACCCCGAAGTCTACATCATGATCCTGCCGGGCTTCGGCATCGTCAGCCATGTCATCTCGACCTTCTCGAAGAAGCCGATCTTCGGCTATCTCGGCATGGCCTATGCGATGGTCGCGATCGGTGTCGTCGGCTTCATCGTGTGGGCGCACCACATGTTCACCACCGGCCTGTCGGTGAACGTGAAAATGTACTTCACCGCCGCGACGATGGTGATCGCGGTACCGACCGGCATCAAGATTTTCAGCTGGATCGCGACGATGTGGGGCGGCTCGCTGACCTTCAAGACGCCGATGCTGTGGGCGATCGGGTTCATCTTCATGTTCACCGTTGGTGGCGTGACCGGCGTGGTGCTCGCCAATGGCGGCATCGACGATTACATGCAGGACACCTATTACGTCGTCGCGCACTTCCACTATGTGCTGTCGCTCGGCGCGGTGTTCAGCCTGTTCGCGGGCTTCACTTACTGGTTCCCGAAAATGTCGGGCCGGATGATGAACGAAGCGCTCGGCCAGCTCCATTTCTGGGTGTTCTTCGTCGGCGTGAACCTGCTGTTCTTCCCGATGCACTTCCTCGGGCTGCAGGGCATGCCGCGCCGCATCCCCGATTATTCGCCAGCGTTCGCCAAATATAACGAATGGGCGACGATCGGCTATATGATCATGGCGACGAGCATGATCTTCTTCTTCGTCAATGTGATCTGGTCGCTGATGGCGGGCAAGAAGGCCGGCAACAGCCCTTGGGGCGACGGCGCGACGACGCTCGAATGGACGCTGTCGAGCCCGCCGCCGTTCCACCAGTTCGAAACGCTGCCGGTGATCGACGCCGACACGCGGCATTGATCGCGGCCCTCTCCCGCTTGCGGGAGAGGCGATGCCAACTTGGCAGCTTGCTGCCTCACCAACCCTCTCCCGCATGCGGGAGAGGGCTTTGGACACAAAAGACATGACGACGACCACGCTGACTGCGCCCCCGATCACCGCCGACTGGCGCGATTTCTTCGCGCTGACGAAACCGCGCGTGATGCGATCGGTCGTCTTTACCGGGCTGTGCGGGATGCTGGTCGCGCCGGTCGCGCTCCCCTTTCCGATCGCGTTCACCGCGATTCTCAGCATTGCGCTGGCGGCAGGGGCAGCAGGCACGCTCAACCAATGGTATGAAGGCGATATCGACGCGCTGATGAAGCGCACCGCCAAGCGCCCGATTCCGGCCGGGCGGATCGACCCCGACACCGCGTTCCAGTTCGGCGTGGGCGTCGGCGTGTTCAGCGTGCTACTGATGGGGCTGGTCGTGAACCTTATTGCTGCCGCGCTGCTTGCCGTGTCGATCCTGTTCTACGTCGTCGTCTACACCATGGGCCTGAAACGCTACACGCCACAGAATATCGTCATCGGCGGTGCGGCCGGCGCCTTCCCGCCGCTAATCGGCTGGGTTGCCGCGACCGGCAGCGTGTCGCTGCTCCCGATCCTGATGTTCGCGCTGATTTTCCTGTGGACCCCGCCGCACAGCTGGGCGCTCGCGCTGCTGATCCGCGACGATTACGCCAAGGGCGGTGTGCCGATGATGCCCGTCGTCGCAGGCGCGCGCTCGACCCGCTGGCAGATGCTGGGCTATGCGGTCGCGATGGCGATGATCGCGGTCGCGCCTTGGCCGCTGGGCCTTGCAGGCGCCTTCTACGGAATCGTCGCAGCCATCGCCTCGGCAGTGTTCGTCGCCCTGACCGGCTGGGTGGTCGCGGTCGCCGCCCCCACCCCTGCCGAAATGAAGCCAGAACGCGTGCTGTTCGTCTATTCGATCGGCTATGTGCTGGCGATGTTTGCCGCGCTCGTCGTTGATCGGTGGGTCGCATGACCCCCGACGAGGAGAAAGCGATCCGCGCCAAGCAAAAGTCGCGGTCGCTGGTGATGGCACTCATCCTCGGCGGGCTGGTGGTGCTGTTCTTTGCGATCACCATCGCCAAGATTCAGGCGGGCCACGCATGACCCGCAAGCTGCGCACCGCGATCCTCGCTGGCATCGGCGTGTGCTGCATGACGGGCTTGGGCTATGCGAGCGTCCCGCTGTACCGGCTGTTCTGTCAGGCGACCGGGCTCAACGGCACGACGCAGCGCGGACTGGCGGCACCTGGCGCGATCAACCAACAGGTCACCGTCGCGTTCGACACCAATGTCGATCCCAAGCTGAAATGGACGTTCGAGCCGGTGCAGCGCTCGGAAACGGTCCAGCTCGGCGCGCGCAGCATGGCGTTCTTCACCGCGACCAATAATACGGACCATGAAATCACCGGCAGTGCGACCTTTAACGTGTCGCCAGCACAGGCGGGCCTGTATTTCACCAAAATCCAGTGCTTCTGTTTCAACCAGCAGACGCTGAAGCCGCATGAGACGGTGCGCATGCCCGTGATCTTCTTCGTCGACCCCAAAATCGCGGCGGACCCCGACGCGAAGGACGTCAACACGATCACGCTCAGCTACACCTTCTACCCAGTGGATTCGCCCGCGCCCAAGGGCTAAAGCGCGTCCGAACGACATCTTTGACGGGAAACGACGATGGCCGGTGCCAAGAATCACGATTACCATATCCTGCCCCCCAGCATCTGGCCGCTGATGGGGTCGATGGCTGCACTCGCGCTCGCCGCTGGCGGCATCATGTGGATGCACAAGGCCGATCCGAGCGGCATCGTCTTCTACATCGGCCTCGCGGGCGTGCTCGCGACGATGTTCCTGTGGTGGCGTGACGTGATTCGCGAAGCGCATGCCGGTGATCACACACCCGTCGTCCAGCTCCACATGCGCTACGGCATGATTCTGTTCATCGCCTCTGAAGTCATGTTCTTCCTCGGCTGGTTCTGGGCCTTCTTCGACTTCTCGCTGTTCCCCGCCCCCGTCGAGTTCGTCGGCGGTCAGGTCAGCCGGGTTGCCGAGACGGTTGCCAATGTCGCGGGCCAATGGCCGCCCAAGGGTCTTGAGGTCATCAACCCGTTCGGCTTCCCGCTGCTCAACACGATCATCCTGCTGCTGTCGGGCACCACGGTCACCTGGGCGCACCACGCGCTGCTGCACGGCGACCGCGACGGGCTGAAGAAGGGCCTGTGGGTCACGATTATCCTCGGCGCGATCTTCAGCACGATTCAGGGTTACGAATATGCCGAAGCGCCGTTCCACTTTGCCGGGCTGAACTATGGCGCGTCGTTCTTCATGGCGACGGGCTTCCACGGCTTCCACGTGCTGATCGGCACGATCTTCCTCGCGGTGTGCCTTGCGCGCGTTTACGCGGGCCACTTCACCCCGCGCCAGCATTTCGGCTTTGAAGCGGCGGCCTGGTACTGGCATTTCGTCGACGTGGTGTGGCTGTTCCTGTTCGTCTCGATCTACGTCTGGGGCGGCGCGGGCGCACCCGTTCACGCCGGTTGAGGTGATCGCGCCTGAAGCGCCGACTCCGACCCAAGTCGCGCTGAAGGGCCTTTGCCCCCGCTGCGGGAGCAAGACGCTGTTCAAGGGCTGGACGCAATTCGCCGATCGCTGCGGCGTGTGCGGGCTCGATCTGTCGAGCTTCAACGTGGGTGACGGTCCGGCGGCGTTCCTGACCTTGATCATCGGCGCGGTGATCGTCGCGCTGGCGATCACGGTCGAGCTGAGCTTCAGCCCGCCCTTCTGGGTGCATATCATCTTGTGGATACCGCTGACGGCGGTCGCCGTGGTCGCCTCGCTGCGGGCGGCGAAGGGCGCGTTGATCAGCCTCGAATTTCGCAACGCCGCCGCCGAGGGGCGGATCAAGGATCAATGATCCGCCTGCCCGTCATCTCGACGATCATCGTTGCGCTGGCCGCCGCGGCGATGATCGCGCTGGGCGTGTGGCAGCTCCAGCGTGCCGACGAAAAAGCCGTGGTGCTCAAGACGCTTGCTGCGAATCAATCGCGCCCGCCGATTGCCTTCCCGTCGATCCCGATCGGCGACGACCTGCTGTTCCGCAAGGCCAGCGCTTTCTGCCTCAGCGTGACCGGCTGGACGACGCAATCGGGCCGCGACGCCAAGGGCAACAGCGGCTGGCGCAAAATCGCGCAGTGCCGCACCGGCGCCGAAGGGCCGGGCTTTCAGGTCCAGCTCGGCATCGGCAATGATCCCAATGGCAATCCGGCGTGGAAAGGCGGCAAGGTCAGCGGCTTCATCAGCCACGCGCCCAACGCCAATCCGCTGATCGTCTCGATGCTCGGCGGCGGTGGCTCCAAGACGCTGATGCTGATCGCCGACACGCCTCCGGCGGGACTTCGGCCCAATGCGGGGCCCGATCTGTCCGCAGTGCCGAACAATCACCTCGCTTATGCCGTGCAGTGGTTCATCTTCGCGGGGATCGCGGTAATCATCTATCTGGTTGCCCTGCGGCGGCGCGCGCTTGCCCCGCGCACCCCGGCCCAGTAACGCCGGACGCCATGCAGTATCGCAGCACGCGTGGGACCGCGCCCGCGCTCGACTTTCAAGGGGTGACGCTGGCGGGGCTGGCGAGCGACGGCGGGCTCTACGTCCCCGATCATTGGCCGACGCTGTCGCGCGAGCAAATCGCCGCGTTGGCGGGCCTCGATTATGTCGAGACGGCAGTGCGGGTGATGGCGCCCTTTACCGCAGGTGTGCTCGATGAGGCGGCACTGCGCGATCTGTGCCGCGCTGCTTATGGCCGCTTTGCGCATACCGCCGTCACGCCCTTGGTCCAGCTCGACGCGCAGCACTGGCTGCTCGAGCTGTTTCATGGCCCGACGCTCGCCTTCAAGGATGTCGCGCTCCAGCTGCTCGGGCTGATGTTCGAACGCTTCCTGAAGGGCAGCGACACCCACCTGACCGTGATCGGCGCGACCAGCGGCGACACCGGATCGGCGGCGATCGACGCGCTGGCAGGGCGTGAGGGCATCGACATTTTCATGCTCCACCCGCTCGGGCGCGTCAGCGACGTCCAGCGCCGCCAGATGACGACGGTGCTCGCCCCGAACGTCCGCAATATCGCAGTCGAAGGCAGTTTCGACGACGCGCAGGCGCTGGTGAAGGCGATGTTCAACGACGCCGATTTCGCCGCGCGCTTCAATCTGGGCGCGGTCAATTCGATCAACTGGGCGCGGCTGATGGCGCAGGTGGTCTATTATTTCTACGCGGCCGTCCGGCTCGGTGCGCCCGAGCGCGCGGTCGCTTTCTCGGTGCCGACGGGCAATTTCGGCGATGTCTTCGCAGGCTATGTTGCGGCGAAGATGGGGCTGCCGGTCGCCAAACTGATCGTTGCGACCAACGTCAACGACATCCTCCACCGTGCGCTGTCGTCGGGCGACTATTCGGTCGGCAGCCTCACGCCGACGGCGGCGCCGTCGATGGACATTCAGGTGTCGAGCAATTTCGAACGGCTGCTGTTCGATCTCGGCGGGGCCGACGGCGCGGCGACCGCAGCGCAGATGCGGGCGTTCGAGGCGAGCAAGGCGATGCAGCTCACCCCCGATCAGCGCGCCGGCGCAAAGCTGTTCCACAGCGACCGGATCGATGCCGACGAGATGGCGATGGCAATGCGTTGGGCGCATGAGGCAACCGGCCATGTGATTGATCCGCACACCGCAATCGGGCTGGCTGCCGCGCGCCGGGCCGGAATTGAGGGCGCCCCGGTGGTAACGCTCGCGACCGCGCATCCGGCGAAATTTCGCGACGCCGTCGAACGCGCGACCGGCGTGCGACCCGCTCTCCCCGCGCGCGTCGGCGAATTGTTCGAGCGTGAGGAGCGGTACGACACGCTGCCTGCGACGTTTGAAGCGGTGACGGGCTATGTGGCCGCGCGGGCGAAGGCGTGACGCTCCTCACCCTCGTCGCCGAACCCTGGGCCGATTACGGGCTGGTGGACTCGGGCAACGGCCGCAAGCTCGAGCGTTACGGCCGCTTCCGCTTCATCCGCCCCGAACCGCAAGCCATGTGGGCGCCCGCGTCGGACAGCTGGGAAGCCGATGGCGAGTTCATCGCCGCGTCGGACGAAGATGGCGGTGGCCGCTGGGACTTGTCACGCGATGTGCCGCGCGGCGGCTGGCATGTGCGGTGGGAGGAATTGCTGTTCCTCGCGCAGAACACGCCGTTTCGCCACCTCGCCTTCTTCCCCGACATGGCGCCGCAATGGGAATGGATGCGGGGGCATGTGGCCGAGGGCGACGAGGTGATGAACCTGTTCGGCTATACCGGTGTCGGCACGCTCGCGCTGGCGGGCAAGGGCGCCAAGTTGACGCATGTCGATGCTTCGAAGAAATCGGTCGAGGCGGGCAAGGCCAATGCTTTCCTGTCCGACATGGCCGATCGCCCGATCCGCTGGATGGTCGACGACGCCGCGAAGTTCGCCGCGCGCGAAGTGCGGCGTGGACGGCGCTACGACGGGATTTTCCTCGATCCGCCCAAGTTCGGGCGCGGGCCGGATGGCGAAGTCTGGCGGCTGGAGGAAGGCTTGCCGGGGCTGATCGCCGATTGTCGGCGGCTGATGGATGGCGACAGCAAGTTTCTGGTGCTGACGGTTTACGCGGTGCGGATGTCGGCGCTCGCGATCGGCGAATTGCTGCGCCAGGCGATGGACGGGCTTGGCGGGACGGTCGAGGTGGGGGAAATGGCGGTGCGGGAGGAAGCGAGGGGGCTGCTGCTCCCGACGGCGATTTTTGCGCGGTGGTCAAAGTAAGGTTGGTTCACGCGAAGGGCGCGAAGGAAAGAAGGACGCGAAGGGGAACCGCATGGATGTCGAGGGATTGGCCGCGATTGCCATCGATTGCGGTCTGTATGTCCATCGCAAGGTGGGACCTGGTCTGCTCGAATCGGCCTATGAAGCGGTACTGGCGCATGAGCTGGGGCGGCGTGGCCTGATCGTGGAGCGGCAAAGAGTGATTGCTATCCACATCGACGATCTGCACATCGAAGCCGGCTTTCGGGCCGATATCATCGTCGAGGATCGGCTACTGATCGAACTCAAGTCTGTTGATCGGCTTGCGCCGGTCCATACCAAGCAGGTGTTGACCTATCTTCGATTTCTGAAACTGCCCGTAGGGCTTTTGATGAATTTTGGTGGAGAAACCTTCAAGGAAGGCCTGCGGCGCATCGTCAACAATCATGTCGACTAAGGCGTCGAGCCGGATTGCGGGGCCTGTCAGGATTTCCGTGTGTGGGCGGGCGGTTGAACATTACGCCGCCATGGCTTTGATGAAGCGCTCGCCGAA
>NZ_JAIEPC010000066.1 GCF_019749955.1 Sphingomonas sp.
CCCGGCCACACCGTGCGCAGCGAATATCAGAAGGGCGGCGGCGTGCCGTGCCTGATCGCGGTCGCGCAGGAAGCCGAAGGGAAAGCGGGCAACGGCTATGCCAAGGCACTGGCGCTCTCCTACGCCAGCGCGCTCGGCGGTGGCCGCAGCGGCATCATCGAAACGACTTTCCGCGAGGAATGTGAGACCGATTTGTTCGGTGAGCAGGCGGTGCTGTGCGGCGGCATCACGCACCTGATCCAGGCCGGGTTCGAGACGCTGGTCGAGGCCGGATACGCGCCCGAAATGGCCTATTTCGAATGCCTCCACGAAACCAAGCTGATCGTCGATCTGCTGTACGAAGGCGGCATCGCCAACATGCGCTATTCGATCAGCAACACCGCCGAATATGGCGACATCAAAACCGGCCCGCGGATCATCACGGCGGAGACCAAGGCCGAAATGAAGCGCGTGCTCGCCGACATTCAGGCGGGGCGTTTCGTCAAGGATTTCGTGCTCGACAATCGCGCGGGGCAGCCCGAGTTGAAGGCGTCGCGCAAGGCAGCCGCCGCGCATCCGATCGAAAAAGTCGGGGCCGAGTTGCGCGCGATGATGCCGTGGATCGGCGCCAACAAGCTGGTCGACAAGGCCAGGAACTGATCGGGGCAGCGCGGTGCGGGCAGGGTCGCCTTACGGCTGGACTTGCCCGCCCGTTCGCGCCTAGAGTTTGCGAATGGCGTCCAACCTGTCTTCGCTGCTTCGACTTACGCGCCCTTAGGCGCGACCGTCTTCGCGTGCCGCTGGTGCGCACGATCCGCCTAAGGGCCATCCCCGACCCGAACGCCCATCGAGCCACCGCGAGTTGAGACCCATGTTGCCGATCGCATCAACCAAATACCGACCTTTCCCGACGATCGACTTGCCCGACCGGCAATGGCCGTCGCGCACGATCAGCGCCGCGCCCCGCTGGCTGTCGACCGATTTGCGCGATGGCAATCAGGCGCTGATCGATCCGATGGATGCCGAGAAAAAGACGCGGATGTTCGATCTGCTCTGCAAGATCGGCATGAAGGAAATCGAGGTCGGCTTCCCGAGCGCGGGCGCGACCGAGTTCGACTTTATCTCAGGCCTCGTCGCGGCGGGGCGCATTCCCGACGATGTGACCGTGCAGGTGCTCACCCAATCGCGGCGCGACCTGATCGAAACGAGCTTCCGGTCGCTTCAGGGCGTCCCGCGCGCGATCGTCCATCTCTACAATGCGGTCAGCCCGGCGTGGCGCAAGATCGTGTTCGGCATGACGCGCGATGAAGTGCGCGGCATCGCGGTTGAGGGCGCAAAAATCCTGCGCGATTGCGCCGCCGCTCAGCCCGACACCGACTGGCATTTCGAATATAGCCCCGAAACCTTCTCGACTGCCGAGCTCGATTTCTCGGTCGAAGTGTGCGCGGCGGTGATGGAGGTGCTTCGCCCGACGCCCGACCATCCGATCATTCTCAATCTGCCCGCCACGGTCGAATGCGCGACGCCCAATGTCTATGCCGACCAGATCGAATGGTTCGGTCGGCACATCCCCAATCGCGACAGCGTGGTGATTTCGCTTCACACGCATAATGATCGCGGCACCGGCGTCGCTGCTGCCGAGCTTGGCATCATGGCGGGTGCCGACCGCGTCGAGGGCTGCCTGCTCGGCAATGGCGAGCGCACGGGCAATTGCGACTTGGTGACAGTCGCGCTCAATATGTACACGCAAGGCATTGATCCAAAGCTGGATTTGTCGGACATCGACGCGGTCGTCAAAACGGTCGAATATTGCACCCACATCCCGATCCACCCGCGCACGCCCTATGCCGGCGATCTGGTGTTCACCGCCTTTTCGGGATCGCATCAGGACGCGATCAAAAAGGGTTTCGCGGCGCAGGAAGCGCGCAACGACCGTTTCTGGGAAGTGCCCTATCTGCCGATCGATCCCGCCGATCTTGGCCGCAGCTATGAAGCCGTGATCCGGGTCAATTCGCAGAGCGGCAAGGGCGGCGTTGCCTGGGTGATCGAGCAGGACAAGGGGTTGAAGCTGCCCAAGCGGCTCCAGGTCGATTTCAGCCGCCACGTCCAGGCGCTCGCTGACGATGTGAGCCGCGAGTTGAACGCGGCGGATATCTGGCAATTGTTCGAGGCGACCTATTTGCCCGGTGCGGGTGATCGCTTCGTGCTGCGCGATTATGAGGAAAGCGGCGCGGCGGGCCAGCGGGTGTTCGTCGGCCATGTCGCGATCGATGGCGAGGAACGGTCGATTTCGGGGCGTGGCAATGGCCTGATTTCAGGCGTGATCGCGGCGCTCGGCGAGAGCAGCGGGGCGGCGCTCGACGTGGTCGATTACAACGAGCACGCGATCGGCCACGGCGCTGATGCGCAGGCGGTCGCCTATGTCGAATGCCGCACCGCCGAGGGGCGCACCGTCTTCGGGGTCGGCATCGATACTGACATTGCGACCGCGAGCGTGCGCGCGGTGCTGAGCGCGGTCAACCGGGTTTAGCGCGAGACGGGGTGTGGGTTGGGTCGACCTACCCCCGCCGTTTGCCCTGAGCTTGTCGAAGGGCCTTTCTTCTTTTCCAACGGCCTGCACAAGAAGGACAGTGCTTCGACAAGCTCAGCACGAACGGATTGCAAAAGATTCCACCCGACTCGACGATGGCCTAGCGCCAGGCGGCGACGGCACAGGGGTGCAGGATTTGGTCACCGATGATCAGCGGGCCGTTGGTCAGGGCCGTGAGATCGAAGGACTCTGGCCCATAGTTGAAGGCGAAGGTCACGTCGCCCGCGCGTCTGATCCGGATGTCGCGTGGCAAGGCTGTAACCGACAGGCCGCTTTCCGCCGCCATTTCTAGGAGCAATCGCTCAAGCAACGCGGCGTCAGGCCAGCCCGCCAGATAGCGCAGCGATCCCGATCGATAGACAATCCCGCGCCCGTCGCTGAGCGCGATGTCGGAGGCGAGCTTGGTGTCGATATGTTCGAACCAGCGGGTGATTGCGAAGCCGTCGCCCGACTCGGTCAGCCCTTCGCGCAGCGATTCGACGCGCGGGATTAGAATCGGAATCGCGGCCTGAAGGGGGCCGGGGGGCAGGCCGTCGGCGATCTGGCAATCGCCGGTCCGGCTGCCACTGCGCGGACCGAATAGCACAGGGATATCGAGCTGCTGTAGTCGCGCCACCAGTGCCGCGTCGAGGATCGGCAGTGATGGCGCGACCACCATCTTGTACCCATCGAGCGCGGCGTCGGCTGGCAAAATATCGACATCGAGCCCGAGCCGCCGCAGCGCCGAATAACACTCAAACACCAGCTCCACATACCGAAAGCTGCGCCCCTGCGGCTGCGCCTCGAACAGCCACGCCGCTTCATAAGAAAACAGCAGCGCGACCGATTTCGCAGGCGCGCCGAGCTCGCCAAGCGTCGCCAGATCGCCGGCCGCCGCGCGCGCTTCATGCGCCCCCACGTCATCGACGCTGTCGGGACGGAGCAGTCCCGCGTGATGTATTTCCTGCCCGAACGGCGCCTGCCGCCAGCGGAAGTAGCTGACCAGCTCGGCGCCATGCGCGGCGGCTTCGAGCGTCCAGAGCCGCACCATGCCGGGGAGCGGCGACGGATTATGCGCGGCCCAGTTTACCGGCCCTGGCTGCTGCTCCATCACCCACCAGCGGCCCTTGGCGCAGCCGCGGTACAGGTCGTGGTGGAAGGCCGCGATATCGGGATGCCCCTGCCGCGCATAGCGCAGCTTGTCGTCGCGGCTGAACCAGAATTGCTCAAGAAAGCCGATCGGATAGCTGTCCCAGGTCGCGACATCGAGATCACGCGACACGGCGTGGTGATCGAATTCGGTGAAGAAGCCCATGTAATTATGGACGATATCGCGCCCCGGCGAAGCGCTGCGCAGAATGTCGACTTGCAGCCGGTTGAACGCCACCACTTCGTCCGAAGCAAAGCTGCGATAGTCGAGCACATGCGCCGGGTTCGGCTCGGTCACCGTGAGGTGGGGCGGGTCGATCTCGTCGAACGTGCGATATTCCTGGCTCCAAAAAACATTGCCCCAGGCGGTGTTGAGCGCGCCGGCATCGGGATAGCGCGCGGCCAGCCAGTGCCGAAAGCCCTGCGCCGCCGCTGCCGAGTAGCTGACGACGGTGTCGTGGCAGCCATATTCATTGTCGGTCTGCCACGCGACGATGCCCGGATGCCCGCCATAGCGTTCAGCCAGCGCCGCCACGATCCGCGCGCATGCGGCGCGATAGCCGCGATGCGAGAAGCAATAATGCCGCCGTGACCCGAACCGCCGCTCGCGCCCTTGCGCGTCGACCGCCAGCATATCGGGCATCGAATCGACCACCCATTTCGGCGGCGTCGCGGTCGGCGTGCCAAGGATGATGCCGAGCCCCGCCGCGTGCAGCGTCTCGATCGCGCGGTCGAGCCAGCCCCAGTCATAGCGGCCGGGCGCGGGCTCGATTCGGCTCCACGCAAATTCGCCGATCCGCACGCGGGTGAGGCCCATTTCGACCATCCGGCGCGCATCATCGGCCCAGATCGCCTCAGGCCAATGTTCGGGATAGTAGCAACAGCCGAGCCGCATCATCCGGCAAAATCCATGCGTTCGAGATAGAGGAGATGCGCGGTCGCCGGGCGCGACAAGGGCAGCACCAGCCCTGCCTCTCCCAGCATCCGTCCGCTCAGCGCCCAGTTCCCGACGCCATTCGGCGGGTCGTCAAAATCGGCGAGCGGAAAGGTGATGATGTATCGCATGTCGGGCTGCAACCCGGGGATGCGCACCGGCGGCGCATTGTAATCGTCGGCCATATCGGTGCGGGCGACCAAAGCGAGCGCGCGGCCGTTATGTTCGATCATCGTGCCGAAAAGGCCGGGGGCGTCGAACATCAATTCACTGACCGCTCCGTGATGCAACACCTCCCGGTAATGCTTGTAACAGGCGATATGCGCGGCGAGCACGGCGCGATCCTCCTCGCTCATCGCTGCCGGATCGGCCTCGACACCCATATGCCCGAACATCGCGACCTTGGCGCGGAACGCCATCGGCAGCGCGCGTCCGGTGATCGGGTTGGGGCTGGGGCCGACATGATTGCCCATTACCTCGGGCGGGAGGAACAGGCTCCAGGCCTGGTTGATGCGCAGCCGATCAATCGCGTCATTATTGTCGCTCGGCCAGACGCGGTGGCAGCGGCTGAGCATCGCGTAATCAATCCGCCCGCCGCCGCTCGCGCAGCTTTCGATTTCGACCTTGGGGTGAGCGGCGCGGAGCCGATCGATCAGCGCGTAGAGCGCGAGCGTCTGGGCATGGCCAGCGCCATCATTGGGGAAGAGATCGCGGTTATGATCCCACTTCAGATAGGCAATGCGGTGCGACGACAACAGGGTGTGCAGCACCTGATACAGGTGTTCGCTCACTTCGGGCCGGGCGAGATCGAGGACGAGTTGGTGCCGCTGAGTGGGTCGGTCAAAACCGGGCCGGTGCAGGCACCAATCGGGATGCGCGCGGTAGAGACCGCTGTCGGGGCTGACCATCTCGGGCTCGACCCACAGCCCGAAATCCATGCCGAGCTCGCCGACATAGTCGATCAGCCGGTCGAGCCCCTTGGGAAAACGCTCGGGATCGGGAGTCCAGTCGCCGAGGCTGGTCGTGTCGTCGCGGCGCCCGGCGAACCAGCCATCGTCGACCACGAAGCGCTCGGCGCCGATCGCGTACCCCGCGTCGGCCAGCCGCGCGAGCCGCATGTCGTCCATGTCAAAGGCGACGGCTTCCCAGCTGTTGAGGTGGACGCGCCGCACCGGCCAGTCCGCGTGATCGGGCAACACATCGGCGCGCAGATGCGCATGCATCGCGTGCCGCACGGCGTTGTAGCCGCCGCTGACGGTCGCCATGACCGCATCGGGGGTGGTGAAGCTCTCGCCGGGCGCCAGTATAATCTCGCCGGGGTCGAGCCGCGCGCTTATCTGGACGGTCGCCCCATCGGCGTCTCGCTCAATGACCGTTTCATGATCACCACTCCAGGCAAGGTGGAGCGCGATGCCTCGCCCTTGAACAGCACCGAGGCCCCCCTCATGCGCAATGAGCCAGTTCGCGCCGCCAAAACCGGGCCGCCCGCCGCGCGACTCGCCGCCGCTGCGGCCATAGGGGATCGGCGCCGTCGCTTCGTGCATCTCGCCCGCCCAGCGCCCGTGAAAGCGCGTCGCGTGGGTCGCCCAGCCCGGTAGCGGCAGCGCGAGGCTCGCTAACCGGTCGACTGCCAGCGGGGTGTCGCCAAGGTTCTCGATGGTCGTGCCAGCGCGCACCACGTCGCCCGAGGTGATCCGCCAATCGATTGTCACGCGGACGCCAGCGGCCACATCCTCCAGCACCAGATGCGCCGATCGCCCCGCGATCAGCGTGCCAGCGGCAAGCGTCAGGTAGGTCGCAAGCAACCGGTCACCCCGCCGCAGCGCCATCGCGGGCAGCCCCAGATAGCCGCGCCCCGCCTGCGGCCAGATCGTCGCGAGGCGCGGGACGTCGGGCTGCGATCCGTGTCTGCGCGGCTGGAGCGCCACATCGAGCGCGGTGAGTTGCTCATCATCGGGCAGCTTGCCACCGATGTAGCGGAGATAAAGCGACTCATCGATGTGCAAGCCAAACACCAGCGTGATCGCGTCGCCATCGATCCGGTAAGGATAGCAATCCAGTGCATCGCCGTCGGTTGGATCGCTCGCCATGGCGCGATCCTTGGCCAAGCCCCGCTTGCGCACAAGGGGGGAGTGCCTATGCTCGCGTGAAAATCGCGACGGGGAGAGGAACAACATGCAGGTAAACAGCGGCGTCCAGATGGGCGTGGCGATCCTGTTGCTCGCCGCAATTGCGTTTGCCACCTGGCTCAAGGTGCGCAGCGCGCGCCACGACGGCAGCGAGAAGGACGTCTATCTCGCGGGCGGCGGCCTCAGCTGGGTGTTCGTCGCGGGATCGATCACGCTCACCAACCTGTCGACCGATCAGCTCGTGGGGATGAACGGCAACCAGATGCTGCTGCTCGCCTGGTGGGAGATTTCGGGCTTTGTCGGGCTGCTGATCCTCGCCTTCATCTTCGTGCCGATTTACTATCGCAACAACTGCACGACCGTCACCGAGCTGCTCGACCGGCGGTACAAGGGCGACACCACCAGCGTTCGGACGCTGATTTCGGCGCTGTTCCTGTTCGGCAATATCCTGATTTACCTGCCGGCGGGCCTCTACAGCGGCGGGCTGTTCCTGCGCGCGCTGTTCGGGGGCGAGGTGCCGCTGATCGTCTTTGCCGGACTCATCGCGGTGATCAGCGCGGCCTATACGATTCTCGGCGGGCTGCGCGCAGTCGCGGTGATGGATACCTATTCGGGCTTTGGTGTGCTGGCGATCGCCGTGCTGATCGTCGTGCTGGCGGTGGCGGCGATCAACGGGGATTTCAGCGGCATTCCGGCTGAGCGCCTGACCTTCTTCGGCGGCAAGGATTCGCCGATTCCGTTCCACACCTTGTTCACCGGCATGATCTTTATCCAGATCTTCTACTGGTCGACCAACCAGAACATCACCCAAAAGGCGATGACCGCGCCCACCGTCGGCGAAGCGCAACGCGGCGTGCTGGCGGCGGCGGCGATCCGCATCATGATCATCCCGATCATCGTCACCGTGCCGGGCGTGGTGGCATATAAGCTGCTCGGCAATGTCGGCGACCAGGCTTATGGGCTGCTCGTCGCGAAGATCCTGCCGCCGTGGCTGGCGGGCGCGTTCGCGGCGATGATTGCTGCCGCCGTGATTGCCCATACCGCCGCCGTGCTCAATTCGACCGTCGCGCTTTATGCGGTCGACTTCCACGCCAAATTCGTCGGCAAAGTGAAGGACCAATGGCGGCTGAGCGCCGTCGTCACCGCGCTGGTGACGCTCAGCGCCATCGCGCTGGTGCCGCTCTATGAAAATGCGACGAGCATCATCAACTTGCTGCAAAAGCTCAACGGGCTGTCGTCGATGCCGATCCTGTCGGCGTTCATCGTCGGGCTGTTGTTTCGCGGTGTCCGGGGCAATGCCGCGACCGCAGGGGTGGTGTGGGGCGTGGCGCTCTATGGCCTGTTCACCTTCGTGCTCGAGCCGCAGCATCTGATAACCTTGCATTACATCGATTTCATGGTCGTCACGCTCTTCAGCTCGGTTGCGGTCGCGTTGGTCGTCAACCGGCTGACGGGCGGGCGCGCGTCGTTGATCGGGCGGCGCGCGGCGGCGTGAGCACCCCGACCGACACGCCGCACCGGCGGCGCAACCCGCTGAACGGGGAGTGGGTGCTGGTGTCGCCGCATCGGCTCGCGCGGCCGTGGCAGGGGCAGGAGGATGCACCCGACCGCAGCAGCGGGTCGTCGCATGATCTCGGCTGCTATCTCTGCCCCGGCAACGCGCGCGCGGGCGGCCAGCACAACCCCGATTATGCAGGGACCTTCGTGTTCGACAACGACTTTGCCGCCGTGCTGCCTGGGACATCCGAAGCATCGAGCGATGACCCGCTGTTCGCGACCGAGACGGCGCATGGGGTGGCGCGCGTGATCTGCTATTCGCCCGATCATGCGCGCACGATGCCCGAGTTGTCGCAAACAGCGGTGCGCGGGATCGTCGATTGCTGGTGCGCCGAGAGCGCCGCGCTTGGGCAGCGCTATCGCTCGGTCCAGATTTTCGAGAATAAGGGCGCGATGATGGGCTGTTCGAACCCGCATCCGCACGGCCAAATCTGGGCGACGGTGCATGTGCCGCACGAAACCGCGACCGAGGATGCGACCCAGCGCGCCTATCGCGACCGCCACGCCGCGCCGATGCTGCTCGATCTCGCCAAGCGAGAAGCGGGCGGCGCGCGTGAGGTGGCGTCCAATGCGGATTGGCTCGCGATCGTGCCGTTCTGGGCGAGCTGGCCGTTCGAGGTTCTGCTGGTCCCGCGCTTTGCGATCCAGCGCATGCCCGATCTGGCGCCGGACCAGCGCGACAGCCTCGCCGATATCCTGCGCCGCCTGACCGCGCGCTACGACAATTTGTTCGCGACGCGTTTTCCCTATTCGATGGGCTGGCACGGCGCGCCCTTTGGCGACGCGGAGGTCGAGCATTGGCAGCTTCACGCACATTTCTATCCGCCGTTGTTGCGCTCGGCGAGCGTGCGCAAATTCATGGTCGGCTATGAAATGCTCGCCGAGCCGCAGCGCGACCTGACCCCTGAAGCCGCTGCCGCGATGCTGCGCGCTGTGCCGGACGTATTGGCATGAGCCCCGACGAGCGCGCCATCGCCGCGTATCGCGCCGCCTATGGCGACGCGCCGACCCGGCTCGTCCACGCCCCCGGCCGCGTAAATCTGATCGGCGAGCATACCGACTATAATGACGGCTTCGTCCTGCCCTGCGCGATCGACCGGGGGACGGCCGTGGCGGTCGGTGCCGGGCCGAGGGGGATGATCGAAGTCGTTAGTGCTGATTATGGCGAAACCGACCGGTTCGACCCGGCCGCGCCGTTCGCGCCCGCGCGCGGCTGGCGCACGCACGTCCGCGCCGTCGCCGCCGTGTTTCGCGCGCGCGGCATCGCGGTTGATGGCATGCGGATCGGCATCGCGGGGGACGTCCCGCAAGGCGCCGGGCTGTCGTCATCGGCCTCGCTCGGCGTCGCGCTGGCGGCTGCTTTCGACCGTGCGGGAGCGCTCGGTCGCACCGAACTCGCGCTGATCGCCCAAGCCGCCGAGAATGATTTCGTCGGTTGCGCCTGCGGTAACATGGACCAGCTGATCGCGGCGCATGGGCAGGCTGGGGCGGCGCTGCTGATCGATTGCCGCTCGCTTGAGGCGACGCCGGTGCCGCTGCCCGATGCGATGGCGGTGCTGATCGTCCATTCGGGCATCACGCGCGGGCTGGTCGACAGCGCCTATAACGGACGCCGCGCGGCGTGCGAGGCGGTCGCCGCCCATTTCGGTATCGCCGCTTTGCGCGATCTCGACAGTGCCACGCTGGCGGCGGGCGAGGGCGATCTCGACCCGGTCGCCTTTCGCCGCGCGCGGCATGTCGTGACCGAGAATGCGCGCACACACGCCATGCCCGCCGCGCTCGCCGCGAGCGACTTTGCCGCCATCGGCGCGCTGATGACGGCGTCGCACGCCTCGATGCGCGACGATTTCGAAATTACGCCGCCCGAAATCGATCGGCTGGTCGCGACGATTTCGGACGCGCTGGGCGGGATGGGCGGGGTACGCATGACCGGCGGCGGCTTTGGCGGCTGTGTGGTCGCGATCACACGCCAGGAGCTGATTCCCGATCTGATCGCGGCGGCGATGCGTCATTTCGACGCGGTGGGGCGGGCACCCGGCCTGATCCACAGCTGCCGGCCGAGTGGGGGGGTGAGGGTGGTTGAGCTGGTTTAGTGGTGGCCGGCCAACTGCGCTTCATCAGTCTTTCATTGTAGGAAAACCTCTGCAACCATTGCTGCGCGCTCTTTGACAATCGAACCAGACTCGCCGCGCGCGAGGCGCCGTGAGGGCTGACCCCCCTGGGATGGTCGTGACTTTTGTGACTTTTTGCGTGGACAGGGCTTTCGCGAAGCATGTGTTTCGGCTGGATCGTGATGGCGGGATTGGTGAGGTCGCTTGCGCTTCCGTCACCAAAGTTGACTTCGCTGCTCGGACGAGTTGAATCCTTGGTGAGGTCGCTTGCGCTTCCGTCACCAAAGCACAAATCGTCCCCCGGACGATTTGAGTCTTTGGTGACCCCTACGGGGGGGACGAAGAAAAAGTCAAGCTAGCAAAAACATGGACTTAATGACCGCAGCACGTTGCGATTATATCAGTTTTGTATCAGCTTTCCGGCTCACCGCAGGGACACTTCCAGCCGCCTGGCGGCGGAAAATGGAACAGTTCGGTTGAAGACTCCCGACCGCAATCTCAGCGGCTGTGAGAACCTTTGATCGTCCGCCTCGGGTAGAACACGAACCCGCTGCGCGGGAGGGCGCGTGCGGCGCGGTTAAGGTGGGGGAACGGTCGTTGCGCGCTGGTTGAGCGCTGCGGGAAGCAAGCAGAGCATCGGGGTTCCAACAAAAGGAGCCCTGCCATGAACATCATCTTACCCGTCGTTGTCGTCAGCCCGCTACGCCAGCGTCTCATCGACGAGATCGAGATGCGGCGGTTTTGCCGCGAAACGGAGCGCAACGACATCCGCGACGTCGGGCGGTTCGCCACGTTCCTGAGCCGCTCGCCCGACACCGCAACGGCGGAGGATGGGCGACGCTTGCAGGTCGAGCAGTCCGACCAGGGCGTACCGGTGCCGACCATGAACAGCATCGTGTCGGCGTTGCGGTTCTTCTTCCTGCACACGCTGCGGCACTGCTTCGCCACGCACCTACTCGAGGACGGGATCGACGTGCGGATCATCCAGGCACGGCTTGGCCACGCGAAGCTGCACACCACGGCCCATTACACCAAGGTCGCCACCCGGACGATGCGGAACGTGACCGGTCCGCTCCACAAGCTGACGATGGTCACCACCGAGGGAAGAGCACCCGGCGGCTGAGCCGGTGCGCACCTCCCTTGAGGTCGCCGACATCTTCCGCGCCGCCGGTCCTGCAAATCGGGCGGGCCATGCCGGACACCTGAGCCTGGAACTCCGTTATCCGCTCTCTCATTTGGCTGGCGCGCGGCGACGGAAACCGACAAAATCGGCGGGTTAACAATCACCCCAACCCGCCCAACTCCGAAACCCCCATAGGACACCGCTTGCGGCCCGCAGGTTCGGGCCTCCCAGAGTTTCGTACGCCGGCAGGCGCCCGAAACTCTTCAGGAGAAACGGAATGGCCGCTTTGGAGCTCGCATATTGCAGAAGCGGTCGCTTCTTCATGAAGCTCACGACGGCAGCTACGCGCCCGGCTAGGCCGCGTTCAAAATCTGAATACGACGCGCGCCCAGAAACTGCTTCCGGTTCATCCCTCCGTCCCGTCTTTGGGTCGGACTCTCGCTCCAACCGGCGGAAAGAAAGGAGGTGACGTCACAGGGAAGCTGGAGATCGCCGGTCGTTCAGCCGAGTTTCATTCCTGCCACGGCAGCCGCCTTGGTAACGAATTTCATCACCTGTTCGCCGCCGCCCTCATACAGATGCTGGCCCGCCGGATCGGAGATTTCAGCGAAATGGGCGGCAACATTTTCGGGCGTGCAGTCGTCCGGGGCAAAGCAGACGCCTTCCGTTTCATGGATATAGGTCCGCGCAAAACCGCCCGCCGTCGCATCGAGAATAACCCGCGAAGGCCCGTCCTCGCTGACGAGATAGAGCAGGCCGGGCGTCACAAGCTCGGGCTTCATAAGCGCGACGACGGGCGGCGGCAGCAGCTCCTCGGTCATCCGCGTTGCGGCACCGGGCGCCAGCGTATTGATGCGGATGTTGTTCTTGGCGCCTTCGATGTGCAGCACATTCATCAGGCCGATCACCGCCATCTTGGCCGCGCCATAGTTGGACTGGCCGAAATTGCCGTAAATGCCCGATGACGA
>NZ_JAIEPC010000030.1 GCF_019749955.1 Sphingomonas sp.
GCATCCGTTCAGGGGGTCAATTTTGAAAGCCGATCAGCCCCGAACGGGGTCAATATTGCAGGCCGATTCACACCAGCGCATCGCGAATGATATTGCGCGTTTCGCGGGCAGGCTGATCACTCTGCCATGACCAGAAGACTGTCTGCGCCATTATGGGTTCCCTGTATCGGCGAACGTGAGCCCGTCGCCCGAAAGCCGGGTGGTAATATCGACGACTCCGGGCAAAGCGCAGATGGATTCCCGCAAAAGGAATTTATGGCTGTTGGTGTGCGGGACAAAAGTCGAGTGCACTCGGACTATCGCCGCAGGAATGAGCACAGCTCGGGCAACGCGGTAGTGTTCGTCGAACAGGACTGCGGCCAGCATGTCAAAACCGTCCAAATCCCGGATTGCGGAGAGCTGGCGCGAACCATTACGAGGATGGAGGCGTCGACCCTTGATCTGATAGCGCAGGCCGTCAGCATCGAGGGCATCGTAGCTCTTCTCGGAATTTGCGGCCTGGCACCATCCAAACGCCTTGCAGAACAGATACTCAGCCAAGTCTCCGGTTGGGTTGTTCGCGGTTCGCAAAACACCGCGCGACCTCAGTTCCTCGAGGAGCTTCGCATGAAGGAGCAGCAGTTGCGGGACTGACAAGGGCATTAATTCGATCATGCAAGGCCCCTACATGACACCGCTTCTGGCAGCCAGACTTGGAAAGAAGATGCAAGTGCGCGAGCTTGCACCGTTCGTGCTCGATGCTGAATATCCAAGTTATAAGAGTCCGCGCCGCAATTCTGGACCGATTCTGCGGCAGCTCCTTGGGGTTGCGACGAACAACAAAGCAGGACATCTTACTGCAACACGCAGCCACCATAATAATCGAAATTGGTTCGTCTCAAAGCGGGAGAAGAGCGGCATGGCAATCACGGTAAATGCCTTCGCGTGCGCCGACGATGTTTTGATCGCATGGGAACCGGCCGCATGGAACGATAGCTGGGCGGGCTTTTGCGTCGAAAAGCGCGACGAGCGGACCCATGACATTGCGCCGCTCAAAAACCGCATTCCACCAAAGGCCGGAGAGGCGGCCGTAGGACAGGACGGAATTTCATCCGCTGATTCGCCAATCCGCCGCTGCATCTGGATCGACCACAGTGTGGGCCTGACCGATCAGGTTTCCTATCGGGTCATCCCGATGATTGAAACTGCCGCTGGGTTTGACCGGGATGACGCGAATGCGTCGGTCTGGACCCAGCCGTCGCTGGTTACGGGCCGCACCGCTGACGGGATCTCGGCGTTTTTCAACCGCGGAACATTGATGTCGCAAGTCGTCAGCCGGCTGGTTGGCGGCGATGCATCAGCTCAATCGCTGCGGACCTTTCTCGCCAAACTCAAGGATCCTGGTTACGTGGGGCGGCGCTATCTGTCGGGCGATCTGCGCAGTGAATTGCTCGGGTTTTTGGCCGACGCCGATCGGCGCGGCAATTCGATCTATGCGGCCATCTACGAAATGAACGACGCGGAACTGGTCCAGGGGCTGAAGCCGTTTGGTGCGCGCGGTCATCTGTTGATGGGAAATGGCGGCGCCACCGAGAACTGGGTGATGACTGACCTCCACGACGCGGGATTCGAGCTGTTCCACCGCGACCTGTCGAAGAGCGGGAAATCCTCGCCAAGCGTCCACAACAAGTTCGTGGTTGAAGTCACGCCCGCCGGCAAGGCGCTGCGCGTGTTGACCGGTAGCACCAACTGGACCGTCACTGGCCTGTGCACCCAACTCAACAACCTTGTCATTCTCGATCGTCCCGACGTCGCCGACCGGTTCCTCAAGCAATGGCACGCACTCGTCGCGGCCCGCGACGACATGCCAGCTGACCTTGTCGACGCCAACACGCAACCGAAAGACGACGGCGATGTAACTCTCTACTTTGCGGCGACCAGGGGTCAGGCCGAATTCGCGCCAGTGATCGAAGCGATCCGGAACGCGCGCCAAGGCGTGATGGCGCTGATGTTCACACCCGGACAATCGCCGCTACTGACCGAAATCCTGGCGCGTGCAGCGGAGAACAAGATCTATGTCAGGAGCGTTGTTTCGAGTGTGGAAGCGCAGGCTGACGACGGGTCGGACGCGCCCGGCAAGATCGTGCGGGTCAGCAGTCAGGTGATCAAGAGCGGCGCTGCGACAAAGGGATTCCACAACGATGTGCTGGTTCCCTCCGGTGTTCGTGAGAACAACCGTCCGTCCTGGGCCGAAACGGAATTCAATGTGGCGGAAATGCGGGCCGAGCACCTGATGGCGATCGTCCATTCGAAGACGATTGTGATCGACCCGTTCTCCGACGATTGCATGGTCATCACCGGGTCGCACAATTTCTCGCCATCGGCTTCGCAAAAGAACGATGAGAACCTGGTGATCATCCGGGGGAACAAGGCTCTGGCGCAGGCCTATGCCGTGCACATCAACGGCGTCTATGATGGCTATTCGTGGCGTGCTTACCTCGGCGGTGGCGGCAATCCGGGGCATATTTATGCGCCACTCGACGGATGGAAGGCGGGTGGCGCGCGCCACCAGGAACTGGCTTTCTGGATGGGTGACAATGGCACAGCCTGAACTGGCGTGCGCATAGCCATGTGTATCGATTCGGAGGGCGACCGGATCGTGCTCCATCAACCGAAGCAGGGTTCGACATAGGAATCCTTTCAGCGAGCACCTGTGTTATGTCCGAAATATGTCTACATTTTTCGGACACTCCGGAATAGACAATGTCCGAAATTGTGATACAAATTTCGGACATGGATGCTCAATCGCCCCGCCTCAAAGCCCTCATCCTCGACCGCATTGGCCAAGGCGTGGCGGGGGCTGTCTGGACGCCCACTGATTTCCTCGATCTTGGCGGACGCGACGCGGTAGACAAGACGCTCCAGCGCCTCGTCAAATGGGGTGAATTGCGGCGGATCGACCGTGGCCTCTATGACAAGCCGCAGTTCAACAGCCTGACCCAGCAGCAAAGCGCTCCCGATCCAAGGGCAGTCATCGACGCCGTTGCCAGGCGCGACCAGATCCGCGTGCTGGTTGACGGTATGACTGCTGCCAACGATCTCGGCTTCACCAATGCTGTGCCGGCAAAAATCGTCGTGCACAGCGAAGCCCGGCCCAAGTCAATCAAGCTCGGCAATCTCGCCATCACGTTCAAGCACACGGCTGCCAGCAAACTTCATTGGGCGGGTCGCCCCGCCATGCGCGTCGTCCAAGCCCTCCACTGGCTACGCGACACGATGCCGGGCGACGATGACGGTCAATGGCACCAGAGACTGGCCAGTCTGCTGGCTGATCCCGTGCAGGGCTCAGAGCTGCGTGACGATCTTGCCGATGGAATGACGACGCTTCCGACCTGGATGCAGGAAATGCTGCGACCGCTCATCGCCGATGAAAAATCCGCCGCATGAATGCCGCCTATGACGAAATCCTGCGCGCAGAAGCGCAGACCCGAAGCGGCCTGTTCGCCGCGACAGCACAGCGCCTTGGCACGACCCCGCAGAATGTTGAAAAGGACTTCTGGGTGTGCTGGACGCTCGATGCGCTGTTCAACGGGCTGGGCGACGGACCCCGTCTGCTGTTCAAAGGCGGCACTTCGCTTTCCAAGGCTTTCGGGCTGATCCAGCGCTTTTCAGAAGACATCGACGTCACGGTCTTCCGCGACGATCTTGGAATTCCGGCGTCAGTCGAAGAACTGGCCGCGCTAAGCGGGAAAAAGCGCAATGCAGCCTTGGATGCGATCAAGGAGGCCTGTGAAGCCTATATCAACGGCCCGCTTGCAGAGCGTCTGGCGATTATATGCGCTGAAACGTGCGCGCGCACCGGCCTCGGTCAAGATGCGCTTACAGTAAAAGCCGATGCGGATGACCGGCAGACATTGCTGCTTGGCTATCCCAGTGTCACGCCAACAGACGCCTACATCGCCAAGTCGGTCAAAATCGAATCCGGCGCAAAGTCAGCGCTCGATCCCAATTCGGTACGGACGATCACGCCCTATGTTGACGCCGATGTTCCGAGGTTCGACCTCGTAGTGCCAGGGATCACCGTGGTCGATGCGGAGCGAACTTTCTGGGACAAGGTCGTGATCCTTCACGGTCTGCGCCGATGGTACGACATTCGCGGGCTGCTCCGCGGCAACGGCCAGCGCATTTCGCGGCACTATTACGATCTATTCCGCATACTCCAGTCCGATAGCGGGAAAGCAGCAACGAAGGATGCTGCGCTCGGGGCAGACTGCGTCGCCCATGCCAGCATGTTTTTCAATCGACCCGATTTCGATCTGGCCTCGGCGCAACCACCAACATTTGCCCTGTGCCCGGATGGCGCGATGGTGGACGACCTGCGGCAGGACTACCGTGCCATGAGCGTGATGATCTTTGGCGATCCACCCGCGTTTGACGCGGTGATCGAGGCCATTGCCGCACTGGAGGCCAAATTGAACGCTCGAGGGGCGCAACCGTGACGGGCTTCTTTCAACGGTTCTTCTCGCCTGGCTCCTCTAACGGACATTTGCCGACAGCAATTTCGGTGATTACCCGGTGATTGCTGGAGCAGTTTCAGGCCCACCAAAGCAGGCAAAAAACGACGCGGAGTCAGATAGATGGTTGAAAAGCGACACAAAATGTGGTACTTTCGATACCGGCGCCGCTAACGATTGTCGGGCTGGGCGCGCACCGAACTGCGCCCCAATCGGGTCGCGCGATAGGGGCCGCCCCCGACGCTGCCAATCAGCCCGCGCCGCCGCAGCCGCTGGAACAGCGCCAGCGTGCAATCGGCGAGCACATAGCCTTCGCGGGTGAAGCAATCGACCGCGACGATGCGGCCTTGGTCGTCGCGCCGATGGACAATGCGTCCGCCCTGCGCAAGCGCGTGCAGTACGCGCTGTTCGTCTCTGGAAATGTTCATGGGAAAGTGTCGACCCGCTGGGGGTTGGTCCGCATGCAGCGACACCCCGGCGACCCCAGGCCCCGGGTGGCTGCGCGATGCCGACCCGAGGCCCATGGCCCCGGTCAGCACTTAGCGGACAACACTTCCTTGCATCTTCGCTCCGTGGGTAACGATCGGCATTATCGCCACCCGCGCAGGCGCGGTCAATGCCCCTGCCCGCTGCGCCGCCACACGCCCGCCAGCGCGCGCGCCGCGATTGCGCTCGCGCCGGGGCGTACGATCAGCCAGTCGCGGATCGCGGGGCCGCGCGTGGCGCCGATCACTTGCTTGTACCCGCTGTCGCCTGCGCCCCAATCGACCTTCGTGATGCCCTTACCCATCGCGGCGACCAGATTGCGGTAGTACAGCAATTTGCCCGGCGAATGCTTGGCAAAGGCGGGGTCATAGCTATTGGCGATCGCATATTTGATCGCGCCGGTATCGATGTCGAACGAGAAGGCGGCCGGCACGCCGTCGATCGTGAGGAGCGCGGCATGCAGCATCGCCGCGAGCACCGGATCGGCGGCGGCGGCGCGCCAGAAGGCACCGTGCCCGGTCTGTGTGAACTTCGCGTCGCGGCCATCGGTGCGCGCGGCGATCCAGCTCTTCTCCTCGACCGAGGCGAGCTGGTCGAACCCGCCACCCGCCAGCGCGGCGCCGTCGAGGAAGCGCCAATCGAGCGCCCCATGCTCAGCGAGATGCTTTTCGTGGAAGCGGTTCTTGCGCAGCGTCGAGTTGCGCGGCCAGCCATCTTGCGCCGCTTCGGCCATGTCGAGCAGATAGCTGTCGGCGATGAAGCGGTCGATCACTACCCAGCCGCGCCGCCGCGCCGCCGCGATCAGCCCGCCGGTCGCCGGGTCATCGTCATACACCGGGCCAAGCCGCAGCATGGTGACCGCCTGCCCCAGCACCTCGGCCAGCGCGTCGAAGCCGCCATCGTCGAGCCCGGCGGCCTTGGGAAAGCTGCGGAACGGCCAATAGCACCCCGGCACCGCCGCCGCCCCCAATGCGTGCGGACCAACCCGCATCAGCGGCAGCGCCGCCACCGGCCCGCGCTCATCCTCGACCAGCAGCGTCTGCGCCGCGCCACCATAGGCGGACAGCGCCGCGGCAAACCATTGGTAGCGCAGGAAACGGTGCGATGCCCGCGCGCGCTCGGCGACCTGATCGATCGCGCTCGCCAGCCCATCGACGCGGCGCGCGCGATAGGCAGGCGGCAAGCGCGCGAAATCGGCGAGCAGCATCGGCCTTGACATGGGCAGGGGCATAGCGCGACGAGGTTACCATCGGGTTGGCGCTTGACGCGACCGCCTCGCACCGCGACCAAGGGGCATGAGCTTGTCCCCCGCCGTCACCACCATCGCCCAGACGATTCAGCTATCGGTCAGCCCGGTGTTCCTGCTCGCCGGGCTGGGGGCGATGCTCAATGTCATCGCCGGGCGGCTGGGGCGCGTGGTCGATCGCGCCCGCGCGCTCGAAGCACTCCACCCGCGCTCGACCGGGCCGGAGCACGACCGCCATGTGTGGGAATTGCGGCTGCTCGACCGACGGATGGCGGTGATCAACGCCGCGCTGTTCCTGTGCGTCGCCAGCGCAATCCTGATCTGTTGCGTGGTCGCGCTGCTGTTTGTGGCCGAGCTGATCAACCTGCACATCGGCACCGTGCTCGCGGTCATGTTCATCGTCGCGATGCTGCTGCTGATCGCCGGCCTCGTCATGTTCATGATCGAGGTCCGCATGTCGCTGCGCGCCACGCATGTGCGCGTCGAACTGCTCGAACGCGAGCGCGCCTGACCGGCTATTTGCTGCCGTCCATCCCCGGTCCGACATCGGCGCTGGGCAGATAGCGCGGCGCCACCCGCGCGTGCGATGCCTGTTCATAGACATAGCCGGCTTCGAGCAGTTTCTGGTCGCTATACGCCGCGCCGATGAACGACAGCCCGACCGGCATGCCCTTGGCCAGCCCCATCGGCACCGTCAGATTGGGATAGCCCGACACAGCGGGCAGTTCGCTCGACGACGGACCCTGATATTGGTCGCCATAAATCGGCTCGATCAGCCAGCCGGGGCCATAGCTCGGCTCGACCAGGATCGTGGCGTTCGCCTTGGCGAGCATCGCGTCAATGCCTTCCTTGCCCGCGAGCCGCAGCGATTTCGCGCGCGCGCCGAGATATTCGGGATCGTCGAGCCCACGCGTCTTCTCCGCCGCGATGAAGGTCTCCTGCCCGAAGAACGGCATTTCGGCCGCCTTGTTCGCTTCGTTGAACGCGATGACATCGGCCAGCGTGCGCGTCTTCACGGCGGGCGGGGTGGTCGCGAGATAGGCGTTGAGATCGCCCTTCAGCTCATAAAGCAGCACCTGGAACTCGGCCTCACCCAGCCCGTCGAGCTTGGGCTGCTCGACATCGACCAGCACCGCACCTTGCGCCTTGAGCACAGCGAGCGCCGCGTCGAAACGCGCGGCGAGATCGGGGCCCATCTGCGGGCGCCGCACTGCGATCCGGACGCCCTTGAGCGAAGCGCCGCTCAGGCTCGCGGTATAATCCTTGCGATACTGATCAGCCTTGGCGGTCGCCGGGTCGGCGGAGTCAGTGCCGATCATTGCCGAGAACAAGGTCGCGACATCGCGCACGCTGCGCGCCATCGGCCCCGGCGTGTCCTGGCTGTGGCTGATCGGCACGACATGCGTGCGGCTGACGAGCCCGAGCGTGGGCTTGAGGCCCGCAAGGCCGTTGATCGACGACGGACACACCACCGACCCGTCAGTCTCCGTCCCGATGCCGACCGCCGCAAAGCTCGCCGCGATCGACGATCCGGTGCCGCTCGACGATCCGCAGGGCGTGCGATCGAGCGCATAGGGGTTGCGGACCTGCCCGCCGACCGCGCTCCACCCGCTGATCGAATTGTTCGAGCGGATATTGGCCCATTCGCTGAGGTTGGTCTTGCCGAGGATCACCGCGCCACCCTTGCGGAGTTCGGCCACCACCGGCGCGTCGCGGCCCGTGACATTGTCCTTGAGCGCAAGGCTGCCGGCCGTGGTCGCGATCGGATCGAGCGTTTCGATATTGTCCTTGATCAGCACCGGCACGCCATCGAGCGGACCGAGCGGCTTGCCGGCCTTGCGCCGGGCGTCCGCCGCGCGCGCCTGTGCCAGCGCGTCGGGATTAGTCGCGATGACGGCGCGGAGCGTAGGGCCGGTCCGGTCCATCGCGGCGATGCGGGCGAGATAGGCCTGGGTGATGCTCTCGCTGGTCGCCGTGCCGCTTGCCAGCATCGCGCGCAGATCGGCGATTGAAGCTTCCTCGATTTTGGGGGCGATCTGCGCGGTGGCGGGGGTCACCGTAGACACGGTGACGGCAAGCGACAGAACGATCAAAGCGCGCATCATTTTCCCCCAGTGATGGCCAAACGTAGCGCGGGGGGAAAAGCGCGCAAGCCCCCTGACCTTCAGCCCGTATCACTGGACCGAATCGTTGCGAACACCCCCAAAATAGTCATTGATGCCGTTCTAGATCAGCGAGGAAAGCATGGCTTACAAACAGCATCATTATGCCATCAAGGTAACATGGACGGGTAATAGCGGCGCCGGCACCGCAAGCTATCGCAGTTATGAACGCGCGCATGACATCGCCGCAAACGGCAAGCCTGTGATCGCCGGGTCTTCGGACCCGAGCTTCCGGGGCGATGCTGCGCGGTGGAATCCTGAGGAGCTGTTGGTGGCCTCGCTATCGGCCTGCCACCAGCTTTGGTTTCTGAGCCTGTGCGCACAGGCCGGCATCATTGTCACGGCTTACAAAGACGTCGCCGAAGGGATCATGGACGAACAGGCCGATGGCGCTGGCCAGTTCCGATCGGTGACCTTGCGTCCGACGGTGACGATTTCAGCGGGATCGGACGAAGCCGGGGTTATGGCGCTCCACCAACAGGCGCATGCCATGTGTTTCATCGCGCGATCGGTGCGCTTCCCCATAACTGTGGAACCCAACACCCAACGTGATCCCGCGACCCTCACCGACGAAGCTTGAGCGGCTGGACTCCTGACCGGCCATTGCCAGGTAGCGGCACACGCCTCCCTCCCCACAAATGAAAAGAGGCTGCCGGGGGGTGCCTCGCACCGCCCCGGCAACCTCCTGACATGGTCAGCGGCCGGATGCTCCAGCCCGGGAGACCATGCGGACCGCTAATCCTGTGGGCCTGGCGTTGACTGGGGGAGGATACCCACCGTCAGGCCCGGCGGATCAGCGGCGCGTCCCCCGAACGAACTGAACCGACCCCATTGCTGAACCATGAGACATCGGATCACCTCCTTTCGCCAGTTGAAAATATCACGCTCTGCCTGAGCGCGACTCCTGTTTGAATCATGTGATTCGCACATGCAAGCCTTGTAATAAATTTCTTTTTGGACCAATAATGAGGACTGCGCTGGAGCGTTTTTGTCGCCGGTGTTTCAGCCGCGACAATCCTCGGCCACACGCAGGATTTCGGCCCAGGCGGGCACCACCAGCACCGGCAATCCGGCTTGCTCGATCACGAAACGCCCACGACTGAATCCCATCGCGTCGAGCAGCGGATCGCGCACCGCCAGCGTCACCGCGAGATAGGACGGGCTGCCGCCGGTCGGTCGCATCGCGAGCGTGCGCGCTGTGCTCGTCGTGCGTACGGTCATCGCCGGATTGCTGCTCGCCGCGCCACGCCGCGACAGATAAATCACCCCCGCCGCGCGGTCGCAGCGCAGCGTGACCTCGGCATCGCTGCCCGGCCGCCCGAACAGCGCGATCGAGCCGCGCGCATCCTGCCGATACACCCAGTCGCCCGGTGTCAGCGGCCAATCGCGCCAGTCGCCGCGTAGTGTGGCAGGCGGTGGTGTCAGCGCGGGCGCAGGCGGCGCGGCGGGCGCAGCGACTGGCGCAGCGGCGACCGCCGGTGGCGGCGGCGGCGCGGAAACGCACGCGCTGACGAAGAGCGTGGCGACAAGCAGCGGAGGGGCGATGCGCATGGCATAGCTATGGGCGAAGCATCGGGCAGGCTCAACCACTTCGGCACCCGTCGATCCGACAAAGCGCTTCCCTTCGCCGCGCACTTCGGCAACGAAGGCTTATGGCAGGGGGCATGGACCGCAAGCGGCTGACCGCAATCATCGGCGGATCGGCCGGCAATCTGGTCGAATGGTACGACTGGTACGCCTATTCGGCGCTGACGATCTATTTCGCACCGAGCTTTTTCCCCGGCACCGACAAGACCGCGCAGTTGCTGAGCACGGCGGCGATCTTCGCCGTTGGCTTTCTGATGCGGCCGATCGGCGCATGGATCATGGGCAGCTATGGCGACCGCCACGGTCGCAAGGCGGGGCTCGCGCTGTCGGTCGGCCTGATGTGCGGCGGCTCGCTGCTGATCGCGGTGGCGCCGACCTATGCGCAAGCGGGCGTGCTGGCGCCGGCGCTGCTGGTGATCGCGCGGATGCTGCAAGGCCTGTCGGTCGGGGGCGAATATGGCGCGAGTGCCACTTATCTGTCCGAAATGGCGACGCGCAAGAACCGGGGGTTCTGGGCGAGCTTTCAATATGTGACCCTGATCGGCGGGCAATTGCTCGCGCTTGGCGTCACGTTGGTGTTGCAGGCATCGCTGCCCGAGGCGGCGCTGGAGAGCTGGGGTTGGCGGATTGCCTTTGCGATCGGCGCGGCGCTCGCGCTGCTGGTCTATGTGCTCCGGCGCAATCTCGCCGAGACAGAAGCCTTTGGCAAACTCGACAAGGGACGCGCCAAATCGACCGCGCTCGGCCTGTGGCGGGCGCACCCGCGCGAATTCCTGATCGTCGCGGCCATCAGCGGCGGCGGCAGTTGCGCCTTCTATGCCTATACCACCTACATGCAGAAGTTCCTCGTCAACACCAGCGGCTTCGGACGCCAGACCGCGACCGAGATCATGACGGCGGCGCTGGTGGTGTTCATGCTCAGCCAGCCGCTGTTCGGTGCGCTATCCGACCGCGTGGGCCGCAAGCCGATGCTGCTGCTGTTCGGCATCGGCGGCATGATCGTGTCGGTGCCGGTGTTCAGCGCGCTGGCCGCGACCAGTTCGATGGCGACGGCTTTTGGCCTGGTGCTCGTGCCCCTGCTGCTGCTGAGCGCCTACACGTCGATTTCGGGCCTGATCAAGGCCGAGCTGTTCCCGCCAGCGGTGCGTACGCTGGGCGTCGCGCTGCCCTATGCGATCGGCAATACCGTGTTTGGCGGCACAGCCGAATATGTCGCGCTGTGGCTGAAAAACGCGCATCTGGAATCGGTGTTCTACTGGTACGTCACCGCGATCATCGCGCTGGCGACGCTGGGCTTCGCGCTGATGCCCGAGACGAAGCGGACGAGCTTGATCGCGGAGGATTGACTCCGGCCAAACTTGGTTAAGCAATCTTTAACCCGTGCTGCGATATCCGTGCTTGCGCGTCCCAAAAGGGTGTGTGCTGGGGGGAGGACCAGGGAGCGATGATCGAGCGAACGATCAGCAAAAGGCTGAGCGACGACGAGGTCGCGCTGCGCATCCGCCTGTATAATGAAGGCGGCCACTTCCAGGCTGCCTTGCGCACCGTCTGGGCGCGCGCCTGGCACATCATGGCGCCGATCCTCAAACAGCATTGGCATAAGGTCTTCAGCAACCCGCTCAGCCGCGTCGCGCCGCATGATGTCGACAAGTTTGTTGCAGTCGTGCTGGAGTCGACCGAGCAGCGCTATACTTGGCCGATCGACGCGAAATGGATTGATCTTTGCGCCCGGCGCGGCCGTGAGCAGGTGGGGATGAACATATCGCAGCCTATGGCGATACGGGGCTTGCTGGATTCCGGTACCGCGTTGAATGCGGCGATCAGCAAGCATTTTGCCGACGACATGGAATTTGTCACCCTCGCGCTTGATACGATCAATCGGTTGCACTGCATCGATACCGAGATATGCAAGACCCAGATCGGCATATTGCACAATGCGCGGATCGCGACGGAGCTCGCCGAACGCGGCAACGCCTATCTGAACGACATTGGCGAGCTGCTCCACGACTCTGTGACACAGACGGCGGCGCTGCGCACCCATACGCAGGAAACCGCGAATGCTGCCCGCAGCACGCTGGACAAGGCGTCCGAGGTCGCCATTGCGGCCGACGAGTCGGCACTCGCCATGCGCGAAGCCGCCCATAGCGCGGCCGACCTGATCCGCGCGATCGACCATGCCCGCCGTGAAGTCGATACCGCCGCCGAGATTGCGCTGGACGCCAGCAACCAAGCCGAGGCCGCCGTTGGCATGTCGCAGGCGCTATCGGCCCATGCCAAGTCGATCGAATCGATCCTGGGCCTGATCCGCGACATCGCCGGGCAGACCAATTTGCTCGCGCTCAACGCGACGATCGAAGCCGCACGGGCAGGCGATGCCGGGCGCGGGTTTGCCGTCGTCGCACAGGAAGTAAAGAGCCTCGCCAACCAGACCGCGCGCGCGACCGACGATATCGCCGCCAAGATCGCGGCGATTCAGGTCGCGACGCAATCAACGGTCGATACCAATGCCTCGGTCAAATCGACCATCACCGCCGTTGCCGATCGGGCAGCCAACATCCGCGACGCGATGAGCGCGCACGCCCGAACCGTCGCCGCGATCACGGCGGCGGTCGATGAAACGGCGCTGGCGGCCGATACCATGTCCAACACCATCACCGCCATTCGCGCCGACACTGAAGCCGTTGTGCAAGAGCTTGACGGCCTGCAGGTTCGCGTGTCGACCGTTGATGGCAGGCTCGCCAATATGGAAGCGGTTGCAGGCGCCTTTATCGC
>NZ_JAIEPC010000102.1 GCF_019749955.1 Sphingomonas sp.
CTCGCCGAAAGCTTCCTCAGCATGGTCCATATCGCCGCCGCCAGATACTGGCTCAAATTTGTCCACGCCGCCTAGGTCAGGATCATACGGCACATCGACCAGCGCATTCTCAAAAAACATCTTGCCGTGAAGACTGACCATTACCGTGCTGGCCCAGACGGCGGTGCTGCTCATGCGTGGCGTTCCGTCTGGAACGAGGATTTCTGCACAACCATCACGCCAGATCCCGTCGCCGAGCCTGATAAAGCCAGATCGCCGATGCGGCCCCAGCAATCACCAGTAACCCGACGGTCAGCGGCCGCCCCAGCGGCGTCACGAGCAGCGCATTGGTGACCGAATCGAGCATCCCGATGATCCCCGACCGCCGACCGCTATGCGCGTTGATCAGATTGTTCATGAAGCCCGTCGCGACATGAACCGCCCAAGCCCAAAAGCCGATCAATGCCCAAAGCGGATAGAACCAAGGCATGCGATCCATCGAACTACTCCACCCTTAGCGGCCGTAACGCCGGTGACACCCTTCGGAACGGCCCGCTGTAACGACAAACGGGCGTTATTTCGGGAATGCACTTCCCGGTCCTAAGTATCGCCAAAGTCGTTACTTAATGGTTGCCTGCGCCACATTTTGGGCCGTGTGCGCGGGGTCAGCCCTCTGCCGGGACCGCTTCGATCGCGATGATCTCGATCGCCTCGAGCCGCTCGCCAAGGTCGAGAACCTCGCCGACTTCGGCGCCGATCACCGCGCGGGCGAGCGGGGCGGAGAAGGCGAGGCGGCCGGCCGATGGTTCGGCTTCGTCATCGCCGACGATGTCGATCACCCGGCGCGCGCCGTTCAGGTCGAGCGTGACGCGGCACCCGAAGGCGACGGCATCGCCGGATGGCACCGGCGCGAGTTCGGCTGTTGCGGCGCGCGTCTGCCAGTAGCGCTGGGTGCGCTTCAATTCGGCGAGCTTCACCGGATCGGCTTCGTCGCGCACCTCGGCATTGACACCGTCGAGCGCGGCGAGCGTCAGCGCAAGTCCCCGCGCCGTCACCAGATTAGGCCCCGGCGGCAGCGGCAGTTCGAAGCGCGGTTCCATATGTTCTTCGTCGCTTTCGCGGCGGAAGGCGACGCTCATCGGGCAATTCTGATCATGCGCAACAGATGGGGGACAATGCGCGGCAAGACCAGCCCCGCGCCGCCGCGTTTCGGCGCGCTGCACTCGCGCCTTGCCTCGCCTGCGCATCCGCACTAAGTCCTATGGGTCAGAGGCCACTCCGCAAGGGGTGGCCCTTATTGTTTCCAGGAGATTTCGCATGGCCCAGCCGCTCATGCCCCATGCCACTGCTTCGTGGCTGGTCGACAATACCGCGCTCAGTTTTGAGCAGATCGCCGAATTCTGCGGGCTGCACATCCTTGAAGTGCAGGCCATCGCCGATGATACCGCCGCGACCAAGCTGACGGGCCGCGATCCGGTGCGCGCGCATGAGCTGACGCAGGACGAGATTGAAAAGGGCCAAGCCGACCCGAACTACACGCTCAAAATGTCGAAGGGCCCCGATCAGGTCCGTCGCACCAAGGGGCCGCGCTACACGCCGGTGTCGAAGCGGCAGGACAAGCCCGACGGCATTGCCTGGATCATCCGCAATCACCCCGAGATTACGGACGGCGCGATCGGCAATCTGATCGGCACCACGCGCACGACGATCGCGGCGATCCGCGACCGCAGCCATTGGAACATCGCCAACATCACCCCGAAGGACCCGGTGACGCTGGGCTTGTGCTCGCAGCGCGAACTCGACGCGATCGTTGCCAAGGCGGCGAAGGCGGCGGGAATCGAAGCGCCCGTCGACAACAAGCTCGAAGGCGACCGTGCCGCGCTGATCCAGTCGCTGCGCAACGAGCGCGATCAGGCCGCGCGCGATGCCGAGGGTGGCGATGCCGCGCTGCTGCCGGGTGGCTTGCACGATCCGTTCAAGCGCGCCTAAACGCGCCGCGTGAAGATCAGCGCCGACGCTGCGCTCGTCCCCGATGCGAGCTTCGTGCCCACCAGCCATCGCGGGCTGACCTATCCGTTCGGGCATGTCGGCCCCGAGCCGCAGCAGACGATGCAGGTCGCCGAAGGGCTGCACTGGGTGCGGCTGGTGGTGCCCGGGCCGCTGCGGCACATCAACTGCTGGCTGATCGACGACGAAGACGCGACCGGGCCGGGTGCCGCGCTGGTCGACACCGGCATGAACCTCGCGCCGACGCGCGACGACTGGAAAGCACTGTTCCGGGGTGGCGCGCTGGATGGCGTGCGGCTGACGCGGGTGATCGGCACGCACATGCACCCCGATCATATCGGGTTGGCCGGGTGGATGTGCGATCACCACGGCTGCCCGCTCGAAATGACGCGCGGCGAATGGCTGACCGCGCGGATGCTCGCCGCCGATGCGCGCGATGCGGTGCCGCACGAGATGATCAGCTTCTGGCGCGGCGCGGGTTGGGATGCGGAAGCAATCGAGCGCGGCAAGGCGCGCGGCTGGTCGGGCTTTCGCCGGATCATCACGCCGCTGCCGCTTGGCTATCGGCGGCTGGTCGATGGGCAAGTGCTGATGATCGGCGGGCGGCGCTGGCAGATTGTGACCGGCAATGGCCACAGCCCCGAGCACGCCTGCCTGCTCGATGCCGAGCGCGGTATCCTGATTTCGGGTGACCAGTTGTTGCCGCGGATCAGCTCGAACATCTCGCTGGGCGTGACCGAGCCCGAAGGCGACCCGCTCGGCGACTGGCTCGACTCGCTCGCCAAGCTCAAGCAATTGCCCGCCGATCTGACGGTGCTGCCGTCGCACGGCGATGTCTTCACCGGGCTGCATGTGCGGCTCGACGCGCTCGACCGTGAGCATCGCGACCGGCTCGACGAACTCGAAGTCTTCATCGGCGAAGCGCCGCGCCGCTCGGTCGATTGCTTCGGCCGGCTGTTCCGCCGCGCGATTGGCCCCGAGCTGCTCGGCATGGCGACCGGCGAATCGCTCGCGCATCTGCGCCGCCTCGAAGTCGAGGGGCGCGCGGTGAAGGACGTCGTCGACGGCGTCTGGTGGTATCGCAAAGCGGGTTGACTCTTCGGCGCAGATGTTCTCACTTCGTTCGCGATGACCGGGGAGAGTCGCAATGGCGGACGGGCTGACATTCTACACCAATCCAATGTCACGCGGGCGGATCGCGCGCTGGATGCTGGAGGAAGCCGGCGCCGAGTATGAAACCGTCGTGCTCGATTACGCATCGAGCATGAAGGCGGGCGATTATCGGGCGATCAATCCGATGGGGAAGGTCCCGGCGATCGTCCACAACGGCCATGTCGTCACCGAATGCCCGGCGATCTGCGCCTATCTCGCCGATGCCTTTCCCGACGCAGGGCTGGCGCCGCCGGTTGACCAGCGTGCGGCCTATTACCGCTGGCTGTTCTTCGCGGCGGGGCCGGTCGAACAGGCAGTTACGATGAAGTCGCTGGGGGTCGAACCGCCCGCTGAACGATCGGGCATGATCGGCTTTGGCAGTTTCGACAAAATGGTCGATGTGCTTGAGTCCGCCGTGTCGGCGACGCCCTATGTTGCGGGCGAGCAATTCAGCGCCGCCGATGTCTATCTCGGGTCGCAAATCGCCTGGGGCACGCAGTTCGGCACGTTGCCCAAGCGCGACGGCTTCACGTCCTATCTCGACCGAATCCTTGCGCGTCCGGCCTATGCCCGTGCCAATGCCAAGGACGATGCGCTGATCGCGGCGGCTGCGGCACCAGTCGAGGCATAGCTGCACGGCGCGAAAAGCCGCGCGCCGAATAGCTTAGGGCATCAGGCACATTTGGTGCTACATTGAATTGGCATCAGACGGTCGAACCCCCGGCACGCCGGGTGCAGCGCCTGCAACGTGTCGCTACCGGGAATGACTCGTCCTCCGCGAGCCTCCGGCTCCCGAAGGCTTCGGCCGTGGAATTTTTTACGCCCCTTCCTGCGCAGGCAGCGAGCAGCCTTGGCATGGCGCTTGTCTTTTCGTCCGCCACACCGCTGCTGCTGATCGACGCCGATCTGGCCGTTGTTGCCGCGAGCGGCTCCTTTTGCAGCGCGTTCGGCCTTGATCCCGATCAAGTCGTCGGCAAGGCGATGTCAGCGCTCGGCGATGGCGAATGGGCGGCGCCGCAACTGCGATCGCTGCTGCGCGCGACCGCGGCGGGACAGGCCGCGATCACCGCCTATGAATTTGATCTGGTCCGCCTCGGGCAGGCGACGCGGTGCCTGATCGTCAACGCGCACAAGCTGAGCTATTCGGACGCGCAAGGCGTCCTCATCGTGCTGGCAGTCACCGACGTCACCGATGCACGCCGGATCGAAAAGCAGAAAGACGATGTCGTCCGCGAAAAGCAGGTGTTGATGCTCGAATTGCAGCACCGCGTCGCCAACAGCCTTCAGATCATCGCCAGCGTGCTGCTACAAAGCGCGCGCAAGGTTCAGTCGGACGAGGCGCGTAGCCATTTGAACGATGCACACCACCGGGTGATGTCGATCGCCACGCTCCAGCGCCAGCTCGCCTCGGCCAAATCGGGCGATGTCGTGTTGAAAACCTATTTCGCCGATCTGTGCGACAGCATCGGCGCGTCGATGATCTATGACCATAATCTGCTGACGCTGACGCTGACGCCGATCGTCGACGACACTGTCACGTCATCGGAAGTGTCGGTCAGCCTCGGCTTGATCGTCACCGAATTGGTGATCAACGCGCTGAAGCACGCGTTTCCCGATCGCGCAGCGGCGGGCAAGATCACGGTCGACTATCGGTCGCGCCCGACAGGCTGGGAGCTGAGCGTCGAGGACAATGGCGTCGGCATGCCGGGCGACGAGGCAACGCGGCAGCCCGGGCTCGGCACGGGTATTGTCGAGGCGCTGTCGCGTCAGCTCGAAGCGACGGTCACAATCAGCGATACGCATCCGGGCACCCGCGTGGCGATCATCCACCACCACTGATCGCGCTCGGGCACTTTTCCGCGCCGCCGTTCGTTGCTGCATGACGACCCCATGAAAGCCGATTCGTGACCGATTTGAGGCCGAAAATGCTGCTATATGTCGAAGATGATGTCCTTATTCAGGACGGCGTGGTCGCGGCGCTTTGCGCGGCCGGCTATCAAGTGCTGGTTGCTGACGATGCCCAGCAGGCGCGCCGCCAAATTGCTGCGCACGGTGCCGAACTCGGCGTATTGGTGACCGATATCAATTTGGGCGACGGGCCTGATGGCTGGCAAGTCGCGCGCGAAGCCCGCGCCCAATTCGCGACACTGCCGATCGTCTATGTCAGCGCGGCGAGCGAGCATCACTGGGCGTCGATGGGTGTGCCCGGCAGCGTGATGATCGCGAAACCCTTTGCCACAGCCGAAGTGGTAGGGGCGATATCGTCCTTGCTCGCCGCGGGTGCGACCCACGATTGAACGAAGGTTAGCGACTACAGCTTGAGCGCCGCGCGGGTAATGCGGCGATGACCGACGCCCGCCATGCGCTGCTCTCGCTGCCCCAGCGCGCGATTTCGTCGAGCGTGCGCGCGCAGCCGGTGCAAAGGCCCGTCGCATCGATGTCGCAGATATTGATGCACGGGCTGGCGACCGCGCGGTCGGACACGGTCACGCGCATGCGAATCTAGCCGAGCGTCGACCGGAGGAAATCGGGGAAGGGGCCTTCCCATTTGTCCTCGCCCACCGGATCGCTGCTGTGGGTGATCGGCTCGGCGGTGGGATAGCCGCGTGCAGGCGCGCGCGGCGGCGCCGGTCGTGGCGCGGCCTTGACCGGCGCGGGCGCGGCTTCGGCTGGCGTATCGATAGGGGCATCGACCGGTTCGGCGCGCCTGGCACCGCCACGACGGCTGCGCTTGGGGCGCGGGGCGTCATCCTCGACGGCCTCGGGCGCCGCTTCGACTTCCTTCTTCGGCTTGGCGCGCGAGCGGGCCGGCGGTGCGTCGACCGCTGCCGCGTCGGGCGCGCCGATCCGCTCGATCACCTGGCCGGTCAGCTTTTCGATATTGGCGATATTCTCGGCATCGTCAGGGGTGATCAGCGTGAAGGCGATGCCGGTTGCGCCTGCGCGACCGGTGCGGCCGATGCGGTGGACATAATCATCGGGGTGCCACGGCGCGTCATAGTTGAAGACATGGCTGACACCCTTGATGTCGAGCCCGCGCGCGGCAACGTCGGAGGCGACGAGGATGTTGATGTCGCCGTTCTTGAAGCGATCGAGCTCGGCGATGCGTTCGGATTGCTCCATGTCGCCGTGGATTTCGCCCGACCGCATGCCTTCGCGCTTCAGGATTTTGTTGAGATCGCGCACCGTCGTCTTGCGATTGCAGAAGATGATCGCGGTGCGGACATCGTCGCCGAGCAGGCCGATCAGCCGGTCGCGCTTCTTGGCGGCGCTGACGGGGACCAGATATTGCTTGATGTTGATGTTGGTGGTCGCGGGCCGCGCGACTTCGATCGTTTTCGGATTATCGAGGAATTTGTCGGCGAGCTTCTTGATCGGCGGGGGCATCGTCGCCGAGAAGAGCAGGGTCTGACGCGCCTTGGGCAGCTTGGTGCAAATTTCCTCGATATCGGGGATGAACCCCATGTCGAGCATGCGATCGGCTTCGTCGATCACCAGCAGCGAACAGCCGTTGAGCATGATCTTGCCGCGCCCGAACAAGTCCATCAGCCGCCCGGGCGTCGCGATCAGCACGTCGACGCCCTTTTCGAGCGCGGCAAGCTGGTCGCCCATCGACACGCCACCGATGAGGAGCGCCATCGATAGCTTGTGATATTTGCCGTACTTCTCGAAATTCTCCGCCACCTGGGCGGCGAGTTCGCGCGTCGGCTCGAGGATCAGCGAGCGCGGCATGCGGGCGCGGCTGCGGCCGTGCGCAAGAATATCGATCATCGGCAGCACGAAGCTGGCGGTCTTGCCCGTGCCCGTCTGGGCCACGCCAATGATGTCGCGCATCATCAGGACCGAGGGGATGGCGCTCGCCTGAATGGGCGTGGGTTCGGTGTAGCCCGATTCAGTGACCGCGCGCAGAAGTTCGTCGGAAAGGCCGAGATCGGCAAAGGTCATAATGTGTCCGGAAATGCCCGGCCACTGCCGGGGAAACGTCGCGAAGCGCTTGCGGATTCCACCGCGCTTGTCAAGGTTGCGGCTTGGTTTAGGGCTTGGGGATCAGCCGCCGAAAGGCGCGGATTTCGCACGCTGCGCCCGATCGCGAGCGGACCGCATCGCGCTTGGCGCAGACCTGCCCGTCCTCTGCGCGCTTGATGTAGAAACCCGAATAGAAATCGATCGCGGGGCATTTGTCCCCCAGCAGCGCGCGCAGGCGGCGACCGTCGCTGAAATAAATGTCGACGCTGCCATTGTTGGTGAAGGCGGCCCCGGCGATCCCGTCGAGCGCGGTGCAGCGATCCGCGCGCTTTTCGCGCCACACGATCGGCTTGACCGGCGCGAGGCGCGGCACGCGGATGACGACGCGCTGACGGATCGTGAGCTGGGCCAATGCCTGGCCTTCGCCGGGATCGCCGAGCATCGTGATCGCCAAAAGGGTGAATGCGGGAATCATGATCACTTATCGGCATAGTAGGGCTGGTTGAACAGTCGATGAATTGGGCGATGAATTGGGCGATGAATTGGCGTGCGCGATGTCACGTGGTAGCGCGCATCGCATGATCGATGCCCAAGCCAGCCTGATCGACTCGGTGCGCGCCCGTTTTGGCGCCAAGGCAGTGGTCGACGATCCGCACGATATCGCGCCGTGGCTCAGCGACTGGCGTGGGCGCTACCACGGCGCGGCGCGGGCGATTCTCGCGCCGGGGTCGACGGCGGCGGCGGCGGCGATCGTCGGCATGGCGCATACGGCGGGGGTGGCGCTGGTGCCGCAGGGCGGGAATACCTCAATGGTCGGTGGGGCAACGCCGCCCGAGGATGGTTCGGCGCTGATTCTCTCGACCCGGCGGCTCAACCGGATTCGCTCGGTCGATGCCGATGCCCATCTGGCGGTGGCCGAGGCGGGGGTGATCCTCGCGAATTTGCATACCGCCGCGCATGAGGCCGGGCGCCGCTTTCCGTTGACGCTGGGCGCGCGCGGGTCGGCGACGATCGGCGGTCTCGTCTCGACCAATGCGGGCGGCACGCAAGTACTGCGCTTCGGGACGATGCGGTCGCTGGTGGCGGGCATCGAAGCGGTGCTGCCCGATGGCTCGCTGTACGAAGGGCTGGCCGCGCTTAAGAAAGACAATCGCGGCTATGATCTGAAGGAGCTGCTGATCGGCGCGGAGGGCACGCTGGGGGTGGTGACGGCGGCGACGTTGCGGCTGGTCCCGGCGGCGATCGACCGCGCGACGGGGTGGCTGGCGGTCGAGTCGCCGGGGGACGCGCTCAAGATCCTGCGCGCGATGGAAGCGCAATCGGGGGCGGCGATCGAAAGCTTCGAACTGGTGCCCAAGCTCGCGCTCGATCTGGTGCTCAAGCACATTCCCGGCACGCGCTCCCCGCTGGTCGGCGCGCATGCCTGGCATGTGCTGATCGATTATGTGTCGCAAAGCCAGGGCATCGAAGCGCAGCCAGCGCTGGAGGCACTGGTGGCCGGGGTGCTCTCGGCGGGGTTGGCGCAGGACGGCGTGGTCGCGGTGAACGAAGCCCAGGCCGAAGCCTTTTGGCGGCTTCGCGATTCGATTTCGGAGGCCGAACGCGCCGAAGGGCCGACGATGGCGCATGATATTTCGGTGCCCGTCGATGCGATGCCCGACTTCATGCTGCGCGCCGCCGCCCATGTCGAAGCGGCATTTCCGGGCGTCCACGCCAGCGCCTTCGGGCATCTCGGCGACGGCAATGTCCATTTCCACGTCAATGCACCGCGCGGTGTCGATGCCAAACGCTGGCGCGCCGAGGTCGGCGAAGCCGCAAGCCATATGGTCTATGACCTCGTCGTGGCGGCCGGGGGATCGATCTCGGCCGAGCATGGCATTGGCCAGATGAAGCTCCACGAGCTCGAACGCCTGTCGAGCCCGGCGCGCCTCGCGATGCTGCGTGCGATCAAGGGCGCGCTTGATCCGAAGGCACTGATGAACCCCGGCAAGCTCGTCGCGCTTGCGCCGCGCCGCGCCGCGCCATAAGGGCTGCGACTCGTAGGGCCCGAGGGGACTTGGCCTTTCGTTCTGATGGAGATTTTTCGATGGCCAGCGCGCCGCAACAGCTTCCGCTTTTCTACAACGGCCTTGAGCCGCTTTCGAGCCAGCTTCACGGCGATTTCCGCGCCAAGCCGCAGGACAAGGCACCGTTCCTGGTCAACCAGCATGCGATTCCGATCACGGTCGACGAATTCGCGCTGGCCCAGCGCTTCATGCCGATCGTCTTTTCGAGCGGTGACGAGCCGATTCCGCTCGCGCTGATGGGCCTGAACGAAGGCGTGAACGTCTTCGTTGATAACGAAGGTGCGCTGCTCGACAACACGCTCTACGTGCCGGCCTATATCCGCCGCTATCCCTATATGCTCGCGCGGCTGACGCCTGATGCGCAGGAATTGTCGCTGTGCTTCGACCCGACCTATGACGCGATCGGCAAGCTCGATGATGGCGAGGCACTGTTTGCCGATGGCCAGCCGACCGAATTCACCAAGAACGTCCTCCAGTTCAACGAAATGTTCGAACAGGCCGGGGCGCGCACCCAGTCGTTCATGAACGAGCTGAAGGAAAGCGGCTTGCTGATGGACGGCGAAGTGACGATCCAGCCGCAGGGCGCCGACAAGCCCTTCATCTATCGCGGCTTCCAGATGGTCGATGAAAACAAGCTGGCCGATCTGCGCGGCGACACTTTGCGCAAAATGTCGCAGTCGGGGATGCTGCCGCTGCTTTATGCCCACCTCTTCTCGCTCGCGCTGATGCGTGAGATTTTCGAGCGGCAGGTGACGCAGGGCAAAATGCCGGTGCCCGAACTGTCGTTCTGACGAGGCGGGTAAATCTGGCTGAATTCACCTTCAACCCGTTCGTGCTGAGCTAGTCGAAGCACTGTCTTTCTTTTGCGAGCCGATCGCAGAAGAAGGACGGCCCTTCGGCAAGCTCAGGGCAAGCGGGGGGCAGCGCGCCTCAAAGCCGATCCAGATGGCAGACGCGCCAAAGCGCGCGGGCGCGATGATACGCGCTCGCGGGGAAACGAGGGAGGCGATCGACCGGCGCGTCCTGCCACGGGCATCCGGGGCTTGACGACTTTGGGTAGTCTCAATTTGCAAGCGTCAAGGCTTGGCAAGTCGACGATGAAGGGGCACGCTCCGGCTCCGACACCGGTTAAAGTGGCATCCACACCGGTGATGGGACGAATCCCGCCACCGCTGCTTCGCGTGCATTTAGCCTGGTCTCCCTCACCGCCCAGTTGCGGAAAATCCGTCTTCTTTCCACGGATGGCTCCGCGCCGGTCGATTGATCGGTCGGGGTTTAGCCCTGCCGATCGCAGCCATCATTCCACTTGCGCACCGGCCGGATACGGTTGGAATGACGGACGCATTTATAACCCAATTGGTTGTAAATGTCAAGCGAAACTATCCGGAACATCACGGGCCGCGATCGTTGAAGCTCGGCGCCCGGCCGGGCCGGCTCGGTATAGACGCTAGCGATCAGGATTTGACCGGATGGCGCTCGAACTGCTTGGCGCCGTCGCTAATGTCATACCATGCCGGCTTTTCGGCCACGAATTCATGGAACCGGTTTCTCACGCCAGGATCGTCGTCCAGAGCGTTCGCCGAAATCGGAAAGCTCGGTTGGTCGGAAATAATCTCGCCAAGCGCCGTCCCACAGATTTTGCAGAAGCATCGGGCATATTGATAGGGTGGCGCGGGTTCATAGCGCTGGACCTGATCGCGCCCCGACAGCCACCGCAGGTCTTCGGCCTTGACGAAAACAAAGGTACTCGCGCCGACTTTGCGGCACCGTGCGCAATGGCAGGTCGCCATCATCGTCGGGGGCGATGTAAGCTCAAATTGCACAGTACCGCAGCAGCAACTTCCCCGCATTTCCGATCTCCCACAACGATTGGAACATTGAGAGAACGAGTCGCGCTTGTCAATCTGTGCGGCCACCGCGGCCTTCTGCGCTATTCTTGAGCGCGCGGCCCCAAATTATTGATTTTTGCGATTGCGAAGCGCGCGGCTTGAACCCGCCTTGCGGGTCGCCTATATTGGTGGTGCGCGGCTCGTGTCCCCCCCCTTTCGCGACGCCGCGCGGCGGAGCTTCGGCTCTGCCCTCCCTGAACCTTGGCCACCTCGTGCGAAAGCACGAGGTGGTTTTTTTATCAGGTCGCGCCGCTATTCGGCCGCGATCGGCAGTTGCGTGGCGCGCGCTTCATCGGCGAGCGCGGCGAGCATGCGCCGCAGCAGCCGTGCGCTCGCCGCCAGCCCCGGCCCCGGCAGGTCGAACGCCGCATCAAGGTAGAGCCGCCGGTCGACTTCGATCTGAATCGCGTGAATCTCGCTCGCAGGGGCTGCATGCACGTCGAGGATATGGCCACCGGCATAGGGTGTGTTGAGCGCATGGGCGATTCCGGCGGCATCGGCTTCGGCCTCGATCCGGCTGACGAAGCGCGCGGCGGCGCTGCGCCCGAACCGGTCGCCGAACACGATCTGCGCCACCTCGCCCAGCGCGCCGAGCGGCGGCATCGAATGGAGATCGACCAGCACCGCGACGCCGAAGCGTGCCCGCGCCGCCGCCAGCGCCTGAGCGAGCGCGGCATGATAGGGGCGGTGGTCGTGCGTGATTCGCGCCGCGACATCATGCGCGCGCAGCCGTCCGCGCCAGATTTCGTCGACCATGCCGACGCGGCGCGGCACCAGCCCCAATCCGCTGCGCAGCTTGAGCGAGGGCGCAGGCTGGCGGCGCGGATCGGCGCCGTCGTCGAGCAGCGGATCGCGCTCCTGCTCGCTGCGGTTGAGGTCGATCCACGCGCGGGGACGGCGCTGAATGAGCATCGTCTCGCCGCGATGTGCGGCCAGCGCCAGCGAATCGATGTGCCGGTCTTCGAGCGCGATCAGATCGGCGATCGGCACGCGGATCGCGGCTACCATCGCGGCTGGATAATCGCGCCCGCCGTGCGGCACCGACACGACCACCGGGCTGGCTGGAAGCGCCGGTCCGTGTCGATCGAAGCTGGGATTTTGGATGGCCATCGCCCGTCTGGCTTAGGCGCGCGACGATGCGCTCGCAATCGCCGCGCCGTGCTGGAAAATCTTAAAGGCTTCGCGCATAATATGGCCTGCGAAGGGAAGCGAACCGGCGATGATACGAATCCTGCTTGCAGAAGATGATCGGGTAATGCGCGAATATCTGACGCGCGCGCTCGAACGCTCGGGCTATGCCGTCAGTGCGGTCGATCGCGGGACGGCCGCGATTCCGCTGCTCGAAACCGAGCCGTTCGACCTGTTGCTGACCGATATTGTGATGCCCGAAATGGACGGCATCGAACTGGCGCAAAAGGCGGGCGAGATGTGCCCCGATCTGCGCGTGATGTTCATTACCGGCTTTGCCGCCGTCACGCTGAAGGCGGGCAAAGCGATGCCGCAGGCGCGCGTGCTGTCAAAGCCGTTCCATTTGCGCGATCTGGTGCTGGAGGTCGACCGGCTGTTCGAAGTGGAAAGCATCACCGGGCGGCATTGAGGGTTGCAAGCATGAAGGGTGCCGGGTATGGCGCCCTTCCCGTGGGCGTGTAGCTCAGTGGTAGAGCACTGTGTTGACATCGCAGGGGTCGCAAGTTCAATCCTTGCCACGCC
>NZ_JAIEPC010000121.1 GCF_019749955.1 Sphingomonas sp.
TCGCCGGTCGCGACGTCGAGCACTTTCATCGTGCGCCAGTCGGTGCCGCCATCCTGAATCGTGTAGAGCAGCTTCGTCCCATCGGGCGACGGCCGCCATTCGGCAAGCGCCGTCGCGCCATCCTTCGCCCAGCCATTGGGGTCGATCAGCACGCGGCCCGGCCCGCTCAAACTGTCGCGGACGTAGAGCACCGACTGGTTCTGCAGGCCGCTGTTACGCGAATAAAAATAGCGCCCGCCCTGCTTCACCGGCACGCCGAAGCGCTCATAATCGAACAACTGCTTCATCCGCGCCTTGAACAACTCGCGCGACGGCAAGGTTGCCAGATAACCGTTGGTCACCGCATTTTCGGCATCGACCCAGGCACGCACTTCGGTGTCCTTGCGCACGTCATTTTCGAGCCAGCGATAGGGATCAGCGACCTTCACGCCGAATTGCTCGTCGACGACATCGACGCGGCGCGTTTCGGGATATTTCAAGCCAGTCTCCGGGGGTTGGGCAACCGCCATGGCGGCAATAGGCAGGCCAAGCAAAAACAACGGGCTCAAACGCATGTCAACGGACCCCCAAAAGGCAAAGGAGCCGCAAGCCTAGCGCCTGCGACTCCTTTGTGAAGCCCTGAAGGTGAGATCGACCAGCGCTTACGCCGCTTCGTCAAACTCGGCGTCGTCGTTCAGCACCGGACCCGAATCCTGGCCCTTGGCATCGACGTCGCGATCGACGAATTCGATGATCGCCATCGCCGACGCGTCCGAAGCGCGCGGGCCGGTCTTGATGATGCGGGTATAGCCGCCGTTGCGGTCGGCATAGCGCGCGGCCAGCACGTCGAACAGCTTCGCTAGCTGCGTCTCGTCGAGCAGCCGCGCATGCGCGAGGCGACGGTTCGACAGGCCACCCTTCTTCGCCAGCGTGATCAGCTTTTCGACATAGGGGCGCAGTTCCTTGGCCTTGGGCAAGGTCGTGGTGATCTGCTCGTGCTTGATGAGCGCTGCCGCCATGTTGCGGAACAGGGCTGTGCGGTGGGCCGAAGTCCGCGAAAGTTTACGACCGCCTACGCGATGACGCATGTGTTTGTCCTTCGTTCGTTAAGGGGCCGGATTAGGTACCCCAGACCAGGTGGCTGTTAGAGGCCGCCACCCTTTGCCTTCTCCCTCTTCTTAGCGCTCTCCCATCTTCATGGGAGAGGGTTGGGTGAGGGCCTTCTTCTTCAAGCACCGCCGCGGCAAAGCCGCGTCGTCGGTCCTCGCTACGCGAGGCCGTCCGAGGTGATCGCCGAGACGGCGAATAGCTTGCGCTATTCGCCTGCGATCACCCCATAATCTCCTGCTCAAGCTTCTTCGCCATCTCTTCGATGTTCTCCGGCGGCCAGCCCGGGATTTCCATCCCCAGCCGCAGGCCCATCGACGACAGCACTTCCTTGATCTCGTTGAGCGACTTGCGACCGAAGTTCGGCGTGCGCAGCATCTCGGCTTCGGTCTTCTGGACCAGATCGCCGATGTAGATGATGTTGTCGTTCTTCAGGCAGTTCGCCGAACGCACCGACAGTTCGAGCTCGTCGACCTTCTTGAGCAGGTAACGATTGATCTGCTGGGTGTCGCCCGCGACTTCGCCACCCGATGCGGGTGCCGCAACGCCGGTCGGTGCCGAGCGCACGATCGCCGATTCGTCAAAGTGGACGAACAGCGCGAGCTGGTCCTGCAAGATGCGACCCGCATAGGCGACCGCATCATCAGGCGTTACCGTGCCGTCGGTCTCGATCGTCAGCGTCAGCTTGTCGTAATCGAGTTCCTGCCCGACGCGGGTGTTCTCGACCTTGTAGCTGACCTGGCGCACCGGCGAGTACAAAGCGTCGATCGGGATCAGGCCGATCGGCGCATCGGCCGGGCGGTTGGCGATTGTGGGCACATAGCCCTTCCCGATATCGGCGGTGAGTTCCATGTTGAGCGTCGCGCCATCGTCGAGGTGGCAAATGACCAGCTCGGGGTTCATCACTTCGATGTCGCCCGACACGGCAATATCGCCCGCCTTGACTTCGCCAGGGCCGGTTGCCGACAGCTGGAGCCGCTTCGGGCCTTCGCCCTGCATCTTCAGCGCGATCTGCTTCACGTTCAGGACGATGTCGGTCACGTCTTCGCGGACGCCCGCGAGCGACGAGAATTCGTGCAGCACATTTTCGATCTTGATCGACGTGACCGCCGCGCCTTGGAGCGACGAGAGCAGCACGCGCCGCAGCGCATTGCCGAGCGTCAGGCCAAAACCACGCTCAAGCGGTTCGGCGACGAAGGTCGCCTTGCGCTTGCCGTCTCCGCTCGGCTTACGCTCGAGCGCGTTCGGCTTCTTCAATTCCTGCCAGTTCTTTGCATTGACGGACACGGGCTTCCCCTAGTTGAGCGCGGCGCCGGGCGAAAGCGCCGCAGGGTGGAGGACTCGCCGCAGCCGGTCCCGAACGGGCCGACGCGCGAGCGCCGAATTCAGACGCGGCGACGCTTCGACGGACGCACGCCATTGTGCGGGATCGAGGTAACGTCGCGGATCGAGGTGATCTGGAAACCGACCGCCTGCAACGCGCGCAGCGCCGATTCACGGCCCGAACCCGGGCCCTTGACCTCGACCTCAAGCGTGCGCACGCCGTGTTCGGCGGCCTTGCGGCCAGCGTCCTCGGCGGCGACCTGCGCGGCGTAAGGCGTCGACTTGCGCGACCCCTTGAACCCCATCATGCCCGCCGACGACCACGAAATCGCGTTGCCCTGGGCATCGGTGATCGTGATCATCGTGTTGTTGAAGCTGGCGTTCACATGCGCGACGCCGGAAGTGATATTCTTGCGTTCCCTGCGGCGGATACGCTGCGGTTCACGTGCCATGTCGAATTCCTAATCCTTAGCTGACGCCGAAGGTGTTCCCCCGTGGAAACCTGCCTCCGGCGGAGTAAATCGTCCTCGGGACGACTTACTTCTTCTTGCCCGCGATCGGCTTGGCCTTGCCCTTGCGGGTGCGCGCGTTGGTGTGCGTGCGCTGGCCGCGCACCGGCAGCCCCTTGCGATGACGCAAGCCGCGATAGCAGGCGAGGTCCATCAGGCGCTTGATGTTGACCGACGTCTCGCGGCGAAGATCGCCCTCGACGGTATGGTCGGCGTCGATCGTCTCGCGGATCTGCAGCACTTCCTGATCGGTCAGGTCCTGCACGCGACGCGCGGTATCGATGCCGAGCTTTTCGGTGATCTGCTTGGCCTTGTGCGGGCCAATGCCGTGGATATAGGTAAGCGCAATGACGACGCGCTTGTTGGTCGGGATGTTGACGCCCGCAATACGTGCCATGTAATTTGATCTCCTGCTCCACGGTTCGGGGCATGGCTGCACCCGATCCATCTCATCGCGTCCAATCCGAGTAACGCACGATACCGGCGTGCGCCAACATGCGCCGCCGGTCCCCGGTGTTTCGGAAGAAGGGGCATCTAGGGCCGTGAAATCACCGTGTCAAGCGAGTCGGCAGCAATTTCACGCTTTGGAAAGGCGCGTTATTTGGCGGGCTTCGCCTCGGCATCGGGTAGCGGGGCCGCCTCGCTCGCCGCCTTGAGCCGGGTGAGTTGAGTGCCCAGCACCCGATCAACCAGCGGCGCGATCACCTCGCTGCCGCCGCGAATATAACCGCCGACGACATAGCTCAACCGCACTTTCGTCGCCCCCTCGCCTTCGGGTTCGAGCGTAAACGTCAGCGCACCGGTCGCGCCCTCGATCTGCAACGGGCCCAGCGCGCTGTGCAGCCGCAGCGCGCGCGGGGCCTCGACATAAACGACATGACCATGTTCGACGCTGCCCTTGCCCGGCAGCTTTTCGCAGAAACAGCCGGTCGCCTGTGGGTCGAGGTACAGATTGGCGCTGTCGCCGGAGTAGGTGTGTTCCTTGTCCCACCATTTTTGCGGCGCAACGAGCATCGCCCAGACCTGATCGATCGGCTTGTCGACCGTTACCGACTGGGTGATCTCAAACCCGGCAGGGACGGCCTGAACAACTTCGGCGGCGGCCGGCGACGGCAGCAGCGCGATCATCGACGTCCAAAATGCCAAATGCCAGCGCATGCCATCGCCTCCCCGAATGGCTCGAGCGTAGCCGTTCGGCTGCGTGGCGCCAAGCGACGCGTGCTATTCGGGCGATGCCTCGACGATCTGACGGACCCAGCTCATGAACGCGCGCGCCTGACCGTGCACGCTGGATGCTGACAGAAGATAGGCCTCATCGTTGCTATCGATCGCCACGGCTGACCACTGAGCCTGATGATCAGCGATAGCGGCGCGCAGCACGCTGACCCGGTGCCGCAGTTCAGCATAAAGCGATTCATTTTGCCGGATCGGCGCAAAGCGCTCGCCAATCGTCATTGCGGCCGCCATTCGTCCCGCCAGCTCCCGTCGTGCTGCGATCAGATCCTGTTTGCGCTGAGGGTCGCGCCGGGCGGGAATCGTCGTGAGCTGCCGCGCGACCGCGTCGACCGCGTCCAATTCGGCCAGCAGCTCCGCGCGTGTCGTCATGATCCTCGTTCCCCCGAATTTCAGACAATTTACAATTGCAAGCGTGTGCGGCTTTGCGTTCGATCAATCGGCCGGGACGAGGATCGCTTCGATCGCGTCGCTCACATGCGCGATATCAGCCATGCCGTCGACATGGCGCACCAGTCCGCGCGCGTCGTAGATCGGCAGGATCGGCGCGGTCTTTGCGCGATATTCGGCCATACGCGTGCGGACCGTCTCCGCATTATCGTCGGCGCGGCGTTTGAAGTCGGTCGAACCGCAGACATCGCACACGCCCGCAACCTTGGGCATGTTGAACGTGTCGTGATAATTGGTGCCGCATTTGGCGCAGGAATAGCGCCCGACGATCCGCTCGACCAAGGCGTCTTCATCGACGTCGAGCTCGATGACATAATCGAGCGTACGGCCATGATCGGCGAGCAGCGCGTCGAGCGCAGTCGCCTGCGCCGCCGTGCGTGGATAGCCGTCGAAGATCACGCCCTGCGCGCCGTCGAGCGAGCCGAGCTTTTCATCGATCAGCGCCGAGACGATTTCGTCCGACACCAGCGCGCCCGAATCCATCACTGCTGCGACTTGATGGCCGAGCGGCGTTTCGGCTTTCCGGGCTTCGCGCAGCATGTCGCCCGTCGAGAGCTGGACCATGCCGTGTTCGGCCTGCAAGCGGCCCGCCTGGGTGCCCTTGCCCGCGCCGGGCGGCCCCAGCAAGATGATGTTCAAGCCCGCTTCCTCTCTCTTCGCCGCTCGCGCTTAGCGCAGTCGGCCACCCTTCAGCTTCGCTTTCTTGATCAGATCACCATATTGATGCGCCAGCAAGTGACTCTGGATCTGCGTCACCGTGTCCATCGTCACATTGACGACGATCAGCAGGCTGGTGCCGCCCAGATAAAATGGGATGCTCAGCGCCGACACCAGATATTCGGGCAGCAGGCAGATGATCGTCAGATAGGCCGCACCGATCACGGTGATGCGCGTCAGCACATAATCGAAGTATAGCTCGGTGTTCTTGCCCGGACGGATGCCGGGGATGAACCCGCCATAGCGCTTCAGATTGTCCGCCGTTTCCTCCGGATTGAACACAATCGCGGTGTAGAAAAACGAGAAGAACACGATGCCGAGCCCATAGAGGGTCATAAACAGCAGCGATCCATGCTGCAGATACTGGTTGAGCGCGATGATCGTGCTGCCCCACACCGTGTCGCCCGACACATTCTTGCCCGCGAACTGGGTGATCGTCAGCGGGACGGTCAGCAGAGTCGACGCGAAGATCGGCGGGATCACGCCGGCGGTGTTGATCTTGAGCGGCAAATGGCTGCGGTCAGCCTGCATCCCCGTGCGCGTCTGGCGCTTCGGATATTGGATCAGGATACGCCGCTGTGCGCGTTCCATGAAGCAGATGAACAGGATCAGTCCGGCCACCGCGAGCCCGATCAGCACCACGGTGAAATCGGTGACATTGCCCCCGCCCTGACGCGCGGTCTGCGCGAGGTTGAACAGCGTCGAGGGCAGGTTCGCGACGATGCCGGCCATGATGATCAGCGAAATGCCATTGCCGATGCCGCGGCTGGTGATCTGCTCGCCCAGCCACATCAGGAACATCGTGCCGCCGAGCAGCGATACCACCGCGCCGATGCGGAACATGATGCCCGGTTCGATCACCGCCGCCACGCCCTGCGCCGCGCCGAAGGACTCAAGCCCTTGCGCAATGAAATAGCCCTGGATGATCGTCAGCGCGACCGTGCCATAGCGGGTATATTGGTTGAGCCGCTTGCGCCCGCTTTCGCCTTCCTTCTTGATCGCGGCGAGCGTCGGCGACAGCGAGGTCGCGAGCTGGATGGCGATCGAGGCGGAGATATAGGGCGTCACGCCGAGCGCGATCAGGCTCATACGCTTCAGCGCACCGCCCGAGAAATTGTTGAACAGGTCGAGCACGCCACCCGTGGTCTGCGCACTCAGCAGCCCGAGCGCGGTCGGATCGATGCCGGGCAGCGGGACATAGCTCAACAGCCGGAAGACGATCAGCGCGCCGATCGTGAACCACAGGCGCTTGCGAAGTTCGGTCGCCTGCGCGAATTTCGCTAGGCTGATGCTGGAACTCATTCGGTCGGCTGCAGATGCCATTGGTGTCAATCGTCCCGGAAATCTTGGCGGGCCTGTGCCCACCGCAATCGCTCATATAGGGGTGCCATGCCGCTTGTCTAATGCCACAGGCGGCGAAAATGGCCGGAACGCGAAACGGCGGGGTTGCCCCCGCCGCTCGATCGTTCCGCCTCAGGCCTTGGCAGCGGGCTTGTAGCTGCTCTGGCTGTACTTCTTGGCCGCAGCCTTTTCGGCCGCGGGCACGACGTGGATCACCTCGACCGCGCCGCCGAGCTTCTCGACCGCCTCGATCGCGCCCTTCGACGCGCCGGCAACCTTGAAGCTCACCACGGTGGTCAGCTCACCCTTGGCGAGCAGGCGCACGCCGTCCTTGCCACCGCGCGCGAGGCCAGCGGCCTTCAGCGCTGCGTGATCGACGACACCGTCGACGACGAGCTTGCCCGACTCGATCGCCTTCTGGATCGCGCCCAGGTTCACCTCGGCGTAATCCTTGGCGAAGATGTTGTTGAAGCCGCGCTTCGGCAACCGCATGTGGAGCGGCATCTGGCCGCCTTCGAAGCCGGCGATGCTCACGCCTTCGCGGCTCTTCTGGCCCTTCTGGCCGCGGCCAGCAGTCTTGCCCTTGCCCGAGCCAATGCCGCGCCCGACGCGCATCCGGCCCTTGCGGGCACCTTCGTTATCGCGGAGTTCGTTCAGTTTCATGGTCTTGCACTCGCTTTCGCTTTTGTCGCGCGTTGTTAACTGTCCATCGGGAACCAAGCCAATCCTGGCAGAACCTCCGGCACTTCGGTCGGCTTTGCTGGGGCGACTTCGTCGAACAAAATGCGCGATCTCGGATCGCGTTGTTCGGGGGGAAAGTCGAACCGAGGCTCCGCTTTCAGCGCCTCGAACGCAACCAACTCAGCCTGCGTTTCAGATTCCGCCTCTACCCATCGGGTAGTGCAAAATCCGAACATCTTAGTCTGCCCATCAATGACTTGAGGAAAGTCCTCGCCAACGATGAGGCATCGGTACAACACCGAGAAGGCTTACCCCTCGACCTGCACCATATGCTGCACCTTGCGGATCATGCCACGAACTTCGGGGCTATCCTCGAGCACGCTCACACGGTGCATCTTGTTGAGCCCCAGGCCGATCAGCGTTGCGCGCTGGTCGCTGGTGCGGCGGATGGGCGAACCCGTCTGGGTGATCTTGATCGTTGCCATTGCTCGTTACTCCACGATCGCCAGCGCTTCGGCCTCGGCAACACCCTTGTCGGCGCCGCCACGACCGAGCAGGTCGGCGATCTTCTTGCCACGACGCTGCGCGACAGCCTTCGGGCTGGTCTGCGTGACCAGCGCCTCGAACGTTGCACGGATCATGTTGTACGGGTTCGACGTGCCGACCGACTTGGTCACCACATCGGCAACGCCGAGCGATTCGAACACGGCGCGCATCGGACCACCCGCGATGATGCCGGTACCCTGCGGCGCCGAGCGCAGCGTCACGCGGCCGGCACCGAAGTGGCCATTGCCGTCGTGATGCAGCGTGCGGCCTTCCTTCAGCGGCACGCGGACCATTGCCTTCTTGGCAGCAGCCGTCGCCTTGCTGATGGCTTCCGGCACTTCGCGCGCCTTGCCATGACCGAAGCCAACGCGGCCCTTGCCATCGCCGACCACTACGAGTGCTGCAAAGCCGAAGCGCTTGCCGCCCTTCACCGTCTTCGACACGCGGTTGATGTGCACGAGCTTTTCGATCAGCTCTTCGCCGCCGTCATCGCCGCCGGGGCCGCCCCGACCGCGATTGTCGCGACCGCCACGGCTGTCACGACCACGACCGTCGCGGTTCTGACCGCCGCCGCCGGGGCCGCCACGACCACGCCCGGCGCCACCGCGCGGGCCACGGCCCTGCGGTGCATCGGGAGCAGCGCCTTCAGCGCCGGTGCTTGTGATTTCATCGACCATCTTAGAACTCCAACCCGGCTTCGCGCGCGGCTTCCGCCAGCGCCTTCACGCGACCATGGAACAGGAAGCCACCACGATCGAACACGACCCGCGTGACACCAGCCTGCTTGGCCGCTTCGGCGACGCGCTTGCCGACCGCAGTCGCCGCGTCGATATTCGCGCCCGACGTGCCGCGCACGTCCTTTTCCAGCGTCGAGGCCGAAGCAATCGTCTTGCCTTCGGCATCGTCGATGACCTGAGCATAGATGTGCTTGCCCGAACGGTGAACCGACAGGCGCGGACGACCCCCAGCGCGCGCCCGAAGCGCGGTGCGGTTGCGGCGGCGCCGCTTCTCGAACAGAGACATTCCCTTGGTCGACATCACTTCTTCTTCCCTTCCTTGCGGAAGATGAACTCGCCGCGATACTTGATGCCCTTGCCCTTATACGGCTCGGGCTTGCGCCAGCGACGGATTTCCGCAGCCACCTGGCCAACCTTCTGCTTGTCGATGCCGGTGATCTCGACCGTGGTCTGATCGGGCGTCTTGATCTCGATCCCTTCCGGAATCGCATAGTTGACGTGGTGGCTATAGCCGAGCTGCAGGTTCAAATTGCGACCCTGCGACGCGGCGCGATAGCCGACACCGGTGATTTCGAGGACCTTGGTGAAGCCCTCGGTCACGCCGGTCACCAGGTTCTGCACCATCGTGCGCTGCATGCCCCAAAAGGCGCGCGCGCGCTTGCTGTCATTCGCCGGCTTCACCGAAATCGCGCCGTCTTCCAGCGCATAGGCGATGTCGTCGAACAACGGCATGGTCAGGGTGCCCTTGGGCCCCTTCACCGAAATCTGCCCGCCGTCGATCGTCGCGGTAACACCCGCAGGGATCGGTACGGCTTTCTTACCAATGCGGCTCATCAGAATACCTCCGCAAGCACTTCGCCACCGACGTTCTGGTCGCGCGCTTCGGCGTCGGACAGAACGCCACGCGGCGTCGAGACGATGGTGATGCCCAGGCCGTTCATCACGCGCGGCAGATCCTGCGCGCCCGAATAAACCCGGCGACCGGGCTTGGAGACGCGCGCGACATGCTTGATCGCGGGCTGCCCTTCGAAATATTTGAGTTCGATCCGGATGCCCTTCGCGGGGCCCATTTCTTCCTCGGAATAGCCGCGGATATAGCCTTCGCGCTGGAGCACGTCGAGCACGCGGACGCGCAGCTTCGACGCAGGCGACAGGACGCTGTCCTTGCGCGCGCGCTGGCCGTTGCGGATGCGGGTGAGCATGTCACCAATGGGGTCGGTCAATGCCATATCTCGTCCTTACCAGCTCGACTTCGTAACGCCGGGAATCAGGCCCTTATTGGCCAGTTCACGCAGCTGCACACGGCAAAGCCGGAACTTGCGGTAATAAGCGCGCGGCCGACCGGTCAGCTCGCAGCGGTTGCGGATGCGGGTCGGGTTGCCGTTGCGCGGCACTTCCGCCAGCTTCAGGCGCGCGATCAGGCGCTCGGTATCGTCGAGCCCCTTGTCATTCGCGATCGCCTTGAGCTTCGCATAGCGGCCGGCGTATTTCTTCACCAGCTTCTTGCGACGCTCATTCTTGTTGATCGAACTCAGTTTCGCCATGGACTTAAGCTCTCTTCTTTTCCTTCACCGACCACGGCTCGTGGTCGCCAATTGCAGTTACGCGGCCTTCTTCTCGGCAGCTTCGATCGGGAACGGGAAGCCGAACAGCTTGAGCAGTTCGCGCGCTTCATCGTCGGTCTTTGCGGTGGTCGTGACGATCACGTCCATGCCGCGGATCTTGTCGACCTTGTCGTAGCTGATTTCCGGGAAGATCAGCTGTTCCTTCAGGCCGCAGGCATAATTGCCGCGACCGTCGAACGACTTGGGGTTCAGCCCGCGGAAATCGCGAACGCGCGGCAGCGCGATCGTGATGAAGCGGTCGAGAAATTCGTACATCCGCTCACGGCGCAAGGTGACCTTGCAGCCGATCGGCATGCCTTCGCGCAGCTTGAACTGGGCGATCGACTTCTTGGCCTTGGTGACGACGGGCTTCTGGCCCGCGATCAGTTCCATTTCGCCAGACGCCTGCTCGACCTTCTTCTTGTCCTGCGTCGCTTCGCCCACACCCATGTTCAGGACGATTTTCTCGATCCTGGGCACTTCCATGTGGTTCTTGTAACCGAATTTCTCGGTCATCGCCTTGATGATGGTCTCGTCATAGAGCGCCTTCATCCGTGGCACATAAACTTCAGCCATTGACGACCTCCCCCGACTTCACGGCCACGCGGACCTTCTTGCCGTCGCGCTCTTCAAAGCGGACGCGGGTGGGTGCGCCGGTCTTGGGGTCGGCGAGTGCGACCTTCGAGACGTGCATCGGCGCTTCGAACTTGTCGAGACCACCCGACGGATCGGTCTGGCTCGGCTTCTTGTGGCGGGTCGCGACATTGACGCCCGAGACGACGACCTTGCCGTCCTTCGGCATGGCGCGCGTGACTTCGCCGGTCTTGCCCTTGTCCTTGCCGGACAGGACGACGACGGTGTCACCCTTCTTGATCTTTGCGGCGGCCATTACAGCACCTCCGGCGCAAGGCTGATGATCTTCATGTGCTTCTTGCCACGCAGTTCGCGCACGACCGGCCCGAAGATACGCGTGCCGATCGGCTCCTCGTTCTTGTTGACCAGCACGGCTGCGTTGGTGTCGAAACGAATGACCGAGCCATCGGCGCGGCGAATGTCCTTCGCCGTGCGCACGATGACGGCGCGGTGCACGTCGCCCTTCTTCACCTTGCCACGGGGCTGTGCTTCCTTGATGCTGACGACGATGATGTCGCCCACACCGGCCGTGCGACGCTTCGAGCCGCCCAGCACCTTGATGCACTGCACCCGCTTCGCGCCGCTGTTGTCAGCGACCTCGAGATTGGATTGCATCTGGATCATCGATCCGGTTCCTTCTTCACCTTGGGGTCGGTTTCCGACCGAGCCCCGCCTCTAACTGTCCAGCACCAACCCCGTTCGGGCTGAGCCTGTCGAAGCCCTGTTCTTCTTTTTCCCGCGCAGGAGTAAGAAGAACGACCCTTCGACAAGCTCAGGGTAAACGGGCTTGTGTATTCGTCGCCCTGTCAGGCGTCGACGTCGACCCGATCCGGCGTCGCATGGGCGTTGACCCGCTCGATCACCTTCCAGGTCTTCAGCTTGCTGATCGGCGCGGTCTCTTCGATCCGCACGACTTCGCCCGCCTTGAATTCATTGCCCTCGTCATGGGCGTGGTACTTCTTCGACCGACGGATGATCTTGCCATAGAGCGGGTGCTTCACCTTGCGCTCGACATTCACCACCACGGTCTTGTTGCCTTTGTCGGAGACGATCTGTCCCGTCAGCACACGCTTCGGCATGGTCTAATCCTTACTTCGCAGCCGAGCGCGAACGCTCGGTCTGGAGGGTCTTGATGCGCGCGATGTCGCGGCGGACTTCCTTCACGCGGGCCGGCTTTTCGAGCTGGCTGGTCGCGGCCTGGAAGCGCAGGTTGAACGCTTCGCGCTTCAGCTGGCCGAGCTGCTCGGTCATCTGGTCGTCGCTCTTGGTGCGCAGATCGGACACGGTGTTCTTGTTCTTGCTCATCGCCCTCAACCTTCCAGATGCGAGGTATCGCCGAGGCGGGCGACAACCTTGACCTTGATCGGCAGCTTCATCGCTGCGCGCTCGAAAGCGACAGCAGCGATCGGACCCGGCACGCCGTCGAGTTCGAACAGGATACGACCCGGCTTGACCCGCGCCGCCCAGAATTCGGGCGAACCCTTGCCCGAGCCCATGCGGACTTCGGCAGGCTTGGACGAGACCGGCACGTCGGGGAAAATGCGGATCCACAACCGCCCCTGGCGCTTGATGTGGCGCGTGATCGCACGGCGCGCCGCTTCGATCTGGCGCGCGGTGATCCGGTCAGGCTCCATCGCCTTCAGCCCATAGGAGCCGAAGTTGAGGTCCGATCCACCCGTGGCCTTGCCATGGATGCGGCCCTTGAAGGCTTTGCGAAACTTGGTCTTTTTTGGCTGCAGCATTGCTCAGGTTCCTCAGCGAGCCGGACGGACGCCGGAAGTCTGCGCTTCCATCATCAGCCGGTCTTGCGCCATCGGGTCGTGACCCAGAATTTCGCCCTTGAAGATCCACACCTTCACGCCGCACACGCCATAAGCGGTGTGTGCCTGCGCTTCAGCATAATCGACGTTTGCACGCAGCGTGTGGAGCGGCACGCGACCTTCGCGGTACCATTCCGAGCGCGCGATTTCGGCGCCGCCAAGGCGACCACCGCAATTGATCCGGATGCCTTCAGCACCCAGCCGCATCGCCGACTGCACCGCGCGCTTCATGGCGCGGCGGAACGCGATACGACGCTCAAGCTGATCGGCAATGCCCTGTGCGACGAGCTTGGCGTCGATTTCAGGCTTGCGGATTTCGACGATGTTCAGCGACACGTCCGACGACGTCATCGACGCGAGCTTCTTGCGAAGCTTTTCGATGTCGGCGCCCTTCTTGCCGATGATCACGCCGGGGCGTGCTGCGAAGATCGAAATGCGGCACAGCTTGGCCGGACGGTCGATCACCACCTTCGAAATCGCGGCCTGCGGCAGCGTCTTCATGATGAACTCGCGGATCCGCAGATCCTCGAGCAGCAAGCGACCATAGTCGGCACCGTCGGCGTACCAGCGGCTGTCCCAGGTGCGGTTGATCTGCAAGCGCAGACCAATGGGATTGGATTTCTGACCCATTATGCTTCTTCCTGCTGTTCACGCACCACGATCCGCAGCCGCGAGAACGGCTTGAGGATGCGGGTCGACTTGCCGCGACCGCGCGTGGCGAAGCGCTTCATCACGATGCCCTTGCCGACCGATGCTTCGGCGACGACGAGTGCGTCGACGTCGAGGTTATGGTTGTTCTCGGCATTGGCGATCGCCGACGCCAGCACCTTGCGCGCCTCGACGGCCATCGCCTTGGTCGAGAACTGCAGGATGTTCATCGCTTCGCCTGCCGGCTTGTTGCGGATGAGCGCCGCGACCAGGCCCAGCTTCTGCGCCGAGCCACGGATCTGCGTGCCGACCGACAGCGCTTCGTTGTCAGCCACGCGGCGTCCGGATTTTTCCTTGCCCATCAGCGCTTGCCCTTCTTGTCGGCAGCATGGCCCGGGAAGAAGCGGGTCGGCGCGAATTCGCCGAGCTTCATGCCCACCATGTCTTCGTTGACCGAGACCGGCACGAACTTGCGGCCATTATAGACGCTGAAGGTCAGGCCGACGAAATCCGGGAGGATCGTCGAACGGCGCGACCAGGTCTTGATCGGCGCGCGAGCGCCCGATTCCTGCGCGGTCTGCGCTTTCTTCAGCAGGTGGAGGTCCACGAACGGACCCTTCCAGACGGAACGAGCCATGTGCGGTTAGCCCTTCTTCTTGGCGTGGCGCGAACGGATGATCATCTTGTCCGTCGCCTTGTTATGACGGGTGCGCGCACCCTTGGTCGGCTTGCCCCATGGCGTCACCGG
>NZ_JAIEPC010000029.1 GCF_019749955.1 Sphingomonas sp.
TTGCCGGGGCGAATGTCGACGCCGCTGATTTTCATGGAAGTCCCGCCGTGTTAGAAACAAGCGATGCGCTGTAGCCGCGCGCTGCGGATCGGGCAAGGTATCAGCACGCCGCACGGCGCCAAGCGATCGGTGCCGCGAATTTCAGGGATATTGCTGGCGCGCGTGCAGGACGGCCACGATCAGAATGTGATCCTGCGCTACGCGATAGACGATGATGTAGTTCGGGTGGACAACAGCCTCTCGCGTGCCAGCAACGCGCCCGGGGCGGTACAGATAGGGGTGCAGCGGAAAGCGCTCCGCTGCGGTCTCAATCAGAGCGCGTAAGCGGCCCGCAGCGTTGACGTTTCGCTCTTCGACATATGCAATGATGTCCTCAAGCGCGTCGAGGGCCTCAAGGCTCCAGACGACGGGCAGCACGGCGTGCCTCCAGTCTTTCGTCCAGCCGCGCCATCGCTTCATCGTGCGGAATGCGCGGTTTGGTCGACGCAAGCGCTGCCTCTACCTTGGCGCGGAACCAAGCGTCATAGGCTTCGGCATCTTCGGTGGTCTCGAATTCAGACTCGATCGGCGACAGCTTGCTCATGCCGAAATCCTACCACAATCGGCGACGCAAGTCTTCACCCGCGTAACACCGCTTCGAACGATGCGACCACCGCCGCTTCGTCGCCGCCCCAGACCGCGCCCGACACCGCCAGGAAGTCGGCGCCCGCCGCCACCAGCGGGGCGGCATTGGCGGGCGTGATCCCACCGATCGCGACGCAGGGGAGTTCAAACACGGTCGACCACCAGCTTAGCAGCACCGGATCGGCGTGATGTTCGACCGTCTTGGTGGTGGTCGGGTAGAAAGCGCCGAACGCGACATAGTCGGCCCCCGCTTCCCCCGCTTCCATCGCCAGATGGCGGCTGGCGTGGCACGTCACGCCGATCTGCACCGCTGGCCCGAGCGCGAGCCGGGCCTCACGCGGATCGCCATCGCTCTGCCCCAGATGCACGCCGTCTGCGCCGAGCCGCTTGGCGAGCGCCACGCTGTCGTTGACGATGAAGGCGACATCGGCGTCGGCACAGATGCGCTGGAGCGGCTCGGCCAGCCGTGCCGCTTCATGCTGGTCGATGTCCTTCACCCGGAACTGGAACGCCGCGACCGGCCCCGTGCCCAGCGCGCGCTTCAGCCGATCGGGAAAGTCGCCGGTCACATCCAGCGGCGAGATGAGGTAAAGCTGGCACGGCGGCCGCCGGTAATCGCGCACGAATTGCGCCGCGAAATCGGGGTCGAGCGGGCCGAGCGGGTCGTCATCATCAATCATCGCCCTGCCCTAACGCGTCCAGCGCGTCCGCGAAAGCGGCGGGATCATCGAGCCGATGCGCAAGCTTGGTCACCTTCCGCCCCCGAGTAGCCAACACTGGCTCGCGGAGCAGCACGACCACATTGGGATAGGCAATCAGCGCGAGGTTGATGACGTCGCGCTGCTTGAGCATCGCCGCATCCCAGCTCGGCGCGAGCCCAGCGATATTGGCGAGCGGCGTCGACACCTGCTTGAGCGTGCCGACGCGCATCAGCAATTGCTCATCGGCAATCCGCACCGGCAACCGCGCGAACGACCGGATCACACCAATCAGCCAGAGGATCGATCCGAACGTCGCCATCGAAAGCGCCAACGCGACCCACGGCGACCACAGCGCGACCAGGAAATGGACCACCGCCAATTCCGTCGCCGCGATCGCAACGAAAACCCACATCATCGGTGCGACGCTCCGGTGATAGGCGAAGTCGCGCGCGGTCATATCGCGTCGGGCGCCTCGACGATCGCGAGCAGGAAGCCGTCCCATTTCTTGGCACCGACAGTCTGCACGGCAGTCGCGTCGAGTTCCGGCGCCGCGCCAACATAATCGAACAACGCGCGGGTGCCGATGATGCGCGGGTCGTCGCTCGCGGGATCGAGCACCCCGCCTTCGCGCACGACATTGTCGACGACAATCACCGTCCCCGGCCGCCCAAGCGCAATCGCCGCCTGGACATAGCCGACGCCATTATCCTTGTCGGCGTCGATGAAGACGAAGTCGAACGGGTCCTCCCCCGCCGCTTGCATTGCCGCCACCGTATCGAGCGCGGGGCCGACGCGCAGCTCCACGCGGTCCGCCAGTCCGGCGCGCGCGATGTTCGAGAGCGCGACGTTGGCGTGGTGCGGATCGAGCTCAATCGTCACCAGCCTTCCGCCCTCGGGGAGCGCGCGGGCGAGCCAGATCGTCGAATAGCCACCGAGCGTCCCGATCTCGAGAATCCGCCGCGCCCCGGCCATCCGCGCGAACAAGTGGAGCATCTTGCCCTGCGCGGCGGATACATCGATCGGTGGCAGATCGGCAGCGGCGTTCGCCGCGAGCGCAGCCGCGAGCACCTGATCATGCCCGAGCAGCTTGTCGCCGATATACTCGTCCACTCGTGCCCAATCGCTCATCGCTCGCTCCGCTCAGAAATGCGCCAGAAACCCGCCATCGACGGTGATCGTCTGCCCGGTGATATAGGATGCGGCGTCCGAGGCGAGGAACACTGCGGCACCAGCGACCTCCTCGGGTCGCCCCCAACGCCCGAGCGATGTCCGCCGGGCGAGCCAGTCGCCGATCAGCGGGTCGGCGGCCACTTCGGCGTTGGTTTCGGTCGCAAAAAAGCCCGGGGCAATGCTGTTCACGGTGATCCCGTCCGGACCAAAGTCGGCCGCGAGCGCGCGCGTCAGTGCCGCCAGCCCGCCCTTGGTCATCGTATAAACCGCTGAGCCGCTGTTTGCGATCGGGCCGGCGATCGAGGTGATATTGATGATGCGGCCGCGCCCCGTACCCGCCATCGCGCGGGCGGAAGCGCGCGCCATCATCAGCGGCGCGACGAGATTGGCGTCGGTCAGCGCACGCACGCCGTCGAGATCAAACTCGTCGAGCGGCTGGCGACCGCGCTGGCCGACATTGTTGACCAGAATGTCGAGTCCATGCTGCGCAGCAATTGCCGCAACATTTTCTTCGGCATCGGGCGAGGCCACGTCAAACGCGGCAATCGCTACCTCCCCTTCGATCCGCGCCGCCGCCGTCGCCAGTCGCGCTGCATCGCGCCCGTTGAGCACCACGCGCGCGCCCGCCGCCGCCAGTGCCTTGGCGATTTCAAACCCCAGCCCGCGCCCTGCGCCCGTCACCAGCGCGACGCGACCGCTCAGATCGAACGGGTTCAGGCTTCCTCGCCGGTGTAGATCCCGACCAGCTTGTCGAGCATCGCCAGCGCCTCGGCGCGCGGGCGCTGGAAGGTGTTGCGACCGATGATCGAGCCATGCCCGCCGCCGTCGCGAATGTCGCGCGCGTCCTGATAGACCGCATCGGCACCCTTGGCCGCCCCGCCCGAGAACACTACGATCCGTCGCCCATCGAAGCACGACTGCACGACATGGGCCACGCGCTTGGCCTGCGTCGAGCTGTCAAAGCCTTCATAGGCCTTTTTGGCGTCATCCTGCTCGATGTGATCGCTCGGCAGCTTGACCTTGATGATGTGCGCACCCAGCAACGTCGCCATGTGCGCCGCATAGGCGCCGACGTCGAGCGCGAGTTCGCCCTTCTTCGACAGCTTGCCCCCGCGCGGGTAGGACCAGATCACCGTCGCGATACCGACCGACTTGGCTTCGGCCGACATTTGCTGGATTTCCTCCATCATGTCGAACACGTCGTCGGCACCCGGATAGATGGTGAAGCCGATCGCCGCGCAGCCGAGCCGCAGCGCATCCTCGACACTGCCGGTCAGCGCCTGGTTGATGTTGGTCGCCCAGCTGTTCGACGAATTGACCTTCAGGATCGTCGGAACCTGCCCGGCAAAGGTCGCCGCCCCCGCCTCGATCATCCCGAGCGGCGCGGCATAAGCCGACAGCCCCGCGTCGATCGCGAGCTGGAAATGATAATGCGGATCATAGGCCGGCGGGTTGATCGCGAACGAGCGCGCCGGGCCATGTTCAAAGCCCTGGTCGACCGGCAGAATGATCAGCTTGCCCGTGCCGCCCAGCCGCCCCTGCATCAGGATGCGCGCCAGATTGGCCTTCACACCGGGATTGTCGGATTCATAATTGGCAAGAATGGCTTTGACGGTCGGCGTCATGGGGTTCCCCTGGTTCGATGCATACGAATGCTGCGGCGCTGTTAGCCGCCCCGCGCGTGAGGGGCAATGGCGCGATTGGGATCGCGGCTTGACGATTGGACAACAAGGCTTCAGCCTTAGCGCGAACGGCATTTGGGGAGCAGGATCATGAGGTTTCTCAACATTGTGGTGGCGCTGGTCGCGCTGGCGCTGGCGCCGCCGCTGCTGGCCAAGGAGCCCAAGGTCGGCCAGCCTGCGCCCGATTTCGAAATGACGCTGGTCGACGGCTCCAAAGTGAAGCTTGCCGATCTGCGCGGGCAAGTCGTGGTGATCAATTTCTGGGCGACATGGTGCGTGCCGTGCCGCACCGAATTGCCGACGCTCGACGCCTTTTATTACGCACGCAAGGATGCGGGGCTGCGCGTCTTCGCGATCACAACCGAGGATTCGGTGCCGCTGTACCAGCTCAAGAAACTGTTCGCGGCGATGCGGATGTCGCCGGTGCGGCGCCTGCGTGGCCCCTATACCGATCTGGGCGCACTGCCGACCAACTATGTCATCGATCGCGCCGGACGGGTACGGTACGCCAAGGCAGGCGCGTTCGACCTCGACGATCTGAACGCCGTCGTCATGCCGCTGCTGCGCGAACCTGCGCCGGCGCCTGCTCCCGCACCGGCAAGCTAATCCTGGCTGGCACGAAAAACGGGGGGAGTCGCCTCCCCCCGCTTCCCCATCAGTCGCGCTGGCGCAAGTGCACCAGCCGGTCGAGGATCGCGTTCAACCCCTCGCCCGAACTCGCCTGAACGTCGATCCGTCCGACCTTTTCGGTCACACGCTCGAGCGCCTCAAGCTCCTTCAGACGCAGCAGCGTCGGGCTGTCCTCCATCAACCGCGCGGTGTTGAGGAGCGACCGCGTCGCCGCGGTTTCCTCACGCCGACGGATCAGGTTCGCCTGCGCGACCTTTTCCGCCTCCACCACCTTGTTGATCAGCTCACGCATCTCGCCCGGCAAAATCACGTCCTTGATGCCAAGTTCGGCAACGATGACGCCGATGTCGCCAAGCTCGCGCCGGACATGCTCGGTGATCTGCGCATCGACCGTAACGCGGTCGTTGAGCACTTCGTCGAGCGCCCGCCCGCCCACGGCCTCCCGCACCGCGAACTGGACGAGCTTGTAGATGTGCGCCGCGTAATCCGGCACGCCGAGCGCCGCCCGCTCCACATCAACCACCTGCGTGAAGCAGGTGAGCGTGACCCGGAGCGAAATACGATCGCGCGTCAGGATTTCCTGCGCCGTCACTTCGAGCGGCAACGGCCGGGTGTCGAACGCCTTGGCCGTGACCTTTCGGCCGACCGACCAATAGCCATAGCGACCCGGCCCCAGCGTTTCCGCCAGCTCGCCGTCGAAGAACACGACCGCCGCATTGGCTTCGGCCACCGACACCGAGACGATCGCCTGCGACGCCGCATGGGCACCACCGCCAACCTTCTCGAGCGCGATCAGCTGCGCCCGCGTGAGCCGCGCGGTCGCCTCGACATCGAAGCGCTCGACCCGCACCGTCTTCAGCACGCGCCAGACGTAGACGGTCTGGCCCGGCCGTACGACAAGCGACGGCACGTCATCCTGAAAGACCACCGCGACTTCGCCTTCGCGCACCTGCACGATCTCGAAATATTTGGCCGAGATGTCCGGATGACGCTTGGCGATCAGCTCAGCCCAGGGCGAATTACACACGCCCTCTGCCAAGTCGATCTCGACTTGCGCACGGTTCCAGAAGTCCCAAAGTCGGTAGCGACCGGGATCGAACATCTTGATGAAGCGGCCATCCTTGATGAGGAGGCCGCGCTGGTTTTCAGCAATGACAATGTTCTTTAGCATTACTGCAGCCCTCCTCTTGCATCGCCAGGCCCGATTGCTTGGCGAAGGGACGGGCCGCTACGCGCCTTTTGTGACGGTTGAAAGACAGTCGATCAAATTATTTATCACATAAAGAATTATTTATATCGTGATCTTCATAGAGAATGCGAAGTTTGGCCGACGGGACATTCCCTAATGGCGCGGCGGTCCGGCGATTGAGATGACTCCCCCGATCCTTTGCCGTGCCCGCAGCAGCCCCGGGCGTGCCCGGACTCTGGGAGGCGCGGCGCGCAGCCGGGCGGCGGCACCGATATCCTCGCCGGCACAGGGCCGGTCATCTGGTGGCGCGGGCGCGGGGCAAGCCCTACGCCGTTGCCTGAATGCCCCGTCGGCCTCCCCGATGTGGAGGCTGTTCAGGCCTGTTTGGGCGGGAATCGAACCCGCGACACGTAGATTAGAAGTCTACTGCTCTACCCAACTGAGCTACCAATGACGGAGTTGAACCGTCGAGCTTGCATCTCAAGCAAGTGCCACCGCGGCATGGTGGAATGCGTCATGGAACACGGGTTGGCACCGCCGACCGCGCCCGCCGGGTCTCAAGAGCCCAAGCGAAATGACGAAATCCGGGGGCGCCGATAGCTGCGGGCCGCGCGTGTGTAAAGCGCGATTAGCGCGAAAGCGCGGCCACCCCCGGCAATTCCTTGCCTTCCATCCATTCGAGGAAGGCACCGCCGGCGGTCGATACGAAGGTAAATTGATCGGCGACCCCTGCCTGGTTGAGCGCCGCGACCGTATCGCCGCCACCCGCGACCGAGACAAGCGAGCCTTCGCTGGTCAGCGCCGCGGCGGTGCGCGCCAGCGCCACGGTAGCCGTATCGAACGGCGGCGTCTCGAACGCGCCGAGCGGGCCGTTCCACACCAAGGTACGGCAATTCTTCAGCACGTCGGCCAGCGCTTCGGTCGCGGCGGGGCCGATGTCGAGGATCATTTCGTCCGCTGCAACTTCGTGGACGTTGCATGTCCGCAGGCTTGGCGGATTGGCCGCGAACTCTTTCGACACGACGACGTCGTAGGGCAAATGGATCGTGCAGTTCGCGGCCTCGGCCGCCGCGAAAATCTCGTCCGCCGTGCCGGTCAGGTCATGCTCGCACAAAGACTTGCCGACATTCACCCCGCGCGCGGCGAGGAAGGTGTTGGCCATGCCGCCGCCGATGATCAGGTGATCGACCTTGTCGACCAGATGCTTGAGCACATCGAGCTTGGTCGACACCTTCGCCCCGCCGACGACCGCTGCCACCGGATGCTCAGGGTTACCGAGCGCCTTGTCGAGCGCGTCGAGTTCGGCCTCCATCTCCCGCCCCGCAAAGGCGGGCAGTACGTGCGCGAGGCCTTCGGTCGAGGCATGCGCACGGTGCGCGGCGGAAAAGGCGTCGTTGACGTAGAGATCACCGAGCGACGCGAACCGCGCGACGGTCGCGGGATCATTCTTCTCTTCGCCACCGAAGAAGCGCGTGTTTTCAACAATCGCGACATCGCCCGGCTGGAGCTTGGCCACCGCTGCCGCATCTCCCTCCCAGTCGACATAATGCACCGGACGGCCCAGCACCGCCGCATAAGGCGCGACGATCTGGTGGAGCGAGAATTCGGCGCTCGGCCCTTTCGGGCGACCGAAATGCGCGAGGATCAGCACAATCGCCCCCCGGTCGGCCAGTTCGGTCACCGTCGGCAGCGTGGCGCGCAGGCGTGTGTCATCGCTGACCTGCCCATCGGCCATCGGCACATTCAAATCCTCGCGCACCAGCACGCGCTTGCCGCTGATATCGCCCATATCGTCGAGCGTCTTGAAAGCTCTCACGCGTCATTCTCCACGATGATCGCGGCGCCACCCGCGATCCGCATGCCCGCCAAAACCAAGATTGCTTAGAGGAACGCCGCCATGGCCTTGGCGGTATCGACCATGCGGTTCGAAAAGCCCCATTCATTGTCGTACCAGCTGACAACGCGCACCAGTTTGCCGTCGATGACTGCGGTTTCGAGGCTGTCGATCGTCGAGGATGCCTGATTGTGCATCAGGTCGATCGAGACGAGCGGCTCGTCGGAATAGTCGAGGATGCCGGCGAGCGGGCCGCTCTCTGACGCTGCCTTCAGGATCGCGTTGACTTCGTCCCTGGTCACGTCACGCTTGGGCGTGAAGGTCAGGTCGACCAGGCTGACGTCGGGCACCGGCACGCGGATCGCCGAGCCGTCGAGCTTGCCCTTCAGCTCGGGCAGCACTTCGCCGACCGCACGCGCCGCGCCGGTGGTGGTCGGGATGATCGACATAGCGGCAGCGCGCGCGCGACGCGGATCGCTGTGGACCTGATCGAGGATCTTCTGGTCGTTGGTATAGGCGTGGACCGTCGTCATCAGCCCGCGCTCAATGCCGATCGCGTCGTTGAGCACCTTGGCGACGGGGGCGAGGCAATTGGTGGTGCACGAAGCATTGGAGACAATGGTGTGCTCGGCCGTCAGCTTGTCGTGGTTGACGCCAAAGACGACGGTCAGGTCGACGCCCTTGCCCGGCGCCGAGATCAGGACTTTCTTCGCGCCTGCATCGAGATGCTTCTGGCAGCTTTCCCGATCGGTGAAGAAACCGGTGCATTCGAGCACCAGGTCGACGCCCAGTTCGGCGTGCGGCAAGTTCGCCGGATCGCGCTCGGCGGTGACGCGGATGCGCTTGCCGTCGATGACGATGTCATTGCCCTCGGCGGTGACGGTGCCGGGATATTTGCCATGGACGCTGTCGCGGCTGAACAGCCAGGCGTTCGACTTGGCATCGGCGAGATCGTTGATCGCGACCAGTTCGAGCCCGGTGTCGCCCTGCTCCATCATCGCCCGAGCAACGAGCCGACCAATGCGCCCGAACCCGTTGATTGCAACCTTGACCGTCATGTCAGAAAGACTCCGTTAGTTCTTCAATTTATTGATGATCTTCGGCGCGATGGCGTCTGCCGTCAGGCCGAAATGCGTGTAAAGATCGCCCGCAGGTCCGGAGGCACCGAAGCTGTCGATACCAATGCGCAGGCCGTCCCCGGTGTAACGCTCCCAACCGAGCGTTGTGCCCGCCTCGATCGAAACTTTCAGCACATCGGCGGGAAGGACATCGGCGCGGTATTCGGCGTCCTGCGCGTCGAAGCGCGACCAGCAAGGCATCGACACGACATCGGCACCGATCCCCTGCGCTTCGAGCGCCTCGGCAGTCTCGACCGCAATCGACACTTCGGAGCCGCTGGCGATCAGCACGACTTGCCGCGCGGCCTTGGCAGCGCGCAGACGGTAAGCACCACGCGCGCTCAGCATGTCGCCGGTCTCGCGCAGCAGCGGCAGGTTCTGGCGTGAGAGCGCGAGCAGCCCGGGACCATCCTGCTTCGCCACCGCCAGCGCCCAGCACTCCGCCGTCTCGACCGCGTCGCACGGGCGATAGACGTCGAGATTCGGGATCATCCGCAGGCTCATGACATGCTCGATCGGCTGATGCGTCGGGCCATCCTCGCCGACGCCGATCGAATCATGCGTCATCACATAGATCACGCGTGCCTGTTGCAGTGCCGACAAGCGAATCGCAGGGCGCGCATAGTCCGAGAACACCAGGAACGTCCCGCCGAACGGGATCACCCCGCCGTGCAGCGCCATCCCGTTCATCGCCGCCGCCATCCCGAATTCGCGGATGCCATAGTTGATATAGCGCCCGGCATAATCGTCCGCCGAGAGGGTCGTCAGCGACGGCGTCTTGGTGAGGTTCGAGCCCGTGAGATCGGCCGACCCACCGATCAGTTCGGGCATCGCCGCCGTCAGCCCCGCCAGCGCGAATTCCGAAGCCTTGCGCGTCGCGACCGATGCCGGGACCTTGTCCCACTGCGCAAAAGCCCAGCCGGTCGCATCGTCGAGCGCGACGTTGCCGACCATCCGCCGGGTGAATTCGGCGCCATCGGCATGCGCCGCCAGCCGCTCTGCCCAATCGGCATGAACCGACGCACCACGCTTGCCGAAATCGAGCCAGGTCGCGCGGATATCGTCAGGAATCTCGAACGGCGCCGAAGACCAGCCGAGCGTTTCGCGCGCGGCGGCCACTTCATCCTTGCCGAGCGCCGATCCGTGGGTCTTCGACGTGCCTTGCTTGTTCGGCGCGCCCTTGCCGATGATCGTGCGGCAACGGATCAGCGAGGGCCGCGGATCGGTGATCGCTTCCTCGATCGCCCGCGCGATATCGGCGACGTCATGGCCATCGCACTCGGCGGTGTGCCAACCGCTCGCGGCATAGCGCGCCGGGATATCCTCGCTCGACGACAGCGATACCGCGCCGTCGATCGTGATGCGGTTATCGTCCCATAGCACATTGAGCCGCCCAAGCCCGAGATGCCCCGCCAGCCCGACCGCTTCGTGGTTGATGCCTTCCATCAGGCAGCCATCGCCCGCGATCACCCAAGTGCGGTGGTCGACCAGCGCATCGTCGAACACGGCGTTCAAATGCCGCTCGGCAGTCGCCATCCCGACTGCCATCGCCAGCCCCTGCCCCAGCGGCCCGGTGGTGCATTCGACGCCTGCGAGCTCGAAATTCTCGGGATGCCCCGCGCACGGGCTGCCGAACTGGCGGAAATTGCGGATTTCGTCGATCGTCGGCGCTTCATAGCCGGTCAGATACAGCAGCGAATACATCAGCATCGATCCATGCCCCGCCGACAGCACAAAGCGGTCACGGTCGGGCCATTTCGGATCGGCGGGATCGAACTTCAGATAGCGGGTGAACAGCACCGTCGCGACATCAGCCATGCCCATCGGCATGCCCGGGTGGCCCGAATTGGCGGCCTCGACCGCGTCCATCGACAGCGCGCGAATGGCATTTGCGAGATCGGTGTCGGCGGCGCCCATCAAAATCCCCGGATGGCCGGGCTCAGCGCTGACGAAGGGGCTAATTCCGGCGAGTCGATATTTGGCCGCGTCTTTGCGGGCGCGATGCGCTCGCGTCAACCTCGGGTCACGCGCAGGTCATGGATTCGCGCGGTCGCGTCGCTGTGGCCGACGCGGGATTGACAGACTTGGTCGGCGTTTTTTCTGCTGTGCAAGCCTGATGAGCGGCATAAAAGCAGGTTAGCCACCGCGAGGAGCTGAGTTGATGGCAGACGTAACAGACTGGATAAACACTCGACTTTTTCGACATGACCGCATGGTCGTCGTCAATGAACTGCGCGCTGGCCTTTCCGCTTGGACCGATCGGCTGATTGCCGTTGCCGTCGCGCTGATCGCGCTCGTCGCGCTGCATTCATGGCTGTCCCCGCGCCCCTTGATCGTCGCAGGATGGGCGATTGCGGGCCTTGCGGCGGCAAGTGGCGCATCGGGAGCGCGGCTGATCGAGCAGCGGCGGATCTTCCACGCCTATGACGGCATTATCGCGGCTGATGCCCTGGCCGATCGGGCCTGGCGACGGTACGCGGCGCCAATCCATGCGCTGCTCTGCGGCATTGTCGCCTTCGTCGCCCTGATCGGCCGCCCGGCGACGCTGGGTGTCGCGATCATCAGCTACCTCGTCGGCGCCGGATGCGGGCACATCGCAAGCCGGATCATGCGCCGGCGTAGCGGTGCGACGCCATCGGCCCCGCTTCGGCTGGACCGAAGCCTTCTGCAACGCCCGATCGCCGGCGCACTCGCGGCCATTCCCGTCACCCTGCCGCTGCTGTTCTTCAGCTCGGCCGCCACCGAGGCGATGCTGGTATTGACTGGCGTTATCGCCGGCGCGGTTGCGCTCATGCTGACCCTGGTGGACGATGGCGCCATCCGATTCATGGCGCTATCGGGTTACAAAGTCGGGCGCATCATCGGACTCCACAGCCGGTCGCTGCTGGTCTTTTCGCTGCTGACGGTACTCGCGTGCTTGATCTTGTCTGCCAGTGCCGCCGCAATCGTCATTGGCTGCGTCGCCGTGGCCGCGTTCGGGGTGATGACGGCACGAATCCTCGCCTATCGCGTGCATGCGAAGCGAAGCGCGGACCTGATCGTCGGCATCGGCGCTGTCGCTGCGGTCCTAGCGGGAGTCGCGCTGCCGCTGCTGTTGCCCTTGGTGGTCGTGGCCATCCTGTGGCAGCTCTACCGGCGCGCAGCACCGGCGACATGGCTACTGACGTGACCCAGGCGATTAAACTCAACGGCGCGTCGGTCGATCGCTTGGGCACACGGGTTGTCGAGGATGTCGACGTCATGGTGCCGACGGGATTATGGTTCGGCTTGATCGGCGCCAATGGATCGGGGAAGACGAGCTTGTTGCGCGCGCTCGCAGGGCGCCTGCCGTTCGCCGCGGGGACTTGCATCATCGGCGGCGCAAATTGCACCGACAACCGAGAGGCGCGTGCGCGCCATTTCGGGTTCGCGCCCCCGGCCGATCGCCTGCCTAATGCGTTGCGAGTCCGCGACCTGCTTCGGCTCGTTGGCGGCGATGTCGATGCGGTGCGCGCGCGGCTCGGCCCGGTCGGCGCAGCGCTCGGGATCGACCCGCTGCTGGACCGATGGGTTGGCGACTGTTCAGCCGGGATGCGCCAGCGTGTCGCCATCGCGCTGGCGTTTGCGGGCGGTGAGCCGCTGGTCATTCTCGATGAGCCCTTCAACTGGCTCGATCCCGTGGCTGCGTTCGACCTTCGTCACGCCTTGCGGTCGCTGGTCGATGGCGGGCTGACGCTGCTGACCGCGCTGCACGATCTCGGGACGCTCGCAACGGCGTGCGACGCGGGCATGATGCTCGCCAATGGCCGCGTCGCGCTGGCGATCGATCGCGCAGCGCTGGCCCAGGCGGCGCTGGCGCCACAGGATTTCGAGCGACGGACGATCGATTTGCTGCGCACCGGCGCGGCTGCCGAACCCGGGCCAGACGCCTGAGGCGGCGAGCCAAAGGCGCTCCGATCTCCCGCGCGCTTTTGCGAGCGCTTGCCGACGCGTGAGAGCATGCTATCGAGCAATAATGGCGGAGGAAAACCTGTCGGCGGCCGCACGCATCGACCGCGCACTCACCCGAATCGATACAGCGGTTGCGGCGCGTACCAACGCGCACCACGCGCTTGCCCGGCGCCATGCGGCACTACGCGCACGGATGGGCGAAGCGATTGAAGCGCTCGACAAGCTGCTTGCGGATGCGCGCGGCTGATGGCCGAAGTCACGCTCCGCATCGGTGATCGCGACCACCGCGTCGGCTGTGCCGATGGCCAGGAAGCGCATCTGATCTGGCTCGGCAAGATGGTCGCGGGGCGCTGGGACGCGGCGCAGCGCGCGTCGGGCGGCGGCAATGGCGAACGCACGATGCTGCTGGTCGCGCTGATGCTGGCCGATGCGCTCAACGACGCCGAAGCACGCGCACCGACGGGCGAACACCCCTTGCTCGGCCAACTGGCCGACCGGCTCGAAGCTTTGGCGACAGCCCTTGAGGAAGACGCCCCGAACGCCTAGATAGGGAAGTGGCGGGAACTGCCCGGTACGAGCTTAGCGAACATCCCTGAGGCGATATCATCATCCAAGGGGGCTGTCCCTTCGCAGATCCTGGTCTGAGAAAATGGTCCCCACCTGACGTTACAGGCGTCAGAGGATATTCTAGCAACCGACCCATGGTGGTCCCGCCACACCCCCATGATGCCGCCCGCGAGGCTCGACGATGATCGCTGAGGACAAGGCGAGGCTGCGCGCGCACATGCGCAGGCTAAGGATGACGGATGACGGGCCAGCACTGGCCGTCCCGACGGTCCTGCGCGCGCGGCTTGCCCGGTCCGGCATCATCGCAAGCTATCTGCCGATCGGGGGCGAGATCGACCCAACGCCAATCGTCGAGAGCGCGCTGGCACTCGGCTGGCGGATCGCGATGCCGCATGTCACCAACCGCGCCGCGCCGATGCGCTTCCTCGCATGGACGCCAAGCGATCCGCTGGTCGCCGGCCCCTTTGGTCTGCGCCAACCTGCGTCCGATGCGCCCGAACTGGTGCCCGACATGATCCTGACGCCGCTGGTCGCGTTCGACCTTGCCTTGAACCGGCTCGGTCAGGGTGCGGGCTATTACGACCGCGCCTTTGCCGCCTTGCCCGATGCTTTACGGATCGGCGTTGCCTGGTCGGTGCAGCAAGTCCCCAAGGTCCCGGTTGACGCGTGGGACATCGCGCTCCACGCCATTGTAACGGAACGCGAGTGGATTGGACCTGACTCCCTATGACCCCAAGCTGGCGCAAGCCTGTCGGTGCGCTGATGATCATCGCGCTGATCGCGATCTGGGCAGGCGTGGTCGCCAGCCTGTCGGGCACCGTCGGCGGCTGGCCGATTCTGGCGCAGACGCTTTTCTATCTGGTGACGGGTGTGGTGTGGATTTTGCCGCTCGGCCCGCTGCTCAAATGGATCGAGACGGGGCGCTGGCGGTGAAGGGGGGTCTGACCGAAGTCAGGCGCATGGCGCGAGTGACGGGGCTCGAACCCGCGACCTCCGGCGTGACAGGCCGGCGCTCTAACCAACTGAGCTA
>NZ_JAIEPC010000091.1 GCF_019749955.1 Sphingomonas sp.
GTGCTGACGACGATGACGGTGACGCTCGCCGACATCCTCCAGATGTTCCTCTACACCGAAGTCATCAGCATGATCGGCGTGTTCTATACCGGGCGCGGCTCGGCCTCGCCGTTCGTCTATCCGATCTTCATCGCGATCACCGCGCTTGCCCGGCTGATCGTGCTCCAGGGCAAGGACATGAAGCCCGAAAATATCGTGTTCGAAGCGAGCGCGATCCTGCTGCTGTCGGTCGCGGTCATGATCATCCTGCGCTCGCGCAAGGATGCAGCGGGGTAGCGCCGGGCCGGAGCATAATACTCGACTGTTCGATCAGATCGAAACCTTTCGCAGCGTTGACCAAGTCTTAAATATCGCCTGCTAACTCTGTGACTTTCTTCAGATAGTCAAGAAATCGGGGCCGCAGTGAACGATAGCATGGATAGCGTCGAACTGGCGTTCGAGCGCCTTCACCAACGCGAGATGCAATTCCTCCAAAATGCCTCGCCCGACGATTGGCATCGCTATGCCGACAATCACAACTGGAATGATCGGCTCGATGGCCTGTTCTGGATTGTCAGCCAGCCGGACTGCGACCGCGCCACGGCAATGCTGACGTTCTGGAAGGGCGAACCGGCCTGTTACGACTTTGAAACCGAAGACGAAAAAATGGGGGAGGACGAATATGGCGTCGCCCCAATGCTGCGGTACATCGCCGAGCGTTTCAACACGACTGGCTATCCGCGTTCCGAAATCGCCTATGACTGCCTCGAGGATCACGGACTTAACTTTCCCGAATATGCGGCAATGGGCAAAGCGGGTCGACAAGCCGATATCAAGGCAATCATCGAACGCCAGCAGGATATCGCCGACCCGCTGGTCAAGCTCCACCCGGACTTGCAGCTGTTGCGTATTTCGGGGCGAAAAGTCGGCGGCTATGCCGACAAAAGCGACTATTACGCCTTGTTTCCTGATCAGGTCGACGACGAAGGCAGCGAACCAAGCGATACGGTGGCCCCACGCCCGCAAAACTTTGTTCCGGCAGCGCCAAGCGACGCCTCATCGCGGATCAGGGCGCTGCGCCGTGAGGGTGGCGCAAGCAGCGAAGACGCGGCAAGCCCCTGGCTCGCCGACCGGCCAAGCGCCGCGTCGCGCGATTCCGACGAGTCCGAGGCTGATGCGGGCCTCAGCGCAGCGATGTTCGATGCGTTCGGCCTGATCGTCAACATGGCCGGCGTGGGCTTTGGGGTTGGCTTTGCGCCGAAACATTTGACCACCCACAGCGCCAGCCCGCTCTTGTGGGTGGCCGCTATCGTCGGGATCGCTTATTGTTCCTATGCGGTGTTCTCGAACTTTCGAAAGATGCAGCGGGGCGTCGCGGCGCTCGGCTTGGTCATCGTGCCGAGCTGGATTACCACAACGACGACGATTGCGACGCTGAGCGGCATCGGCGTGGGCCGGACCTATCTGGCGCTCCTGGACAACCCCGCCGTCACGTCCTTCACCCGCTACGGCTTCATGACCGCAGCGGGTATCGGACTGCTCGTGCTCAGCATCGCGATGGCGCGCATCCTGTTCATCCCCCGCGCCCTCCGCGACGTTTGAAGCACCAGAGGGATGCGCGCGCGGGCGCGTCAATCTTCTGTCCGGATCCGGTCGACCAGCTGCATCACCGTTGGCACGAAGCCATCAGCATGATCGGCGTGTTCTACACCGGGCGCGGATCGGCCTCGCCGTTCGTCCATCCGATCTTCATTGCTATCACCGCGCTCAGCCGGTTGATCGTGCTCCAGGGCAAGGACATGAAGCCCGAAAACATCGTGTTCGAAGCGAGCGCGATCCTGCTGCTGTCGGTGGCGATTTTGATCATCCTGCGGTCACGGAAGGACGCGGCGGGGTAGCGAGCGGCGCGGTCCTTGGCGGTCGTCCAGCAACAGCCGCGGACTTGCCGCGCGCGGTGATGCCATTTAGCCTTTCGCCGATGGAGTTGCCGCACCACACCGCCGCGCTCAAGGCCGTGCTAGACGCCATGCCCGGCGCTGTGGGCGAGCCAATGACCGCAGCCCGCGGCACCACGCCGCTGGTGCTGATCTATAAAATCATGGGCAAGATGTTTGCGATCCTGTCGGTGCGCGCCGAGCCGTTCGTCATCTTGAAGTGCGACCCGTTCCGCGCGGACATGCTGCGCGAGACCTATCGCGGAATCGGCCACCGATCGCATCTTGATCGGCGCTACTGGATCAGCGTCGATCTCGACGCCGACGTGCCCGCCGACGAGGTCCACGCCTTGGTCGCGCATAGCTGGGACCAGGTCGCAGCGAGCCTTACCCGCAAGCAGCGGGACGCGCTGGCGTTGCTCGGCACCGGATCGGGCGACGTGGCGGGGTAGGCAGGATCGCAGTCGCTCTGGCCGCGCGCCCTCCAAAATTCTATCAAATGTCGTGATCTCCAAAGATTGCGCGCCCCTCGCGCTTGAGACGCTCCTCCGCTTCTTCGAATGCAGCTAGCGCGTCGGAGAGTCGTGCGAGATCATCGGCGCGAACCTTCAGCCCCTCACGTAAAAACAGCGCGGCGGCCTCAGACCGGCTCTTCGCAGCTCCGACTTTGACCCAATCGTCCAGCGCCGATGCTGTCGCTTCATCGACGCGCGCCATGATGGTTTGGTCGCGATTCGTCTTTCGCAATGCTTGTCGCGCGTCGTCGAGGCTGGCGCGCACCACGACGACCTTCGGTCCGTCTCCGGCTTCATCGAGCAGCTCAGGATCAACCCCGAGCTGCTGCAACGCGTCGAGGATATGCGGCGGAAGCTTGACCATATCGTCCTCATTGATTACATATTACGTATTACATAACACGCGACCGACTAAAGGAGCTTATGATGCCGATAGACGCCCCGACGCAACCCACCGTTATCATCAAACCGGCGACCACCCCCGCGCCGTCTGTTCGCGGTCTCCATCCGATCCGCCTCCGTCCATCGCTCGCGGGCCATTTCCATATGTCCGGAATGATTGGCGGCAAACCTGTCGAAATTTTGATCGACACTGGAGCTTCGGCGACAGTGGTTGATCGCAGCTGGGCTGAGGCGAACGGTTTCACCCTCAAACAGCTCGAACGGCAAGGCGCTGGAGTCGGTGGAGCGACCGTTGCATTGGCCATGCTTGAGGAAAATCGGCTAACCCTCGATGGTTTGCAGATCACCACGCCACTGGTCGCCATCGACTTGTCGAACGTAAAGGCAGGCTTGGCACGCCTGAATGTCGCGCCACCGCAGGTTGTTCTCGGCGTCGACGTCCTGCGGAGCAGACGCGCAGTGATCGATTATGCGACTTCGACGCTTTGGCTGGCCCCTGCGCCTCGCTGACTCCTATCGGCTCTCTGTGAGCAAACCGTGAGGGGGGTTGATCGCCGGACTCTGCAAAAAGGGTCGGCGCTTCACCCGCGCCATCAATCCCCCGTCAAAATCCGATCAACCAACTGCTTCACCGTCGGCACGAAGCCGTTCGAGTAAAACGGGTCCTGCTTGAACTTGTACGCGCCGTGCCCCGCAAACATCAGATTCTGCTCGGTATCGCCGCCGTGCGCGATGTCCTGCAGCGTCTTCTGGATGCAGAAGCTGCGCGGATCGGCGAGGCGGCCGGTCGAATTGGTCTCGCTGTCCATCCATGACGAGAAAGCGCATTGCGACAGGCAGCCCATGCAATCGGTCTGATCCTTGCGAATCGCGGCTTTCTCTTCGGTCGTCACGAACACCAAAGTATTGTCGGGCGTCTTCAGCGCATCGGTGAAGCCTGCGCCGTACCAGGCGCGCGCGCGCATCAAATCGCCCTTGGTCACCCAGAAATTCTTGCCCTTCACGCCGACATCGAGCCGGAACTGGTGATCGCCCGCCGCTTCGGTCGAATAGGGAATCTGCCGTTCTGAGCGCGCTTCGAGCGCTTGCAGGAACGGATTGCGCACCGCGCTCGAGTAAAAACCCGTCGGCGAGAAGCGGTGGAGCAGCACTTCGCCGGGCTCGATATGGGTCAGCTTGTCCTTCCACCCCTGCGGGATCGGGCTTTCCTGCGTCAGCAGCGGCCGGGTACCGAACTGGAAGGCGATCTGGCCGAGCTCGGGATTGTCGATCCACGCGTTCCAGTCGCGCAGATACCAGACGCCGCCGGCCATCACGATCGGCACCGAATCGGGGATGCCGCCTTCGCGCATCGTCTCGCGGAGCGCCTTCACGCGGGGGTAAGGGTCCTGCGGCTCGAGCGGATTCTCGGCGTTGGACAGGCCGTTGTGGCCGCCCGCTAGCCACGGGTCTTCATAGACCACCGCCGCGAGCCATTCCTGCGCCTTTGAATAAGCGCGCTTCCACAGTGCGCGAAAGGCACGCGCCGAGCTGATGATCGGCAGATAGTTGACTTCGTAGGACGCGGCGATTTCGGACAGCTTGTACGGCATGCCCGCACCGCAAGTGACGCCCGCAACCATGCCGCGCGTGCGCTCAAGCACGCCGTGCAGCACCCGCTGCGCGCCGCCCATTTCCCACAAGACGTTGATATTGATCGCGCCCTTGCCCCCGGCAATCTCGAACGCGCGACGCACTTGCTCGACCGCGCCGTCGATCGCGTAGTTGACGAGTTCTTCGTGCCGGTCGCGTCGGGTCAGCGCGCGGTAGAGTTGCGGGATGATCTTGCCTTCGGCGTCATAGCTGTCGGCGTTGACCGCCGAGACCGTGCCGATGCCGCCTGCGGCAGCCCAGGCACCCGCGCTCGCGTGGTTGGTGGCTGCGACGCCCTTGCCGCCCTCGACGAGGGGCCAGACTTCCTGACCGCCATACAGGATCGGCCGTACACCCTTGAACACGCGCTTCTCTCCAGCACCAAAGCCACATTTATAGCGTAATCTTGCCCAAATTCGACAAGATTCGGCCTCAACCCAAAATCCCCGGCGCCCCCACTGCCGCCGCATAGAGCCGACGATAGGCGTCGATCATGCCACTTTCGGCATATTCTGCCTGTGCTTTCAACCGGTTCGCTGCACCTACCCTTGCGCGCAAGTCCGGATCGGCGACCAACGCCTGCAAGGCATCACGCAGCCACAATTCGATCCCGCTCCGCGCGATATAGGGTTGGTTCTCGGTGGAAACCATGGTGGGTACGTCGCCGACTGGCGGCGCGACCACGGGCAGGCCCGCTGCCATCGCTTCAACGACCGCAATCGGGAATTGCTCGCTGCGCGATGACAGTGCGAGCATGTCGAACAGCCCGATGTAGCGCGCCGGATCGGGCAGGAAACCCGGCAGATGCACGCGGTCGGCAATCCCCATCGCCGCTGCCGCCGCCTCAATCGCGCCGCGCTCCGGCCCCTCGCCCACAATCACCAGCCGCACCGGCCCCGACAGTCCGCCAAAAGCGCGCACCAGCAGCGGCAGATCTTTTACGGCACGCAGGCCCGCCAGCGTACCGATCACCACTTCGCCCGGCTTTTTGCGAAACCCCGGAATCGTCCGCGCCCCCGGTGCTTGCGCATAGCGGGCAACATCGATGCCGTTGACGATGCGCTGCACCCGTGCGGCGGGCTGCTTCCACGTGCCCAGCGCAATGCCTTCGAGCGTGCGCGATGGCACCACCAGCGCATGCGCCGCCCCCAGCGCGATCCGGCGGTACATGTTGCGCTCGGGCTTCAGCCCGCCCGCTTCGTCGGCGTTGAAGCCATCCTCATGATGGACGATCGGCGGCACGCCCTTGCCGAACACGCGCCGCGCCATCACCCCGTCGATCGCGCCCCAATTATAGCTCAGCACCAGATCGAACCGCCGCATGTAGCGCGCAATCGCTTCATAGCGCGCGACCGAGGGCTTGCCGGTCAGCGGCGGCGGGTTCTGTGCGATTTCATAAGCAATGCCCTTGGCAATCGCATCGCGCGCGCTGAGCGCCTCAGGCACGCCTGACACAATCGTGTGGCGGGCGACATCGCCAAACGCATTCATGAGCCGCACCGCGCGCGCTTCCTTGCCGCCCAGGTCAAAGCTCGAATGCAGGTGGAGGATGTGGATCGCGGCCATTGGCGCTTCGTTAGCGTGGTTTGGCGCGCTTGCCAGCCCTTCAGGCGAAGCGGCGCTTGTCGATTTGGGTGATCCGGCATGCCAGATCGGCCTCACCGCTCGCGACGATATAGTGATCGCCCGCATCGACGATGCCCGTCGTGAAAACGATATCGTGCAGATACATCAGTTCGGCGAGCGGCGCCGTCAGCGCGGGCGCGGCTTCGACCAGCGGCGCGTCGCCGGTCGCAATGATCACCGACGGATCGTCGCGGTCGAGCAGCGACCAGTAAGTGCGATAAACCCCCACCCCGCCATTGGGTTCGACCCCGTGCCACAGGCTCAGCCAGCCGCGTTCGGTCAGCACCGGCGGTGCCCCGCCGCCGATCCGCGCCGTGGCTTGCGATCCCGCACAAGGCCGGATGCCGGGTCGGTCGCACGGCTTCCAGTGCAGCGCGTCGGGCGAGGTCGCGAGATTAATCGCGGGGCCGCTCACCCACGCACTCCCCGGCGGATAAGCGAAATAGACATCGCCCAGCGGCCTAGTCTGCGCCCAAAACTGCTCGCCGATCAGCCCTTCGAAAATCAACATGTCCTTGTTCTGGTGATCGAGCACCAGCCCTTCGAGGCTCCAGTCGCGCGCATCGCGCGAGCTGTAGAGCGAGGTCGCCTGCCGTTCGGGGCTGATCGAGCAGACCGTCATCAGCCAGCGACCCCCCACCCGCGAAATCCGCGGGTCCTCAATCCCATAGCATTGGTAAGATGCACTCGGCACAATCGCGCGGTCATAGTCGATCGCCACAATCGCATCCCCGTCGGATGTCAATTCGACCGGCAACAACCACGACAGCGAGGTCAGCGCGATCGTCTTTGACACCCTATCGCGCAGCGCAAAAACGCGCGGATCGCTCATGTCGACCGCGTCGAGCGGCCACGCGTCGAGCACGAATTCGCCCGCCGCCCAGCGGATCGAATGGACATGCCCGTCCCACACCGGCTGCCGCAAAGCTTCCGCCACGCGGACCATCAGCAGCAGGTTGCCATTCGGCAGCCGCGTCAGCCCCGGATTGAACGCACCCAGCACATAGGTTTCAGCCCCCACCCGCCCCGCGAGCGGCGAGCGCGCGAGATCGACGTTATGCGGCGTGAAGATCAGGCGGTCGGCAAGGGGCATCACGGCGGACAAGCGTTCAGCCGCCCGCTTGTTCCGTAATCCTTGCCAGCAGCGCATCGATCGCTGCCGCCGCTTCGGGCTCGGCGAGTGTCGGCGCATGGCCGGTGCGCGGCACCGTCGTCAGCGTCGCCCCCGGCAGTTCGGCGACCATCCGCGTCGCCGTGGTGGCCGGAAGAATGTCCGATGTCCCGCCGCGCACCACCGCCACCGGCAGCCCCTTCAGCCGGTCGAGCGCGCGCCACATATCGGGGCCAGCTTCGTTGCCCGGCACGCGGAACGGCTCGGCGATCTTCATGTCGTAATCGAGCACGATCCGCCCCGCCGCATTGACGCGGTAGAGCCGCTTGGCCATCGCCAGCCAGTCGCCGATCGCATAATCGGGATAGGTGTCGGCATTGGCCTCGGCGACCGCGCGGGCGGCGTGCATCCACGTCGGCCAGGTGTGGCTGCGCCCGACATAGCCGCGAATGCGCGCGAGTCCTGCCGGGTCGATGTCCGGCCCGACATCGTTGAGCAGCGCTCCGACCAGTTGCTCATGCGCCGCGCCTGCCAGCAGCATCGTCACAATCCCGCCCAGCGACGTGCCGAAAGCGATGTAGCGATCCGCGCCAATCTCGGTCAGCAGCGCCTCGACATCCTGGACATAGGTGAGCGGGACATAGGTCATCGGGTCCTTGGCATAACCGCTTTCGCCGCGCCCGCGCAGATTGACCGCGAGCACGCGCCATTCGGCGCTCAGCCGCGTGGCGACATTGTCATAGTCGCGCGCGTTTCTAGTCAGGCCGGGCAGGCACAGGATCGGCGGGCGCCCCGCTGCCTTGGCGGCATCGCGCGGCGCATAGTCGCGCGCGTGCAGCCGGACGCCGTCGCGCGACCACCAATATCGATTTTCCCAAAACTGATTTTCATGGCCGGCCATGTTGCGTCCCTGCACTGTGCTGCCCCATATCGCCGGATGCCCATCGCCCCGCAACCCGCCGCGTATCGCCCCGCTTCGGCCATTCTCGATCTCGGCGACGGATTTTACGATCCCGTCGTCGGCGCCGACTTCCCCGAAACCCGGCTGCGCTTCCGCAACCAGCGCTGGGCTGACCGCGTCGGGCTAGGCGATCTCGACGATGCCGCATGGGTCCGGCATTTCGGGCGGTTCGAACCGCTGCCCGGATCGCTCCCCCAGCCACTCGCGCTCCGCTACCACGGCCACCAGTTCCGCGTGTACAATCGCGATATCGGCGATGGACGCGGATTCCTGTTCGCTCAGCTCAAGGACGACCGCGACCGCTTGCTCGATCTCGGCACCAAGGGGTCGGGCCAGACGCCGTACAGCCGCTTTGGTGACGGACGGCTGACGCTCAAAGGGGGAGTGCGCGAAATCCTCGCCACCGAAATGCTCGAAGCGCTCGGCGTCGAAACCTCCAAAAGCTTATCGCTTATCGAAACCGGCGAAGCGCTCGACCGCAATGACGAGCCCTCCCCGACGCGCTCGGCGGTGCTGGTCCGGCTCGGCCATGGCCATATCCGCATCGGCACGTTCCAGCGGCTCGCCTATCTTGAGGACACCGACGGGCTCAAGCGCCTCACCGACTATGCGCTGCGCCATTATTACGGCGACACCAGCGGCGATCCGGTGCGGCTGCTCGATCTTGTCGTCGGCACCACTGCCCGGCTGGCGGCGCAGTTTATGGCGGCGGGCTTCGTCCACGGCGTGCTCAACAGCGACAATATCAACGTCTCGGGCGAGAGCTTCGACTACGGCCCGTGGCGCTTCGTGCCGGTCTGGGACCCTGGCTTCACCGCCGCTTATTTCGACCATGGGGGGCTCTACGCCTTTGGCCGCCAGCCCGAGGCGATCCATTGGGATGTGATGCAGCTCGCGGTCGCGTTGCGCGTGATCGTCGATGCCCAGCCCCTGATCGACGTGCTCGAATCCTTTGGCGACCGCTACCAGCCAGCCGTCACCGACGCGATGCTGTGGCGGCTTGGCGTCATCCCGCGCGGGGAGAGCGATGTCGCGGTGATCCAGGCGATCGAGCGCGGGCTGCGGACGAGCGCCAGCCCGCTCGCCGATTTCTTCCACGCGAGCTTCGGCGGGCACATCCCCGATGTGCTGGGCGACGCCTTCGCCGAAGCGCGCGCGGCGCTCGCCGAGTACCGCCCCCGCAAGCCGCGCGACGAAACCTTCTGGAACGGCCCACCGTGCGCGATGCTGATCGATGAAGTCGAGGCGATCTGGGCGGCTATCGCCGAGCGCGACGATTGGGCGTCGTTCGAAACAAAGCTCGCCGCCATCCGGCAAATGGGCGCCGCGCTCGCCGATTGATCGGCAATGCTTGGCAAAGGCCCGCATTCTGGGGCAAGAGCGCGGGATTGAGAGGACGGTATTGAATGGCGGGGCAGGAAATCGTCTCGATTGAACCGGCGACCGGGGCAGTGCTGTGGCGCAACATGCCCGGCGACGCCGATGAGGCCGTCGCCACCGCGCGCGCGAGCTGGGGCAGTTGGGCCGCGCAGCCGCTTGCCTACCGGCTCGAGGCGTTGCGCCGCTTCGCCAATGTCGTGCGCGCCAAAACCGATGCCTTTGCCGATCTGATCGCGCGCGAAACCGGCAAGCCGCTGTGGGAAGCGCGCACCGAAGTCGACACCGTGATCGGCAAGGTCAATATCTCCGCCACGGCTTATGCCGAACGCAGCGCGCAGCGGCGGATGGACAGCCAGCTCGCCGGGCGGCTCGCGCTGCGGCACAAGCCGCACGGCGTGCTCGCAGTGCTTGGCCCCTATAATTTCCCGGCGCATCTGCCCAACGGCCACATCGTCCCCGCGTTGCTCGCGGGCAATGCCGTGGTGTTCAAACCGTCGGAAAAGACGCCCGCCGTCGGCGCCTTCCTCGTCGATTGCTTCCACGAAGCCGGCGTGCCGAAGGGCGTGCTGCAACTGCTCATCGGCGGCCCGGCCGAGGGCAAGGCGCTCGCCGCGCATCCCGATATCGACGGTCTGCTGTTCACCGGATCGGCGCGCACCGGCATCGCGCTCAACCGCGCCTTTGCCGAAAAGCCCGAAAAAATCCTCGCGCTCGAAATGGGCGGCAACAACCCGATCATTGTGTGGGATACGCCCGATCTCCATTCAGCGGCAGTGCTGGTGGTGCAATCGGCCTTCACCAGCGCCGGGCAGCGCTGCACGGCGGCGCGGCGGCTGATCGTCGATGAACATTTGCAAGCGCCGTTGCTTGAGGAACTCGCCAAGCTGCTCGACCGCGTGATCGTCGGTGATCCGCATGCCGATCCGCAGCCCTTCATGGGGCCGGTGATCGACAATGAAGCCGCCGATCTGCTCACCGAAAGCTTCGTGACGCTGATGTCGCGTGGCGGCCGCCCGATCCGCCACATGCAGCGCCCGATCGCCGACCGCCCCTTCCTCACCCCCGGCGTCATCGACGTCACCGAGATGAACGACCGCCCTGACATCGAGCTGTTCGGCCCGATCCTGCAAGTCATCCGCGTCGGCAGCTTCGAAGATGCGATCGCCGAGGCGAACAATACGCGATACGGCCTAGCGGCGTCGCTCGTCAGTCAGGACCCGGCGCTGTACGACCAGTTCTGGGCGAATGCGCGCGCTGGCATCGTCAACTGGAACAAGCCGACCAATGGCGCGAGCTCGGCGGCGCCCTTCGGCGGCATCGGCTGGTCGGGCAATCACCGGCCAAGCGCCTATTACGCCGCCGATTACTGCGCTTATCCGGTCGTCTCGAGCGAATCCGAACAGGCCCGTGCGCTGATCGGCATTGGCCTGCGTGACGGGTGACAACGCGATAGCTATGCTTGGCTCGGGCCAAGCATCGATCCGTTGCGATGCTCGTTTTGGAGGGCCAAGTGCGCAGCCGATGACAACAGCCCTCCCCCCAAAAAATGGCCGCGTGCTGCTGGTCGGTGCCGGCCCCGGCGATCCCGGCCTGCTGACGATCAAGGCGCGCGATGCGATCCTGGCCGCTGACCTGATCGTGCATGACGGGCTGGTCGATCCGCGCATCCTCGCGCTTGCGCCCGCCACCTCGCGCGTCTCGGTCGCCAAGGCGCGCAGCCGCCATACGATGCGGCAGGAAGCGATCAACGACCTGCTGGTGGCCGAGGCCAGGCGCGGCAAGCTGGTGGTGCGGCTGAAGGGCGGCGACCCGTTCATCTTCGGGCGCGGTGGTGAAGAGGCCGATGCCTGCATCGCTGCCGATGTGCCAGTCGAAGTCATCCCCGGCATTTCCGCCGCCATGGGCGCCGCTGCCCAAGCATTGATGCCGCTGACGCACCGCCAGGTGTCGAGCGCCGTCACTTTCGTCGCGGGGCAATGTCAGGGGCTGTCCGAGCAGGACTGGACGGGCCTTGCAGGCAAGGGCCGCACGCTGGTGATCTATATGGGCATCGCGACGTCGCAGGCGATTGCCGACAAGCTGATCGCTGACGGCGCCGCGCCCGACATGCCGGTCGCGGTGCTGGAGAACGGCACCCGCCCCGAAGCGCGCGTGCTGCGCGGCCTGCTCGCTGATCTCGGCGCGATGATCGTGCGCGAGGCTGTCGTCAGCCCGGCGGTGATCGTCGTCGGCGCGGTGGCCGCGCGGGGTGGCCCTGCCCTCAACCAACTTGCCATCACGGCGGAGATGATTGCATGAAGATATTGACAGGGAATGATTTACCGACTGGCGACGTGATCTGGTGGACCGGCAATGGCTGGTCGCGCCATGTCGAGGACGCGGCCGATGTTGATTCCGGCGGCGAAGCGATTGCCCGCGCCGAGGAAGGCGCGCGCCGCGTCAACGCGCCCTATGTGATCGATGCCGACGCCACCCCCGAAGGCCCTCGTCCCGCGCATATCAAGGACCGGGTGCGCGCGCTCGGCCCCACCGTGCGTCCCGACCTGACCCTAAAGCCCGCTGACCCCGATGCCGGAGCGTGGGTGATATGATCGCCCGCCTCGCGCTCGCGCTCGCGCTGGCGAGCATCACCCCGGCTGCGCGCGCCACGCCGCCCGAGGCGCCCGTCGCCAAAGCGACGACGCGCCACGTCACGCAAACCTATTTGCGCGCGGCCCCCGGCAAGCGCGCCGCGCTAATCGCCTATATCAAGGCCAATTGGTTCGCGATGGACCGCATCGGCATTCAGCAGGGGCTGTTCACCAGCTATGCCCTGCTCGAACGCGCCGACGACAGCGAAGCCGATTGGGACGTCATCGTCGCCGTCGGCTATCCCACCGCGCAGGGGCATGACGCGCCGGGCGTCGCCGACGCCTTCAAAAAAATCCGCGCGGCGCACCGCGAGATCAAGATCGACGGCCAGGGCCTCGCACAACTCGGCGCGATCGTCCGCCACCACCCCCTCACGCTCGTTCAGCAGGGCAGCTAACGCATGTATAAATACGACACTTACGACCAGGCGATCGTCGATGCTCGCGTCGAGGAATTCCGCGATCAAGTGAACCGCCGCCTGTCGGGCGCGATCAGCGAGGATCAGTTCAAGCCGCTGCGGCTGATGAACGGGCTCTACCTGCAACTCCACGCGTATATGCTGCGGGTCGCCATCCCCTATGGCACGCTGTCGGGCGCGCAGATGCGGATGCTCGCGCACATCGCGCGCAAGTACGACCGCGATTACGGCCATTTCACCACCCGCCAGAACATCCAGTATAATTGGATAAAACTTGCCGAAGCACCTGATTTGCTTGCCGAACTTGCGAGCGTCGAAATGCACGCGATCCAGACCAGCGGCAATTGCATCCGCAACATCAGCTCGGATCAATATGCCGGCGCCGCGGCCGATGAAGTCGCCGATCCGCGCCCCTGGGCCGAATTGCTGCGGCAATGGTCGAGCTTCCACCCCGAATTCAGCTTCCTGCCGCGCAAGTTCAAGATCGCGGTGATCGCCGCCGACGAAGACCGCGCGGCGATGCGGCTGCATGACATCGGCATCCAGCTCGTCAAGCGTGCCAATGAGTCTGGGGGCCAGCTCGGCGCGCGCGTCTTCGTCGGTGGCGGCATGGGCCGTACGCCGATGATCGCACCCGAAATCAACGAGTTCGTCGTCGCCGAAGACCTGCTGAGCTATGTCGAGGCGTGCCTGCGCGTCTACAATCGCTATGGCCGCCGCGACAATATCTACAAGGCGCGGATCAAGATCCTCGTCCACGAAATCGGCGCCGACGACTATCGCCGTCAGGTCGCTGAGGAATTTGCCCTCGTCAAGCAACTCGGCATCGACCCGCCGCTCCGCGAGCTCGAGCGGATTACCTCGCAATTTGCGCCCCCGCCGTTCGATACCGCTTCCACCCCCACCCCGTTGGTCCCGAGCAACGTCGAGGGACAAGCCCCAAGCGACTCGCCCGCCTCCCGTGTCTCGACTTCGCTCGACACTAACGGGATTGCAGGCGGTGACCCCGCCTTCGCCGCCTGGCTCAACCAGAATGTGAAGCCGCACAAGCAGCCCGGCTATGCGATCGTCAACATCAGCCTGAAGCCCATCGGCGGCATCCCCGGCGACGCCTCCTCGGCGCAGATGGACGTGATGGCCGACCTCACCGAGCGTTATTCGTTCGACGAATGCCGGGTAACCCACGCGCAGAACATCGTCCTGCCGCACGTCCGCCAGGCCGATCTGCGCGCCGTGTATGACGCGCTCGTCGCCGCCGAGCTCGCCTCCGCCAATCTCGACCTGATCAGCGACATCATCGCCTGCCCCGGTCTCGATTATTGCAGCCTCGCCAATGCCCGCTCGATCCCGGTCGCGCAGAAGATCGCGCAGCGCTTCGCCGATCCGAAGCGCCAGCGCGACATCGGCGAGTTGAAGCTCAAGATCAGCGGCTGCATCAACGCCTGCGGCCACCACCACGCCGGGCACATCGGCATCCTCGGCGTCGACCGTAAGGGGACCGAGAATTACCAGCTCCTCCTCGGCGGATCGGGCGCCGAGGATGTGTCGCTCGGCCGCATCACCGGCCCCGGCTTTGACGAGGACGGCATCGTCGACGCGGTCGAACGCGCGACCGACCTGTACCTCAAAGTCCGCGATGAGGGCGAGCGCTTCATCGACACCTATCGCCGCGTCGGCATCGAACCTTTCAAGGAAGCGATCTATGGTTGACCCCATTGCCATGCCGGCGTCCGCCGGCGGGCTCCTCCGCTTCCGCGACGACGACGCGCATGACGAGCCCGCCGTCACGCTCGACGCGTTCCTCGCAGATCAGACCAACGCGACCGCCGTCCGCATCGAGGCGGGCGACGATGCCCGCGCGCTGATCCCGATGCTCGATCGGCTCGCGCTGATCGAAGTCAGCTTCCCGAGCTTTCGCGACGGGCGCGGCTATTCGTCGGCGCGCGTGCTGCGCGAGGCGGGCTATGCGGGCGAGTTGCGCGCGGCGGGCGATGTGCTCGTCGACCAGATCGGCTTCATGCGCCGCTGCGGCTTTGACAGTTTCGCGCCCGAAGCGCCGATCGACCAGGCCACGCTCGACGCCGCGCTCGCGCGCTTCCCGCATGTGTATCAGCCCGCCGCCGACGGGGCGGTGCCGGTGTGGAAATTACGCCATGGCTGAGGCGCACCCGCGCGATGTGATCGACATATCGCCCCGCTTCACCGCGGCGCAGGCGGCCGATCTCGACGCGCGGTTGGCTGGCCTGCCCGCGCCCGACGTGCTCACCGCGCTGATCGGCGAGCGGCTCGCGGGGCGGATCGCACTCGTCTCATCGTTCGGCGCCGAAGCGGCGGTGCTGCTGCACATGGTCGCGGCCGTCGACCGCAGCGTGCCGGTGCTGTTCCTCGACACGGGCAAGCATTTCCCCGAAACGCTCGCCTATCGCGATGCGCTGGCAGCAACGCTGGGGCTCACCGACCTGCGCAGCCTCACCCCCGACCGCGCCGATCTCGCCGCGCGCGATGCGCAGGGCGAGCGCTGGTCCTACGACCCCGACGGCTGCTGCGACCTGCGCAAAGTGCGCCCGCTCGCCCGCGCGCTGGCCGGGTTCGACGCGACGTTCTCGGGGAGAAAGGCCTTCCAGGCAGGCACCCGCGCCGCACTCCCGCTGGTCGAGATCGACCCCAGCGACACCGCCGGCCGCCTGAAGATCAATCCGTTACGCGATTGGGGGAAAGCCGAGCTCGACGCCTATTTCGAGGCACACGCCCTCCCCCGCCACCCGCTCGAAGCCGCAGGCTACCCCTCGATCGGCTGCGCCCCGTGCACGAGCGCGGTGGCCGAGGGTGAAGACGCGCGCGCGGGGAGATGGCGGGGGTTCGCGAAGGTCGAGTGTGGGATACATTTGGGGGATGGGGTGTAGGCAAACGGGCGGCAGCTTTGCGCCCCAATTTCGGTCATCCAAGCTGACCTGCCCTGATCCCGAAGGCGGCCGTGGCGAAAGTAAGCCACTCATGAGTAGCGAATTTGACGACCGCGTGCACTTGCGTCTAGCGCTGACCACTCAAGCAGCGGTAGGCTCCGGGCCTGTCAGGATTTCCGTGTGTGGGCGGGCGGTTGAACATTACGCCGCCATGGCTTTGATGAAGCGCTCGCCG
>NZ_JAIEPC010000094.1 GCF_019749955.1 Sphingomonas sp.
CGCAGTGCATTATATTGCAGTGCAGCAACGAAGCTATCAGGAGCGCCGCATGGCAACCAAAGGTCCCAAATCGGGCACGCCGACCAAGCGCGCCGCCCCTGCCGTCAAGGCTGAGGCTGTCGCCGCGCCGAAGACGGTGACGGCCAAGGTCGCCAAGCCGACCGCCCCCAAGGCGATCAAGCCTGCTGCGATCGCGCCAAAGCCAGTCGCAGCGCCGGTTGCCAAGCCGGTCGTTGCCGAGCCGGTGATCGCCTCGCCTGCCCCTGAAGTCGCCCCGGTCGCGGTTGCGGCACCGGTGGTCGCAGCGCCGGTGGCCGAAGTCGTCGCGGCGCCCGTCGCCGAAGTCGTCGCGGCGCCCGTCGTCGCAGCACCGGTCGCCGCACCCGTCGCCGCGCCGACCCCTGTTCCTGCCCCCGTCATTACGCCTGCCGCCGCGACTGCCCCCGCAGTCAAGGCACCTCTCCTCTCAACCAAAAAGGTCAATGTCACCATGGAAAACGCCATTCACACCGCCACCGAAAAGACCCAGGCCCTGTTCGTCGACATGAACGAGCGCACCAAGGCCGCCGTCGAAAAGAGCACCCAGCTGTTCGCCGACATGAACGACTTCAGCAAGGGCAACGTCGAAGCCCTCGTCGAATCGTCGAAGATTGCTGCCAAGGGCATCGAAACGATGGGCCAGGAAGCTGCCGATTACACGCGCAAGTCGTTCGAAGGCGCGACTGCCGCGATGCGCGACCTCGCGTCGGTCAAGACCCCGGCCGATTTCATGAAGCTGCAGAGCGATTTCGTGCGCACCACGTTCGACAGCCTGGTTGCTGAAACCTCGAAGACCACCGAAGCGATGCTGAAGCTCGCCGGTGACGTCGCACAGCCGATCTCGAACCGCGTTGCGGTTGCGGCTGAAAAGATCAAGGTCGGCGCATAATCGACCCGACGCTACGGCGTCGCGACGATCAACAAGGGGCGGTGGCTTGCGAGCTGCCGCCCCTTTTGCGTTGTGCGCTACGGGCTTTCGGCCATGAATCGCGTGCCCAGCATCCGATCGCATCGCTTCCCCCTTGCCGAAGCCCCCCGGCGTGCCATATTTTCATCCTCACATGATCGATCATCCCACCCCCACCACCGCGATGGCCGAACGCCGCGACGACGACGAAGGCACCGGCCTTGGCATCGCGACGCGCACCCGCTCGCGCACCAAGCGGCCGACGCCGTACCGCGTGCTGATGCTCAACGACGATTATACGCCGATGGAATTCGTGGTGCTGTGCCTTCAGCGCTTCTTCCGGATGAGCATCGAGGAAGCGACGCGGGTGATGCTCCACGTCCACCAAAAGGGCGTCGGCGTGTGCGGCGTGTTCACCTATGAAGTCGCCGAGACCAAGGTCAGCCAGGTGATGGATTTCGCCCGCCAGAACCAACACCCGCTGCAATGCACGCTCGAAAAGGCGTGACGCGGGTCTGATCCCGAAATTAAAGCTGCTTGGGCGGCGCCTGGACGAGGGGGGGAGTCACCAGACGCCGCCGTGCCAATCGTCGGCTAGGGGGGCTAAACCAACGACACCGCCACTATAATCGACTATCGGGTCGTTTCGAAGGCGTCGGGCGATTTCTCTGCGCCCTTTTTGCAAAAACTTGCGGCCGATTGTCGTTCGATCAGGAACGGCGCGGGCGCAACTGGCCAATTGCTGCCGATACCAGCAAGGATTCGACCCCGGCATAGCCTAGTCCAAGGTGATCGGGCCGCACTGTCACCGCATCGGTCAGTTTCAGCCGCCCCGCGCGCAGCCCCGCGCGCCCGAGTCGCGCCCAGAGCCGCGCGGTTTCCCAGCGGATCAGCTTGCGGTCGTCGGGCGATGGCGCGGTCTGCGCGACAAAGGCGGCTTGCAGCGTGACCAACGTCTCACCCAGCAGCGCCAGCGTCGCGCGGTCGGACACCGGCGCGCGCTGCATCACATGCGCGACGACCAGCCGCGCGCGATCGATCGCAGCCTCCCCGAACACCTCGGCATAGCGCGCCGCCAGCACCTGGCTCGCGCTCGCGAGCATCGTATCGGTGAAGCGCTGCGACGCGCCGCCGCAGTGGCTGCGGTAGGTCAGCAGCGGCGTGTCGATCCGCGCGATTCGCCCCAGCGTGCGCAGCCGGTGGTACAGATCGAAATCTTCGGCATAGAGCAGCTCGGGCCGGGTAAACGGGTCGAGCCGCCGCGCCGCATCCGCCCGGATCATCACCGATGACCAGACCAGCGGGTTCGAAATCCACAGCATCCAGTCGACCAGCGCGGGCGTCGTCACCGCCGGCAAGGTCGAGGGCCGGACAGTGCCGTCGATCAGCACGTCGGTCGCGCTCGCAACAAGCACGGCGTCAGGATTGGCGTCGAGCCAGCGCACCTGTTCCGCGAACCGCGTCGGCGCACAGAGATCGTCCTGATCGAGCGCCGCCAGATACCGCCCGCCCGCGGCGGCGACCGCGCGATTCCGCGTGCGCACCGGGCCTTGGTTAACCTCGGCCTCGATGACGCGAAAGCGCGGGTCGTCGATCGCGCGCAGCACATCGCGGGTGGTATCGGTCGAGCAGTCATCGACGATCACGACTTCGAAATCGCTGAAGGTCTGCGCCTTCAGGCTGGCGATCGTCTCGCCAATCAGGCCTGCGCCATTATAGGCGGCCATGATCACCGAGACGACAGGCGTCACGCGACCGCCCGTGCGGCCGATTGCAGCACTTGTTCGACGATCATCAGCCCGACGTCGTTCTGCCATTGCCACAGGCCATTGGCCTGCCCGTGAAAGCTCGGCTCGCCGCCGAGCTTGCCCCAGGGCACGAACCCTGCGGCGAGCCCGATACCAAAAGCACCCGCGATCGGCTGGCCGTCAGCGGCGACGATGCGGCAATGCCGGTCGACCATCGCCGCGCCGCGATCGGCGGCCAGCGCGATCGGACGGCCGCCGGCATCGTGGAGCGGCAGCGCATGCGGGCGATAGCCAAGTGCTGCGACGACCAGATCGACGTCCTGCAGGATCGCCTGCGCCTCGGCATCATCATCGCCTGCAATCTGGTGCAGCGCGACGCGCGGTTCGGGCGCACGGCCGCCGACGCCGAGCATCCGCAGCACCAGCTCGCGCGCTTCGAGCCGGAAACCGGCAAGGCGATAGACAAAGCCCGACACCGGGCAGATGTCGGCAGGGCCGAAATCGGTGAAGCCATCCTCATGCGCAGCGGCCACCGAGGGGTAGAAGGGCCGCAACGGACGGCGGTGCAGCAGCGTAATGCCGCCCGCGCCAAACGGCAGCGCCGGGACCGTCTTCAGCAGCAGCGCGACCGTCGCGACCGCGCTCGTCGACCCGCCGATCACCGCGACGCGCGGCGCGCGCTTGGCGCTCAGCAGATCGGCGACCTTCGCCATCCCGCCCAGCCCCAGCACTTCGTCCGACTGCAACAGCCGGTCACCCGCCAGCGCCACCAGCGGCGCGCCTGCGACACGCTGCGCGGCGATCCGGTCGATCGGCTGATAGCCACCGGTGGCGACGATAATCGATTCGCTCAACTGCTCAAATTCGCGCCCGCTTGCCCGCGCGCGAATGCGCACGCGCCACAAGCCGTCACCGGTGCGATCGGCGCCGAGGACTTCATGCCCGGTCAGCACCGATCCGCCGTGGCGCTCGACCAGCGCGCCGAGCCGCTCGCCGGTCGCGCGCACCAAAGGCCCGGCATCGACCAGTGGCACACCCATCGCATCGGTGAAGCGCCGCACGGTGCGCGCGGCGGGATGCTCCTCGATCGCCGCGAGTTCGGGGTGCGGGTTGTCCTTGACCGCACTCAGGAACGTCGTCGCCGTGCTGTCCGAGGTAATCGCATAGCGCCCGAGTTGGCCGCGCCCGATCACATCGTCGCGGTCGATCACCACCAGCCCCGCCGCGAAATCGGCGAGCCGCCCATGCTTCGACGCGGCGGTCAGCACTGCGGTGCCCGCAGGCCCCGCGCCGATCATCACCGTCTTGGCGACCGCCAGGCGCCGCGCGCGCGCCGGCAGCGTCGCGGGCCGCGCATCACGCGCGCACACGGCCTTGAAGCGCGCGGCAATCTCTACCGCGTCGGCAGGCGTCATCGCATCGGTGATCGGCAGCGAGATCACCCGCCGCGCGACGGCATCGGCAACCGGCGTCGGCTCGATGATCGCGCTCGCCTTGAAGAAGGGCTGCTCGGCGAGATGCGGGCTGAAATATTGCCCCGCCTGCACACCCACATCGCCAAGACCCGCGACGATATCGGCGCGGCGCCGGGCCAGCGGCTCAGGCAACAGCACCGGCATGAACTGCATCGCGCGGCGCGTGCCATAGGGCCGCTGGAGCTGGAAATCGCCCAGCGCGTCGCGATACGCCGCTTCGATCGCTGACCGATTGGCGGCGATCCCCTCAAACTCGCCGAGCTTCAGCCGCGCAGCGAGCCCGAGCAATTCAGGCAGCTTGGCATTAATCCCCGGCATCGCCGCGCTACGACTGCCCTGAAAGCCGAAATTGGCCATCGACCGGATCGTTTCAATCAGCGCGGCACTACCCGAATGGACGAGGCCCCCTTCCGCGACCGCAAAAGTTTTGGTCGCGTGCATCGAAAACACCACCGCGAACGGCGCATTTGCCCCGAACCCCACGCCGTCGACATCGAGCGCACCGAGCGAGGCGGCGGCATCGATCACGACGCCGACATTGTACCGCTGCTGGAGCCACTCATAGCGCTCAAGATCGATCGCGTTGCCGAAGGTCGCGTAAGGCACAATCACCGACACGCGCTTGCCATAATGGCTCAGCAACCGCTCCTCGGCGCGCGCGCAGGCCGACCAGTCGTCGGGGTCGATGTCGCAGATCAGCGGCGTCAGCCCCGCCCAGAGTGCGGCTTGCGCGGTGGCCGCAAAGGTGAAGCTTGGGACAATCGCCAGCGATCCCGGCTCGGGCAACCACCCCGCCGCCTGCCGAATCGCGAGCAACAGCCCGAGCGTGGCATTGGCGACCGTCAGCGTCGCGCCATGCCCGCCGAACAATTGCTGCGTCGCTTCGGCCTCAAACGCGCGCACTTCCGGCCCCGAATTGCTGTAAATGCCCGATGCCTCAAGCCGCGCGAGATCGTCCAGATGCGCGCTCAGGCGCGGCGGTCGCGGGGCAATCAACGGATAGTCGGTCATCGTCCTGCAGAGCCTTGGCGCAAGCGTATGGAATAGGGGCGAAGCCTAGCGCCGAGGTGCCTAAAAACCCGTTACACGGTGCGATTGCGGTTGGAACGATTCCGCCATTGCGATAGTTGCTGGCGGTCGCGGGACGACAGGGAGAGCGTGGATGGCGGTTGATTTCACCCTGAACGGCGCGCCCGCGCGCTTCGACGGCGATCCCGACACCCCGCTCCTGTGGGTATTGCGCGATCATCTCGGCCAGACCGGCACCAAATATGGCTGCGGCATCGCCCAGTGCGGCGCGTGCACGGTCCATCTCGACGGCAAGACCCGGCGGTCGTGCGTCACACCGATCGCCACCGTCGCGGGCCGCAAGGTCACGACGATCGAAGGCGCATCGGGCAAGGTCGCCGAGGCGGTGAAAGCTGCGTGGATCGCCATCGACGTGCCGCAATGCGGCTTCTGCCAATCGGGTCAGGTGATGTCGGCGATCGGGCTGCTGAGCGCGGTGCCCAAGCCGACAGATACCGACATCGACAATGCGATGGCGGGCAATATCTGCCGCTGCGCAACCTATGTCCGGGTGCGGCAGGCGATCCACAACGCCGCCGCCAAGCTGCCTGCAACCAAGGGAGCCAAGGCATGACGATCGAAGCCAGCCGCCGCGATTTCCTCGCCGCTTCAGGGCTCGTCATCGGCCTCGCGCTGCCGATGGGGCGTGCCGCCGCCGCTGCCGCCACCGGCGCACCGTTCCAGCCCAATGCCTTTGTCCGGATCGCCGCCGACGACACGGTCACCGTCATCATCAAGCATGTCGAATTCGGCCAGGGGCCGTCGACCGGCCTCACCACGATCCTCGCCGATGAGCTCGACGCCGACTGGGCGCAGATGCGGATGGCATTCTCGCCCGCCAATGACCCGCTCTACAAGAATCTGGCGTTCGGCACGATGGGCACCGGCGGCTCGACCGCGATGGCCAATAGCTGGATGCAGATGCGAAACGCCGGTGCCGCCGCGCGCGCGATGCTGGTCGACGCTGCCGCCAAGCGCTGGGGCGTCCCCGCATCCGACATCAAGGTATCAAAGGGCGTCGTCAGCCACGGCGCGCATCACAAGGCGCGCTTTGGGGAGCTCGCCGCCGATGCGGCCGGGCTGCCGGTGCCGACCGCGCCCAAGCTCAAGACGCACGACCAGTTCACGCTAATCGGCACCGATCTGCCCAAGCTCGATACCCGCGCCAAGACCGACGGCTCGGCCACGTTCACGATGGACATCGCCGTCGCCAACATGGTCCATTCGGCGATCCTCCACCCGCCCGCGTTCGGCGCCACGGTAAAGGCGGTCGACGATAGCGCCACGCGCGCGATGCCGGGTGTCGTCGCGGTGAAGGCGATCCCGCAAGGTGTCGTCGTCTACGCCAAGGACAGTTTCGCCGCGATCAAGGGCCGAAATGCGCTGAAGGTCGAGTGGGATTTGACCAAGGCCGAGACGCGGTCGAGCGACGACCTGTTCCGCACTTATGCGCAAGCCGTGCAGGCGCCCGGCAAGGAAGCGATGAAAGTCGGAGACGTCGAGGGGGCACTGAAGGGTGCCACCAAGACGATCGACGCGACCTATTTCTTCCCCTTCCTCGCCCACGCGCCGATGGAACCACTCGACGCGGTGATCGAGCGCCAGGGCGACCGCGCCAATCTGTACATGGGCAGCCAGTTTCAGGTCGGCGAAACGCGCGCCGTCGCCAAGGCGCTCGGCATCCCGTTCGAGAATATGACGCTCAAGCAGCAATTTGCGGGCGGCAGCTTCGGGCGCCGCGCGCAACCGGGTTCGGACTTTGCGGTCGAAGCGGGCACGATCGCCGCCAATGCGCCGTCGTCGGCGGTCAAGCATCTCTGGACGCGCGAGAATGACATTCGCGGCGGGCGCTATCGCCCGATCACCGTCCACCGCTTGCGCGGCGGCATTGATGCCAAGGGCGATATCATCGGCTGGGATCAGCGGGTCGCGGTCCAACCGTTCGTCGCCACCCCCGGCGATGCGATCGACGATGGCATGTATGAAGGCTGCGGCCCCGACGACTATAGCTTCGCCAATGCCCGCATCGGCGTCGCCAAAATGGCCAATGGCGTGCCGACGCTCTGGTGGCGCTCGGTCGGCCACACGCACACCGCCTATGCCAGCGAAGCCTTTCTCGACGATCTGTTCGCGCTCTCGGGCCGCGATCCGGTCGCGGGGCGGCTCGCGCTGTTGAAGGACGCGCGGGCAAAGGCGGTGCTCAACCGCGTTGCTGAAATCGCCAAATGGGGCGGCGCCGTTCCCTCGGGTCGCGCGCGCGGCGTGGCGTTTCACAAGAGCTTCGGCAGCTATGTCGCGCAAATCGCCGAAGTGTCGAAGGGCGCCGACGGCTTGCCCAAGGTCCACAAAATCTGGTGCGCAGTCGATTGCGGCACGCCGATCAACCCCAATGTCATCCGCGCGCAGATGGAAAGCGGGATCGGCTACGGCCTTGGCCACGCGCTTTATGCCGAACTGGTGCTCGGCGACGGCGGGCGCATCGCGCAGGGCAATTTCGACAGCTATCGTTCGCTGCGGATCAACGAAATGCCCGCGGTCGAGGTGTCGATCATCAAGTCGACCGAAAACCCGACCGGCGTCGGCGAGCCCGGCTTGCCGCCGATCGCCCCTGCCGTTGCCAATGCGTGGCGCAAGCTGACGGGTCGCAGCGTCCGCCGACTGCCCTTCGCCGCCGAGGAGAATGCGTGATGAAGCCCGTTCATGGCCTGATCGCGCTCGGCCTTGCCGCGCTCGCGCTGCCGATCGCGGTGCTGGCCCGCGCTGACATGCAAGCGACCCCGCAAGTGCCGCTGAAGGCCCCCGCCGACTTCGCGTCGATTGCCGATCCGGCGGCACGCTCGGCGGCGATCTTCACCGAAATGGGCAAGGTCATCCAATCGCCCCGCTGCCTCAATTGCCACCCGCGCAGCGACCGCCCGCGTCAGGGTGACGAGATGGTCGCGCATATGCCGCCCGTGGTGCGCGGACCTGCCGATCAGGGCGCGCCGGGGATGGAATGCGCGACCTGCCACGGCGCTGCCAATGTCGCTTTCGTGAATGGCGAGGGCAGCATTCCGGGCGCGCCGCATTGGCAGCTCGCGCCCGCGTCGATGGCGTGGGAGGGCAAGTCGCTAGCGGCGATCTGCGCGCAGTTGAAGGATGTGAAGCGCAACGGCGGCAAACCGCTCGCCGCGCTCGTTGAGCATAATGGCAAGGACGCGCTCGTCGGCTGGGGCTGGCATCCAGGGCTCGGTCGCACCCCCGCCCCCGGCACGCAGGCGCAGTTCGGGGCGCTGACCAGGGCGTGGATCGACAGCGGCGCCAAGTGCCCGGCCTGAGCTTCGAGACGATCCGGCTGGAGATTGCCGAAGGGATTGCGACGATCACGCTCGACCGGCCCGAACGGATGAATGCCTTCACCGGCCAGATGATGGCCGATCTGATCGCGGCGTTCGACGCGACCGACGCCGATGACGCCGTGCGGGCGGTCATCGTGACGGGCGCGGGCAAGGCGTTCTGCGCGGGCGCCGATCTGGCGGAGGGGGCGGCGACCTTCGATTATGCCCAAGCTGGTATGACGCGCGGCGATGACGGGCCGGTGCAGGCCGATGGCGCGGTCGACTTCGCGCATGAGGACGTGCGCGATTCGGGCGGGCGAGTGACCTTGCGGATTTTCGACTCACTCAAACCGGTGATCGGCGCGATCAACGGCGCGGCGGTCGGCATTGGCGCGACGATGCTGCTGCCGATGGATTTCCGGCTCGCGAGCGACACCGCGCGCTTCGGCTTCGTTTTCGCAAGGCGCGGGATCGTGCCCGAGGCGGCATCGAGCTGGTTCCTGCCGCGCCTTGTCGGCATCGGCCAGGCGCTTGAGTGGTGCTATTCGGGGAAAGTGTTCGGCGCCGACGAAGCGCTCAACGGCGGGCTGGTGCGCTCGGTTCATGCTGGCGACGATCTGCTCCCCGCCGCCCACGCGTTGGCGTTGGAATTGACGTCCGACAGCGCGCCAGTGTCGGTCGCGCTCACCCGGCGGATGCTGTGGGGGATGCTGGGCGCCGCGCACCCGATGGACGCCCACCGCATCGACAGCCGCGCGGTCTGGCTGCGCGGCGGCGGCGCCGATGCGAAAGAAGGCGTGATGTCGTTCCTCGAAAAACGCGACGGGGTGTTTACCGACCGAGTGAGCGACGAATGGCCGCGCGTCGACGGATGGTTCGACGCGCCTGGCTGGCGTTGATTTTTGCTCACACAAAGCCTCGAAGACGCAAAGAAGAAGTAGCGCGCCATCGCCGCGCAGCGGCTTCAAACTCCTAAACTTCGTGTCTTTGCGTCTTTGTGTGAGAAAATTCTCTCACGCGAAGACCGCGAAGAAGGAAGAGCGCAAAGTTCGCGAAGATGCGTTGCGCCAAACGCCGCCCAGCGGCCTAAACATCCTTCGCTTCTTCGCGCCCTTATTTCTCTTCGCGCTCTTCGCGTGAACTAAATCGACCGCCGCACCCGGGCCATTCGCTTGTTTTTTTGCGCCACTACCCGGCAACAAGTTCCCAAAAAGGGCTCACCGCCGCCGCATGAACCAGTCTAAAACCCGACCCTAGCCGCCCCATCGACCAGCGCATGGCCCTCACGCCCGGCTTCGGGCAGCCCCGGCTTGACCCAAGTCGCATGCGCATGGGCGGTTGCGACGATCTCGCGCGGGCCGCCGGGCCAGGTCCGCACCGTTACGACCTGCTCGGCAAGCGCGCGGTCGGGCTCCATCGCCACCCAGGCGAGCGGACGCTCGTCCGTCGCCGCCGTGCCCGCCGTCGCCATTGCTGCCCGGATGCGCTGGGCGACCGGCTCGGGCAGATATTGCCACACCACCGAATGCATGAGCACGCGCGTAACGCCCGCTGCCTGCGGTTCGGCGAGCCGCGCCTCAACCCAATCGGCGGCATCGGCTTGCTCCAGGCGCACGCCATGCGCGCGCACCATCGCGATTGCGGTCTTCAGCCGCGCCAGCCGCTCGGGCTTTTCGGCCCAGACATAGGCCGCCAGCCGGTCCTCGATCGCCGGATCGGTGACATTGAGCGGCTGAATGTCGCAGCCGCGCTTCGACACGATCTCGATCGGCGGGATGGCAGGCGTGGCGCCGCGCCACTCGGGGGTGATCGTCACCGGCGCCTCGGCCGGGCCGACAAACGCCCCGCCGAGATCGAAGCGATAGCGATCTATCAGCAAATTAAGCCCGCCGCTCGAGCCGATTTCGAGCAGCTCAAGCTTCGGCCCGCAGGTCCGCGCGACCTCGATCAGCCCGGTCATCAGCGCCGCCGACCGCCCCGGCTCGTTGGTCTGGGGTGGCCCGTCGAGCCACGGCAGCAGCGCGTCATCGTGCTGCAATAGCGCGCGGTTGAGCGCCGCGGCGATTTCCGCCAAGCCGGTCAGGCTGCCATCGAAAATCGCCGTCAGATCGTCATCGGCGCCGGCGCGGACCAGTGCATGCAGCCCGCCAATGAACCGCAAAGGTAGCGCGTCGCGCGTCGGCTCGCCCGGCCAGTCGAGGATGCGCGCCCCGACCCGACTCTCACGCGTCAGCCCGGTCGCAATCGCTTCGCACAGCCGCGCATAAATCGGCGCGTCCATGCTCCGGCAATAATATTCCTGGATCATGAAGGCGCCGCGCACCGTTTCTTCGCTTGCCATCTCCGTCCTCCACTTGTTGCGCCGCCGCACGTCCCCAACTAAGGCCGCACGACTTATGCCAGATCCGATCAACGATCCGCTCATCATCGCTGTACCGAAAGGCCGCATCCTCGGCGAGGCGCTGCCGCTGCTCGCGCGCGCCGGAATCGTGCCCGAAGCGGCGTTCGCCGACGAGGACTCGCGCGCGTTGCGCTTCACCACTAGTGATCCGGGGATCGAGCTGATCCGCGTCCGCGCGTTCGATGTCGCGACTTTCGTCGCGCACGGCGCCGCGCAGCTTGGCATTGTCGGGTCGGACGTGCTGATGGAATTCGATTATTCGGAGCTTTACGCCCCCGTCGATCTCGGCATCGGCCGCTGCCGTATTTCGGTCGCCGAGCCCGCCGCGATGGCGGCGCAAGACGATCCGCGCGGCTGGAGCCATGTCCGCGTCGCGACCAAATATCCGCACCTCACCAAAGCGCATTTCGCGAGCCGCGGCGTGCAGGCCGAATGCGTGAAATTGAACGGCGCGATGGAACTGGCGCCGACGCTCGGCCTTGCGCCGCGGATCGTCGATCTGGTCAGTTCGGGGCGGACGCTGGCGGAAAACGGCCTCGTCGAAGTCGAAGTGATCGCCGAAGTCACCAGCCGCCTGATCGTCAACCGCGCCGCGTTCAAGACCCGCGAGCGCGTGGTGCCGCTGGTCGATGCGTTCCGAAAGGCGGTTGCCTGACATGATCCGCTTGTCCACCGCCGATGCCGGTTTCGCGAGTGATTTCACCGCACTCGTGAGTGCACGGCGCGAAGCCGATAGCGGCGTCGCGCGCGACGTGGCGGCGATCATCGCGCGCGTCCGCGACGAAGGCGATGCCGCCGTCGCCGAGCTGACGCAGCGCTTCGACGGGCACGATCTCGCCGCATCGGGCTGGACGATCAACCTCGCCGATTGTCGCGCGGCCTATGAAGCACTTGAACCCGATCTGCGCGCCGCGCTCGATCTCGCCGCCGCTCGCATCCGCACCTATCACGCCAGGCAGCGCCCCGAAAACAGCGACTCGGTCGACGACGCAGGCGTTCGCCTCGGCGCGCGCTGGTCCGCCGTCGCGGCAGCGGGGGTGTACGTCCCCGGCGGGCGCGCGGCCTATCCCAGCTCGGTGCTGATGAACGCGATTCCCGCGAAGGTCGCCGGCGTCGACCGGCTCGTGATGGTCACGCCGACGCCCAAGGGTGAGATCAACCCGCTGGTGCTTGCTGCCGCCCACATCGCCGGGGTCGACGAAGTGTGGCGGATCGGCGGCGCGCAGGCCGTCGCCGCACTCGCTTATGGCACCGACCGCATCGCCCCGGTCGATGTCATCACCGGCCCCGGCAATGCCTGGGTCGCCGAGGCCAAACGCCAGCTCTACGGCGTCGTCGGCATCGACATGGTCGCGGGTCCCAGCGAAATCGTTGTCGTTGCCGACGGCGCCAACGACCCCGAGTGGATCGCCGCCGACCTGCTCAGCCAGTCCGAGCATGACCCGACCAGCCAGTCGATCCTGTTCACCGATGACGCCGGGTTCGCCGACCGCGTCGCCGCTGCCGTCGAGACGCAACTGACAACGCTCGCCACCGAAGCGGTCGCACGAGCGGCATGGGACGCGAATGGCGCGATCATCCTCGTGCGCGACTTCGCCGAAGCGATGCCGCTGGTCGATCGCCTCGCCGCCGAACATCTCGAACTCGCGGTCGACAACCCACAGGCGCTGTTCGATCAGGTCCGCCACGCCGGATCGGTCTTCCTCGGCCGCCACACACCCGAGGCGGTCGGCGATTATGTCGCCGGGCCCAACCACGTCCTCCCCACCGGCCGCCGTGCGCGTTTCTCATCGGGCCTGTCGGTGCTTGATTTCATGAAGCGTACCAGCTTCCTCCAGCTCGACGCAGCCTCGCTCGCGGCGATCGGCCCGGCGGCGGTGGCGCTGGCGGGCGCCGAAGGGCTGCCCGCGCATGCACGCTCAGTCAGCTTGCGATTGCGCTGAAATCTTCCACCGTTCGTGTCGAGCGCAGTCGAGACACGGGCCCAGAGCGCACGGCCTGTGGCCCGTCCCTCGACTTCGCTCGGGACGAACGGGTTTAGCATTGGCCCTTATCACCCTATGGAACCCGTCATGACTCGCCCCGCCCCCCGCACCAAGGCCCGCGCCGCCGCGCGCCTCGCCGCCGTTCAGGCGCTGTACCAGCACGACATGGAAGCGACGCCGCTCGTCCAGCTGCTCCACGAATTCCACCAGCACCGGCTGGGCGCGACGATCGAGGACGCCGAATATGCCGAGGCCGATGTCGATTTCTTCGACGATGTCGTGAAGGGCGCGCTCGCGCGCGGGATGGAGATCGATTCGCTCATCACCACCAAACTCGCGAGCGGCTGGAGCCTCGACCGGCTCGACAAGCCGATGAAGGCGATCCTGCGCTGTGGCACCTATGAACTCATCGCGCGCGCCGACGTGCCGGTGGGCGCAGTCATCACCGAATATGTCGATGTCGCCCATGCCTTCTACGACAAGCGCGAATCGGGCTTCGTCAACGGGCTGCTCGACGCGATCAGCAAGGATGTGCGGACCTGATGGCAGAGGTCATCAACCTGCGCGCCGCGCGCAAGGCGAAGGCACGCGATGCGGCGACCGCAGGCGCCGCCGCGAACCGCGTCGCCTTTGGCCGCACCAAGGCTGAAAAAGCCCAAGCTGCCGCTCAACGGGCGCGCGAAGCCGGTGCCCTGGATGGCGCCAAGCGAGACCGCTGACAGTCGATAGAGCAGGATGACTTTACCTTGACCCGCTCGTTTCGAGCGACGTCGAGAAACAAGCTCCAAGCCGCACGCAAGCGTTTCTCGACTTCGCTTGAAGCAAACGGATGGGTGGCGATTCAAACCAACGTCATTCCGCTGTAGCTAGCCATTCGGGCGGCATGGGCTTTTCATCCGCCGTCCCCCAGCTTTTCAGCCAAGCGGTGACATCGGCTTGCGGGACGGTGCGCCCGGCCTTGATATCGTCCAGCGCGTCCGGATCGTTGAACAGGGCGCGTTCCGCCTTCATCGCGGCAATCATAACAGCGCCAGACACAACATGCGAGGGCAAGCGCGCGGCGAGAACCAGCCAGGCGCACCGCAAAGGCCGGCCCGACTCGCATCGGGCCGCTGAAGTTCTGCCGGGAGCAACGGCGTGCAATGCCCGCCAGGGGGCGCGACGCTCCGCCGCGTCACTTGCCCGTTGGGTTGTCCCTCGTCAGGCTGTTGACCGTCGGCGAGAACCGGGAGATGCGCTAAGGGCGCGCGCTAAACTGCCGCCTGAAAGTGTTGCGCACGGGGGCCATGAAGTCGGCGTTTCGCCTGCCTACTGCGCCATTGTCCCATGCGGCAACGCCGTCGAAGTCTTGGGAGACACTGTAAAAGCCTGCGTCTACCCGCGCCTTGATCTCGTCGATCAGTTCATACTCGGTCATCTGCGATGCACCGCGCGCTTGCTTTTCGGGGTCGAGGAAATAATCGGGCTCGCACATCGTGAATATCTCGAAGATATCGGCGATTTCTGCCCGGGGCTGCCGGATGATCCAGAACAGCGGCGCAAGCCCTTCGTCGAAGCTGTACCGCTCGGCGAAATCAAGCCATGCAGCGGGCGGCGCGGCGCGCAATTGCTGCCCCATCGCCCGATAGTCAGGGCGCGCTTGCGCGCACCAGGCATCCAGCATTGCATCGGTATCGGCGATCGATCTCCAGCGGTTGCGGTTTTCGCGCTCCTCTGTGTCCTTCGCGCGCAAGGCTTCCAGCCGGGCTTGGTCTGCGGCCATTGCCTGCGCCGCCGCCTGCTCGCGGCGAAGCTCCCGCGCGCGGCGGTGTGGATCGTGCCAATAGCCTGCGCGGGCGAGCGCGAGCCGGACGACACCACCGTCGCGGGTGGTGGCAAGCAGTTCCAAATTCTCGCCTGGCAGGAGCAATTGGTGGAAGATCAGCCCGTCCGCACGATCCTGTTCTGGAAATTGCGACTCGACGGTTGCCATCGACGGAAAGAGGTGCCGCATCACTGCTTCGGGCATCCCATTCGCCAATCCGAACAGACCGCCCGGCTGGCGGGTAAGATCGATGCACTCGACCCGGTTGTCAGGGTCGAGCTCGACACACGCACCATCCCAGGACAGCCCAAGCAATCGATACCCATCGAGCAGATCGTAAAGGCTGTGCACCGGAAACAGCGCGCAATCGCTTTCGTTCAGGCAATCTCCCGGCCTGAACGTGAAAGACTCGTCAACGGCACTGGGTCCGGTCGCACCCGCCGATGGCGATGCGGGTGTCAGTGGCCTCGCGGCTTTTCTGCCAAAGGGAAAGCGCATGTCTCGTGCTTAGCAACGGCGGACTAATGACGACTTAAAGACGCCGTGGAGGAGCCAAGACCCCAGCACCGAGGCAAGCAGACACGCGCGCCGCGCCGCGCTACCACATCCCCCGATGACCGAAGATGATTTCCTCGACCAGCTCGGCCGCTTGCCGCTCCACCCCGGCGCGCAAGGGCTGCGCGATGACAGCGCGCGGCTTGGCAGCCTGATCCTCACCACCGACACGCTGGTTGAGGGCGTGCATTTCCTGCCCGACGATCCGGCGGGCGATGTTGCGTGGAAGCTGGTCGCGGTGAATCTGTCCGACCTTGCCGCCAAGGGCGCAACACCGGTTGGCGTTTTGCTCAACTATCCCCTTGGCAACGACGCTTGGGACCAAGGCTTTCTGGCCGGACTGGGCGAGGCGCTTCCTGCGTTCGAATGTCCGCTGCTCGGCGGCGACACGGTCAGCCTGCCACCGGGCGCCCCGCGCGTGCTGACGCTCACAGCAATCGGGCAGAGCAACCACGCACCGACCCGCTCGGGCGCGCGAGCCGGTGACATACTCTATGTCACCGGTACGATCGGCGATGGGGGAGCCGGATTGACGATCGCGAAGCGATTGGCCGGCGACCCCGCAGGCCTGTCGATCGCGCGCGGGAAGACCGGGCCTGCCGACCTGCTCGCCGCCTATCGCCGTCCCCAGCCGCGCCTTGCCGAGGGGCAGGCGCTCGCCCGCCACGTCCATGCGATGATGGATGTGTCCGACGGCGTGCTGATCGACGCGCAGCGGATGGCGGTCGCCAGCGGGCTGAGCGTGACAATCGACCTCGCCGCGATCCCGCTTTCGTCCGCCTATCGCGCCTTCTCCGGCGATGATCGCGCGGCGCGGCTCGCGGCGGCGACGGCGGGCGATGATTACCAACTGCTGTTCGCCGCCCCGCCCACGCTAACGCTGCCCGTTGCCGCCACCGCGATCGGCCGTTTTGCCCCCGGCAGCGGGCTGACGCTGGTCGATGGCGCCGACCCCCTCCCGCTGCCGCAGCGTCTCGGTTTCGAACACACAGGCTAACACCGCTTGCCTATCGCGCCGCGCCGAGGCTAGGAACCCACAACGAAAATGCCCGGCGTCCGCCAGAGGCAGCAGGATAAGGGGAATGCGATGCTGATCGTCTATGCGGCCATGGTCTGTG
>NZ_JAIEPC010000042.1 GCF_019749955.1 Sphingomonas sp.
TGCATTTCGTGGAAGGGCGAGAGATGCGGGTTTTTGTAGCTCAGCCACGTCACCAGCCCGAGCGCGACCTGGCCATTCGCCTGATGATAGAGGAACGCGCCGCCATTGGCGTTATTGTCAAGCGGCCAGCCCTGGGTGTGGATCACGCGGCCCGGAACATGATGTTCCGGCGCGATGTCCCACAATTCCTTGATGCCGATGCCGTAAACCTGTGGCTGCGACTCCTTGGCCAGATCGAATTGGCGGATGAGCTGCTTCGACAAATGCCCGCGCACGCCTTCGGCGAAGAAGGTGTATTTGGCGTGGAGTTCCAAGCCCGGCTGGTAATCGCCCTTGTGTGTCCCGTCGCGCGCAACCCCCATGTCGCCGGTCGCGACGCCCTTCACCGAGCCGTCCTCATTGTAGAGGATTTCGGCCGCGGCAAAGCCGGGGAAAATCTCGACACCCAGCGCTTCGGCCTGTTCGGCCAGCCAGCGGCACAAGCTGCCGAGGCTGCCGGTATAGGTGCCGTGGTTGTTCATGAACGACGGCAGCAGAAAGTGCGGCAGCGCGCGCTTGCTTTTCTTGCCGAGAATCCAGTGCTGATTGTCGGTGACTGGTGTTTCGGCCATCGGGCAGCCGGTTGTCTTCCAGTCGGGCAGCAATTCGTCGAGCGCCTTGGGGTCGACCACCGCGCCGGACAAAATATGCGCGCCGACCTCGGAGCCCTTTTCGAGGACGCAGACCGAAATCTCTGCATTCTTCTCGGCGGCCAACTGTTTCAGACGGATCGCCGCCGCCAGCCCGGCTGGTCCCGCGCCGACGATCACGACGTCATAGGGCATCGACTCGCGTTCACTCATCATCGTCTCCTGTCCCCGCGCGCCACATAGTGTGCGTCGTCGCGCCCCAACCACGTTCTGTCCAGAAAGGGCGTGCCCAAAGATTGACCATGCCGTCAACTGCGCAGTCTAAGGAAATGATGGGGCTGGAGCAGAAAATCGATACGGCGATTGGGGCAAGCGCGCTTGATTGGTGGCGCGAAGCCGGGGTCGACGCGCTGATCGACGAAGTCCCGCGCAATTGGCTGGCAACCGAACCGGCGCCAGTTCCGTTACGGCACGCGCCAGCCGCACGTCATGCCGCGCGTCCTGCCGCGCCGGTGGCGCCCGCGCTCAGCTTCCCGGATACGTTGGCGGCGTTCGAAGCGTGGCGGCTGAGCGACGACGCGCCCGAGGCTGCATGGCCCGGCGCGCGGATCGGTGCGCAAGGGTCAGCCGCGTCGGGCTTGATGATCCTGATCGAAATGCCCGAACGCGAAGATAGCCCAGACAAATTGCTCAGCGGCGCGCCCGGCGCGCTGTTCGACCGGATGCTTGCGGCAATCGGTCGCGACCGCGCGAGCATCTATCTGGTCCCAATGGCCGTCGTCCGCCCGATCAGCGGCCGCATCCCCGCCGAAACCGAAGCATCGCTTGCGACGCTGATCCGTGCCCACATCCGCTTGGCGGCCCCTAAAGCCTTGCTGATCATCGGCAATGCGGCGAGTCGTGCGCTCATCGGGACGGATGTCGCTCGCGCGCGCGGCCATTTACATGCCATTAACCACGAGGGGGGAGAAGGAAGCGCGACCGCCGTTGCCAGCTTTCATCCACGCTTTCTGCTCGAACGACCAGCGGCCAAGGCGGAAGCCTGGAAGGACCTGCAATTGCTGATCAGGGGATTATCGTGAAGCTTCTCGCCGGTGCTGCCCTTCTTGCCTTGATACCGAGCGCCGCGCTGGCCAACGAGCCCGGCGACACGGCAACAGTGTTGACCGGCGCCAAAGCGAGTGATGGCGTGCCCGATCAGCTCGATCGTGATCAGCGCACCGCCTATCGCGCGGTGTTCGACAGCATCCGCGCCGCCAAATGGACCGACGCGCGGCTCCAACTCGCGGCGATGAAACCCGGCCCGCTGCACACGATCGCGCTCGCTGAAATCCTCACCGCCAAGGGGTCGCCCAAGGCCGAACTCGCCGACATTCAGAAAATCCTCACCGAAGCGCCCGAGCTGCCCGAAGCCGAAGCGCTTGCCCGGCTGGCCAAGGCGCGCGGCGCCGACGCGCTGCCGCAGCTCCCCTATGTTCAGGCAATGGCATGGCAGGGCGGCGCTCCGGCCCGCAAACGCGCGAAAAGCCTGAAGAGCGATGCTGTTGCTGCCGATCTCGCGCTGCGCATGCAGCCCTTCGTCAAGGAAGATCGCGCTGCCGAGGCGCAGGCGCTGCTTGAAGCGACCGAGGGCTTGAGCCCCGAAGCGCTGACCGAATGGCAGCAGAAGGTGGCGTGGATCTATTATCTCGCCGGCGACGACGTCAATGCCCGCGCCATGGCTGGCAAAGCGTCGGCGGGCACCGGCGACTGGGCCGTGCAGGCCGACTGGACGACCGGGCTGGCCGCGTGGCGCAGCGAAGATTGCGCGGGCGCCGCCGCTGCCTTCGAGCGGGTTTCGACGCGCGCGGCCGATGTCGATATGCGCGCTGCCGGGCTATACTGGGGCGCGCGCGCCGAAATGCGCTGCGGCCACCCCGAACGGATCGACACCAAATTGCGCAGCGCCGCGCAATATGACGAAACCTTCTATGGCATGCTCGCGCGCCAGACACTGGGCATCAAGCTCCCCGCCGACCGCGCCGTCGAAAAGCAGGTGCTCGCCGATTGGCAGGCGCTGCAACGCCGCCCCAATGTCCGCGTCGCCGCAGCGCTGACTGAAGTCGGCGAAGGCGCGCTCGCCGGCGAAGTGCTCAAGCGGCAGGCGCGGATCGGCGATGCGGCTGAATATGCCCCGCTGGTGCGGCTCGCCGGCGCGCTCGATCTGCCGTCAGCGCAAATCTGGCTCGCGCATAATGCACCGACCGGCGCGGCTCCAACGCTCGAAGCCCGCTATCCCGCGCCGAGCTGGACGCCCGACGGCGGTTGGCGCGTCGACAAGGCGCTGGTCTATGCCCACACCCTCCAGGAATCGAACTTCCGCACCGATGTCGTCAGCGCGGCCGGCGCTTATGGCCTGATGCAAATCCGGCCCGCCGCCGCCGCCGACATTGCCCGCGCCAAGGGGCTGCGCGCCGACCGCGCTGCGCTCAGCCGCCCGCAGACCAATATCGAGATCGGCCAGAGCTATCTCGAATTGCTGCGCGATCAGGGCTGCACCGAAGGGCTGCTGCCGAAAGTGATCGCGGCGTACAACGCTGGTCCGGTGCCGGTGCAGGCGTGGAACAGCATTGTGAAGGATGGCGGCGACCCGCTGCTCTACATCGAAAGCATCCCCTATTGGGAAACGCGCGGCTATGTCGTGACGGTGCTGCGCAATTATTGGATCTACGAGCGCGAGGGCGGCAAGACCAGCTCGCCGAGCCGCGCCGCACTCGCGCAAGGGCTGTGGCCCCGCTTCCCGGGCCTCCCCGGCGCCAGCGCGGTCAAGGTCGGCAAGCGCAAGGCCCCGGTCGAGCTCAGCCGTGCCGATTGATCAAAGCGCGACATTTCTGCCCGTCCGCATTGCCGTTCTGACCGTTTCCGACACGCGCACCCTCGCCGATGACCGGTCGGGCGATACGTTGGTCGCGCGGCTGAGCGAAGCAGGCCATGTCCTCGCCGACCGCCGGATCGTGAAGGATAATGTCGACACGATCGTCGCCACGCTCAACGGCTGGATCGACGACCCGCAAGTCGATTGCGTCATCACCACCGGCGGCACGGGTGTCACCGGTCGCGACGTGACGCCCGAGGCAATCGAGCGCGTTCAGGACAAGCCGATCCCCGGCTTTGGCGAGCTCTTCCGCTGGCTCAGCTTCCAGTCGATCGGCACCTCGACCGTCCAGTCGCGCGCCTGCGCCTGTGTCACCCGTGGCACCTATATCTTCGCGCTGCCGGGCTCGACCGGCGCGGTGAAAGACGGATGGGACGGCATCCTGCGCGACCAGCTCGACAGCCGTCACCGGCCCTGCAACTTCGTCGAGCTGATGCCGCGCTTGCTGGAGCGCTGAAGGCTCAGGGTTTGGCCGGTGCGGGTGCGTCTTTGCTATTGCTATCGAAGAATTTCGACGCTTCGCCCAGGATCGTCGACCACCAGCTAATGACATCGGCGAAATTGGCCTTGGTCAGCCCGCCGATCGTCGACACGTCATAGGACAGGATGATCGTGCCGTCGTCGCGTACCGCCATCTGACTGAAGCGGCGGTCGCGATTCCATTTGTTCATCTGAACAACATCGCTCGACGCATTTTTTTCGAACGTGGCGCGAAATTGGAGCGAATCGCAGCGCTTGTGATCGACGCAGCCATAGAAAAGCACGTCGAAATTATAGCCCGACGACGCCGAGCTGATTGCCGGATCACCCTGATTATCGGCATCAACCTTGGCACGATAGCCCTCGGCGGCCAGCGCATCGGCGACGCTTTTGGGATTGGTGGCGCAGACCAGACCCGACGGGCATGCCGTCTTGTCCTCGGCGCGCGCGCTGTATGGGGACGCGATCATCACGACCAACAACAGCATCATTGCAATGAGTCGCATCTTGCCCTTCCCCCGCTAAACCTACGCCATCATGCCTTTTGAAAATGATTTTTCCAGCCCGCACATGGCTCCGGCGCCATTAATTGAGTTCTTGCTTTGTTCTATCAGAACGGCTAGCAAATGTCAATGGCCGAACGATCCCGCCCCGCGCGCGGCGCGACGCTGAATGACGCCAGCCGCCGCTTCAACCTGCCGCAGACCGAAGCCGATGGCGATTGGCTCGATGCCCGCGAAACCATCGACGGCGCCCCACCCCGGCTGCGCACCACGGTCACGATCGAAAAGCCGCGGACGATCATCACGCGCAATCAATCGCCCGACATTCCCTTCGATCGCTCGATCAATCCCTATCGCGGCTGCGAGCATGGCTGCATCTATTGCTTTGCGCGCCCCAGCCACGCCTTTCACGATCTGTCGCCAGGCCTCGATTTCGAGACCAGGCTGTTCGCCAAGCCTGACGCGCCCGATCTGCTCCGCGCCGAGCTGAGCAAGCGCGGTTATGTCTGCGCGCCGATCGCCCTTGGCACCAACACCGACCCCTATCAGCCGATCGAGCGCGAGTGGCGGATCACCCGCGCCTGTCTGGAACTGCTGGCGGCATGCGACCATCCGATCACCATCACCACCAAATCCGACCGCGTGCTGCGCGATCTCGACCTGTTGGCACCGATGGCGGCGAAAGGACTTGCCGCCGTCGCGGTGTCGATCACCTCGCTCGACCCCAAAGTGGCGATGACCGTCGAACCCCGCGCGCCTGCGCCCCACAGGCGATTGGCGGCCGTGAAGGCACTCAGCGACGCGGGCGTTCCGACCTATGTCTCGATCGCCCCCGTCATCCCGGCAATCACCGATCACGAGATCGAACATATCCTCGACCGTGCCGCCGCCGCTGGGGCACGCGGCGCCTTTTTCCTGCCGGTGCGCCTCCCGCACGAAGTCGCGCCGCTGTTCCGCGCCTGGCTTGACGCGCATTTCCCCGATCGCGCGACCAAGGTGATGGGCATTATCCGCGATCTCCGCGGCGGTCGCGACAACGATCCCAATTTCCACACCCGCTTTCGCGGCCAAGGCCCTTGGGCCGAGCTGCTCCGCACCCGCTTCCACATCGCCTGCCGCAAGCACGGCATGAACAAGGAGCGGATGACGGTGCGCACCGACTTGTTCCGCCCGCCCGCCGGGCCGCAGGGCGAGCTGTTTTAGTGGCATAGGCAGAATTGCCGATTCGCAAAGAAACATGACTGGCGGCGGCTTCGGTCGATCCGCTAGCAGCCAGTGATGACGACGCGATTCCTCGTCGCCCTTGCGGCGCTCGCCTGCCCCGTCGCCGCGTCGAGCCAGACCAAGGCAGCAGAGGGCTTCCACCTCTCGGGCAGCATCCGCCTGCGCTACGAAACCATCGCCGACACCGCCCGCATCGGCGTGCCGCGTGCGGAGGACCTGGTGAACCTGCGCACGATCGTCAGCGCGCGCTACACCCACGGCCCGGTCTCGGTCGTCGCCGAACTCCTCGATAGCCGCGCCTATGACGATGCCGCTCCCAGCGCTGTCTCCTCAAACGAAGTCGATCCGCTTGAGCTGTCGCAAGCCTATCTCGGCGTCGACTTTGGCGCCGCGCTCGGCAAGGGCAGCGATTTACGCGTGCAAGGCGGACGGCTGCTGCTCGACATCGGCTCGCGGCGGCTGATCGCAACCCCCAATTACCGCAACACCACCAACGGCTTTACCGGCATACGCGCCGACCTCAGCCTGCCGGGCAAGCGCAGCGCGATCCTGTTCTACGTCCTGCCGCAGCAGCGCCTGCCCGACGACCCGGTCGGGATCACCGCCAACCGCGTGGTGTTCGATCGCGAGGGGTTCGACACGCGGCTGTGGGGCGGATCGTTGCGGCAGGGCGGGGTGCTGGGCGGCGGTGAAATCGAGCTGTCGGGCTATCGCTTCGAAGAACGCGACCGCCCCGACCGCGCCACGCGCGACCGGCGGCTGACGACACTGGGCGTGCGCCTGTTCCGCGCCGCCGCGCCGGGGCGCTTCGACTATGACGGTGAAGTGATGCGCCAAACCGGCGCGACCCGCTCCAGCCTCGCCCCCTCCGCCCCGCTGCGCGCGGTCGAGGCATGGTTCGCCCATGCCGAAGTCGGCTTTCAGTGGAAACGCGGCTGGAAGCCCCATGTTTCCGCCGAGTTCGATTATGCCAGCGGCGACAGCCCCGGCGGCAGTTTTGGGCGGTTCGATACGCTGTTCGGCGCGCGGCGCGCCGATTTTTCGCCCTCGGGGCTCTACAACGCGATCAACCGCGCCAATTTGATCACACCGGGGGTACGGCTGGAAGTCACGCCGTCGAAGCGGCTCGACGCGTTCGTCAGCTACCGCGAGCTTTGGCTTGCCTCAAGCTTCGATGCTTTCGCGACGACCGGCGTGATCGACCCCAGCGGTCGCGCAGGCCGCTACGCCGGACGCCAAGTCGACGCGCGCGTCCGGTGGTGGGCGGTGCCCAAGCGTTTGCAGCTGGAGGCCGATGGCGTGCTGCTCGACAAGGGCAGCTTTTACGACCGGGCGCCGAATAGTCCGGGGACGAGAACGACGGCGCATCTATCGCTCAATGCGACGGCGTTTTTTTAGGGTCGAGGTTTGAATAACGCTTAGCTCCGCTTCGCTTGTGGCGGGCGACGCCAACCCAGGATGTCCTGCTATTGGTTGCTCCGTGCCCCTGACAAGAATGCTTTCGTTCCAGCGCACAGATTGTCGACAAATTGACTGCCGGGTACCAAACGGAACACTCGTGCGCCGGTCGCCTCATCGTGATGCGGCGAAAGGGCCAAGGTGAATCGCCCGCTCCGTTCGAACCAGATGAACCAGACGTCATCGACATGATAAGCCCGAATGAAGCGGGCACTTGGAGCATTCGTGAGGGGCGCATCGGTATTTTCGAAATATTCCCCTGCCTCCGCAAGACCTCGCGCTTGAACAAAAAGTCGATCAAGTTCACGGACCGCTTCTTTCGGCAATTCGGTTTTTCGCCGGATAAGAACTGAGCCCCGTCCCAGCACGCACGCACCAAGGTTGGGCGCTAGCGGGATCGGCCTTGCCGCTGTCGGTGCCGTCGAGGCAAGCGCTTGGACGTTCATCGAAGCAAGCGAGACCGCGAACAGAATCACCGTCGAATTCACTTAAGAATTTCGGGGAAGCTGGTTGATGTTGGCATGCTGGGCATATCGTCCATTTGATTTTGATAATGAGCGACTGATGCGCAAGGTCGGCAGTGCCGTCCTCAGGCCGCGCTCACCAACCTGTAATCGCGATACTTCTCGCGCAGCGCCGTCTTCAGCAACTTGCCCGTGGCGGTGTGCGGCAGTTCGTCCACGAAGAGGATTTCGTCGGGGAGCCACCATTTCGCGACATGCTGCGCCAGATGCGCGTTGATTTCGGCGGGCGTTGGGTCGGCACCGGGCTTCTTCACCACCAGCAGCAGCGGGCGCTCGTCCCACTTCGGGTGATAGACCCCGATCGCCGCCGCCTCCGCCACCCCGGGTGCGCCACAGGCCGCGTTCTCCAGGTCGACCGAGGAAATCCATTCGCCGCCCGATTTGATCACATCCTTGGCCCGGTCAGTAATCTGCATCGTGCCGTCGGGGTGAATCACCGCGACATCGCCGGTATCGAACCAGCCCTCGGCATCGATCGCATCGGCTTCGGCCTTGAAGTAACGCTTGACCACCCATGGCCCGCGAATCTGCAAGCTGCCCGAACTCACCCCGTCGCGCGGCTGGACTGCGCCCGCGTCGTTGAGCACGCGCAGCTCAACCCCGAACGGAATTTGCCCTTGTTTCGACACCAGATCGAGCTTCTCGTCGAGGCTCATCGCGTCCCAACCGAGCGGGCGCGTCCCCGCCGTGCCAATCGGCGAGGTTTCGGTCATGCCCCACAGATGCTTGACCTCGGCGCCCATGCCCATGATCCGCTCGATCATCGCGCGCGGCGCCGCCGATCCGCCGATCGTGACGGCATGCAGATGCTGCGGCGCTTCGCCGGTCGCATCGATATGCTGGAACATCGCGAGCCACACCGTCGGCACACCCGCCGAATGCGTTACCTTCTCCTGATTCATCAACCGGCACAGCACGGCGGGATCATTGACCTGCGCGTAAACAAAGGTCGCCCCCGCCAGCGCGCCCGCAAAGGGCAGCCCCCAGGCGGCGGCATGGAACATTGGCACCACCGGCAGCACGACCGCGAGGCTCGACAGATTGAGCAGCCACGGCGACACGCCCGCCATCGCATGGATCATCGTCGATCGATGCTCGTACAGCACGCCCTTGGGGTTGCCCGTGGTGCCGCTGGTGTAACAGAGCATGCACGGCTCGCGTTCAGGACCCTCGTGCCAGGCATAATCGCCATCCTCGGCGGCAATCAGCGCGTCATACTCCCCGTTGTCGAAGCAGACATAATGCTCGATCGTGGTCCACTCCCCACGCAGCCGGTCGATAATTGACTGAAATTGCTTGTCATAGAACAGCACGCGGTCGTCGGCGTGATTGGCGATATAGATCAGCTGCTCGTCGAACAGCCGCGGGTTGATCGTGTGGATCACCCCGCCCATCCCGATCGCGCCATACCAGGCCGTCAGATGCTTGGCGTGGTTCATCGCCAGCGTCGCGATCCGGTCGCCGGGCTTCATGCCCAGCTTTTCCAGCGCCTGCGCCAGCTTTTTCGCATCACGCGCGATGCCGCCCCAATTGGTCCGCGTCTCGGTGCCATCGGCCCAATAGGTCACGATCTCGCGGCCCGCATGTTCGCGCGCGGCGTGGTCGATCAGCCGCGGCACGCGCAGCTCGAAATCCTGCATCCCGCCCAAGAAGGTCGTATCGCCCAACATCACCAGCATCCTCTTACAGGGCCGGTTTGCCCGGCCTCACCCCACGAGCGCGAGCCGTCGCCCCTCGGCGGGGCGCAGCGTCACATCGCGGATACCTTGCACGCCCTCAATCCGGCTCGCAAGTTCGGCATCGAGCAGGAAGTCGCGCCCGATCACCAGCCACGCCAATCCGCCCTGCGGCAAGGCAGCGCCAAGCACCACTTCGCCGCGCCCGCCGCGCGCGTCGCTTAGCAGCCCGGCCAGCGCAGCCACCGCCTCGGGCGTGTCGACCGCGACTTCGAGCAGCATGCGGGCGCCCATCGCCAGCGTGTCGAAGGTCTGGAGCCGCTTGACCGTGACGCGCGGTGCTTCCTCGCCCTCACGCCGATCGAGTTCGACCTCGGCGAGGCCACAAGCGCCCTTCAGCGCCGCCGCCTCCAGATCGCCCGTCACGCCATCGTCGAAACAGGTCGCGACAAACTGCCCGCTCGCGTCGGACAGAGTCGCCATCATGTAGCGCTTGCCGCGCGCGGACGTGCGCCACTTCGCATCCTCGACCAGCACCGCCATGGTCGCGCGCGCCCGCCCGCCGGTGGGAATGTCGATGTCGCCGAGCCCCGAAAACGCCGTCGCGTGCCGCGCAAGCATCCGGTAGCGATCGACCGGGTGCGCCGAGAAATAAAAGCCAAACGCTTCCTTTTCCTGCGCCATGCGGTCGGCAATGCTCCAGCGCGCCGATTGCGGCAGCTTGATCGTGTCGCCCGACACTTCGGCCTCGCCGAACAGCCCGCCCTGCCCGCTGGTCCGCTGCGCATGCAGGCGCGCGGCGACGGCGAGGATCGTCTCGGCGGTCGCGAAAATCCCGGCACGATTGGGGTCGATCCCATCGAACGCCCCCGCCGCCGCCAGCGTTTCGAGCTGGCGCTTGTTGAGCAGCCGCGGATCAACCCGCGCGGCGAGATCATCGAGCGACGCGAACGGCCCGTTCGCCTCCCGCTCAGCGACCAACTTCTCCATCGCCCCCTCGCCCACCGATTTGAGCGCGGCGAGCGCGTAGCGCACGGCCAACCCATCGGGCGTTTCCTCAACCGCGAATTCGGCATCGCTCGCGTTGATGCAGGGCGGCAGCGCCTTCACCCCCAGCCGCCGCATATCGTCAACGAACACGCCGAGCTTGTCGGTCAAGGTCATGTCGAAGCACATCGACGCCGCGAAGAAATCATGCGGATGATGCGCCTTCAGCCACGCGGTCTGGTACGCGAGCAGCGCATAGGCGGCGGCGTGCGACTTGTTGAAGCCGTATCCCGCGAACTTGTCGATCAAGTCGAACAGCTCATTCGCCTTGGCCGTGCCGATGCCATTGGCTTTCGCGCAGCCCTTCACGAAAATGTCGCGCTGGGCGTCCATCTCCGACTTGATCTTCTTGCCCATCGCGCGCCGCAGCAGATCGGCGCCGCCGAGCGAATAGCCGGCGAGCACCTGCGCCGCCTGCATCACCTGTTCCTGATAGACGAAAATGCCATAGGTTTCGGCGAGAATGCCTTCGAGCAACGGATGCGGATAAGTGATCGGCTCGCTGCCGTTCTTGCGGCGCCCGAAGCTCGGGATATTGTCCATCGGCCCCGGTCGGTAGAGCGAGACGAGCGCGATGATGTCGCCGAAATTCGACGGCCGCACTGCCGACAGCGTGCGCCGCATGCCTTCGGATTCGAGCTGGAACACGCCGACCGTATCGCCGCGCTGGAGCAGCTTATAGACCCCCTCGTCGTCCCACGGCAGCGCGTCGAGATCGATCGTGACGCCGCGCAGGCTGAGCATCTGCACAGCCTTCTTGAGCACCGACAGCGTCTTCAGCCCCAGAAAGTCGAACTTCACGAGGCCCGCGCCCTCGACATATTTCATGTCGAATTGCGTGACCGGCATGTCCGATCGCGGATCGCGGTAGAGCGGCACGAGCTGGTCGAGCGGGCGGTCGCCGATCACCACGCCGGCGGCGTGCGTCGACGAATGGCGCGGCAGCCCTTCGAGCTTCATCGCCAGATCGAGCAGATGCCGCACTTGCGGATCGGCCTTGTACTCGCCCGCCAGTTCGCTGACGCCGTTGAGCGCGCGGTCGAGCGTCCACGGATCGGTCGGGTGGTTGGGGACGAGCTTTGCGAGCCGATCGACCTGACCATAGCTCATCTGAAGCACGCGGCCGGTATCCTTCAGCACCGCGCGTGCCTTCAGCCGCCCGAAAGTGATGATCTGCGCGACGTGATCGCTGCCGTACTTCGCCTGGACGTAGCGGATCACTTCCTCGCGGCGGGTTTCGCAGAAATCGATGTCGAAGTCGGGCATCGACACGCGCTCGGGGTTGAGGAAGCGTTCGAACAGCAGCCCCAGCTTCATCGGATCGAGATCGGTGATCGTCAGCGCCCAGGCCACGACCGACCCCGCGCCTGAACCGCGCCCCGGCCCGACCGGAATGTCCTGCTCTTTCGCCCATTGGATGAAATCGGCGACGATCAGGAAATAGCCGGGGAAGCCCATTTCGATGATGACATCGAGCTCGAATTCGAGCCGGGCACGGTACGGGGCGGTCCAGTCGTCGGTAGCTGGCGCCACCCCTTCCCCGTTAGTTTCGAGCGAAGTCGAGAAACGAATGGCATCGCCTGACGCCTGTGTCTCGACTTCGCTGGACACAAACGGAAGGCTTTGCAGGGTCGAAATCTTCGCCAGCCGTTTCTCCAACCCAACCCGCGCCGACACCCGCAACGCCTCGGCCTCGGCATCCGGATCACCTGCCAAACTCGGCAGGATCGGCTTGCGCTTGGGCGCCGCCACACCGCAGCGCTGCGCGACGACCAAAGTATTGTCGATTGCCTCGGGCAAATCCGCGAACAGCAGCCGCATGTCCTTGGCCGGCTTCATCCACGCATCGGGTGAGCTGCGCGGTCGGTCTTCGCTCGCGAGATAGCTCGAACTGGCAATGCACAGCATCGCGTCATGCGCCTCGCCAAAGCTCGCCTCGGCAAAACAGCACGGGTTGGTCGCAACGATCGGCAGCCCGCGATCATAGGCAATGTCGAGCAGCGCCGGTTCGGCCCGCCCCTCGATTTCGTCGAGGCGACGCGTCAGCTCAACGAACAGCCGGTCAGGGAACAACGCCTGCAACGCGTCGGCATAGGCGAGCGCGCGTTCGGGCTGATCTTCGGCAAACAGCCGCGCCAAGCCCCCCTCGCGCCCCGCGGTCAGCGCAATCAGCCCGTCGGTCTGCCCCTCAAGCGCCGCAAAGGCGACGTGCGGCGCAAGCTCCAACGGTCGCGCCAGATGCGCTTGCGACACCAACGCGCACAAATTCTGATAGCCCGTCTCGTCCTGCGCATAGAGCGCCAGCCAGTCGAGGATCGGCGCCACGCCATCGGGCAAATCGGGCCGCGCCACCCCAAGCATCGCGCCAATGACCGGCTGGACCCCCGCGCCCCGCGCCGCATCCGAAAACGCCATTGCGGCGTAAAGCCCGTTGCGGTCGGTCAGCGCGGCGGCGGGAAAGCCCAGTTCCTGCGCGCGCTTGGCAATCGCCTTGGGCTCGATCGCGCCGTCGAGCATCGTGTAGCTGGAAAAGATGCGCAGGGGCACGAAACCGGAATGGGGCATCGCCCGACTATGGGCACCCTTCCGTGATTCGCCTAGCGCAGTGGCTCAACGTCCTGTGGATATCCGTCCAGCGCAGCTCGGCGGTATCCGCCTCGATGGCGGCGGGGGTCGTCTGCGGACCATAGCGGCGGATCGTCTTGCCGTCGCGGCCGACCAGGAATTTGGTGAAGTTCCACTTGATCCCGCACGACCCCCGCGCCCTTGACCGTGCAATCGGTGATCGCCCCCATGCTTGGCCCCGTCAGTCGTAGCGCGCGAGCAGATAGCGCAAATTCTGACGCACCCCCGGCCATTCGCTCGCGATGATCGAATAGACCACGAGGTCGCGCATCCGTCCATCGGGCGTGACCTGATGATTGCGCAGCACGCCGTCGCGCTTGGCGCCAAGCCGCTCGATCGCGGCTTGGCTCCGCCGATTGAACCAGTCGGTGCGGATTTGCACGACGTTGCAGCCCATCACCTCAAAGGCGTGGGTGAGCAGCAACAGCTTGGCTTCGGTATTCACCCCCGATCGCTGGACCGACTTCGCATAGAAGGTCCCGCCGATTTCCAACCTTTTGTGCCCCGCATGCATCCGCATATAGCGCGTCATGCCGACGAGCTTGCCGTCCGGCGCCTCGGCCGCGAAGGGCATCGCGCGCCCATAGGCCTGTTCCTTCAGCACCGCCGTGACGAAGGTTTCGGGATCGGCAAGCTGCGCAACATTGGCAAAAAACAGCTCGGTCAAATCACCGTCCGCCGCCGCTGCGGCCAAGGCATCGCGATCCCCCAGCACCATCGGCCGCAGCGTTACGTGGCGGCCGACGAGGGTCGGCGGATCGGTCCACGGGTTCAAGGCGCTACCTGACGCGGCACCGAGCGATCAATCGGCGCGCCAATCCGCGCCCGGTCCTTCGACCAGTACAAAGTGTCGACGATCCCTATGACCCCGCTTGCAGGCACCATCTCGACGCCAAGCTGAGATAGTGGGAAGCGGCTGTCCGCAGCAAAATCGCGATTGTCGCCCAATACAAATATCGACCCCGCGGGCACGCGCACCAAAGCGGTATTGTCGCCCTCACTAGCACCCGCATCGAGCACTAAGTGCTCTTGATCTTCGTCGGGCAGCCGTTCTGCCATCATCTGCGTTTTGGTGCCGTCGCTGAGCGTCGGTCCGGGCCCGATCGGGCGTTGCAACGCGGCGGAGCTGTTGATGAATAGAATACCGTCGCGCATCTCGATGGTATCGCCCGCCAAACCGACGGCACGCGCGACTCTGACGCCGTCCGCCACATTGAAAAGAAGAATCATCCCGCGATCAATCTTCTGCGTTGGCAGCGCCAACGGCATGATGCGATCATTAACGTTCAGCGTCGGCAGCATGCTTTCAGACGGGATATAGTAAGGCTTGATCACTCGACCGGCCCGGAACAAGACCACCATGCTGGGCGAGAAGAAGTAGGCCAACCCTCCTACGGCCAGCATCACGGCGGCACAGACCGAAACGGTCACCCATGGCAAACGACGTTGCGTCCGGTTCACACCAACCGCCCCTCGTGCAGCCGCACCACCCGGTCCATCTTCGTCGCCAGCCGCTCGTTATGCGTCGCGATCAGTGCGGAGCTGCCTTGTTCGCGCACCAGCCGCAGCAATTCGTCGAACACCTTGTCGGCGGTGGCCTCATCAAGGTTACCGGTCGGCTCGTCCGCCAGCACCAGCGCGGGCTGGTTGGCGAGCGCGCGCGCGACCGCGACGCGCTGCTGCTCGCCGCCGGAAAGCTGGCTGGGGCGGTGCGTGAGGCGGTGTTCCAGCCCCAGCGCGCTCAGCAACGCCCGCGCCCGCGCCTCGGCCTCGGCGTGGGTCTCGCCGTGGATCAGCAGCGGCAGCACGACATTCTCGGTCGCGTTGAAATCGGGCAGCAAATGGTGGAACTGGTACACAAAGCCCAGATAATCGCGCCGGACCAGCGTGCGCTTATGGCTGTCGAGTTGCGCGGCTTCGACGCCCGCGATCCGGATCGACCCGCCGAAACCGCCTTCGAGCAACCCGACGGCTTGCAGCAGGGTCGACTTGCCCGATCCCGACGGCCCGAGCAGCCCGACGATCTCGCCCGGCTTTACGGTGAGGTCGATCCCGCGCAGGACTTCGATCGTTTCGTCGCCTTGCGTGAAGCTGCGCGTCAGGCCGCTAATCGCCAGCACCGGCGCCACGCCGTCGGACCCGGCAAAGCCGGGGCGGCCGTGCGTCGCTTCGCTCGCATCACTCATAGCGCAACACCTGCACCGGATCGGTATTCGCGGCCCTGAACGCCGGGTAAAGCGTGGCGAGGAACGAGAAGACCAGCGCCATCGCGGCAATCACCACAATCTCGACCGGATTGGGCTTCGATGGCAGTTCGGTCAGAAACCTTATCTGCGGGTCCCACAGATTCTGCCCCGTCACAACCTGCACGAAATCAACGACATTCTGGCGGAAGTAGAGAAACACAAAGCCGAGCGCCAGCCCGGCAAACATCCCCAGCACGCCGATCACCGTTCCCACCGTCATGAAGATCCGCAGCAACCCGCCGCGCGTCGCCCCCATCGTCCGCAGGATCGCAATGTCGCGCGTCTTGGCGCGCACGAGCATGATGAGTGACGACAAGATGTTGAACACCGCCACCAAGATGATGATCGACAGCACGGTGAACATCGCCACACGCTCGACTTCCAACGCTTCAAAAAGCTGCGCATTCATTTCGTGCCAGTCAGAGATCGCGGCGCCGTTCCCGACCTTGGCGGCGAGCGGTGCCAGGATCGGGCGGATGTTGTCGGGATTGGTCGTCTGCAATTCGATCATCCCAACCGTATCGCCTTGCAGCAACAATGTCTGGGCGTCCGACAGCGGCATCAGCACATAGGTTTTGTCGAAATCATAGACACCGATTTCGAAAATCGCGCCCACGGTATAGCTGACGATCCGCGGCACGGTGCCGAACGGGGTGGTCTGCCCCGCCGGGTTGAGCAGCGAAATCTCGCTGCCAACCTGCGCGCCCAACGATTCCGCCAGCCGCGAGCCAATCGCGATCCGGCCCGATCCGGGGGTCAGGCTGGCAAGCGACCCGCTCAAAACCTTGTCGCCGATAGTCTTGTTGGTGCGAATATCCTCGATGCGCATGCCGCGCATCTGCACCGCTTCGACGCGGCCGTTATAGGTCGACATCATCGGCTGTTCGATCAGCGGCGTCGCGCTGGTGATCCCCGGCGTCTTGCGCGCTTCGGCCAGTACCGTACGCCAATCACGCAACTGCCCGCCATAGCCCTGCACCACCGCATGGCCGTTCAGCCCGACGATCTTGTCAAAGAGTTCAGCGCGAAAGCCGTTCATCACGCTCATCACGATGACGAGCGCCGCCACGCCGAGCATCACCGCGGCCAGGCTGATTCCGGCGACCAGAAAGATGAACGCCTCGCCCTTGCCGGGCAGCAGATAGCGCTGGGCAATCATGCGTTCGTATCGCGATAGGAACATGAAAGTCCTTTGTCCGGCCCCCGCCGTTGATGACCGTGCGACCTCTAGGGCCGCGCTGCGGGGCTGGCAACTGGCGGCACGGCTGTTGCCAATACGCCACAGCGCCCTTGCAATCGTGCCGCTAAGGCTTGATTCACCGATGACAAGCGCCGCCGTCCTGCCTAGCAGTCTCCCTACTGAAACGCAGGCAATTGGCCGTGGT
>NZ_JAIEPC010000083.1 GCF_019749955.1 Sphingomonas sp.
GCCGACCAGGAGACGGCGTCATAGCCGCTGGCGCCCGTAGCTGCTGTGTAATCTTTGAGGGAAGAACCGACAGCAGACATTCGCTACACCTCCGATCAATCGACTTGAGCTTACCTCGTCATGGCTGGGCGGGTCCGAATACGGCAAAACGGGCAAACGGGCGCGCCACACGATCTCACGCCCCGGGATAATGGGGCACAGGCTCGATCGAACGTTGATTTTAGCTGAACAAGTGTTTAGTGACAAGATATCAGGACCGCAACGCCGGTCGCTGTGGAGAGGTGCTGTGATGGGCGAACAAGCTACCCAGGCAATGACCGTCAGGCGGATGAATTTCGGCTTCACGCCCGATATGGAGCGCGTGTTCGTGAAGGACGATCCCGATACGTCCTACACCTTCCTCGGCACCTGGATGATGCTGCCCTATCTTGAGCCGTATCTGATTCGCACGATGCGCCAGGCACTGCCGCATATCCGCGAACCCGAGCTGAAAGACGATCTGAAGCGCTTCTGCGCGCAGGAGGGCGAGCATTTCAAGCAACACGCGATCGTCAACGACATGATCCGCGACTTGGTGCCCGGCTTTGCCGCGCTGAAACCCATCGAGCTGGAGCTCGACGCGGAATTCAAGAGTTTCAGCAAGGACAAGCCGCTGAAATTCAACCTGGCTTACGCCGAGGGGTTCGAATCGATGACCAGCGCGATGTCGCGTGCGCAGCTCGAAACCGGCATGTTCGACCGCACCGACAGCCCGCTCGCCGATCTCGCCAAATGGCATATCATGGAGGAGATCGAGCACCGTACCGTCGCGTTCGACATCTATGAACATATCGTCGGCAGCTATCCCTACCGGCTGCGCATCGGCCTGTGGGCGCAATCGCACTTCATCAAATGGGGCACGCGGCTGGCCAAGACGATGAAGGACGCCGACCCTGAGACGATGGCGCGCTTTCAAGAGCCCGAGGTCGTCGCGGCGCGCAAGAAGTTCAACGCGCATTTCTGGCGGCGCGGCCTGCCGCGGCTGGCGAAGACCTATTCGCCCTGGTACGACCCGCGCAAAGTCGACTTGCCCGACGCGTTCCAGATTGCGCGGGGCCGCTATTCCGACCTCGCCACAGCCCTCGCCTGACCCCAGCGGAGAGACCAATGACCGACATGACTCCGGCGCACGCCACCGCCTTGGCCGAATTCGCGGCCAAGGTTGCCGCCCGCCCAATCGTCCCCGCCCATAGCGACACGCAAACCTTGCACGTCGGGGCGAGCGACCTGCCCTGGGCCGAGGCTGGCGACGGCAGCGCGCTGCAACTGCTGCACGTCGATCTGAACCAGGGCATCTGGATCAGCAACACGCGCCTGCCCGCCAATTACAAGGTGGTGAAGCATTTTCACACGGGCCAGGTTTACGGCGTCACGCATCAGGGCCGCTGGTGTTATGCGGAGAGCCCCGAAGAGGTGAATTCGCCGGGCTCCTATCTGTTTGAGCCTGCGGGATCGGTCCATACGCTGACCACGCCCGCCGATCAGGAAGGCGACACCATCGTCTGGTTCGCGGTGCACGGTGCCAACATCAACCTGGACGATGACGGCAACATCATTTCCATCGTCGACGCGCGCGCCGCACTGGAGATTTACTGCGGTTATTGCGATGCGCTCGGGCTCGATCGCAGCAAGCTGATTGTGGTCGGCGCATGATGCGCGCGGTTGTGCTGCGCGATGCCGCGCTGACCGTTGAAGAGCGGCCGATGCCTGAACCGGGTTCCGGCGATGTCCTGATCCAGACGCGCTATTGCGGGATTTGCGGCTCCGACCTTCACCTCGCCAAGCACGGCGCGGAAATCGCCAAGATCGGCGAGGAAATGGGCGCGCCGCCGCAGGATTTGTCGCGCGGGCTGGTGCTGGGGCATGAGTTCATCGGCGAAATCGTCGGCTTCGGTGCGGATACCGCGCAGACGCTGAGCGTCGGCGACCGTGTTGTCTCCGTCCCGTTCCTGCTGCGCGACGGCGCGCCGGTGTCGATCGGGGCCAGCCTCGACGTCGGCGGGGCCTATGCCGAATATTTCCTCGCCTCCGAAGCGCTGCTGATGAAGGTGCCCGACAGCGTGCCCGATGAAGCGGCAGCGCTGGTCGAGCCGCTGGCGATTGCGGTCCACGCCGTCGCCAAGTCGCCGGTATCGGGCGACGCCCATGCGACCATTATCATGGGCTGTGGGCCGATCGGTCTGGCGGTTGCCGCCGTGCTGAAGGCGCGCGGCGTCACCACGATCATCGCCGCCGACTTCTCGCCCAAGCGGCGTGATCTTGCATCGGCAATGGGTGCATCGCTGATGCTCGATCCGCGCGAACGATCGGCCTTTGCAGCAGCAGCAGAGGTCGCCGCCGGCAAGCCCGTCGCGGTGTTCGACTGCACCGGTGCCAAGGGCGTGCTCGCGCGTACGATCAAGGATGCCCCACCGGGCGCGCACATTACCGTGGCGGGCATTGCGCCGGGCGAAGAGACCTTCAGCCCGATGATCGCCATCGCCAAAGAAATCGGCCTGCAATTCGTGGTCTATTACTCGCCGGAAGAATTCGGCGAGGCGCTGACGATGATCGCCGAGGGCAAGCTCAACTGGCAACCTTTGGTGACCGGCAAGGTCAGCCTCGACGAGGTGGCCGCCGCTTTCGTGGCGCTCGAAGACCCCGAAAGCCACGCCAAGATTTTGATCGATCCGCGACGTCCGGCGGCCGCATGACGCCCGAAACGCTAACACTCAGCAACGGCCTGTTGCGCTTTACGGCGAGCGCGATGGGAACGGGGCCGCTGGTCATTCTGATCCACGGATTCCCCGATACGCGCGATACCTTCAATGCCCAACTGCCGGCACTGGCCGAGGCCGGCTTTCGTGCGGTTGCAGTGTCGCTCCGCGGGTATGAACCGTCGTCGCAGCCCGATGATGGCGACTACCGCGTGACCGCGCTGGCCGCCGATGTGATCGCCTGGATCGACGCGCTGGGTGAAACCACCGCGCATCTTGTCGGCCATGATTGGGGCGCGACGATCGCCTTTGCTGCGACGGCCCTCGCGCCCGACCGGATCGCATCGCTGGCCGTCCTTGCCGTCCCCCACCCTGCCCGCTTCGCCGAGACTTATCTGACGGTCCCTGCCCAGCAGGCGCGCTCCGCCTATATCCTGGAATTCATGTCGCCCGACGCGGATGCGATGATCGTGGCCGACAATTGCGCCTATCTCGAAACCCTGTGGCGCAAATGGTCGCCCGGCTGGTCCTTCGCGGAAGGCGATATCGACCCGATGCGGCGCGCGATGCAGCAGCCCGGCGTCGCCACGGCAGCGCTCAGCTATTATCGGCTGGCGTTCGATGCCGTAAGCGATGCGGGCAAGGCGGCGCAGGCTTTGCTGGCAGGTCCATTCGCGGTGCCGACGCTCGGACTGACCGGCGAGGAGGATGGCTGCATTTCCGCCGATGTGTTCGAAGCCTCAATGCGAGACGCCGACTTTCCCGGCAGCGTACGCGTCGAGCCGATAAGCGGGGCTGGCCACTTCCTGCACCGCGAAGCGACTGATCAAGTCAACAGCCAACTGATCTGCTGGATGCGCCGCCACTGAAGGGATCGCACGCCTGATTGATCGTGCCGTTGAATCACGACCGACAGCGAACCAAAACCGGCCAAGCCCCCCAATGTCGCAGTGCAATCTATCGCTGCGACACCAGGGGAGCCCGATCAGTTCAATATTTCATCGTTACCGACAGGCCGATCCGCCGAGGATACACCGCCTGCTGCGCCGTTGGCGTGAACAGGATTGGCCCCTTTTCGTTGGTGATATTGTCGGCAAAAATGTCAAATCTTAGCCTCTTGATCTCGAGGCCCGCACGCAGCGTGAGATTTTCGATCTGCCCACCGAACAGCCCGCTCGCCAGATCCTGCTGGCGATTGCGGAAGGAATAGGCACCGTAGAAATTGAAATTGAGACTTTCGGCAATCTTGCCCGAATAGGTCGCGCCGACCGAATAGTTGTTCTTCGGGACGCCCGGCAGTTGCGACCCGTTCCGTGCCGTCGGCGACACCGCCGTCAGCTGTGGATTGATGTTTTGGAAAGTCGAATTGTTGAAGTTTACGACCCCCTGCAAGGTCAGCCCACGCAGCGGCGTGCGCCAGTTCAGCCCGAGGTCAACACCATAGATACGCGCGTTACCGCCATTGACGACCGAAGGGAGACCGAAGGGCGTGTTGAACGGAATCTGGATGTTGGTCCAGTCGGTGTAATAGAAGGATCCGTCGAAGTAGAAGCCGGCGGGCAGTTTTAGCTTGGTGCCGATTTCATAGGTCCACAAGCTGTCCGGATTGATGATGACGCCAGTGGTAACGCCGCTCAACTGGCCCAACTGCGCCTGAGCGCCCGTCTGAATGGTACCAGAACGGAAGCCGCGCGCGACGTTGATATAGATCAGGGCATCGTCGCTCGGTTTGTAGGTCAGGTTGAAGCGCGGGCTGAGCGCATCGAAATTGCCCCGTCCGCTATCAACTCTCGTAACCCCGCCAAAGGTCGTCGGCCCAGACGCGGTGCGAACGTCGTTGAAGTAACGCAAGCCGATCAGCGGAATCAGCTTGCCGTCAAACAGGCTGTAAGACGCTTCCCCGAAGAACGCGAAGCTCTCGGTTTTGAGGGGTGCGCCAACCACATTGAGGAACGGAATGGCAGGCCCCAGCCCGCGAATATTGACGTCGATGTCCGATCTGATCGTGGCGTTGGTGTAAAGGCCGCCGACAATCCAGCTGAACGGACCACTGCCCTGCGAAACCAGCCGAAGTTCCTGATTGAACGAGCTCGTGGCAAAGGTGCTATTGTTACGAATGCCCACCGGAAGAACAACGCCCGGGGCAACGGCCAATGGAGAATTCACGACGCTGTCGATCCGCAGCTTGTGATCGATGTAAGAGGTGCCACTTTCGAGCGACACCGTGCCCAGATCCCATTTGACCGAACCCGAATAGAAGGTCGCAACCGTGTCGATAAAGGGCGTGATCCCAAAGGGTTCGTGCACGCGCGGCGGATCGACCCGCAACAGGTTATTGCTGTAGTCCTGATGATTGTTGATGTGCCAGATCGACAGATTTACATCGAGATTGTCGGTCGGCTTGAGGAACAGTTTGCCGCGAATGTTCCAGCTTTCGATGCCGTTCAGATTGTTGCCGAGCGCGCCGTCGGCAAAGCCGCTCAGCCTTTCATAGCCGCCCGAGACACCGAGCGCTGCCTTGTCGGTCGCCAGCGGGAAGTTGAACGCGGCGTCCCCTGCATAGTTGGTGCCACCGCCATCCGTGAACGATACCTCGCCCTGGCCCTTTGCGGTAAATTTCGTGGTGTTCGGCTTGGTGGTAACCAGCCGGATCAGGCCGCCCATCGCGCCATTGCCATAAAGTGTCCCCTGCGGCCCGCGCAGGATTTCGGTCCGCTCCAGATTGATGAGGCGCGATGGTGGTGCCAATTGCAGGTTCGGAATACTGAAAATGACGTCGTCGATATAATAGCCGACGGTCGCATCGCCCACGGTGCCCGAGCTGATGCCACGGATCTGAATCGTTTCGAAACCGGGCGCCGCCTTCGATACGATCGACGCGCCGGGAATGAATTCGACCAACTGCGTCAGGTCTTTGGTGCCGCGCCGTTCCAGCGTATCGCCGCTGATCGCCTGGATCGCGGCGGGCACATCGGACAGATTCTGCTCGCGCTTCTGTGCGGTGACAACGACGTCGGCCTCCTGGTCGGCAGCATTGGCCGCCGGGGCCTGCTCCGGCCCGGACTGTGCCGCGCCGGGTGCGGCTTTCTGCGCGGCCGCCGGGGCGGCCAGCAGCGCAATCGCACTGAGCCCGCCCAGCAGCGCGACGCGACGAACATTCGATCCGATCATATAATCCCCTCCAACGGCCATCAGCCCCGCCTTGATGCGGGGTCTTTTCAGGCGACTGCGCCTGAGCAAATTCGTACTAAACATATGTTCAGCGATTGGCAAGATTAAGCTGATCAATTGTTCGATGCTAACGCCCTGAAAAATCGCCGGGCCGCTTCTCCTGAAAAGCATTGATCGCCTCGACGAAATCGTCGGTTCGCGTCCCAAGCAGCCATTGGTCGGCGTCGGCATGCATGATCGATGCGCTCAGCGCGCCCGACAATGCGTTGACGCTGCGCTTGATCATCTGCACCGCAATGGGCGGCAGCGCGGCATATTTTTGGGCCATCGTCAGCGCCACAGCGTCGCGCGCATCTGTCGCGACGATCTCGTCGACAAAGCCCCATCCGTGAAGCGTTTCGGCATCGATCAAATCACCCGACATGACCAACCTCTTCGCCCGCGCCGGCCCGACCAGTTCGACCGCGAGCGGCAAGGCGTTCCACATCAGGTTGATGCCCAGCTTCACCTCGCCATAGCCCATTCGCGTGGTGGTGGTCGCGATCCGGAAATCACACGCGCTGGCAATGCAGGTCGCCGCCCCGGTGGCGATGCCCTGCACCACACAAATTGTTGGCTGATGGATCTCCCGGATCGCCCGCATCAGCCGCGCGCCCTGTTCGGCGGAACGCCTGATCTGGACTGTCGGCTGTGGTGCGCCACCCATCGCCGAAATATCGGCCCCGACGCTAAAATGGTCGCCTTCAGCACGGATGATGACCGCACGGATATCGGGTTCATCGCGAAACCCTTCGGCCAGCTTTTCCAATTGCCCCAGCGACGCGGGGGTCAGCGCGTTGCGCTTGGCGGGGCGATCGAGCGTGATCGTGGCGATCGCCCCGTCGCGCACGATGCGGAAATCGCCATCGGGATTGGGATCAATGCTCATGCCGCAACTTGCTCCGCAAGGCGCGCTTTGAGCGCCTGTTTGTCGACCTTCGAATTCGGCAATAGCGGCAATTCGGCCGCGAAGCTGAATGTCTTGGGCAGTTTATAATTGGCGAGGCGGGGGCGAAGAAATTCCTTCAACGCGTCTTCGTCCAGTGCCGGGTCGCTGGTCGCGATGAAGGCATGGCCGACTTCCTGGAACACGGCGTGCGGCACCGGCAGCACCGCCGCCATATGCACGGATGGATGCTCAACAAGCGCCAGTTCGATTTCAACCGGGTAGATGTTGTAGCCGCCCGATTTGTACATTTCCTTCAAGCGACCGACGAAGCTGTAATTGCCGTCCGCGCGCTCAACCCCGATGTCGCCGGTGCGCAGATAACCATCGGCGGTAAATGCCTCCGCCGTCGCCTCGGGCCGGTTGAAATAGCCCGTCATGCAATAGGGCCCCTTGATCTGGATTTCGCCGCTCTCGCCGATATCGGCAATGCTGCCGTCGGCGCGGGAGATGCGCATGTCCGCAAACGGTAAGGGCTTGCCGATCGTCTCCGCCATCACTGCCGTCGTCGCGTCGAAATCAGATGCGGTGACGATACCGCAGGTTTCGGTCTGGCCATAAACGGTCGACATGGGAATGCCGAGCTCGGCGACGGGCTTCAACAACGCCTCTGCCGTCGATCCGCCGCCAAACACGATCAGCTTGTAATTGCCAAGACGCTGCAGACCCCGCCCCGGCATTGCTGCGAACATTGCAAAGGCGGTCGGGCTGCCGACCAGATAGGTCAGCTGCTCGCGCTCGGTCAGCGCGGCGATCGCTTCCAGGTCAACACGGTGGTGAAAGACGATCTTCCCGCCATAAGCGAACACACTCATGCAGACATTGTTGATCGCGCCGACATGGTTGGTCGGGGCAACGTTGAGGGTCGATTGCAGCCCGTCCTGCATCCAGCTGAGATTGGCGAGCGCCGCCGCCATGACGGCGCGGTGCGATAACATCGCGCCCTTGGGCTTGCCCGTGGTGCCCGACGTATAGACGATGACCGCGATATCTTCGGGGTCGACCGCCGCCCGCCGCGCGGCGAGATCGGCATCGCTAACCCGGCACCCGGCCTCGACAAAGTCAGCAAATACCAGTGCCCGACCGCACGTTTCGCCTAGCGCAACATAGCTCGCGACATTCGGCCCGAGCTGTTGCAATTCATCGAGATAGTCGCGCCCGTCATAATGGTCGCGCGCGAACACCAGCCTCGGCGTCGCATCGTCTAGAAGATAGGCATATTCCGGCCCCTGATAGCGCGGGTTCAGTCCCATCCACACGGCACCAATCGACGCCGTCGCCAGCATCGTCACCCAGAAGTCGAGCGATGAGGGCGCCAGCGTCGCAACCCGGTCGCCCGGCGCGATGCCTTGTGCGATCAGCGCCTTGGCGATGCCATCGACCTGCTCTGCGAGCATCGCATAGCTGAGCCGGACATCGCCATCGACTGCCGCCTCGGCAGTGCCAATGGCGGCGGCGTGGCTCGCCAGAAGATCATGAATCCGGGTACAGGCCATCTGGCGCGTGAATCGCGCCCTGCCCGCACGCGCAATATCGGCGATCCGCATCATGTCTCCCCCAAACCGCTTCGCCAGAAGCATAAGCGATTTTGGCTCGACTGAGCAAGTGTTCAGTTTTTTGGGTCTGGTCGCACGCCACGATACAGCAGATCGGCATAAGCGCGATGCCGCCGGCGCCACAGCGCGCGGTCAAAGCCCGACTTACCCAGCACCCGTTCGACAAAGGGTTCAAGCAGCAAGGTGCCGAGTTCCATATAAACGACCAATAGCGGCAGCCACAGCCGGTCGACATCGGCGCGCATATGGCCTTCGGCATCCATCCGGTCCATTGTCGTGCGCTGGACCTGATAGAAGCGCTCGAATAGCCCCGCCCCCCAGTCGCTTCCTTCCAGCAAGGCGCGCCGCATATAGGCTTTGGTCAAATCCCAATCATCGATATGGCGGGCGATCCAGGCCTCGGTACGGTCAGTTACGCTGTCAAGATCGGCTGGCTTTTCAACACCATCGTAAACATTCTGCTCGAACAGAACCTCTTCGAATTGCGCGATAAAATAACGATCAACCGCCTCGCGCAACCCGTCCTTGGACCCGAAATGATGATTGATCAGGCCGACCGACACTTCCGCTGCGGTTGAGATGTCCCGGACGGTGACTCCGTCGAACCCTTTTTCCGCGAACAGCGCCATGGCAACCTTGATGAGGCGCAGCTTGCCTTTTGACAATTCGACGACGTTCGCGGTGTTTTCTTGTGCCATGAAGCGTGTCTAGCAACTATCACCGGTCTTGCGCAACGCTGAACAAATGTATAGCGCGTGCGCAAACTTCTGGAGGGGATAGCATGACCGACGTTGCGATCATTTCGACCGCCCGCACCGCGATGGCCAAATCGGTGCGCGGCAGCTTCAACGACACCCACCCCATCATCCTGGCGGGCCACACGCTGCGCCATGCGATCGAGCGCGCCGGGATCGATCCGGCCGAGGTCGAGGATGTCATCCTGGGCAGCGGCATGCCTGAAGGGGCAACGGGCTTCAACATCGCCCGCAACGCCGCGATCAAGGCGGGTTGCCCGGTCACGACCAGCGGCGTGGTCATCAATCGCTATTGTTCATCGGGGCTCCAGTCGATCGCGATGGCGGCGTCGCGTATCCGCGATGAAGGCGTGCCGGTGATGGCAGCGGGCGGGGTCGAGTCGATCTCGATGGTCCAGCTGTCGGGCAAGATGAACATGCACGGCGCGACCGAAGCGGGCCTTGCCGCCAGCCATCCCGCGCTGTGGATGAGCATGATTGAGACCGCCGAGATCGTCGCCGAGCGCTATAACGTCAGCCGTGAGGCCCAGGATCAGTACGCGCTGGAAAGCCAGCAGCGCACCGCCGCCGCGCAGGCCAATGGCAAGTTCGACGACGAAATCGTGCCGCTGAAGGCGATTTGGAAGAAGGTCGACAAGGCGACCGGCCAGATCAGCGAGGCCGAGGTGATGGTCGACCGCGACGAATGCAACCGCCCTGAAACGACACTCGAATCGCTCGCCGGACTGAAGCCGGTGCTCAAGAGCGGGATGACGATGGCCGAGGGCAAATATGTCACTGCCGGCAATGCCAGCCAGCAATCCGACGGATCGAGCACGGTGATCCTGATGGCCGGCGATCTCGCCGCCAAGCGCGGCATCACGCCAATGGGCTGGTTCCGGGGCTTTGCCGCCGCTGGCTGCGAGCCCGACGAAATGGGCATCGGCCCGATCTTCGCCGTCCCCCGCCTGCTCGAACGCCACGGCCTGAAGGTCAGCGACATTGGCTTGTGGGAACTGAACGAAGCCTTTGCCAGCCAGTGCCTGTACAGCCGCGACAAGCTCGGCATCGATCCCGCCATCTACAACGTCAATGGCGGCGCGATCTCGATCGGTCATCCATATGGCATGACCGGCGCGCGCGGGGTCGGCCACGTCCTCATTGAGGGCAAGCGGCGCGGGGTGAAATATGCGGTCGTCACCATGTGTGTCGGCGCAGGCATGGGCGCTGCGGGGCTGATAGAAATCGCCTGATGCGCGTATTGGTCACCGGCGGTCCGGGCTTTATCGGGCGGCGCGTCGTCCAGCGCTTTCTGGATGCGGGCTGGGATGTCACCAGCTTCTCGCTGCCCGGCGAAGCGCCGATTGCCAGCTGGTCCGGCCCGGTGCGGATGGCCCATGGCGATCTGGGCGACGCAGCGGCTGTGGCAGGCGCGGCACGCGAATGCGACCTTGCCATCCATCTCGCCGCCCCGGTCGGGGTCGCCGGGCGATATCAATGGCAATGGGATGTGATTGCCGAGGGCACCCGCAACCTGTGTCAGGCCATGGCGGCGCAGGGCGCGCGCGTGGTCGTTGCCTCTTCGATCGCGGTCTATGGCACGCTGATCCAGACGCAGATGTGCCGCGAAGACGACGGTCACGGCCCCTGGGCAGGCGCCTACGGCCGCGCCAAGCAGGGTCAGGAGGAGGTCGCGCTGGAAATTGCGGCGACTACCGGCATGCCACTCACTCTCGTGCGCCCGGCCAATGTCTATGGGCTGGGCGGCGCGAGCGCCTGGGGCGACCGGCTGATCGAGGCGATTGCAGCCACCGGCGGCGCGGTGTTTGGCGATGCGACACGCAACGATGCAGGGCTCGTCTATGTCGAGAACCTCGCCGACGCCCTGTTTCTGGCGGGCACGCGGCACGAAGCGATTGGCCGGACCTATAATGTGTGCGATGAAAATAGCGTGCCGTGGCGGCGCTTTTTTGACGATATGGCAGCGGTCGCAGGCAAGCCGCCGCCACCCGTCATCCCGCTCGCTGACGCGCTGGCGATGGTCAATGCCAACGAAGACCCGGCCAATCTGGTCGAACCCAAAGACCCGAACCTGCCGTCGATGGAAGGACTCAATCTGGTCGGCTTCGACAACCGGATCGATTCGTCGCGCATTCGGGCAGAGCTCAGCTGGTCCCCGCAGGTCGGCTATGCGCAGGCAATGCAGGATATCGCGAAACAATGGGCAGAGCGCTGAACCGCGCCCCGTAACCGCCGTTCAGTTCACATTGCGCCCATGGCCTGCCCAATAGGGTGCCCGCAGGTCGCGTTTCAGCACTTTGCCAGTGGCGGAAATCGGGAATGGCGCTTCGCGAAATTCAACTGATTGCGGGCATTTGAAGCCCGCGATCTTCGCCTTGCAGTGGGCGATCAGGTCATCAGTGGTCGCTTGTGCGCCGGGCTTTGGCCGGACGATGGCATGGACGCGCTCCCCCCATTTTTCGTCAGGGATGCCGATCACGGCGCATTCCAGCACATCCGGGTGCAGGCTGAGCGCGCTTTCGGTTTCGGCCGAATAGACATTTTCCCCGCCGGAAATGATCATGTCCTTGGTCCGATCAACGATGAACAGATAGCCGTCGGTGTCCAGGAAGCCCGCATCGCCCGACATGATCCAGCCGTCCTTCAACGTCGCGGCGGTTTCCTCGGGCCGGTTCCAATAGCCGATCATGTTGCCCGAACTGCGGATGGCGATTTCACCCACCGTACCGGACGGCTGATCCTGTCCGTCTTCACCAACAATGCGTATTTCGGCGAACAACGTCGGCTGGCCGGCCGATTTCAGGCGCGCCGCGTGGGGGCCATCCGGGTCATGATCATTGGGCCCGAGCAAAGTACACACACCGCTGGTTTCGGTCTGGCCATAGCCCTGCGCGAAGCGCGCCTGCGGCAACCGCGCGATCAAGCGACGCAGCGTGCCTTCGGGCATTGGCGAGGCCCCGTAGAGCGCGTTTCTGAGGCTCGACAGGTCGGCACCCTCGGCCTTTGGGTGCGCAATCAGCATCCCCCACATGGCGGGCACCAGACTGAGCGTGTCGATCCGGTCCTGAACCACGCAATCAATGATCGCGCCGGGATCAAAAATTGGCTGCATGATCAGTTGTCGTCCGATGATCGCCGACGCCACCGCAAGCTGCGCGCCCGCCAAATGGAACATCGGCAAAACGCAAAGAATCGCGATGTCGGTCGCCGGTTCTTCATCGCCAAGCTGCCCTGCAAGCAAGGAGCACACCAGGCCGGTGTGACACAGCATCACGCCCTTTGGGTGCCCGGTGGTGCCGCCGGTATAGAAAATGCCCGCTATGTCCTCGCCGCCGCCGCCAAGCGCCGACACCGGCTCCACGTCGCGACGCAGCGCTTTATAGCTGATCGCGCTCAGTGCCGGATCGCCATCGCCGATATGGACGACGGGTACGTCATCGCCCCCTGCCCTCAGATCGGCAATGAGCGCGCCGAAGACGTCATCAACCACGATCACCCTCGGACCGCTGTCTTTCAGCGCATAATCGATCTCGTCTTTCGACCAGCGCGTGTTGAGCGGCACCGCCACCGCCGATAATCGCCAGATGGCGTACAGGCACTCGACATAGCGATCGCTGTTGAGCGCCAGGATCGCGACGCGGTGCCCCGCCGCAACACCCACGCGGCGAAACCCGCCGGCCAATTCCTCAGTCGCCCTGTTGAGCTCGCGCCAGGTCTGCGCGCGGCCTTCGAAACGGATCGCTTGCCGATCAGGAAACATCCGCGCCGCGCGGCTGACAAACTGGGCAAGACGTATCTGGCTCATAATCGACTCCAATGGATTTGAACGGATCAGATCACCGACAGCAGCGCTTTCACGAACTGATCAGGCATCGACAAAAACGGCGAATGCGACGCTTCGAGCGTGGCGACATGCTGGCAGGGCTGGCGGGCGATCAGGCGATCCTGCATCTGGATCGACAGCCCGCGATCCTGGGTACAGCGGATATAGGACCGCGGGACCGACTGGAAATTGTCGCCCAGCCGCACTTTGGTGATCGATGGCCGCAGCGATTCCGGGACCAGGCGCGGCCGCACCCAATCGAGATCAGCATCGCTGCAATCGCCATAATAGACGGGCTTCAGCCGATCAGCGTTGATGGTGACGACGCCTTTCAGCCAGGCAACGCTGCTGGCCCCAGGCAGGTCCGACTCCTTGTCCATCGCCGCAATCGAGGCCAGGCTGTCGCCATCGACCGGCAGGAAGGCCGATACATAGACCAGCCGTTCGAACAGCTCGGGCGCGGCTTCCGCCGCTGCCGAAATAACGGGTCCGCCCATTGAATGGCCAACCGCAATCACCGACCCGCCGGTTTGCCGGGCATCTTCGATGATCGCGTCGGCATAGGCTTTCAATGTCCAGCGCCAACCCGGCCTTCCCCGTTCACCCCGTCCGGGCAGGTCAGGCGTGACAACGCGGTGCCCCGCTTGGCGTAGCAGCGGCACGACCCGGTCCCAGCACCAGCTGGCATGGCAAGCGCCATGCACCAGCATGATCGTCGATGGTGTGGCGGCGCTCATGGACGTTCGTTCGAGAAGATCACGGTCGCGCAGGCCGACCAGAAGCCGCCCCAGCCATGCACCAGCGACGTCTTTGCCCCCGGCACCTGCGCCGCTGCGTCCCCGCGCATCTGGCGCACGGCTTCCAACATGCACAACATGCCGTACGCGCCCGAATGGGCATAAGCGAGACCGCCGCCATTGGTGTTCATCGGCAGCTTGCCGCCGGGCCTAGTATGCCCCTCCCCGATGAAGCGACCGGATTCGCCCACCGGCACGAAGCCAAGGCCTTCAAGGCCGAAGATCGGATTGAAGGCAAAGGCGTCATAGATCATCAGATGATCGATATCGGCATGTGTCACGCCCGCCGACGCAAAGGCATCACGGCCCGAGGTGCGGATCATGTCAGGCTCCATCGGGTTGCGCGTACCTGCCGGGCTGCACCCGCCATTCTCCATCGCCGAACCCGAGCCCAACACATAGACGGGCTTGGTCGGGAAATCCCGCGCACGTTCCGCCGACGTCACCACCATCGCCCCGCCCGCGTCGGAGACGAGGCAGGTCATCGCCCGCCGGATCGGCCACGCGATCATTGGCGAGGCAAGCACTTCATCGACACTGGTTGGCGTCTTCAATTTCGCGCGCGGGTTTTGCGCCGCCCATTCGCGCTGCACGACTGGCACCATCGCGATCTGCGCCTCGGTCAGGCCATGGGTCGCCATGTAGCGGACGAGCGGCTGCCCGAACAATGTCGCCGACAAATTGGCCCCGGCATAGGCAATGTCGAACTGCTGCTCGATCGATCCGGGCTGCACCACATCATAGGCGCAGGGACGCCGGCCATGGCTGCGTCCCGATTCGCCATAGACGATCAGCACGGTCGAGCAATAACCCGCGTTGATCGCCGCGATGGCGCTGCGCAGGTGATAAATCCACGAGCAGCCGCCGATGCTGGTGCCATCGACCCAGCGGGGATAGATGCCCAGTTGCTGAGCGATATTCCCGACCGGGAGATGCCCGACCGTCAGTCCGTCGATATCCGATGCCTTCAGCCCCGCATCGTTGAGCGCATTGACGGCACCATCAATCGCCAGGCCCACCGAGGACAGATGCGGCACCGTGCCGATCTCGGTCGATTCCGCCGCACCGACGATGGCGAAGCTTCCGGGCTTGATCATCACGCGGCCTCCTCGGCGGGGCAGAAGCACAAGAGCTTCGGCCCGTCCCCGAATTTGCGCCATGTCGCGGTCAGCGGCATGTCGATGATGAGCGTCGCGGGGGACTGCTCGCAATCGACGACGGTCGACAACAACCTTGGCCCCTCCTCCAGCGCGATCGTCGCCACCGACATCGGACCCGTTGCTTCCCACAGCGGCCAGGGACTGGGCGTGATCACATAGCTGTAAAGCGTGGCGCGGCCCGACATCTCCTCCCACACGACGTTGCGCGACGTACAATGCGGGCAGACCGGGGCTGGCGGGAAATAGCATTGAGCGCAATCGCCGCAGCGCTGGATCGCCAGCTTTCCCTGCGCAGCGGCGTCCCAATAGGGCTGGGTCTCCGGCAATGGCGTTGGCATCAGGCTCATCTAAGCTTCCTTCTTCCGCTCACCCGTCAGGCCTGGGCGACCACGCCGCCGTCGAGCACCAGACACGCGCCGCTCATGTACCGCGACGCGCGCGAGGCCAGATAGATGGCGGTGCCACCAATATCGTCCGGCTCGCCGATCCGCTTGACCGGGACGACCGCTTCTGCCCGCCCGCGCGTCTCAGGGTCGGCAAGCAGGAAATCGGTCATCTTGCTGGGGAAGAACCCCGGCGCGATGGCATTGACCAGGATATGCTCGGGCGCCAACCGGGCCGACAGATGCTGCGTCAGCGCGAGCACAGCGGCCTTGCTGGTGGAATAGGAGAAGTTATCCATATGCGAATAGCGCAGCGCATTGGCAGACGAGATATTGATGACCCGCGCCGGGTTTCCCGGCGTAGCAGCCGCGCGCAACTGTGGCAGCAGCGCCTGCGTCAGGAAGAACATCGCCTTGACGTTCAGGTCCATCACCTTGTCCCAGCCGCTTTCGGGAAAGATCTCGATCGGCGCGCCCCAAGTGGCACCGGCATTGTTGACGAGGATATCAAGCTTCGTCTCATGCGCGGCAAAACTCTCGGCCAGGGCGCGCACGCCATCCATTGTCCCCAGATCGGCAACAATCGGCACGCAATGCCCGTCGACACCCGCAATGACGGTCGCCATCTCATCGGCCTTACGCGCCGCGAGATAGACGCGCGCGCCAGCGGCGACATAGGCCTGCGCGATCATCGCCCCGATGCCGCGCGATCCGCCGGTGATCAGCGCGGTCTTTCCCGCAATCGAAAACAGGTCGCTTGCCATCGTCATCCTCTCCCGGCCAAGGCCCGTGCTCGTCAGCCGCCTGAGCGGCCCGGTCACATTGACACTGCGCTGCACTGAACATATGTTCAGTTGCAAATCAAGCGGGAGATTTCGGAAACATGGCGACCTATAATCGGGAAACGATCAAAGCCATCGTCGGCACCGAAGTCGGCGTGTCCGACTGGCTGACCGTCACCCAGGATATGGTGAACCAGTTTGCGGCGCTGACCCGCGATCCTGTCGAAATCCACACCAATGTCGAGCTGGCGAAACTAACCCCGTTCGGCGGGACGATTGCCCATGGGCTGTTGACGCTATCGCTGATCGGCGGCTTCTGCACCTCGGCCGAGGTGTTGATGGAAGGCATCACCATGGGCCTAAACTATGGTTTTGACAAAGTGCGCTTCATTGCGCCGGTAAAGACGGGGTCGCGTCTGCGCGGGCGCTTTTTCCTGCGATCGATGGAAGAGAAAAAGCCCGGCCAATGGGTATCGACCTTTGACGTGACGATCGAGATAGAGGGCGAAGATAAACCAGCGCTCGTGGCTGAATGGCTGGGCATGCAGTTCGCCGCATAACATCGAACCGGGCATCGTGCGGCAGCGCATATCGCCCCAGAACAGACATCAGGAGAGAATTCATGACGATCCGTTTCGATCAACGCGTGGCCATCATCACAGGCGCCGGCAATGGCCTGGGACGGCAGCATGCGCTGCAAATGGCGGCGCGCGGTGCCAAGGTGGTGGTAAACGACTATGGCGGCAGCGCGGACGGCACCGGCGGATCATCTGAACCGGCGGAACGGGTGGTCGAGGAGATTGTCGCGGCGGGCGGCGAAGCGATGGCGCATGGTGCCAATGTCGCCAATGCCGAACAGGTCGCCGACATGGTCGACAAGACCATGGCCAAATGGGGCCGGGTCGACATTC
>NZ_JAIEPC010000005.1 GCF_019749955.1 Sphingomonas sp.
GCGACATCGACTTCGACGGGGATGCGCGCGAGGCTTTCGATCCAGTATTTGCCGATCATGCCGACATAGGATGCGGTGCCGCACGCGACGATCGCGACACGCTCGACCCCGCCGAGATCGAATTCCATGTCGGGTAGCGCGACGCGGTTTTCGAGCGGACGCAAATAGCTGCGCAGCGTTTGCGCGACCACCACGGGCTGCTCATGGATTTCCTTGAGCATGAAGTGGCGGTAATTGCCCTTGTCCATCAACTGGCCCGACGCCCCCGAATTGACGATCGGGCGCTCGACCGGCTGGTTGTCGCGGTCGAAAATCTCGACCTTGGCGCGGGTGATGACGACCCAATCGCCTTCCTCAAGATAGGCGATCCGCTGGGTTAGTGGCGCGAGCGCCAGCGCGTCCGAGCCGAGGTAATTTTCGCCCCCATTCTCTTGAGAGCCATAGCCCACCGTGAGCGGTGCGCCGAGCCGCGCGCCAATCAGCAGATCGGGTTCGGACTTGAACATCACCCCCAGCGCAAAAGCGCCGTGCAGGCGGGGGAGGACGGTCGCCACCGCTTCACGCGGCGACGCGCCTGATTCGACTTCGCGCGCGATCAGATGCGCGACGACTTCGGTGTCGGTCTGGCTGAGGAAGGTGCGGCCTGCGGCGATCAGTTCATCGCGCAGCGGCTTGAAATTCTCGATGATGCCATTGTGGACCAGCACGACATCGCCCGCGATGTGCGGATGGGCATTGTCCTCGGTCGGCGCGCCATGCGTTGCCCAGCGGGTGTGCGCGATGCCGCTGTCGCCCGCGAGCGGGCTTTCGCCGAGCACGCGCGCAAGATTGGCGAGCTTGCCCGGCGCGCGGCGGCGATCGAACATGCCATCATGGACGGTGCACATGCCGGCCGAATCATAGCCGCGATATTCGAGCCGCTTGAGGCCATCGAGCAACCGATCCGCCACCGGGCCAAGCCCCAGAATGCCAACGATACCGCACATATCTTAATCCCGATCCCAATAGCCAACCGCGCCTAAAACCTTGCCGGTTATCGGCGCGGCATCATTTTCTTCTTGCGCAGGAATATCCGCAAATTTTCCTGGAAGGCCGCGCGCAAATCGCTGCGCGCTGCATCCGATTTCTCTTCATCATTGGTCTTGAAAGCGGCCGCGCCGGTACTGCTGGCATCGGCTATCCCGAACGTCACGGTCGGGTTAGCGCCGAAGTCGCGAAACAGAAAGCCGGTCTGGATCTTCTTGCTGATCGCGGTGCGAAACAGGGCGATGAACACGGTGTGCAGCTCGGCGTAGCAGGACGATGTTGAGTCGGTATCGCGACCGCCCGCGCCGACATTCTTGTCGGTCCAGTTGCTGTATTTGGCTTGGGCAGGGGCGGTATGGAAGATCAGCCGATATCCCGCGAATCGACCCTGCGTACCAAGGGTCATCGCCCGAATTGCATCGGCTTGCACTGTTTCGTCGATTGCATCGGCGAGCCGCTTTCTGATCGGCTCCATCCGCGCCAGATAGGTTGTCACGCTATAGCCGCCTTCGCCCGGACCCGGCCCGACCTCGGCACCGTGGTAGACAGCCGCATAGGCGTTGGTCGTCCAAACATGCAGCTCGCAATCGCCGCGCTGCTGCGCTGCGGCTGCTTGAGGGAGCGCTAGGGACGCGCAAAGCAGAGCGAGCATTCCGGCTTTCATTTCTGCGACGCCTTCTTCGCCGTCATCAGCTCACGAAAGCGCTTGGCCCAGCCCGGCTTGGCCGCCTGGGTCCCGCGTGCGAGCGCCAGTGCGTCGGTCTCGACATCGGCCGTCACGACCGATCCGGCGCCGACAATCGCCCCGGCGCCGATCATCACTGGCGCGACCAAGGCCGAATTCGATCCGATGAACGCGCCATCGCCGATTACGGTCTTGTACTTGAAGAAGCCGTCATAATTGCAGGTGATCGTGCCTGCGCCGACATTGGCCTTCGCGCCCACCTCGGCATCGCCGAGATAGGTCAGATGATTGGCCTTGGCCCCCGCGCCCAGCACCGCCTTCTTTGTTTCCACGAAATTGCCGATCTTGGCCTTCTCGCCGAGCACCGTGCCGGGACGCAGCCGCGCGAAGGGGCCGACTTCGCATGCCGTGCCGATCACGGTGCCCTCAATGTGGCAGTTGGCGCGGATCGTGACCTTGTCGGCGACGCTTACGCCGGGGCCGAAGAAGACATTGGGCTCGATCGTTACGTCGCGACCAAGCTGGGTGTCGAACGCGAACCAGACCGTCTCCGGCGCGATCAGCGTGACTCCATCGGCCATCGCCTCGGCCCGGCGGCGCGCCTGCCATGCGCCTTCGAGCGCCGCCAGCTCGGCCCGGCTGTTGACCCCGGCGACCTCGAACGGATCGGTGGTCACCACGGCACTCATGCGGCCATCGTCATTGGCGATGTTGACGATGTCGACGAGATAATATTCGCCCGCCGCATTGGCGTTGCCGACGCGGGCGAGCAGCGCGAACAGGTCCGCAGAGCGCGCCGCCATCAGCCCCGAATTGCAAAGCTGCACCGCGCGCTCGGCATCGGTCGCGTCCTTGTGCTCGACCATCTTCACGATGCGGTCGCCCTCGGCGATCACCCGGCCATAGCGCAGCGTGTCATCGGGTTCGAAGCCGAGCACCACGATCGCCGGCGCATCGGGCGCGTGGAGCCGATCGAGCATGCGCTGCATCGTTTCGGTGCGCACCAGCGGCACATCACCGTAAAGGATCAGCACATCGCCATCGAAGCCCGCCAGCGCGCCCTCGGCCTGCTGCACGGCGTGGCCCGTGCCGAGTTGCGGCTCCTGCACGGCAAGATCGGCGGTGCCGCCGAGCGCGGCCTCGAGCTGATCGCGGCCCGAACCAACCACCACGACCTTCTTGGCGGGCGCCAGTGCATCGACGCTTGCCAGCAAATGCATCAGCATCGGCTGCCCGGCGATCGGGTGGAGCACTTTGTGAAGGTCGGATTTCATCCGCGTGCCCTTGCCTGCGGCAAGGATGATGGCGGCGATGGGTGATGTCGTCATGCTGCGCCTCTGAGCCTGCGCGCGCCCTGCCATGATCCGCTTGCCAATGCCACCGCTTTGCTGGCAGCCAGTCGAGCATGAGCGAAAATTCACCCCCGGGCACGTTGGATCGCGCGTTCGATATCGTTGGTTTTGATCTCGATGGCACCTTGCTCGATACCAGCCCCGATCTGGCGGCGGCGGTCAATCATGCGCTGGCGCTCGCCGGACGGCCCCTGCTGAGCCCCGAGCAGGTCGAGCCGATGATCGGCGGCGGCGCCAAGGAAATGCTGCGGCTCGCGCTGGAGGCGAGCGGTGGCTGCGAGCCCGATGTCTTTCGCGGCTATTACAAGGAAATGCTCCGCCATTATGATGCGCATATCGCCGATCTGACGCAGCCTTATCCGGGCGCGCTCGAAGCACTCGACGCACTGGCGGGGCAGGGGGTGAAGCTCGCGGTCGTGACCAACAAGTTCGAAGCGCTGGCGGTGCGGCTGCTGGGGCTGCTCGGCTTGCTCGACCGGTTCGAAACGGTGATCGGTGGCGATACGCTGGGGCCGGGCAATGCCAAGCCGAGCGCGGCGCCGATCGTCGAGATGATCGCGCGCTGCGGCGGCGGGCGCGCGGCCTTCCTTGGCGATTCGATCTATGACGTCATGGCGGCGAAGGCGGCGGGTATCCCCGCGATCGCGGTCAGCTTCGGCTTCCTGCACGGCCCGGTCGAGGAACTGGGCGCCGACGCGGTGATCGATCACTATGACGACCTGATCCCGACACTGGCCCGGCTCGCGCCCTAGCCGTGTCGATGCTCGAAATCGTTGCCTTCGTGCTCGGCGTGATCAACGTCGCGCTCGTGGTGCGGCGGAGCATCTGGAACTACCCCTTCGCGCTCGCCATGGTCGCGCTTTACGCACGCATTTTCTATGATGCGAAGCTCTACAGCGATGCGCTGCTCCAATTCTTCTTCTTCGCGGTGAATCTTTACGGCTGGTGGGCGTGGTCGCGCGTGGCGGCGAGTGAAGGGACGATTGTCGTCGAGCGGCTAGGCGTGCGCTCGCGGGTGGCATGGGCGGCAGGCACGGCAATCGCCATTGTGATCTGGGCGAGCCTCGTCCAGCGCTACACCGATGCCGCGTTACCGTGGTGGGATGCGACGGCGGCGATCGTCAGCGTGGCCGCGCAGATCATGCAGTCGCGACGCTTGATCGAAAGCTGGATGCTTTGGATTGGCGTCGATATGCTGTCGATCGGCCTCTACGCCGTGAAGGGATTGTGGCTGACCATGGTGCTCTATCTGGTCTTCCTCGTGCTCGCCGTCTGGGGCCTGATCGACTGGCGGCGCGTACAGCGGCATCAGGACGCGGCATGATCCGCACCATCTGCCTCCACGGCCCCGAAAGCACGGGCAAGTCGACGCTGATCGAGCAGCTGGCGCGCCATTATGACACGATGTTCGTGCCTGAATATGGCCGCACCTTTGCCGAGCGGCGCGGGATCGATTTTACCATGGCCGATCTGGTGACGATCGCCGAGACGCACGCGGCGATGACACAGAGCGCGCTCGCCTCGGGCGCCGATCCGCTGTTCCTTGACACCGATCCGCTGATGACGGCGGTGTGGGCCGACATGCTGTTCGGCACGCGCGACCGCTGGTTCAGCGCGTGGAAGGGGACGGCCGATCTCTACCTGCTGCTCGATATCGATCTGCCTTGGGTCGACGACGGCACGCGGATGTTCGGCACCCGCGACATGCGGCAGCGCTTCTTCGATCTGTCGAAGGCCGAACTCGAACGACGCGGCGTGCGCTGGGCGCTGGTCAGCGGGCAGGGGGAGGCGCGCTTCGCCAATGCGCTGGCGGCGATCGGAGCAGTGAAGCGCAAGTAAGCGCCCGGCTGGAGCGTGCAGATCGCGCTGTCATCGGCAGCACTCACACATGTGGCTGCATCGGTCTGATCGCAGCTTAGGTCTGATCGGTACGGAGCCCTCTGACTGCCTCGTCAAAAGCATATTGAACGTCCTACATCCCGCGATGATAGCTACAAATGACGATCGAATGCTACCTTTTACGACGAGTGGACTTGCGAGGCGGAGCTTTTTCCGGCGCGGCCTTGGCAGGAGCAGCCTTAATCAGCGCATCCACCTCAGCATTTTCGTCTGCCTTGGCTTTAGCAGCTTGCGCCGCGATTTCGCGATCTTCGGCTTCCTTCAATGCTAAGTCTGTAACTTTCGCCGCCTGAGTTTCGAATGACAGCTGTCCTTTTACGGCTGCGTTCGCATATGGTTCTAGAGCGCCTGCAAAGCCCCTGGCATCGCAAGGTCCGACCCATATGCCGTCCGTATCGGTGAGACGACAAATGCCGTTAGTCCGTGTTCCCGAAAGCTGTGATGTGCGCAACCGGCCGGTCGATCTCACTTGGGCTTTCACGATGCTACCGCGTATTTCGACAACCATTGTCAGGCTGCCGCCTGTTTCGGTGACCCGATCGGCGGAACCGCCCGAGCCGGAACTCAGAACGCTGTTTGCAAGGGCGCCCAAAATGTTTCCACCCCGCATCGCTGAATTGATCGTTTGGCCGTAATTGACGCCGCGAGCCGGTCGACCGGGTTTCGTGATCGCCATCCGGTAAGAGCCTTCGTAGGTTACATTCAGGTGATCAATCAAGGTAACCGATTGTTGCGCTTTGGATAGCGGTTGTGGCTGTTCATTTTTGATCGGCGTGACGGTTACCGTTCCATCGGCACCCTTGCACATAAGCTGCCAATCGGGTCGGCTCTCCGACCCCATATTAACTTTCCGACATGTGTCGCTTGCTCGCGCGCTCGCATCACTCGGAGCGAACCCGGCACAGATTGCCAACAGTCCAAATGCAAACTTGCGCATCATACTACCCAATTCAAAGTCCGGCTTAGTGCTCGGTTTGCTATTTGCACAGCCGGATAAAGTCAAGATTTCTTCTACAAGATCAACTTGATTCTCACCCTCTTAGGATCTAAAAATTGGCGCCATGCGATGTCGCGCATGATCAGAGGTTTATCATGTATCTACCTGCAACAAAACACAAAAGAGATTTGATGCTTCAACGTGCGATCAGTGCTTTGCTGCTGGTCAGCTTTACGATATCGCCTATGGCTCAGGCGACTGGGTTAAGCGCGGCTCCGAGCAGCGAAGCTGAGAGCTTCAAAGCGAAAGTAATCGCCGGCGATGCCTATGCACTCTACCAACTTGGCTGGCTCTATCGAGAAGGCACGGGGGGTGCGCCCAAAAGGCCCGAACTCTATCATCGACTGATACTGGCGGCAGCAGTGCGAGGCGAAGTCGCGGCCATGGAGCAGCTTGCTTACGACTATCGCGAGGGAACAGGTGGCGTAGGCCGGGATTATTCTTTGGCGCGCAAATGGTATTTGGCAGCGTTTCGGAATGGGAGTCACGTTGCGGAGTTTGGCATTGGTTATATGTTTCATAATGGTTTGGGTGCTGCAGTTAATTATGACGTAGCTGAGCAATACTATCGATCAGCTGCAAGTAATGGTGTAATCAAAGCTTGGAATAATCTCGGGGTAATTTACGGATCCAACAAACAGCAAAACTGTAAAGCAGTCGAATTCTACAAAATAGGCTCATCGCATGGAGATGCTACCGCAATGGCTAATTTGGCGTCAATTTATGAGGTAGGGGCTTGTGGTAAAGCTAGCAAGGTTTTAGCGCGCACATGGTACAACAAAGCCTTAGCGCAGAGGGGTGAGGACGAAGACACAGTGTCGGCCCGCAGCACGGCACGCGAAGCCATCGAGCGACTGGACCGCCCGCCGGTTGTGGCAAGTTCCTATTCCTATGGATATAGTTATGGTTCTGCTAAAGAGACTTGCGATGCCGACTGTCGATTAGACGGCATAATGGACCTTCAGCAGCAACGCTATTCGCAGCCTCCCCCTCCGCCTCCGCCGCCCGCGCCACCGATTAGCTCTTGGTATGCTACGACACCAGGCTTCAGCTGCTGCGCCTATTGACGTTGTTCTGGCGAAATGACCGACCAGGAATTCCTGACCGCCCCTCGCCATCATAGATTGCACCTGCTAGTAGCGCGGGAATTATGACCCCCCTCGACCGTATCCGTAATTTCTCCATCATCGCGCATATCGATCACGGCAAATCGACGCTCGCCGACCGGTTGATCCAGACCACCGGTGGCCTGACGGCGCGCGAGATGTCTGAGCAAGTGCTCGACAATATGGACATTGAGAAGGAGCGCGGGATCACGATCAAGGCGCAGACCGTGCGCCTCAATTACCGCGCCCACGACGGCCTCGATTACGTCCTGAACCTGATGGACACGCCCGGCCATGTCGACTTCGCCTATGAAGTCAGCCGCAGCCTCGCCGCGTGCGAAGGCGCGCTGCTGGTGGTCGATGCCGCGCAAGGCGTGGAAGCGCAGACGCTCGCCAATGTCTATCAGTCGATCGAGCATGATCACGAGATCGTGCCCGTCATCAACAAGATCGACCTGCCCGCCGCCGAACCTGAAAAGGTCCGCGCCGAAATCGAGGAAGTGATCGGTCTCGACGCCTCCAACGCGGTGATGACCAGCGCCAAGTCGGGGATCGGGATCGAGGATGTGCTCGAAGCGATCGTCACGCGCATCCCGCCGCCCAAGGGCGATGCCGATGCGCCGCTGAAGGCGATGCTGATCGATAGCTGGTACGATCCCTATCTCGGCGTCGTCATCCTCGTGCGGGTGATGGCCGGGACGCTCAAGAAGGGCCAACTCGTCAAGTTCATGGCGACCGGGACGCAGCACCTCGTCGACCGGGTCGGCTGTTTCCGGCCCAAGATCGAACAGCTCACCGAATTGGGCGTCGGCGAGATCGGCTTCATCACCGCGCAGATCAAGGAGGTCGCGCAGACCGCGGTCGGCGACACGATTACCGATGCCAAGCGTCCCGCGACGGAGGCGCTGCCGGGGTTCAAGCTTGTCCAGCCAGTCGTGTTCTGCGGCCTGTTCCCGGTCGACGCCGCCGAGTTCGACAAATTGCGCGAGAGCATCGGCAGACTGCGGCTCAACGACGCCAGCTTCAGCTTCGAAATGGAGACCAGCGCGGCGCTGGGCTTCGGCTTTCGCTGCGGCTTCCTGGGGCTGCTCCACCTCGAGATCATCCAGGAACGGCTGACGCGCGAGTATGACCTCGATCTGATCACGACGGCGCCGTCGGTCGTCTACCAGATTGAGCTGACGCATGGGCAGGGGCATATCGAGCTCCACAACCCCGCCGACATGCCCGAGCCAAACAAGATCGAGAGCATTGCCGAGCCCTGGATCGAGGCGACGATCTACTCGCCCGATGAATATCTCGGCAGCATCCTGAAGCTTTGCCAGGACCGGCGTGGCATCCAGAAGAACCTCACTTACGTGGGCGGCCGCGCACAGGTGACCTATGAATTGCCGCTCAACGAAGTCGTGTTCGATTTCTACGACCGGCTGAAGTCGCTGTCGAAAGGCTATGCGAGCTTCGACTATAGCCAGATCGGCTATCGCGAGGGCGATCTGGTCAAAATGGGCATCCTCGTCAACGAGGAGCCGGTCGATGCGCTGAGCATGATCGTCCACCGCGCGACCGCCGAGGTCCGCGGTCGCGGCATGGTCGAGCGGCTCAAGGAACTGATCCCGCGCCATTTGTTCAAGATTCCGATCCAGGCCGCGATCGGCGGCAAGGTCATCGCTCGCGAGACGATCAGCGCGATGCGCAAGGACGTGACGGCGAAATGCTATGGCGGTGACGCCACGCGCAAGCGCAAGCTCCTCGACAAGCAGAAGAAGGGCAAGGCGAAGATGCGCGAATATGGCTCGGTCAGCATCCCGCAGGAGGCGTTCATCGCCGCGCTACGGATGGGGGATGAGGGTTAAGGCGCACGCCCGACCGGGTATCGCACACGCATCACGGATTCGCCGGAACCTCGATGCGGCTCGCGCGTCAAAGAGATCAGGCGTATGGACACGCCGGGGCATATGGCAGGAGCAACGAACATGACCGACTCGACCACGAACGATGCGACCAACACCGCCAAACGAGCCACCGAAGACATGGCCAGCAAGATGACCGACCAGATCAAGGCCGCCGGTGACACGATGCGCAAATCGGGCGAACGCATTGCCGAGACCGGCACCGAGTTGGGGATGCGGCTGCTCGATCAGGCCGAAGCCAATACCCGCGAAGCCTTTGCCGCAATGCGCGCCGCCGCCCATGCCAAGGATGTCGCCGAAGTGATGCGCATCCAGTCCGACTATATGCGCGACCAGAGCAAGCGGGCGATGGACCAGGCACGCGAAATCGGCGAGCTGATCACCAGCTACGGCCGCGACACGATCGGCCAGATGACCAACAAGGGCTGAGGCGATCCCGCTGCGCGCTCCCCCCGGGGGTGGCGCGCAGCGGTCGCTGCTGTATACGGTTGGGAACAGCAACCGGGAGGCAGCGGTGATGCGGTCGTATTTATCGAGGCTGGCGGCGATCGGCTTGGCGCTGATTTTGGGCACGGCCAATGCGCCGCCGCCTGCCGCGCCGGTGGTGCTGGCGGCGGCGAGCTTGCAGGAATCGCTGACCGAGGCCGCTGATCGCTGGGCGGCGAAGGGTCATCCCAAGCCGGTCATATCGTTCGCCGCATCATCGATCTTGGCGCGTCAGGTTGCGGTCGGCGCACCCGCTGACCTGTTCATTGCCGCCGACGTTGATTGGATGGATGATCTCGCGCGGCGCGGGCTGATTGCGGCGGGCACGCGCGCCAGTCTCGCCGGGAACAGCCTCGTACTGATCCGGCCTGCAACGACTAGCGCCGATCCTGCGCCGACCCCGGCGGGGCTTGCCCGTGCGCTGAGCGCCGCGCCGCTCGCCATGGCCGACCCGGACAGCGTCCCCGCCGGGCGCTATGGTCGGGCCGCGCTCACCAAGCTTGGCATCTGGGCGCAAGTGGCCCCCAAAGTCGTCCGCGCCGAAAATGTCCGCGCCGCGCTCGCGCTGGTCGCGCGCGGGGTGGCGAATTATGGCATCGTCTACGCAACCGACGCCCGCAGCGAGCCTGGCGTGCGCGTGGCCTATCGCTTCCCCGCCGCCAGCCATCCGCGCATCACTTACCCGATCGCGCGGCTGAAAAGTTCGACCAATGCCGAGGGCGAGGCGTTTCGCCGCTTCCTGCTGGGCCGCGAAGGGCAGGGCGTGCTGCGCCGCCACGGGTTCACCCCGGGCTGATGCTGTCGGGTACCGAATGGGCGATCGTCGGCCTGACGCTCAAGGTCGGCGCGGCGGCGATGGCAGTGACCCTGCCGATCGCCTTTGCGCTGGCGTGGGTGCTGGCGCGGGGGCGGTTTCCGGGGCGGATCATCCTCGACGGGCTGGTGCATTTGCCGCTGGTGCTGCCACCGGTGGTGACCGGCTGGCTGTTGCTGATCGCCTTCGCCCCCAATGGTCCGGTCGGCGGCGCCTTGCAGAGCTGGTTGGGCATCACCGTGCTGTTCAAATGGACGGGGGCGGCGATCGCGAGCGGAGTGATGGCGCTGCCGCTGATGGTCCGCGCGATCCGGCTGTCGATCGAGGCGGTCGACCAGCGGCTCGAAAGCGCCGCGCGCACGCTCGGGGCGGGGCGGTGGCGGGTGTTCTGGACGATCACGCTGCCGCTCAGCCTGCCGGGCGTGCTGGCGGGGCTGGTGCTCGGCTTTGCACGCTCGATCGGCGAATTTGGCGCGACGATCACCTTCGTCTCGAATGTGCCGGGGGAGACGCAGACCTTGCCGCTGGCCATCTACGGCGCGCTGCAACTGCCCGGTGGGGAGGCAATCGTGATCCGGCTGGCGGCGGTGTCGATCATATTGGCCATGGCGGCGCTGATCGGCTCGGAACTGCTCGCGCGGCGTGCGGGGCGGGGGCTGCATGTCCTTTGATGTCGACATCGCGCGGCGGGTGGGGGAGGCCGAGGTCGCGGTGCGGATCGCGTCCGAACCCGGGCTGACGATCCTGTTCGGGCCATCGGGCGTGGGCAAGACGAGTGTACTCAACATGATCGCCGGACTGCTGCCCCCTGCGCGGGGGCGGATCGCCGTCGGGGGGGGGGTGCTGTTCGACGCCGACGCAGGTGTTGATGTGCCCGTGGCTCAGCGCCGCGCGGGCTATGTCTTTCAGGAACCGCGCCTCTTTCCGCACATGCGGGTGCGCGCCAATCTTGATTATGGCGCGGGGCGCGGCGAGAGTCGGCTTGGCCTCGACGAAACGGTCTCGTTCCTAGGCATCGCGCCGCTGCTCGATCGGTGGCCGCGTTCGCTATCGGGCGGCGAGGCGCGGCGGGTGGCGATCGGGCGGGCGCTGCTGTCGCGCCCAAGCTTTCTGCTGCTCGACGAACCGCTCGCCTCGCTCGACCGTGCGCGCCGCGAGGAGATCATGCGCGCGATCGAGCATATCCGCGACGGGCTCAAGCTGCCGATCCTGATGGTCACGCATGATGCCGAGGAAGCCGAGCGGCTGGCGACGCAGATCATCCGGATGGAGCGCTGACCTGGGTCTGGGCGGACGGAGTCGGCGTCGTTACTTTGCCGCCTCGAACAGCCGCTTGAGGAAGGCGATCTCGGCCTGCTGGGAAAGCACTTGGTTGACCTTCTTCCGCCAGCCATGCCCTTCGTCGGCGAACAGCAGATAGGAGACGGGCACGCCATTGGCACGGATTGCCGCCACCATCTGTTCACTTTCGCTGCGAGGCACACGCGGATCATTCGCGCCCTGTTCGATCAGCATCGGTTTGGTAATGCCAGCGACATTCGCGCGCGGCGAGATGCGCGCGAAGACTGCTGCCATCGCGGGATCGCGCTCATCACCATATTCAGCCCGGCGCGCATCCCGCCGATAAGCTTCGGTATTCTTCAGGAACGTCATCCAATCGCCGATTCCGAAGAGATCGACGCCGCCCGCCAGCTTCGCACTGTACCTGGTCATCACGGCTAGCGACATATAGCCACCATAGGATCCGCCGATGACCGCGATCTTTGACCCGTCCAGGTCGGGCCGCGTCTTGATCCAGTCGATCAACGCGCCGATGTCCTTGACGCTATCCTCGCGCTTTTCGGCATTGTCGAGATTGAGATAGCGCGTGCCGTAGCCCGTCGATCCGCGGACGTTCGGAACGATGATCGTCGCGCCGAGCTGATCCGCCATTGCGGCGTGCTGTGGTGTCCAGCCGGGCCGCGCCTGTCCTTCCGGCCCGCCGTGGATGACGATCACTACGGGCGTCCGGGCGTTCGTCGGGACGGTCTTGGTGCGATAGACGAACGCCGGCACCGACAATGTATCAAAGCTCGGAAAGCGGACCAGCCGGGGTTCGGGCAGCATTGTGCGATCGATCGGGCCGATTTCGGACTCGGTCCAACGATCGAGCTTTCCGGCGCGCACTTCCCAGCTCCAAACGTCACCCGGGGCGTTCGACGCCGCCAGCCCGATTGCAAGCTTGCCTCCGTCGCGCGACAAGGCAAGCGTGCTGACCACGCCTCGCGGCAGTGCGGGTTGCGGCATGGCACGGCGCGTCACGTAATCCTGCACGATGACGCGCGAGTAGCCGTCCTCGTTGATCGCATAGGCCAGGATTCGGCCATCTTCGCTCAGATCGAATTCTTCGACCGACCAGGACGACGCCGCCGAGATCGGCGTCAGCTTGCCGCTCGCGATATCGATCTCGACAAGGCGCTCGACGTCGCTGTCGCGGTTGCTGATCGCCAGGACGGCGCGACCGCCACGGGCGAAGCGCGCGCCGTCCAAGCTCGCTGTCGGTCCTTTGGCGATTTCGGTGACCGTGCCGGTGGCGATATCGAGCAGGTAGAGTTGTTGCGCTACGGCCGAAATGCTGCGGGTGAGCAGCAGGGTCTTGCCGTCGGCCGATATGTCCGATGGCGCGATGACGCCGGTACCCTGAAAGATTTGCCGTGCTGAGGCCGGCTCGGCTGGATTGGCGCGCCAGATCGTGCGGTCGCCCGACCCTTTCGTCGCGCGCGACCAGTAGATCGCGCCGCCGTCGCGCGCCACGACGATCTGACCATTTTGGGTGCCGGTCTCGGTGAGCTGGACCGGTTTCAGATCGGGGCCCAACACGTAGATCTGCGTCCATTCGTCGCCGCCGGTATCGCGCGCGAACAGGATGCTATCGCTGCCGGGAATCGCGCGCGCTGCGGCGATCGGCTCCGAAGCGAAAGTGATCTGCGTGCGGGCCATGCCGGGCCCCTTGACGCGGTGGAGCTGCGCGGTCGCGGCAAAGCGTGTGAGGACCAACATGCTGCCGTCGTTCGCCCAGTCGGCAAAGCTTGCCGCACGGCTCTCCTGATAGCGGGCGAGCGCGGCGGCAAGATCAGCGGGGATCGGAGGGATGTTTTCCAGCGTCGCTGCACCGATCACCCGCTTGTCGATCGCGGCGACCGTCGTCTGGGCATCAGCAGCGGGCGCCAGCATGGCGGCGGCAGTGGCTGCGAGCAGAATCGAGCGCATGAATTTCCCCTCAAGGTCAGGCCGCTGCTGCGGCGCATGTCACATTTAGGCTAGCCCAATTGCGCTACGCTGCCAGCCAAAAAAAACCGCCGCCCGGATCGCTCCGGACGGCGGCTCTTTCAGTGCGACGAATGATCACTCGAACCCGAGACGATCATTCCTTGTTCAGATAATCCCCGGCATCCGCATCGGTGCCGTGGCCGCTTTGCACGACCTTGCCCAGCGCGTCGTCACCGGTGCCGCCAGCATCGCGCGGGCTGCGCGCGAGTTCGGCGGCATGTTCTTCGGCGGCCGAATTGGGCGCGACAATCGCTGCGTCCATCCGGCGCTGCGCCACCCGCATCGCGGCGTCGCGCGAATTGGCGGTGACGCGCAGGCGATTCATGCCCGCGCCAGTGCCCGCCGGGATCAACCGCCCGACGATGACGTTTTCCTTCAGGCCGATCAGCGTGTCCTGCTTGCCTTGGACTGCCGCCTCGGTGAGGACGCGGGTGGTCTCCTGGAACGACGCCGCCGAGATGAAGCTGCGGGTTTGCAAGCTGGCCTTGGTGATGCCGAGCAGCACGGGCTTGCCCTGTGCCGGCGTCTGGCCCTTGTCGAGCTTCGAGTTGATGTCGTCCATCTCCTCGCGGTCGACCTGTTCGCCCGCCAGCAGCGTGGTGTCGCCGCCGTCGGTGATCTCGACCTTCTGCAGCATCTGGCGAACGATCACTTCGATGTGCTTGTCGTTGATCTTCACGCCCTGCAGACGGTAAACCTCCTGAATTTCCGCGACGAGATATTCAGCGAGCGGCTCGATGCCGAGCACTTCGAGAATATCATGCGGATCAGGCGAGCCACCGATCAGGTTATCGCCGCGCTTGACGTAATCGCCTTCCTGCACGTCGATGACCTTCGACTTCGGCACCAGATATTCCACGACCTCGCCGCCATCCTCGGGCTGGATACCGATCTTGCGCTTGGCCTTGTAATCCTTGCCGAACACGACCCGGCCGGAAACCTTGGCGATGATCGCATTTTCCTTGGGCTTGCGGGCTTCGAACAGCTCGGCAACGCGCGGCAGACCGCCGGTGATGTCGCGCGTCTTGGCGCTTTCGCGAGACACACGCGCAAGCACGTCGCCGCCCGAAACGGTGGCCCCGTCCTCAACCGAGAGCGTCGCCCCGGCCACGAGCATATAGCGGCCCGCTTCCTCAGCGCTTGCCCCGGTCAGGGTCAGGCGCGGACGAAGATCTTCCTTCGATTTGGTCGCGGCACGATATTCAGTGACGACGCGCTGGGTGATGCCCGTTGCTTCATCGGCCTGCTCGGTCAGCGTCTTGCCTTCGATCAGATCGACATATTTCACGACACCCGGGTTTTCCGTGATCACCGGCATGGTGAACGGATCCCATTCGGCCATCCGGTCGCCCTTGGTCAGCTGATGACCATCGGGGAACAGGACATAGGCGCCGTACGGGATGCGGTGGACGGCGCGTTCGCGGCCCTCGGCATCGATGATCGCGAGTTCGCCCGAACGGCTCAGCACGACGCGGCGGCCGCGCTGATCTTCAATGATCCGCAGGTCACGATAGTCCATCCGGCCATCGGCCACGGCTTCCAGGTTCGATTGCTCGTTGAGCTGCGCCGCGCCGCCGATGTGGAAGGTCCGCATCGTCAGCTGAGTGCCAGGCTCACCAATCGACTGGGCGGCAATAACGCCGACCGCTTCACCGATGTTAACGGGCGTACCGCGGGCCAGATCGCGACCATAGCATTTGCCACAGACACCGATCTTGGTTTCGCAGACCAGCGGCGAGCGGATCTTGCAGCTTTGCGTGCCCAGTGCCTCGATCGTCGCGATCATCGGCTCGTCGAGCAGCGTGCCCGATGGGATAACGACCGCGTTGGTCTTTGGATCGATAATGTCCTCTGCCGTGGTGCGGCCCAGGATACGCTCACCGAGCGAGGCAATGGTCGATCCGCCCTGCACAATCGCCCGCATTTCCAGCGCGCGGGTCGTGCCGCAATCGAGTTCGACGATGACGCAATCCTGCGAGGCGTCGACCAGACGACGGGTGAGGTACCCCGAGTTCGCCGTCTTGAGCGCTGTATCCGCGAGGCCCTTGCGGGCGCCGTGGGTCGAGTTGAAATACTCAAGGACGGTCAGGCCTTCCTTGAAGTTCGAGATGATCGGCGTTTCGATGATCTCGCCCGACGGCTTGGCCATCAGCCCGCGCATGCCGGCGAGCTGCTTGATCTGCGCCTGCGAACCACGCGCACCCGAGTGGGCCATCATGTAGATCGAGTTGATCGGCTTCTCGCGGCCCTTGTTGGGACCGTCTTCGTAGCGCTTCACCGCCTTGATTTCGTCCATCATCGCGGTGGCCACACGATCACCGCAGCCCGACCAGGCGTCGATCACCTTGTTGTACTTTTCCTGATGGGTGATCAGGCCGTCCTGATATTGCTGCTCGAAATCCTTCACCAGCGCGCGCGTCTCGTCGACGAGCGGGATCTTGGCGTCGGGGATGATCATGTCGTCCTTGCCGAACGAAATGCCCGCCTTGAACGCGTGGCGGAAGCCGAGCGACATGATCGCGTCGGCGAACAGCACGGTCTCCTTCTGGCCGGTGTGCCGATAGACTTCGTCGATCACGTCGCCGACGTCCTTCTTGGTCAGCAGGCGATTGACGATGTCGAACGGCACCTTGTGCGACTTGGGCAGGCACTCGCCGAGCAGCATCCGGCCCGGCGTCGTCTCGTAGCGCTTGAGGTAGCTCTTGCCGGCCTCATCGGTCTGCGGAACGCGGGTGATGATCTTGGTGTGCAAGGTCACCGCACCCGAATCGAGCGCGTGATGGACTTCGGCCATGTCGGTCAGCAGCATGCCTTCGCCCGGCTCGCCGGTCTTTTCCATCGTGATGTAATAGAGCCCCAGCACCATGTCCTGCGACGGCACGATGATCGGCTTGCCGTTGGCGGGGCTCAGGATGTTGTTGGTCGACATCATCAGCACGCGCGCTTCGAGCTGGGCTTCGAGGCTGAGCGGCACGTGGACGGCCATCTGGTCGCCGTCGAAGTCGGCATTGAAGGCCGAGCAGACGAGCGGGTGCAGCTGGATTGCCTTGCCTTCGATCAGCACGGGCTCGAACGCCTGGATGCCCAAGCGGTGGAGCGTCGGCGCGCGGTTGAGCATCACGGGATGCTCGCGGATCACTTCATCCAGGATGTCCCAGACTTCCTTGCGCTCCTTCTCGACCCACTTCTTCGCCTGCTTGAGCGTCATGCTCAGGCCCTTGGCGTCGAGGCGCGCGTAGATGAACGGCTTGAACAGCTCGAGCGCCATCTTCTTCGGGAGGCCGCACTGGTGCAGCTTGAGTTCCGGACCCGTCACGATGACCGAACGACCCGAATAATCGACGCGCTTGCCGAGCAGATTCTGGCGGAAACGGCCCTGCTTGCCCTTGAGCATGTCCGAGAGCGACTTGAGCGGCCGCTTGTTGGCGCCCGTGATCGTGCGCCCGCGGCGGCCGTTGTCGAACAGCGCGTCGACGGCTTCCTGCAACATGCGCTTTTCATTGCGGACGATGATGTCCGGCGCGCGCAATTCCATCAGCCGCTTGAGGCGGTTGTTGCGGTTGATCACGCGGCGATAAAGATCGTTCAGATCCGACGTCGCGAAGCGGCCACCGTCGAGCGGCACCAGCGGGCGCAGTTCGGGCGGGATGACCGG
>NZ_JAIEPC010000041.1 GCF_019749955.1 Sphingomonas sp.
CGAGGCGGCGCTGCTCGCGGCGGGGTGGGAATGGGTCAAGCCCGATCCCTATGACGACGCCTATTATCGCCGCTGGATGCACGAGCTGCCGCCGCTGATTCACCGCGAGCGAGACCGCATGATCGACGTTCATCACACGATCCTGCCGCTCACCGCACGCGTCGCGCCCGACGCCGATGCGCTGATCGCGGATGCTTTGCCGCTCGCTGATGGACTGGCGATGCTCAGCCCGCAGGATATGATTTGTCACGCCGCTGCGCATCTGATCGCCGATGGGGACTTGGCGGGCGGTATGCGCAACTTGTGGGACATCCATTGCCTCGTCGAGGAATTCGGCGTCGAGGGGCTCGCCGAGCGCGCGCGGCATCACGGCTTGGGGCCTGCCTTGGCGCGCGCCATCCGGCTCGCGACCGCGCTCTATGACACCGACGGCGGCGGCGCCTGGGGTGCCCTCAGCGCCACCGATCGCCTGTTCCTGCACCGCGTCACCGCGCGCGACGGCTGGGGTCGCACCACGCGCCCCGTCACGCGGCTGGGCTTCTATATCCGCAGCCATTGGCTCCGCATGCCGCCCGCCATGCTCGCCCGCCATCTCTGGGCCAAATGGCGCAAGGGTCATTCGGGGCTTTAGCCTTGGCGAATCGCTCGCTAGCGTGCGCGCAAAAGGGAGAGAGCGACATGCGCCACATCGCCGTGATTGGGTCAGGCCCCGCAGGCTATTACACGGCAGAGGCATGCCAGAAGTTGTTCGGCGATGCCGTGCGGATCGACATCATCGATCAGTTGCCGGTGCCTTACGGCCTGATCCGCTTCGGCGTCGCGCCCGACCATCAGTCGATCAAAGGCGTCTCGCGCCGCTACGAAGCCGTGGCGCTGACCGACAATGTCCGCTTCGTCGGCAATGTCCGGCTGGGACGCGACCTGAGCATCGACGAGTTGCATGACCTGTACGACGCCGTGGTGCTGGCGACCGGCGCGCCCCACGACCGCGCGCTCGGCATTCCGGGGGAGGATTTGCGCGGTGTGATCGGCTCGGCGGCCTTTGTCGGCTGGTATAATGGCCATCCCGATCATGAGACGCTCGCACCACCGCTCGGCGGTCCCGATGTCGCGGTGATCGGCGTCGGCAATGTCGCGCTCGACGTCGCGCGCATCCTGTCGAAGACGCGCGCCGAATTTGCCGGATCGGACATTACCGCGCCCGCGCTCGACGCACTCGACGCGGCGACGATCCGCCGTATCACGATCCTCGGGCGGCGCGGGCCGCATCAGATCGCGATGACGCCCAAGGAACTGGGTGAACTCGGCCATCTCGCGCGCTCGGCGCCGCAGGTCGATCCGGCCGACCTGCCGCCGGTCGAGGCCGATGCCGCGCTCGAGCCGGGACTGCGCAAGTCGGTTGCGCATCTGCGGGAGTTCACCACACTGCCGCCCAAGCCAATGACGGTGGCGTTCGATTTTTTCGCAGCACCAGTGCGGATCGAGGGCAATGGCCACGCCGAACGCGTCATCGTCGAGCGCACGCGGCTCGACGAACTCGGCGGCGTCAGCGGCACGGGCGAGACCTATGCCGTCCCGGCGGGCCTGATCGTCAGCTGCATCGGCTACAAGACGCCGCCGATTCCTGGCGTGCCCTATGATGAGCGCGCGGGGCGCTTCGCCAATGTCGACGGGCTGATCGCGCCGGGGCTCTATGCGGTCGGCTGGGCGCGGCGCGGGCCGACGGGCACGATCGGCACCAACCGACCCGACGGCCAGGCGGTTGCCGATCGGATCGGCGCCGAAGTGGCGGGCGGCAGCGGCAAGGAAGGGCGTCCCGGCCTCGACCGGCTGCTTTCCGCGCGGGGAATTGATATCGTGACCTTTCGCGACTGGAAAAAGATCGAAGCCGCCGAAATCGCCCGCGCCCGCGACGGCGCCCCGCGCGAGAAATTCACCTCAATGGCGGCGATGCTGGCAGCGCTGGCGGATTAGCGGGGGTTGGGCTGAATTGACCCACTCCAAGCCGTGCGACCTGAGCTTGTCGAAGGGCCGTTCTTCTCTTGCCCACGGCTCGCCAAAGAAGGTCGGTGCTTCGACAAGCTCAGCACGAACGGATCAGGGGTGAGTCCTTTCGACTGAGGCTGGCAGAAGCGAGCTTCGGCGGCAGGCTTGCGCCTTGTTGGGCAGGGCGCGATCATTTTGACCTTGATAGCACGGCATCGCCAAGCTAGGCGCGTCCCCCTGCAATGTGTCGGGGCGTGGCGCAGTCTGGTAGCGCACTGGTCTCGGGGTCCAGGGGTCGTAGGTTCGAATCCTATCGCCCCGACCATTGCGGTGGCCCCTTTGATCAAGAGCGGCGCACCCCGGATAGTCTTCCAAAGGGACCGAACACGGCTCGCGATGGCCACAGCCTTGCCAAGGCGGTGAGAATGGCGATGAAAATCCCGTCCATGCTACAGCGTGACAGCCCCCCGGCACATTCCCAATCCACCTCAAGGGCTATGATTACGCGCGCGCGACCGCACCTGTCCGTCGTCAGAACATTTGGCACAGGTCGCGGCGTAGAATAGCGGAGTGCGGGTCTCGTCTGGGGGTTGATGTTAAGCGGCGAGCTTGCGGTGTTGCAAGCGCCGATATTCGATGGTCTGTCGCTTGATCCTTTCACGCTGTTTGATGATGGTGAGGCCCTGCCGAAGTAGGCGTCGGCGGGCGTCACGTTGCACAGCGCTTCGTGATAACGCTGGTGATTGTAATGCTCGACGAAGGCCTCGATCTGGGCCTCAAGGTCGCCGGGCAGGAATTGCGGGGACACCTTACGCGACGCACCCCATATCCCTTCCAATGTAGGAAAACCTCTGCAACGATCTTCGCTGCTCTTTGGCAATCGATCCCGACTCGCCGCGCGCGCGGCGTCGCTATGGACCGACCCCCTATGTGAGGTCATAACCTTTGTAACCTTTCGTGCGGTCACGGCCCGCGCTGAACGCGCGTTTTGGCCGGATCGCCATCGCGAAATTGGTCAGGTCGCTTGCGCCTCCGTCACCAAGGCACAAATCGTCCCCCGGACGATTTGAGTCCTTGGTGACCCCTACGGGATCGTTAGATCTCATCTAAGTATCTGATTTATCACAATAAAATCAGATAACGTTTCAGCTTATGCCATCAGAGATACCATCAATATCGTCGGAGCTACTGGTATTTGTTGGCAAGAAAGTTAAAAGAACGGTGAGCTGGTTTTTACGCAAGCCGCCGCGTGTCTATAACCCGTATTGGGCCGGTTCCCGAATGGCCGCTTCGAAGCGGAACAAGAAAGCTAGCAGCCCTAACTCAATGATTATCGTTCTGGCACACTCCTAAATCGCCGACCTATGACATCCTCTAGTGCCGCGCTGCCACTTTTATCCCCAACAGAGCATTGCGGGCCTTGTTGACCTCTAGCTGATAGCCGACGCGGTCTGCATGGCGGATAGCGCGCTGCAGCAGAAACTCTCCGGACGCATCGCCCTGGCGGACCATGATCGATCCCATCAGCGTTCGTAGCGAAATGAGCATCAACGTCATCCCGTTACGTTTGGCGTGCTGCATTGCTTGGGTCGTCAATGCCGCAGCAACTGTTAGGTCTTCGCGCTCCATCCGCCATTCGGCCTCGCGTCGAAGTGCTGTCACCTGCACGCGGGGGACCTTCATCGTCTCGGCATATTGCCGGGCTTCGCGGAAGACTGTCGCTACAAAAGCTGGGTCTGTCTCACGTTGTAACTCGGTCATTGTAAGGCGCGCGCGCCAGACGACGTCGATCTGGAGCGCACTTTCGGCCTCTGCGATAGCGAGATTCAGATAGTGACGGGCATCGTCCCGATCAGGCATGGATAAAGCAAGCGAACCCAGCCGCCAATAAAATAGAGCCAGCGCACGTTGCTGGCCGGAATCAATCAGGCCTCGGATGGCATATTTGTAGCGACGTCGCGCGATTTCAAGATGACCGCCCAGCGCGTCGACTAAACCTAAGTAGCCAATGATAATCGGCTTGCATATCAGATCGTCATTATTGGCGCGGATAGCATCATTCCCGATCTTTAGACGAGGTTCGTCAATCACCGTTTCGAGATGGGAGAGCTGCGACCGCGCCTCGGCAATGCGACCGCGCTCAATCCTGAGAAACGCTTGGTTGATCACCAGCCTCCGCCAAGTATGGTGCGAACCAAGGCCCTTGAAGCGGACGCGAGCATTTTCCGCCTCTCGGAAGCTTCGCTCGGCGGCCCTTAGATTACCCTGCAGAAGTGCAATGACCCCTGCCTCGTTGAGCAGCCAGATCAGTTCGCCACTGTAAAGTGCCGCTTCCTTGTTGTCCGCGCCTGCCTTGTTGTCCCTAGGCTGTCCTCCGACAAGTGCTTTGATACAATCATCTATGAGTTGTCGATCAACACCGAGGGCAATCAACTCGTGTCTCATTTGCTCGGAAAGGCGTTGAACCTCCCGGGTCCGTTCAAGCAGGCGATCGACGCGCTTTCGATGCTGCTCAAACTGAGCACGGACCCCATTGTCCAACGAGCCAGATGAAGGATCAGTCGAGACTAGCGTTGCAGCTGAAAAGAAGCCACGCACAATCGCCGCAGCGGCCCTGAGGGCTTCATTCATAGGAACCGAAGCCATCAGCGCGAGCCGTTCGACCCGTTCAACGCACTCGACCTGCCCCGCCTTTTCAGCCAAAAGTGGTGCGAGTTCTTCGGAGGGGCTGCCACCCAGCGCCTTTAGGTAGGCGATCGTCGCAGCCGCACCAGGCTCGAGAATTCCGTCCTTCCACGCCGCGCGCAGGTGGCCCACGGTCTGAGCTAAAGTCTGGCTAACGTCCTGATCGGGAAGGACAAGGTCGGTCGGCATTGACGCGGCAAGCGTTAGGGTGAAGCTGTTCGATAGTTGCTCCTCGCCAGACCGCACCCCGGCGCGTTCGCGTAGTTCCGCTAGCACAGTTCGGGGTAGCGCCAGCCGAAACAACGATCCATTATTGCTCTTGTCTTTTTGCCCGTAGGGAAACGGCAAGACGTCCATTGCCAGTCCCGCTGCTACCAAACGTTGACATGAAGCGATAACGGCATCGTCGTTAGAACATGAAGTGTTTTGAGCAGCACGGGAGATGTCTGGCATACTTAACAGCACTGAACGACCGACAGGCTGACCGACATAGGCGAGATTCTGAAGTATCTGGCGATCAAGCTCGGCGCAGGCGCGCGTCTCCGAAGGACTATTGCCAGAAAGCGGAATAATCTCGTGCCAGTGTTTTAGTACCAAGCTAATCAGCCAGCTGCTAGCCGGAGAGCGAGCGCCATTGGGTACATAGGGTGCTTTCGGATAGAGTTTCCAATCGTCTATCTTGGATTTTAATTTTTCGCTTTGAGCGTGCTTATGAACATAGTCCCAAATCTGGATGAGTAATCCACCGTATGACTTGCTGAGCAACACCTTTTTTGGGTGGTACGGTATTCTAATTCCAGTCGATACCTGCTCGACCCAATTGATGGCGCTCTCCGTCCCAGCGATCAAAACATGCCACCCCTTCTTCAGTACGTCGGGATGGAGCAACATCTTCGTAATCAGTTCAATTTCGGGCGTAAGGGCCTTTGACTGAGCGTCTAGTAGTCTCTCTATCCCCGAAATCACGATGAGTGGCGGGTGATTGCCTAAAGGCACGCCCTTCATAAGCGCAGATCGCAAATCATTCAGGCGATCCTTGAGCGGTGCACCCTCTTTGGAGGAGGCGACGCCATGGGTAAACATGAGAATCTGGAAAATGGCAGAATCAAACTCTAGCGCCATCGCACAGTTGATGTAACAATACTGTGGAGAATCAAGCTTATCGAGACGTTTCCGCACGCCGCTCAATATTGCACCCTTACCGGACCCCATTTCACCTACTAAAAAAGTTGCCCCATTGTGCTCGATTGAACACATAATTTCTTCGATAGCAGTGCCGATCTGCTTAGGGAATTGAGGTTCTGTCGCAAATTGTATAGCATGCCTGACAGACGTTGATCGAAAATTCGGCTTTCCTGCCTCTCGCACGTCGCCATCCTGGACGGTCCTTGACTCCGCGAACCCTAACCCCTCAATATTCTGATAAGTAGTTTCGGCAAACCGATTCAAAACTTGTTTCTCAAGTCGACGGATTTCGTGAATTAAGCATTGCGTGTAATGTTTGCTTATTAAATAATTTAAATAATCTTCGAATAAGTGAAAGTTACGCCTATTTACAATTATATTTCCCGATTCGATACCGCTCAAAAGCCAATCGAAAGCTAAATCATCTAACATTATGTCTTTAGCAACGTCTGAATTGCGACACTCCTCTATTACATTTTTCAGTGATTTACGCTGATTTTTTGAAGAATTTATTCGGCTATTTTTGTCAGGATTGATAGCTTTAATAAATGCGTCGAGGGCTGACACCTTTCGGTTGAAAGCCCCATTGCCATGCCGGGGATGGCCAGCATCGAAAAGATGAATGCCATATTGTCGGAACAGTCCAAACTGGCGTCGCCACGCGTTGACGCCGCCATCTTTTTCGTAACCCTTATCGCCTTTGGACCCGTCAAACACCATGATCGCGAACGCCGGATCATCAAGCGCGGCACGGCCTTCTCCCACCAACTGGCGCAATGGTCGCGTGATTTCCGGTTCATTCAGTCCCAGGCCAATAAACAGGATGGGGTTTCCTGTAAGGATGACATCCAGCGCCTGCTCAAGCGTTGTACGGCTGTAATTATTGTGGCGGTAGACGCGATTGAGGTCGTCATCGGTAAGGACCATTGACTCCGGAACATCGGCGCGCCCGTGCTGATGGACGATCTGGATTGGAAAATCGGGCGAGTTGAGCGCAAATTCGAACAGATTCGCTACAGCAGAAGCCTGATAGATTTCGCTCGAGGCCGTCAAGCCATCGGAAAGGCGTCGCTTGACACCTGCCGTCGTGGAGGTCCCGCCATTCAGCGGAGCCGGGTCACCATGAAGCACCATGTCGCTCAGCGCGTCGTCGAAACCGTAATGGGCACCCTTGATCGCGCGGACATCATCAAACATTAACGCCCGCTCGAGTTCATGGTCATAGTTGAGGGTAATGAACCGCTGGATGCCAAGTTTTTCGTGGATTTCGCGGATCGGATCATCCAGAGGGCGAAGGCATGACGGCCCTTGATGTTCGACCCCCGCGAACGCCTTCCAAATCGCGGAAGCATTAAACTTGTTATCGTACCCGCGCCTTACGGCGAGAAACAGCGCCACCAGACTGCGCCGATCCGGAGGCAGAGTTGTTAGATTATTACTAGTTTCAGTCTGATAAGTCGCTTTCAATCGGTCAATTATACCATCGAACCTTTGATCTGGCAGAATATAGACCAGCATGTCGAAACTGTAAAACCGCGCAAGAACTTCATCGAACTCTTTATCGGTATTGCTGTATAGGTGGTTTTTAATATCTTTGTTTAGGGGTTGCTTGATGGAGCCAACAATTCTTGTCTGCATCTCTCGGGCAAGCCGGAACCTTTCCTTGCCAAACAGCCTGGCCATAAAGCCCTTGAAATCATCACCCAATTTGTCTCGATATATTTCGGCAACGCAGGCGTGCGCAGTGTCAATACCGTCCTTCGCAATCTGCATCGCGAGATATTGCTCATCGCTGCCAATGGCATCTTTCGACTTGTAGGCTTTTATTGAGCGCCTGGCACGACCAATCCTTGCCAAATTGTGAGATTTTGACGAGGTGTGGGGGGCGTCCTTCCATGATTGCTCCGCCAAGTTAACCTGTCGTAGTGCTTCATCGAGCCCTTCTTTAGTCGCTTTCGACCAACTGATTCCGCCGTACGGAACGGAAAGACCTGACCCTACAACAGCAATTGGCGTCTGTTGCTTTAATCGCATGTCAGCATAGACAGTTCGCGCTATGGAATCGAGGCGCTCAATCTCCCGTTGGTTCTCATCATGCCCCCCCACAAAATCATCCTCCCCGCAAACTCGTCAACGCATCTACAATTTCACAGATTTGTGATGAGTGCGAACAGTTTGTCGGGCTTCTACCAGCTGGCGTGTGTTCGCGAACGTCTGGTGTTGGGCATACAGTTCATAACTCGGAATGTCTGATATTTGGGAATTACGCCGCCTAGCTGAGACTCGCTAGCTCCCAAACACGCGAAGGCTGTTTCGAGGTGACCACCTGCATCAAAGCCGGGTGCGAGCAGACAGTCTGTACTACATGGGATTCGGGATGTTTCCAATTGCTATAGCTGTCGGCGGCGGCCACGCAAAGCTGGGGGTTCACAGCCTTCAGCAGGTCAACGTGAAAATTATGCTCGGATCCGTGATGCGGCAGCGTGAGAGTCGCGACCTGATCCAACAGGCCCGTATAGTGAGCTAGGAAATTTTTTCGGCGCGCGACATGCTTGAGTGCAGCGTCGCCTGTGGCGAGCCAGGCAATCCTGCCCGACCCCCCGTGCCATCCGATCCCGCCGATGGTCCCCCGCAGCGTTCGCCGCTCCCCGGCAACCATAGACCGAGCCGGTCCCGAATAGAGGCTCATCGACGTCACGTTCAGGTCGCGCGCGAGCTTCGCATAGGCAGTCGCCAGACAGTCGACCTTGTCGATCACGAGATCCGTGACATAGCCGGTGGAGGTGAGCAGCGGTTCCAACAACTTCGCTGTCATCTTGAGCTCCTTCGCGAGCGCAGAAATGAAGCGCTTTCGCTGGCTCGCGATCATGGGGTCTACATATGGTGCCATCAACCACGCACCCCACGTTGAGCTACTCGCTGGACTCGAAACAGCGACGGACGCCGTCGCCATCATTGCCATCGTGTCGGGAATAACCGTGACGCCGGTCCAGCTGTCTGCAGCCATTTGCATCACGCGCGGGTGCCCCCGCCCGACCAGAAACCAGCTTGGACCGTCCTCGCCGTCCGCGCCCTTGGGGAACGGGTCCTTCCGGCTGCCGTCGGATGGTTCGATAGGGCCTTCCCCTCCGCCGGGGGCTCCACCCTCTCCGCCAGGCTCGATGAAAAGAATCTGCCGCGGCCTGAAGCGACTGAGTGCCGAGGCGGGATCGACGATCAAGTCACGATAGAAGCCGTTTTGCGCAGAAGCCGGATCCTCGACTGCGGTCCAACCGTAAGCGATCAAACGGTCTTTCACATTTAGTAGCGGTAGGACGATCGTATCGACTTCTTGGAGTCCCAGCAGCCGCTCCACGCCATTCACATGGTCGGCATGCACATGTGACAGAAAAAGGAGATCGAGCTTCTCGACGCCATAAAGCCTCGCGACACGGTGATATTTGTCGATCTCGCGATTTCGCGCATCGGCATATTTTGCCATCGCGCCGCAATCATAGACATAGGATAGGCGAAGCCGTTGTTCCTTCAGCAAAAACGCGGAGTGGAAAAACCCCTGCCCGACTGGGTTCTGTCGGCGATGATTCTCAATTCCCAATTGCGATACACCCAGTTACCATTCGAATGCTTTTGCCAGAAGTTACCTAACAGCGAAGCCCCAAAGCCAGCTGCTCGAGTATGCCTTCAATTTCGCGGCGAAGTACATAAGCTAATTGGTTGCCGGTCTTGCCGCCGAACAGCTTAGGTTGGACGCATGGCGGGAAGTCAGCCGCGAAGTTTCGCATCCTCGACACCGTAGAACATCGGATTGCGCAGCCAGTCGGCGATTGCTGACTCTCGCCAGCCGACGCACCGCGTGGCAATGCGAACCTGTGCTGGAAACGTTCCCTGATCGACTTTGCGGTAAAGGGTCGAGCGGCTGAGGCCGGTACGATCTAGCACTGTATTGAGGCGGAGGATGCGATCTGGGGTGTCCGTGGTCATCGGGTTTTCCTGAATTTGTTGGGTTGAGTTCGCTCCCTATGAATGGATTTGAGATCAGCGGTTTCGACCGTCAAGAGTGCCAAAAACAGTGTCAGTTCAACGAACTAAGCCGTAGCTAGCCGTAGCTGGCCGTAGGCCGCCGTTAATGCTCATGCGTGCGATAAAATAAATCTTGAGGAACTGACGTCCCCGCGCTGGAGCGCGGTCGTGCTCTATGTCGCTTACGCTCCACCGAGCCACCTTCGGAGTCTCGTCGGCCAAGCCGTGACGATCGCATGACGCAGGGATTGCTCCAGTGGATCAATCCGCCGGTCGTGCCGACCGGCATGCGGTCAGCACGCTTGCGCGCGCTGGCGTTGGCGCGCCGCGGCGCGGTCTGGCGGGGGAGCGTCGCTGCCCTGTAGGCCCGCCGCGCCAGGCCGCAACCGGCTGCGCCGGTCCTCCACGCTGTTCCGGCCCTGCGGGTGCGGCCCGCCGCATTGCGCGGGCCTGTCGGTTCGCTCCTGTCGCTCCCCCGCCATTCCGGCCGGGCTGCGGTGTGAAGGAGTGAAGTCATGGAACTCAAGCATATCGATATTGCCAATCTGTCTGTGTCGCCTGCCAACATGCGCGCAAAGGGCAAGGCCCCCGACATTGCCAACATCCTGCCGTCGATCCGGGCGCGCGGCGTGCTGGTCCCGCTGATCGTGCGGGCAAATGGCAGTCCCGACACCTACGAGATCGTCGCGGGCAAGCGGCGCTATCATGCGGCACTGGCAGTCGCATCAGAGGGCGGCGAGGTTGAGCCGCTGCCATGTGCGGTGATGGCGGCGGGGGATGATGCGGCGGCGCTGGAGGCATCGCTGATCGAGAACATCGCGCGGGTCGATCCCGACGAGGTCACCCGCTGGGAAAGCTTCACCCGGCTTGTCCGCGAAGGACGCACTCCCGAGGGTATCGCACTGACCTTCGGGCTGACCGAATTACAGGTGAAGCGCACACTGGCTTTGGGCAATCTCTTGCCCCGAATCCGCTCGCTCTATCGGCGCGGTGACATCGACGCGGCGGCAGTGCGGCACCTGACCCTTGCTACCAAGGCGCGCCAGCGTGAGTGGCTGGCGTTGCTCGACGACGAGACCGCCTATTGCCCGAGCGGTCATGCGCTCAAGGCATGGCTGTTCGGTGGGGCATCGATCCCCGTGACGGCGGCGCTGTTCGACATCGCTTCCTACGAGGGCGAGATCGTGTCGGACCTTTTCGGCGACGAGCGCTATTTCGCCGATGTGTCGGCCTTCTGGGCTGCGCAGACCGCTGCCATCGAGGCAAAGGCCGAGGCGTATCGCGAGGCGGACTGGGAGGTCATCGTCATGCCCACCGGCGAGGCGTTCCACAGCTGGGAATATGGGCGCGCCCCCAAGCGAAAGAGTGGCAAGGTTTTCATTGCCGTCAGCCATCGCGGCGATGTCGCGATTCACGAAGGTTATGTGACCCTGAAAGAAGCGCGCAAGCGGTTGGCGGGCGAGAATGGCGAGGGAATGTCCAAGCCGGTTCGACCCGAGGTGAGCGCCCCGATCCAGAACTATGTCGATGTCCACCGGCATGCCGCCGTCCGGAATGCGGTGGCGAGCAATGCGTCGGTCGCGTTGCGGCTGGCGGTCGCGCACATGGTTGTCGGATCGAGCCTTTGGAATGTTCGGACCGAGCCGCAGCGTGCCGCGAGCGATGCGATTGCCGAAAGCATCGAGAACAGCCGTGCTGAAGCCGCGTTTGATCAGCGACGTCGAGCGGTGCTGGCGATCCTTGGGTTCGATGCCGAGACACCGACCGTGACCGGCGGCTATGACGGCGATCATGGCGTGGCGGGGTTGCTGGCGCGGCTGATGGCACTCCCCGATGCAGCGGTCCGCGATGTGCTGGCGATCGTCATGGCCGAGACACTGGAGGCGGGCAGCGCCGTCATCGAAATGCTGGGCATTATGCTTGGCGTCGACATGGCCACCGTCTGGCAGCCCGACGACGCCTTGCTCGACCTGATCCGCGACCGCGAGGTGCTTGGGGCCGTGCTGGCAGACGTAGCAGGCGAGGGGGTGGCGATCGCGAACGAGGCCGCGACTGGCAAGGTCAAGCGCCAGATCATCCGCGACTGCCTGACCGGCGAGAATGGACGGCCAAAGGTGGAGCACTGGATACCGCGTTGGATGGCGTTTCCGCCCAGCGCCTACACCGAGCGTGGTGGCGTCGGCACCGTGACCCGCGCGGCGCAGATCAGCGACCTTGCGGTTGAACCAGTGCACAGCCCCGAGCCGATCCGCATTGCAGCGTGAGCCATTTCCGGTGGCGGCGCAGCCGCCACCGGCTTTCCTCAACTTCGTGCTTGGGAGACCGATCATGAACGACAAACCCGAACCCGCCGACCCAGAACAGCTGGCGCGCATCGAACGTGCGCTGGCATCGCTGCCCCGGCGAACCCGGGAAATCTTCCTCGCCCACCGGCTGGACGATTACAGCTATGCAAAAATCGCGGAGATCACCGGCCTGAGCGTCGGCCAGGTCGAGCACCATATGGCCAGAGCCATTCGCCGGCTTGGCCGCTACGCGGAGGGCGATGAACGCACCGCATGGCAGCGCTGGCGGCAGTCCCATCTGCCACGCTGGTTTCGCTGACAGTACGCCGCCTCGCCCGGTGCAAACCGGGCGAGGTTGGCGCACCCCGGTCCTGTCGCTAGGAAGATATGGTGAAATCTGACCTTGATCATCTGCCGCCCTCCAAGCAAGCGGAACTGGAGCGCATCCAGCGCATATTGCTCGACGAGTTCGAGCTGGCGATCAGCACAGCGACGCAGCCGCACAAGCGCAACGGCAAGGTCTACAAGATCATACTGTTCGGCAGTTTCTCACGCGACGATTGGGTTGATGAACCCGAGAATGGCTACCAGTCCGATTACGACCTGCTCGTCGTTGTCAGCCACCGCGACCTGACCGAAATCGCCGACTACTGGTATATCGCCGAGGACAAAATGCTGCGCGATCCCGCCATCGCGCGACCCGTCAACATCATCGTGCATTCGCTCGACGAGGTGAATCAGGCGCTTGCACGCGGCGAGTATTTTTGGGTCGATATCGCGCGCGACGGTATCGCGCTCTATGATTTGCCCTGCCATCCGCTCGCGACGCCAATGCCGCTGACCCCGGCCGATGCATTTGCGATGGCGCGCGGGTACTTTGATCACTGGTTCGAGAGCGCGGGCCGCTTCCTAGCCACTGGCATTAGCCACACCGAGAAGGGTTGGAACAACGAAGCCGCGTTTGAACTGCATCAGGCGACGGAGCGCTTCTATATCTGCTTTCTCTTGGTGAAGACCCTCTATTTCCCGCGCTCTCACAATATCAAATTTCTGCGCTCGCTGGCCGAGAACAAGGAGCCAAGGCTCATCGAGGCGTGGACGCGGGACACCAAGATCGATCGGCGACGCTTCGAACTTCTAAAACGCGCATACGTCGAGGCACGCTATTCGCCCAGTTATGCAATCACCGCCGACGACCTCGACGCGCTGATTGCATCGGTCGAGCGGCTTCGCGCCATCGTCGATGCGTTGACCAACGCCCGTCTGGATGAACTCCGCAAAGCAGCGTCCGCGTAACGGCTCGCGCCGCGCGACAGGTCGCGCGGCGCTCGCGGCTTACCCTGCCTTTGGCTTGCGGCTAGCTTTGGCGGCACGACCTTGTTTGCCAAGGCCGATCTTCATCGCCATTTCGCGCCGCTGAGCCGAATAGCTTTCGGCCACCATCGGATAATCGGCCTTGAGATTATAGCGCTCGCGATACTCTTCCGGCGTGAGGCCATGCGTCGAGAGATGGCGGCGCAATGTGCGGTATGGTTTGCCGTCGATCATCGAGATGATGTGGTCCTTCGAACCAAGCGACTTGCGCACCGTCACGGCGGGCGTGAAGGTTATTGCTTCAGCATCTTCGACCGGGTCCGGCGTTGTCGTGCTTCCACCGGCAAGTTCAGTGACCGTCGCGTGCATCGAGCGAAGAAATGCCGGCACATCGTCGGCCACGATGCGGTTGTTTTGGTTGCTAAGCCAGGCGATCGTCAGTTCGGTTGCGAGCTTGATCGCGTTTAGGGAAGTTTCGTCGGACATCTTGGCTCCTGGAAGATAAGGAGGCGAACAATTGGACAATTGCTCGGGGCTCTCGCTGCTATCCGTAGCAAGAGACTGCTCCGAAATGAATGCATCTTTTGTCATGCGTCCGGCGCCTCATGATCAGCGAATGCACGACGTCCGCGCCGTCGCCAGAGCAAGGCAGCCGCATCACCATTTGCGTTGCGCAATGTTGCCGCCGCATCAACGAGAATGCCGAAGATCATCGCACGGTCATCGTCGGTCAATTCGATAAGCCCCGCCTTGGCGATGAGGCCGCCAAGCTCGATCAACTGTCGGGTGCGTTCGCGGCGCTTCACTTGCCAGTCGCGCGAGTCACGAAGGGCGCGTGTTAGTAGCAGCCGATTTCGCGCTGCCGTTGTTCGCCGCATCGCCGCGCGCGTCTCCAGCATCGCCGTGAGCAGCGCTGCGCGGCGATCGTCGAAAGAATGCCACGCCGCTCTTGCGCCACACCTCCCTTGTCGCCGTTTCTTTCGTTTGTACGGCAGCGAGCATCGCGCCCGCCAGAATTTCCACCGGCAGGGCATCCGCGCCAGTGGCCACAACAAGCTCGCCCAACTGGACGAGCTTGCGGTCTTTGAGCGCCCTGGCCTTGTCGCTCAGCGCCTTTAGTTCGGCGTCGAAGTCGCGGGGTTTTCGCATCGGTCGGTCCTTCCTTGATCGGTAAGGGCAGACCAGATATCGGGACAGTCGATCAGTCGCAATGCACTGACATCTCATGAAACTTCGGCGTCCCGAGACAGATGAAATCTTTCGAGGGCGCGCTTATACGTCGTGCCGACGTGTGCTTTGAAGTGTAAGTGGATTGCCGTCATGGCGATCTACCATTTCTCGGCAAAAGTTATCTCCCGTGCCTCAGGATCGAGCGCGGTTGCTTCCGCTGCCTATCGGTCGGCGTCGCGGCTGCGGGACGATCGGATCGACCGCCACCATGATTTTTCAAACAAGGCGGGCGTAGTTCACTCCGAGGTAATGCTGCCCGATGGTGCGCCCGATCATCTCTCCGACCGCGAGAAACTGTGGAACGCGGTTGAGGCGAGCGAGAAGCGGATCGACGCGCAACTCGCCCGAGAGATCGAGTTCGCCATCCCGCGCGACCTCGACCAGACCGAGGGTATCAGGCTCGCACGGGACTTCGTTCGCGCAGAATTTGTCGATCGCGGGATGATCGCCGATCTCAACGTGCATTGGGATGTCGGCGCCGATGGCATGCCCAAGCCGCACGCGCATATCATGCTGGCGATGCGCGACGTTGGCGAGGACGGGTTCGGGAAGAAGAACCGCGACTGGAACCGCACAGACTTGCTGGAGAAATGGCGCGAGCGCTGGAGCGAGCACGTCAACCAGCGCCTGGCCGAGTTGGATATTGATGCGCACGTCGATCACCGCTCCCTTGAGGCGCAAGGGATCGACCTAGAACCACAGCACAAGATTGGCCCCGCAGCATCGCGGATGGCGACGCAGGGGCTGGAATCCGAACGGCTCGAAGAGCATCATCAAATCGCCCGCGCGAACGGCGAGAAGATCATCGCGCAGCCAGGCATCGCGCTCGATGCGATCACGCGCACGCAAGCGACCTTCACCAACCGCGATCTGGCGATGTTCGTCCACCGGCATAGCGACGACAAGGATCAGTTCGATCGCGTGATGGCGGCGGTGAAGGCCGCGCCCGAGCTGGTCGCGCTCGGCAAGGACGGGCGCGGCGAGGACCGGTTCACTAACCGCGATATGATCGAGACCGAGCAGCGGCTTGAGCGTGCAACCAGCGTGCTGGCCAATCGTGAGCGGCATGGAGTGGCAGAGCGCCACCGCGATGTCGCGCTCGCGCGCGCGGCAGCACGCGGCATGTTCCTGTCGCCTGAGCAGCGCAGCGCGTTCGATCACGTCACCCAGGCAAACGGACTTGGGGTCGTGATCGGCTATGCCGGTACCGGCAAGTCGGCGATGCTCGGTGTTGCCCGCGAGGCATGGGAAGGGGATGGTTACGCGGTTCGTGGGGTTGCCCTGTCTGGCATCGCTGCTGAAAATCTCGAAAGCGGATCGGGCATCGCGTCGCGCACGATGGCGAGCCTCGAACATCAATGGGGACAGGGGAGGGAGCTGCTCACCAATCGCGATGTGCTCGTGATCGACGAGACGGGGATGATCGGCACGCGCCAAATGGAGCGTGTACTTTCCGAAGCCGAAAAGCGTGGTGCCAAAGTCGTGCTGGTCGGTGACACCGAACAGCTACAGGCGATCGAGGCAGGGGCGGCGTTCCGCTCGATTGCCGAGCGCCACGGCGGTGTCGAGATCACTGCCATTCGCCGCCAGCGTGAGGACTGGCAGCGTGACGCAACCCGCCAGCTCGCGACCGGGCGAACCGCCGAAGCCGTGCGCGCCTATGAGGAAGCCGATCATGTGCACGCGGCCCAAACCCGAGAGCAGGCCAGCGCCGGTCTGATCGACCGCTGGGACCGCGACCGCCAGGCGCATCCCGATGCGAGCAGCATTATCCTCACCCACACCAATGACGCCGTCCATGACCTCAACCTTGCGGCGCGCGACCGGCTACGCGCGGCGGGCGAGCTGGGCGAAGACGTCACGATCGCCGCCGAGCGTGGCCGCCGCGCGTTCGCGACTGGCGACCGGATCATGTTCCTGAAGAACGAGCGCAGCATGGGCGTAAAGAACGGGTCGCTCGGCACCGTCCAAAACCTCACGCAAACGCGCATGGCGGTCATGCTCGACGATGGCCGCTCGGTTGCATTTGACGTGAAGGATTATAGCCAGATCGATCACGGCTACGCCGCCACGATCCATAAGGCGCAGGGCGTGACGGTCGACCGCGTGCATGTACTCGCGACGCCGGGGCTCGATCGCCACGCCGCGTATGTTGCGATGTCACGGCACCGCGACCGGGTCGACCTCCACTATGGCCGCGATGACTTCGCCGATCAGGGCAAGCTGGTCCGTGTGCTCAGCCGCGAGCGGACGAAGGATATGGCATCCGACCATGCTCGCGTGCCCGATCAGGAACCCGCGCAGCCAACGCCATCGCGCAGTCGGTTCGCCGGTCTGAAGCTCAAGCCGATGGCAGTCGAGCCACAGCCGACCCCGCTCGCAAAAGCGGTCGAGCGCTATGGGCGCGCCGCCGCCGACATCGTCAGGATGCGCCGGATGAACCTCGGCGCGCTGGAACACCAGAAGATCGCGTTTGCGGAAGCCGGCAAGGTGCTCAACGCGCTGCGACCGGACAGTGCACGCGATCTGCGAAATGCCATGAACGCCGACCCGGCGCTAATCGACCAGGCGGCCAGCGGCAAGACCGCCGCTGCTATCCGCGCGATGACGCTGGAGGGGGAAATCCGCGTGGACATGGCGCAGCGCGCCGACCGGTTCGTCGCCGAGTGGCAGCAGAAGAGCCGACAGCTACAATCGCTCAATCGCACCGGCGATTACGACGCGATACACCGCGTCCAGGACAGCATGGTCGGCATGGCAAAGAGCCTTCACCGCGACCCGCAGCTCGAGTCGCTGCTTAAAAACAGGATCAAGGACCTCGGAATCGGGAGTTCGACCGGAGCATCATTGTCCCATGACCTCCAACAACTACCCAGCCTCTGGCGCGGTCGGGGATTGGGGAGATAGGCTCGATTTATGACCGACAATCTCAGCGCAACCGCTCCAGTAGATGACATCGATCAGGCATTTGAAGCGTTGCGCGGCGAGGTTAGTCTCACGCGTCGCGCGGTCGAAGGACTGACTGCGGCACGCGAGCGCGTACCGGACTATAGTGCAACGCTTGGCCAGATGGCGGAGGTGCTGAAGCGAACAGCCGAAGGCATCGATCGTGTCGAGCAAAGTCCAGCGGTTCGCCTATCGCCAGCGGCGCTGACCGATGAAATCGTTAAGGCGAGCGCAGAAGCTCGGGCTGAGGATCGCGCGCTGCTGCGCGAAACGCGCGACGCGCTGATGCGCTCGATCGGCCGCATCGACGGTATCGTCGAGCGCGGGCAGGCGGCGGATGTCCAGGTCCGGTGGCTTATCTGGACCTGCGCAGGCGGCACACTCGCCGGGATGATGCTAATGGCAATCTTGCCCGGCGCCGTTGCACGGTCGCTTCCTGCCAGCTGGCATGTGCCCGAGTGGATGGCTGCTCGAACAATCGGGTTGGATCAACGGGCAGCGGGCGAGCGGATGATCGCGACTTCTGCCCCGAACCCACCATCTGACGCCGAATAAGCGATCCAATTTCTGCCGGTCGCGGTTATCCTGCCGACGCTGAACCTGCCGTCCGTTCGATCACCGCATATCGAAGAGCGCAAGGTCATGGTTTGGGACACCGCGTAATTGATTTAGCCACCCTCGTGGCATGTTACGAAGTCGCCTTGGCGCTTCAATGCAGGAGGAT
>NZ_JAIEPC010000053.1 GCF_019749955.1 Sphingomonas sp.
GGCGTTCGAGGACCACCACCGGCAGGCCTTTGGCGGCGAGCAGCGCGGCGGCGCTGAGGCCACCCATGCCGGCACCGATGATGAGAACAGGGGCCTGGGTCATTGGGTCGTCGTCAGGAGGAGGAGGAGATTGGCCGCAGGCGATTGCATTGCAGCATCGCTATCACGCTGGCGGCGGTCGTGACAGGTGCTTTTTGGGGGTAGCGGGGTCGCGAAAGGTGTCAAAGGTTATGACGGTCATAGGGGGGTGGCGGTGGCCTCGTCTGCGTTCGATCCACGCAAGTGGGGGCACCGGCGAAGCGGGCAAACGGATTCGATTTTCAAAGAGCGCGTCTCGCCAACGCTCTCACAGCTTTTCCGACATTTGAAGGGGGGGATGGAGCTAAGTGTTCGGCGGCCCGATCCAGTGGCGCCCCATTGCGTCTGTCCCATAGTTAAATCACTATTTGAGGGCCACCGGCAGCGCAGCAAGGAACCGAAGCCATGACCGATGCCATCACGCACATTACCGAAGGCAGCATCTTCGATGACGCGGCATTCGATTTTCCACCCGATCACCGGATCAAGGCCGAGCTGGTCGACGAGATCAGCCGTCGCATGAAATTCGACGGCCTCACGCAAGCAGCGGCGGCCACGCGGATGGGTATTGCCCAGCCCGATCTGTCCAACCTGCTGCGCGGTCGCTTTCGCGGGTGCTCGGTCGATCGGCTGACGGGGATGCTCGGGCGGCTGGGCTATGGCGTCGACATCGTGCTGCGCCCGCCCGAGGCGGGGGGTGAACTGCGGACGGTGCGGGTGAACACATCGGGCGGGCATCCGGCAGCAGCGCCAGCCCGGTGACGCCACCGAGCTGGCACCGTCGCGGATCAGGCGGTGGCGAGCCGTTTGTTCTGCGGGAACATGAAGCCGCGGGCTTCGTCGTCCATTTCGGCCTTGAACTGAAATTGGCTGGCCAGGGCGGCGGCACGCTCGGCGGCGGGGCGGGTGCTGATGGCGTCGAAGTGGCGCTTTAGATTGGGGAATTTGTCCCAACCATCGGCACCGAAGATGAACGGTACCGGGCGGCCCCAGCCCCAGAACGCCATGTCGACAATGGTATAGCTGTCGCCGACGATGAACTCGCGCGTGCCAAGCTGGGCTTCGAGCAATTGCCAGTGCCGCTCGGCTTCAAAGCTGTAGCGGTTGACGGCATAGTCCTTGGGTTCAGGCGCGAAATATTTGAAGTGAACATGCTGGCCGGTATAGGGTCCGATGCCCGTGGCAATGAACATCAGCCATGACAGCAATTGCGCCCTGTCAGCGGGCGTATCGGCACCCAGAAACTGGCCGGTCTTGTACGCAAGATGCAGCAGGATCGCGGTCGAATCGAACAGGACCGCATCGCCATCGACCAGCGCGGGCGTTTTGGCATTGGGATTGATCGCCAGAAATTCGGGCGCGAATTGCTCGCCGCGTCGCGTATCGACCGGGACGATTTCATATTCGAGCCCCGCTTCTTCAAGAAGCAGCGCGACCTTCGCCGGATTGGGCGAGGGGTGGAAATAGAATTTGATCATCGATCGTCTCCTGGGGTGAAGGCAACGCCGGGGCGCGCGCGATCATCGACGCGCAGCTCGAAGATATCGGGCCTTGCATAATGGCCGACGACGTCGAAGTCATAGCGCGCGCGGATGATCTCGCCGGGGTCGATCGTCGCGGTGACGAGCCCGGAATCGTCTTCGAACGGTCCGGCGAGGATGTCGCCGAGCGGCCCCACGATCATGCTGCCGCCGCGGATCAGTGGCTTGTCGTCGGGCCAGCCATCGCGGGTAAGGCCAAGCGCAGCCGGGCTCGGCTGGACCTGGCACGCGCACACCACAAAGCATCGGCCTTCGTGCGCGATGTGGCGCATCGTGCTGCGCCAGATGTCGCGATCATCGACGGTGGGCGCGCACCAGATCTCGACGCCTTTCGCGTACATCGCGGTGCGCAGCAGCGGCATATGGTTTTCCCAGCAGATCGCCGCCCCCAGCCGTCCGGCGCGACTGTCGACCACCGGCAAGGTCGATCCGTCGCCCAGACCCCAGATCAGCCGTTCGGCAGCCGTCGGCATCAGCTTGCGGTGTTTGGCGACAAGACCGGCAGCGGGATCGAAGAACAGCGCGGTGCAATAAAGCGTCGCGCCTTGCCGCTCGATCACGCCGATGACGATGCTGGCGCTGGTGCGCGCCGACAGCGCGGCGAGAGCGGCGACTTCGGGACCGTCGAGATCGATGGCCTGCGCGTGATACGCGGCAAAGGCGGCACGGCCTTCGGGCAGGCGATAGCCGAGCCGCGTGCCAAATCCCTCGCCCTTGGGGTAACCGCCGAGCAGGGCTTCGGGCATCACGACGACGGCAGCGCCAGACGCGATGATCGCGGGTTCGTGGCCAAGGATACGATCGAGCGTGGCAGCGGTGCCAGCGGGATCGGTGCCGAGCTGGAGCGCGGCGAGCGTGATGGGATCGGCCATCAGTGGAGCCTAGCAGCGCGGGCGGCGACTGGGAACGGCGTGGGGGTGCGCGATTGGGTCAGCAAGGACGGGCGAGGGAAGCAGTGACAGCTTGACTCAGGCTCGTCAGGCGCCGATTTAGAACATATCAGGAACAGATATGCCCGATTCGGCGGAGATCATTGCCAGTTTGCGGCAGCGCATTGCCGCTGTCGAGCGCGTGCGCGCGGTTGCCGCGCCGTGCCTGGTCGCGACCGGGCATGCGGGCATCGATGCCGCGCTTGGTGGCGGGCTGGCGCGGGCGGGGCTGCATGAGCTGTTCGGTCAGGCGCAGGACGACAGCGGAAGTGCGGGGGGCTTTGCGGCGATGCTCGCCAGCCGGATTGCGGGGGCCGAGACTCCCGAGACGATCTTCTGGTTGCGCGAGGCGAGTGCCGAGCGGCGCGGGGGGTGCTTGCATGCGCCGGGTCTCGCCGAACTCGGGCTCGATCCGGGGCGGGTGGTGTTGGGCGTGCTCGACGATCCGGCGAGCTTGCTCAAGGTGGCGAACGATGTCGTGCGCTGCCCCGATGTCGCGGTTGCGGTGATCGAGCTGTGGCGCGAACCGCGCGTGCTCGACCTGACCGCGAGTCGGCGGCTGGCGGTGGCGGCCGAGGCATCGGGGGTGACGGTGCTGATGCTGCGCGCCGAGGCCGAACCTTCGCCGAGCGCCGCGCACACGCGCTGGTCGGTCGCCGCCGCTTGTGCCGCGCCGCTCGACGCTGAGGCGCCGGGGCATCCGACGCTCGATATTCAATTATTGCGCCAGCGCGGCGGTCGCGCCGATTTGGGCTGGCGCGTGGAGTGGGACCGTGACGCGAAGATTTTCCGAGACGCGGCGCTTTCTGGCGCTCTACTGGCCCCATCTGGCGGCGGACCGCTTGCGCCGCACGAACGGCGCAGCGGATAGCCTGCCCAACGCTCTTCTGGTCTTCACGGCCAAGCAGCGCGGGGCGATGCGGATCGTCGCGACCTGCGAACGCGCGCGGGGGCTGGCCGGGCTGACGCTTGCCGATGCGCGCGCGCGCGAACCCGATCTGGTCGCGATCGACGCCGATCCGACGGGCGATCTCCACATGCTCGAACGCATCGCCGATGGCTGTGATCGCTATACGCCGATGGTCGCGCTCGACAGCGATGCGGGGGTGACGCTCGACGTGACCGGCTGCGGCGATGCCGAAGCGATTGCCGATGATGCCGCGACGCGGCTGGCGGCGGCGGGGTGGCAGGTGCGGCATGCGCTGGCGGGCACGCCCGAGGCGGCGCAGGCGCTCGCGCGCTACCAGACCGCACCTGCCGCCGATGAAGCTGCTGCAGTGCGACGCTTGCCGATTGCGGCGCTGGAGGCCGATGACGAGACCGAACTGGCGCTGCGCCGGGCGGGGCTGAAGACGATCGGCGATCTCGCCGCGCGGCCGAGTGCGCCGCTCGCCGCGCGCTTCGGGAGTGACTTGACCGACCGGCTCGCGCGGCTGCTCGGCCAATCGGATAGCCGCATCACCCCGCGTCGGGCGCCGCCTGCTTTGGTGTTCGAACGCCGCTTTGCCGAGCCGATTGCGCGCACTGAATATGCGCTGGAGATGCTCGGCGAACTGGCGGCGGAGGCTGAGGTCGCGCTCGCCGAGCGGCACATGGGCGGGCGGCGCTATGCCGCGCGTTTCTATCGCAGCGACGGGGTGGCGCGTGATCTCAGCGTCGAGGCGAGCCTGCCGCTGCGGGGCGCCAAGGATGTGATGCGGCTGTTCGGCGAACGGCTCGATGCGCTCGCCGATCCGATCGATCCGGGGTTCGGCTTTGACTTGATCCGGCTGGCGGTGCCGTTGCTCGAACCAATGGCGCCGACGCAGTTGCAGCTTGAGGGCGGGGCGGTGGCCGAGGGCGAGCTGGCGGCGCTGATCGACCGGCTGAGCGCGCGCGCGGGCAAGGGCAAGTTCCGGCGGCTGCGCCCGCGCGAGAGCCATATCCCGGAGCAAGCCGTGCTCGCGCTGCCAGCGATCGACGCACCGCAACCGGCGGACTGGGATGCGCCCGAAGTGGGCGAGCCGCCCTCGCGCCCGATCCATTTGTTCGATCCGCCGCAGATGATCGATGTGATCGCCGAAGTCCCCGACGGCCCGCCGCACCGCTTTCGCTGGCGGCGCGGGGTGCATGAAGTGACGCGCTTCGAAGGCCCCGAGCGGATCGCCGCGCAGTGGTGGAAGCGCGACGACAACCAGGGGCTGACGCGCGATTACTACCGTGTCGAGGATGCGCGCGGGCGGCGCTTCTGGATCTTCCGGCATGGGTTGTACGGGGCGGAACGGGTGGCGCCGGGGTGGTATATGCATGGGCTGTTTGCTTGAGTGCCGAACTCATCGCCGCGAGCAATTATTCGTTCCTGCGCGGGGCGTCGCATCCGTCGGACATGGTCGCGACCGCGCTCGCGCTGGGCCTCAGCGGCATTGGGATTGCCGATCGCAATACGGTCGCCGGGACGGCGCGGGCGCATCTTGCCTTGCGCGAGGCGCGCGAGGCGGCGGCGGAGGCGGGGCTGCCGCCGCTCGACTTCACGCTCGCGGTCGGTGCGCGGTTGGTGTTCGCCGATGGCACGCCCGACATCGTTGCCTACCCCGTCAACCGGCGCGGTTGGGGGCGGCTGTGTCGGCTCCTGACAGTGGGCAATCTGCGCGCGCAGAAGGGGAGTTGCATTCTCTGGCTCGATGATCTGCTCGGCCATGCCGAGGACCTGCTGCTGATCGTGATGCCCGAGACGAGCGTCGACCCGGCGCAGACGGTGCCGCTGCATCACTTGCGCGAGCGGTACGAGCTGGCGGTCGATCCGCCGACCAATGTGGTGGCGCTCCGGGTGGAGGACAGACCTTCTCCACCCCCTCCGTTAGTGTCGAGCGAAGTCGAGACACGGGAGGCCGAGGTTGTGTCGCTTGTGGCCCGTCCCTCGACTTCGCTCGATACGAACGGAGGGGGTGTTGATAGGGTTGTCAGGCGCCTGAAGACCGTCGCCCCCGACCGCGTGTGGCTCGCCGCGACCTTCGCGTTCCACGGTCGCGACCGGCGGCTGCTCGTGCGGCACAAGGTGCGGGCCGAGCGGCTCGGGGTGCCGCTGATTGCGACCACGGACGCGCTGTTCGCCGATCCCTCCGCGCGGCCGCTGCACGACATCCTCACTTGCATCCGCCACGGCACCACCATTGCGGCGGCGGGCAAAAGGCTGGAGGCCAATGCCGAGCGGCACCTGAAATCGCCGGCCGAAATCGCGCGCCTGTTCGCCGATTGCCCCGAGGCGGTGGCCGAGGCCGACCGCCTGCTCGCCCAGGTAAACTTCTCGCTCGACCAGCTCCGCTACGAATATCCGCATGAGCCGGTGCCCGAGGGGTGGGAGGCGATGGCGTGGCTCGAACATCTCGCGCTCGACGCCGCGCGCGCGCGCCATCCGGAGGGGATTCCCGACCGGCTGCGCAAAATGCTCGACGAGGAATTCGCGCTGATCCGCAAATGCGATTACGCTTGTTATTTCCTGACCGTCCACGACATCGTCCGCTTCGCGCGCAGTTGCGACCCGCCGATCCTGTGCCAGGGGCGGGGGTCGGCCGCGAATTCGGCGGTGTGTTTCCTGCTCGGCATCACCTCGGTCGATCCGATGCAGCACGACCTGCTGTTCTCGCGCTTCGTGTCGGAGGAGCGGCGCGAGCCGCCCGACATCGACGTCGATTTCGAGCATGAGCGGCGCGAGGAAGTGATGCAGTATATCTACCGCCGCTATGGCCGCGACCGCGCCGGGATTGCCGCGACCGTCATTCATTACCGCCCGCGCAGCGCGGTGCGCGAAGTCGGCAAGGCGCTGGGCTTTACCGAGGATGTGACGACGCGGATCAGCAGCACCGTCTGGGGTAGCTATGCCAGCGCGATGGAGGAAAAGCGCTTTGCCGAAACCGGCTTCAGCCTGGCCGATCCCAATATCCAGCGGCTGAAGTCGCTGGTCGACCAATTGCTCAATTTCCCGCGCCATTTGTCGCAGCATGTCGGCGGCTTCGTGCTCACACAGGGGCGGCTCGACGAGATGGTGCCGATCCATAATGCCGCGATGGAGGACCGCACCTTCATCGAATGGGACAAGGATGACATCGACGCATTGGGGCTGATGAAGGTCGATGTGCTCGCGCTCGGGATGCTGACGTGCATCCAGAAAAGCTTCGAGATGATGCGCGACCATGATCTGGGCGATTACGAGCTCGACAGCATCCCGGCCGAGGACGTCGCGACTTACGACATGCTGTGCAAGGGCGACAGCATCGGCGTGTTCCAGGTCGAAAGCCGCGCGCAGATCAACATGCTGCCACGACTGAAACCGCGCAAACTCTACGACCTGACGGTGCAGGTGGCGATCGTGCGGCCGGGGCCGATCCAGGGTGATATGGTGCATCCCTATCTGCGGCGGCGATCGGGGTTGGAGAAGGTCGAATTCCCCTCGCCCGCACCGCCGCATGATCCGAACGAACTGCGCACGTTGCTCGGCGAGACGTACGGCGTGCCGCTGTTTCAGGAACAGGCGATGAAACTCGCGATCGTTGCGGCGGCCTTCACGCCGGGCGAGGCGAACCAGTTGCGGCGCGCGATGGCGACGTTCCGGCACGTTGGCGGGATGGACAAGTTCCGTGAGAAGCTGGTCGGCGGGATGGTCGCGCGGGGCTACCAACAGGACTTTGCCGAGCGGTGTTACAGCCAAATCGAGGGGTTTGGCTCCTACGGTTTTCCCGAAAGCCATGCACTGTCGTTTGCGCGGCTGGTCTATGTGTCGTCGTGGATCAAGTGCCATCAGCCGGCGGTGTTCGCGGCCGCCTTGCTCAATTCGCAGCCGATGGGCTTTTACGCGCCCGCGCAGATCGTCCGCGATGCGCGCGAGCATGGCGTTGAGGTGAAGGGCATCGATGTCAATGCGAGTGGGTGGGATAATGGGTTGGAGGCTTGTGACCCGCGCGGGCAGTCGCCCTCACCCTTCCGCGCCTTTGGCGCTCCCTCCCTCTCCCGGTGGGAGAGGGATTCTAGCTCCCTCTCCCACAGGGAGAGGGAAGGGGCCCATCGCGCTAGCGATGGGAAGGGTGAGGGCGACTTCCGCCCCCACGCGCTCCGCCTCGGTTTCCGCCAGATCACCGGTTTCCGCCGCGACTGGGCCGAAGCGATTGCCTCGGCGCGGCTGGGCGGTCCCTTCACGGGAATCGAGGAAATCGCGCGCCGTGCCGACCTGCCGCAACGCGCTTTACGCCTCCTCGCCGATGCCGATGGTTTCGCCTCATTGAAGCTCGACCGCCGCACCGCGCTGTGGGACGTGCGCCGCACGCCCACCGGCGAACTCCCGCTGTTCGCCGCTGCGCGCGCGCGCGAACTCGGGAGCGAGGGTGATTATGCGCTCCCCATCATGACCGACGCCGAGCATGTCGTCGCCGATTACCAGATGACGCGGCTGTCCTTGAAATCGCACCCGATGAGCTTCCTGCGCGCCGATCTTGCCGCCGAAGGAATCGCGAGTTGCGCGCAGACGAGTGCGGCGAAAAACGGCCAGCGCATCCGCACCGCCGGCATCGTCCTCGTCCGCCAGCGCCCCGGCAATGGCAATGCGATCTTCATCACGATCGAGGACGAAACCGGCGTCACCAATATCGTGCTGTGGGCGAGCCGCTTCGAACGCTATCGCCGCGAAGTGATGGCGTCTCGGCTGATGCTGGTCGAAGGCGAAGTGCAGAAAAGTCCCGAAGGCGTGATCCATTTGATGGCCACGCGGGTGATCGATCGCACCACGATGCTCGACACCCTATCCGAACGCGGCAACACGCCCGTTGAGCGCAGCCGCGCCGATGAATTCGATCACCCGCCGCATCCGCGCTCCATGTCGAACCGGCATCGTTCCGGGGGCGGCCACCCGCGCGATGTGCGCATCATTCCGAAGTCACGCGACTTTCACTGAACCGCCCCCCGCGCGGGCAGGAAGCGGCTGTTGCGGAGCAACGCGGCCGATACCAGCGACACCAGCACGCCGAGCGGAAAAATCTCGGTAAAGGTCATCGGCACGCGGTAAAGCGGATTGGCGTACTGAACCTTGAACGCTTCCATCTCGGCGGTGAGTTTGGCGAGTGCCGCGCCGCTGACGCCCTTGGCCTTTTCGGCTTCGATGTACGCCTGCGCATAGTCCGCGCCGAAATCCATGCCCGTCACCGCCAGCGCGGCTTCCCATGCCACGCAATAGAAAACCCCGGCAACCACGCTGACGCCCAGCCCCAGCATCAGCGCAGGCCAGAACCGGATCACGCCGCCGCCCTCGACATCGCGGTGCCGCTTGATCGCGACGAAGATCGCACTCAGTGCGACCAGCATCGTCGTATAGCCGATCAGCAGCCCATATTGTTCGGGCGGATGATCCTTCAGCAAGACGGTCAAGCCAAAGGTGGGGATCGCGACGATCACCCCGGCGATCACCCCGTAGAAGAATATGTTGCGCAGCATTTGTGCCTCCCCCCCGTTGGAACGCCCCCGTCATCCGTCCGCTCGGTCGATCAGGCAATCGCCCGAAAGGGTGATTGGGCGCCAATCACCCGCAATTTTTCACGGCACTATCCCGAGTGCGCGCGCGCGGCTGATCGCTTCGGTACGGCGCCGCGCCTCAAGCTTTTCGAACAGCCGCGCGACATGCGTCTTGACCGTGTTGGGCGAGACCTGAAGCGCCTGCGCGATTTGCTTGTTCGATTTGCCTGCTGCGAGTTCGTGCAGCACGGTCAATTCGCGTGGCGAAATCTTGAGCGCTTCGATCGCTTTTGGATTGCCGTCGAACGGTGTTGCGGCGGGGACTCGCAGCGCGCGGGCGCCGACGAAAATGCCGAGCGCGAGGAAAAGCAGCGCGACCAGCACGAGGTACACATCGCCGATCCGCATCCGCACCGCAGCCTGATAATCGAGCCATTGCAGCATGAAAGTGCCGCCCGCGAGAAACGCGCCATAGCCTGCCATGCGAAGCCACATCGCCGGTCCCTCCACCGCCTGAAGGGGGCAGTCTAACGCTTGACCGGGCTTGCCGCTACCGGGCCTTCGCGCGCCGCATCGAGCAGGGCGTCGCCGCCGAGCGTGCGGTAGAGCGTTACTTTGTTGGCCGCTTCGGTCAGCCGGGTCGCGGTGAGGCTGCGTTGTGCCTGGTAGAGAGTGCGTTGAGTGACGAGCGTCGCGAGGAATGTGTCGATCCCGCCGCGATAGCGCGCATCGCTCAGCCGGTAGCTGTCGGCGGCGGCAGCGGCCTGGCGTTCTTGGGCTGCGAGCTGATCGCCGATCGTGCCGCGCCGCGCGAGCGCGTCGGCGACTTCGCGAAAGGCGGTCTGGATCGTGCGCTCATACGACGCGACCGCCGCGTCGAATTGCGCGCGCGCCTGATCGAGTCCGGCCTTGTTGCGGCCGCCGGCGAACACCGGATAGCTGATCCCCGGCGTCGCCGTATAGTTGAACGCGCGCGTGGTGAACAACTGGCTCAGCCCGTTCGACGCGAGTCCGGCAAAGACGGTGAGCGACAGGCGCGGGAACAGCGCGGCGCGGGCGGCGCCGATCTGGGCATTGGCGGCGCGGAGCTGATATTCGGCCTGCACGACATCGGGGCGTCGCAGCAGCACGCCGGAGTCGAGCCCGGCGGGGAGCGCAGCCACCGTCGGCTGGGCTTCCTCAATCGATTTGGCGAGCAGCGCCGGATCGACGGTCGCGCCAACCAGCAGTTCGAGCGCATTGATGTCCTGCGCGAGTGCCGTGGTCTGTTCGGCGAGATCGGATTCGGCGGTGGCGAGCGTCAGCTCGGCTTGGGCAAGGTCGGTGCGCGGCGCGACGCCGCCATCGACCCGGGCGCGCGTCAGCTTGACGCTGGTCAGCGCATTCGCGCGGGTCTGCTCGGCGATGGCGAACAGGCTTTGGTCGGCGGCATATTGCAGCCAGGCGGCGGCAATATCGCCGACGAGCGCGAGCCGGATGGCGTGGGCCCCGGCTTCGGTCGCGAAATAGCGGTCCTGCTCGGCGCGGCTGAGCGCGGCGAGGCGACCGAACAAGTCGATCTCGAACGAAGTGACGCCGAGCCCGAGGCTGTAATTGGTCCGCTGCCCGCCCGTCACCGGTGACCCGCCGACATTGCTGCGGCCTGTGCCGGGATCGACGATCGCGACGGTGTTGTTGCTGTTGATCAGTGGCAACTGCTCGGCGCGCTGAATGCGATATTGCGCGCGCGCCGAGGCGACATTGGCGGCGGCGATGCGCAGATCGCGGTTGTTGGCGAGCGCTTGCTCGATGATTTTTTGAAGGCGCGCGTCGCGGAAAATGTCGCGGTAGCTGATGCTGGGCAGCGCTTCTCCATTGGCGGCATAAGCAGGGCCAGTCGGAAAGGCCGGGGGCACGGGGGGCGCTGGCGGGGTTTCCTTCGGCACGAAGGAGCATCCGCCGAGCAGCAGCGCGAGCAGGGCGATCCGCTTCATGCGGCGGGCTCCGGCGGGGTGCTGGGCGTGCGCTTGACCTTCTTGAGCGTATCGCGCGCGGTGCGGCGGACGATGACGAAGAACAACGGGATGTAGAACACCGCAAGGATCGTCGCGGTCAGCATCCCGCCGATCACGGCGGTGCCGATCGCGATACGCGAATTGGCGCCCGCGCCGGTCGAAATCGCGAGCGGCAACACGCCGAAGATGAAGGCAAGGCTGGTCATCAGGATCGGGCGGAGGCGAATGCGTGCGGCTTCGACCGCAGCTTCGATGACGCGCTTGCCCTGCTTTTCGGCCTGCTCGGCGAATTCGATCATCAGGATCGCGTTTTTGGCGGCGAGCCCCATCGTCGTCAGCAAGCCGATCTGGAGATAGACGTCATTGATCAGCCCGCGCAGCGACACCGCGAATACCGCGCCGACCAGCCCGAGCGGAATGATCAGCAGCACGGCGATCGGGATCGTCCAGCTTTCATACAGCGCGGCGAGACACAGAAACACGACGAGCAACGACAGCGCGTAGAGATAGGGCGCCTGCCCCGACGACAGCCGCTCCTGAAACGACAGCCCCGCGAGCGCCGTGGTAGTGCCCGTGTATTTGGCGGCGAGCTGCTCCATCCGGTTGAGCGCTTCGCCCGAGCTATGGCCGGGGGCAGCTTGGCCCGAAAATTCGAACGACGAAATGCCGTTGAAGCGCGCGAGCGACGGGGGCGCTGCCGACCAGCTCGTGCGTGCGAACGACGAGAAGGGTGCCATCGACCCGTCCGACGCGCGGACATACCATTGCGACAGGTCTTCGGGCGAGACGCGATAGGGTGCGTCGCCCTGAACATAGACGCGCTTCACGCGGCCACGATCGTTGAAGTCATTGACGTAACGCCCGCCCCAGGCCGTCGACAGCGTCGTGTTCACATCGGCTTGCGACAGCCCCATGACTTGCATCTTGGCCTGATCGAGATCGACCTTGAGCGTCGGCTGGTCATCGAGATCGGTCAGCCGCACTTGCGCGAGCACGGGATCGGTGAGCGCTTCGGCGAGCAATTTGTCGCGTGCGGCCTTGAACTCGGCGCGCGACAGGCCGCTCGAATTAAGCAGTTCGAGCGTGAAGCCGTTCGACTGGCCGAGGCCGCGAATGGCGCCGGGAACGAGCACATTGACGCGCGCGTCGCGGAAGCCCTGAAACGCCTGGGTCGCGCGCTGGGCAATCGCATCGGCGGCATTGGCGCTGCCGTGACGATCGGCCCAATCGGCGAGCGAGACGAAGCCGCGCCCCTGGTTCTGCCCGGCAGGCCCGCCGCCACCACCGCCGCCGACAGTCAGCAGCGCGCGGACATTGGCCTTTTCCTGCTTGAGGAAATATTGCTCGACGCGCTCCTGCACCGCGTTGGTGCGCACCTGCGTCGCGCCCGGCGGCAGCGTGAACTGGAGCTGGAGCGCGCCCTGGTCCTCGGTCGGCAGAAAGCCGGTGGGCAGGCGGAAGAACAGCAGCACGAGGATCGCGGCGACGGCGGCGTAGATCAGCAGGAAGATCAACTTGCGATCGACGATCTTTTCGATCGAACCGGCATAGGCATTGGTCATCCGGTCGAACCGGTTGTTGAACCAGTCGCGCGCGGGCGCGGTCTTGCGCGATATCCAGCCGTCCTGACGTTCGTCGATCCGGCGCTTGAGCAAGGTCGAGGTCAGCGCGGGCGACAGGATCAGCGCAACCAGCACCGACAGCACCATCGCCGAGACAATCGTGATCGAGAATTGGCGATAGATGACGCCGGTCGATCCGCCGAAAAACGCCATCGGCAGGAACACCGCCGACAGCACCAGCGCAATCGCGATCAGCGCGACATTGATTTCCGCCATCGACTTGATCGTCGCGTCGCGCGGCGTCATTTCGGGATTTTCATCCATCAACCGCTCGACATTTTCGACGACGACGATCGCGTCATCGACGAGCAGGCCAATCGCGAGCACCAGCCCGAACAGGGTCAGCGTGTTGATCGAAAAGCCCGCAATCGCAAACACCGCGAACGTGCCGAGCAGCACGACCGGCACCGCGATCGTCGGGATCAGCGTCGCGCGCCAGCTTTGCAGGAACACGAACATCACGATCACGACGAGGATAACAGCCTCGATCAGCGTCCAGACGACTTCTTCGACCGACAGCTTGATGAACAGCGTCGAGTCGGACGGATAGGCGACGGTGAAGCCCGCCGGCATGGCCTTGGTGAGTTCGGCGACTTTCGCTTTCACCAGTTCGGCGGTTTTGAGCGCGTCGGCGCCGGGCGCGAGCGACACCGCGAAACCCGCACCGGGGTGGCCGTTGATGCGGCTGCGCACGGTGTAGTTTTCAGCACCAAGCTCGACGCGGGCGACATCGGTCAGCCGCACGATGGCGCCGTCGCGGGTGGTCTTGAGGATGATATTGCGGAATTGTTCGGGCGTGCTGAGTCGCGACTGCGCGGTGACGGTTGCGTTGAGCATCTGCGTCGACGGCACCGGCTGGCCGCCGATTTCGCCCGCCGCGATTTCGGTATTCTGCGCCTGGAGCGCGCTGACGACGTCACCCGGGATCAAGCCAAAGCCCGCAAGTTTTTCGGGATTGAGCCACACCCGCATCGCATATTGCGCGCCGAACACATTGGTGTCGCCAACCCCGGCGACGCGGCCGATCGGGTCCTGCAAGTTCGAAATCAGATAGTCGGAGACGTCCTGGTTGGTGCGCTTGTCGGTGGTGTCATAAATCGCGAAAATCATCAGAAAGTCGGGGTTCGACTTGGTGACGGTCAGCCCCTGCTGCTGGACTTGCTGGGGCAGGCGGCTGATCGCTTGCTGGACCTTGTTCTGGACCTGCACCTGCGCAATGTCGGGGTTGGTGCCCTTTTCGAAGGTTGCCGAAATCGTCGCCTGGCCGCGTGAGCTCGAGGAGGCGGTGAAATAGAGCAAGCCATCAACGCCGGTGAGCTGCTGTTCGATAATCTGCGTCACGCTGTTTTCGAGCGTTTCGGCCGAGGCGCCGGGATAGGTCGCGCGGATATTGACCTGCGGCGGGGCGACATCGGGATATTGCTCGATCGGCAGCGACAAGATGCCGCCGATACCGCCCAGCATGATGATGATCGCGATCACCCAGGCGAAAATCGGCCGATCAATGAAGATGCGCGAGATCACGTCTCGCTCAGCCGCCGCGCTTGCCGTTGCCGGGGGGCGGTGGCGCGATTTTCTGCGGCGACCCGGCGGGGACGGGCTTCACCGGCTTGCCGGGCTTGGCGTTGACCGTGCCTTCGGTGATCACCTTGTCGCCGGGCTTGAGCCCCGCCGACACCACCCAATCCGCACCCTGTGTGCGGTCAGCAGTGACGGCGCGCTGCTCGACCATGTTGCCGGGGCCGACGATCAGCACGGTCGCATTGCCCTTGGCATCGCGCGCGACACCCTGCTGCGGCACCAAATAGACATTGCCGGTGATCGATTGCGCAAAGCTCGCGCGCACGAACATGCCCGGCAGCAGCAGACCCTGCGCATTGGGGAAGCGCGCGCGCAACGTGACGGTGCCAGTCGCTTCGTCGACGGTGACTTCGGTGAATTCGACGGTGCCGGTCGCGCCATAATCGCTGCCGTCTTCGAGCTTCAGCCGCACCACTGCCTGCGTCGGCATTGCGCCGCCCTGCGACAAAGTCCGCCGCAGCGCGAGCAGATCGGACGCCGATTGCTTGATGTCGACATAGATCGGGTCGAGCCGCTGGATCACCGCGAGCGGTTCGGCCTGGTTGGTCGTGACCAGCGCACCCTGGGTGAACAGCGATCGGCCGATCCGCCCGGTGATCGGCGCGGGGACGCTGGTGAAACGCAGATTGATCCGTGCGGTCTGGAGTGCCGCGCGCGCCTGCGCGACGCTGGCCTGTGCCTGCCGCGCCTGCGCCTGCGCGTCGGTGTAATCCTGCTTGCTGACGGCTTCGATCTCGGCAAGCGGCTTGAAGCGATCGGCCCTGATTTGCGCGGCGGCAGCAGCAGCTTCAGCGCTGGCGAGATTGGCGCGCGCCTGATCGCCGCTCGCGCGGTAGAGGCTGGGGTCGATCTGGTACAGCGTCTGGCCCGCGCGCACGAGGCTGCCTTCGGTGAACAGCCGCGCGCGGATCAGGCCCGATACCTGCGGGCGGACTTCCGACGTTTGATAAGCAGCGGTGCGACCGGTCAGCTCGGTGACGAGCGGTGCGGTGCCGGGCTGGACCACGACATAGCCGACTTCGGGCGTGCGGTTCTTGCCCGCCGGGCCACCGCGCGCGTCCTTGGTCTGGGCCGCGCCGCCGCCGCACCCCGATAGCAGCAGGAGGCCACCAATTGCTGCAACGCACGCAGCCCCCGCCGCCGGGCGCGGCTGGCGCGGGAACAATGCCAATGATGGAAAAACCGAGCGCCTCACAAGGGCCTCCTAACCTAAAGCGAGCCGTAATGTTCCCGAAAATTGCGCGTTGCGACAATTTTAATCACAGCGCAATGACCCCGATTTTCTGACACAATTTTGCGACAAGTGACTGATAGCGGCCCCGCTTGCTGCGACGCGTGGAGATCAAGATGCGTATCATGTTATTCGGGTCGATGTTGCTCGCGAGCGCTTCGCCCAGCGCAGCTTTCGCGCAACAGCAACCATCGCCGCGCACGCCGACCCGCCCGACCGCGCCTGCACCGGCCCAGGATGAGGGCGACGAATCGACCCAAGTTACCGTAACGGCGGGACGCAACCTGCCCGGATCGGTGGCGGGCGACATTCCCCCCGATCAGACATTGGGCGCGGCCGAGATTCGATCCTATGGCGTCAGTTCGGTCAATGATCTGCTTGCGCAACTCGGGCCGCAGCTTCGTTCGGGGCGCGGCAACGGCCCGCCCGTCGTGCTGCTCAACGGGCGCCGCATCTCGGGCTTTCAGGAAGTCCGCAACCTGCCGACCGAAGCGATCCTCCGCGTCGAAATCCTGCCCGAGGAAGTCGCTTTGAAATTTGGCTATTCGGCCGATCAGCGCGTGATCAACTTCGTGCTGCGCCCGCGTTTTCGCGCGGTGACGACCGAACTCGAAGGCCGCGTTGCCACCGCAGGTGGACGGGCAACGCCACAGGGCGCGTTCGATGTGCTGAGCCTCAATCGCCAAGGCCGCGTCAATCTGCACGTCGAATATCAGGAAAGCTCGGCGCTGACTGAAGCCGAGCGTGGCATCATTGCGCAGGCGAGCCCATTCTCGATCCCCGGCAATATCGTCGGCTTGACCGGTGGCGAGATCGATCCGGCGCTATCGGCGCGTGCCGGGGTGCTGACCACGATCGCGGGCGTGCCAGCCGGGGCGACGAGCCCGACGCTCGCCGATTTCGCCGCGACGGCAAATCGCGCGACGGCCACCGATCCGACTCCGTTCCGCACCCTGCTCCCCGCGAACCGCAATTTCAGCGCCAATGGCATTTACGCGACCACGATCTTTGGCAATGTGTCGGCGACGTTCAATGGCACCATCGATGCGGTGGATAGTCGGGGCAGCTTTGGCTTGCCGAGCGTCGCGCTAACCTTGCCCGTCGGCAACCGATTCTCGCCGTTCAGCCGCAATGCGGTCGTCGGTCGTGCGCTGGGCGATTTCAATCCGCTTGGCCAGTCATCGAACACGGTCAGCGGCCGGTTCGGCGCGACGTTCAACGGCAATGTCGGCAAGTGGCAATGGTCGATCCTGACCAATTACGACCGCAGCGACAATGAAACGCTGACCGACGTTGGCGTCGACGCGACGGCGTTTCAGCGGCGGCTGAATGCCAATGATGCGACCGCCAATCCCTATAGCGCGTTCGCGGCGGGCACGTTCGAGCCGCTCGCCGCCAATCGCGCGCGCTCGACATCGAGCAGCTATGGCATCGATGCGCTCGTCAACGGATCGCTGTTCACGCTGCCCGCCGGCAAGGTTGCGGCGAGCTTCAAGGTTGCCGGGTCGTCGCTGACCTTCGACAGCAATTCGCAGCGGGCTGGTGTCTTCCAGTCGGCGAGTCTGGCGCGCAGCAGCGCCAACGGCCAGTTCAACATCGACGTGCCGATTGCCAGCCGCGCGCGCGATTTTCTGGGCTTCCTCGGTTCGCTCTCGGGCAATTTCAATCTGGCCTATAATGGGCTTTCCGACTTCGGCACGCTGCGCACCTTGGGCTATGGTTTCAACTGGGCGCCGGTTGAGGCCGTGCGCATCATCGGATCGGTGACGCAGCAGGATAATGCGCCCAGCATCCAGCAGCTCGGCAATCCGGTAATCACGACGCTTAACGTGCGCGTGTTCGACTTCACGCTCGGCCAGAATGCGACGGTGACGACGCTGTCGGGGGGTAATCCCAATTTGCGCGCGAGCGACCGGCTGGTGAAGCGGCTGGGGCTGACGCTGAAGCCGTTCGCGAAGACCGACTTCAATATCACCGCCAGCTACACCGATACGCGGATCAACAATGCCATCGTCAATTTCCCGAGCACGACGGCAGCGATCGAGGCGGCGTTTCCCGATCGCTTCACGCGCGACGCGACCGGCCAATTGCTGCGGATTGATGCCCGCCCGATCAACTTCGGTGAGACCCGCAGTTCGCAAGTCCGCTATGGCTTTGACTTTACCATGGCGGTGAAATCAAAGCTCCAGAAGCAGATCGAAGCGTTTCGCGCGGGCAAAGGCCCCAATCCGTTCATCGGCCTGATCCCGCCGGGCGGGCGGGCGCCGCAAAGCGTGTTCGGCGGCAGCATCTTCGGCGGCGGTGGACCAGGCAGCGGGCAGGGGCGACCGCCGGGGGCACCGGGTGGCGCGCCGGGGCTGGGTGGTCCGGGTGGACCCGGCGGGCCGGGCGGCGGCTTTGGCGGCGGGCAGGGACGTCCCGGCGGCGGCTTTGGCGGCGGTGGCGGCGGTGCGGCGCAGCTCGGCGGCCGGATCAATTTCGCCCTTTATCACACCTGGCGCCTGACCGAGCAGGTCCGCGTCGGCGGCGCGGGGCCGGTGCTCGATCTGCTGGGCGGCGATACGGTCAGCAGCGGCGCGGGCGTGCCGCGCCACGAGCTCGAAGCGCAGGCGGGGTATAACAACAATGGGCTCGGCGTGCGGTTGTCGGCGAATTGGCAAAGCGCGACGCAGGTCAATGGCAGCCTGGGCGGGACCGGGCAGACGCTGAACTTCGGCAGCCTTGCGACCGTCAATATGCGGCTGTTCGCTGACCTGACCCAGCGGCTCGAACTGCTGAAGAAATATCGCTGGATGCGCGGGATGCGCGTGTCAATCGCGGTCGACAATCTGTTCAATCAGCGCCAGCGCGTGACCGACCAGACGGGCGTGACGCCGATCGCTTATCAGCCCGCCTATCAGGACCCGCTCGGGCGGTCAGTGCGGCTGTCGGTGCGGAAACTGTTTTTCTAGGCAGTTCAGACCGCACCAATTCCTTGTCCATCGCCCGTTTGTGTCGAGCGACGTCGAGACACAGGCCACGGGCGGGTTGCTTGTGGCCGGTCCCTCGACTTCGCTCGGGGCCAACGGAGGTTAGTGGGCGGTCGAGCGCGGCATCGGCGGTGCCATAACCCCCACTGGCAATCGATCGCATTTGCGCTAGATGCAGGCGCTCCGGCGAGCGGGTGCCGGGACGGATAAGGGCTTTTGCATGCGGATTACGATGATCGGTTCGGGCTATGTCGGTCTGGTCTCTGGCGCGTGTTTTTCGGATTTCGGTCATGATGTGGTCTGCGTCGACAAGGATGCCGGCAAGATCGAGGCACT
>NZ_JAIEPC010000044.1 GCF_019749955.1 Sphingomonas sp.
GAACGCAGGAATGATCACCGACACCGGCGGCTGATGGCTCGCTTCCGGCGGCGTGGTGCGGCGGCGGCGCAGCAGCGCCACACCAGCGATGATCACCGCGCGCGCAATGCCGATGCCAATCGCCAGCGCGAACATCCAGCCGAACAGCCACTGGGTTCCGGCCAGCAACAGGAAGATACCGACATCGGCGCGCACCGCCGCCAGATCAGAGCCCTTGATCGTCGGCATCACCGCCTCGCGGTTCAGCCCCGCGAGGGTGGAGACCGGCACAAAGCGATAGCCGTCGGCGCGGAGCCGATCGATCAACGCCGGAAGCGCCGCCACCGTCTGCGCGCGATCGCCGCCGCCGTCGTGGAGCAGCACGATGTTGCGTGAGCTTTCGGGAGTCGCTGACTCAACCGACGCCACCGTCTGGTCGACGATCGATTGCGCGCCGGGGCGCTTCCAGTCGCCGGGGTCGGCGTGCAATCCGACCACGGTATAGCCCTGCCCCTGCGCGATCAGCGCGGGCAGCAATTCATCCGCCGTCGTCGGCTCGGCATCCCCGAAATAGGGCGCGCGGAACAGCCGGGTCGAGTGCCCGGTATAGGCTTCGATCAAGCGCTGGGTGAGGTTGAGCTCGAGCTTGGTGATGGGGGTCGACGCGAGCGCGAGATTGGGATGAGTATAGGTGTGGTTGCCGAGCTCATGCCCCTCGCGCACCATCCGTTGGAGCAGCAGCGGGTTGGCGAGTGCATTCTCGCCAATCACAAAAAAGGTGGCGGGCACTTTCTCGCGCTTGAGCACATCGAGGATCGGCGGCGTCCAGCTGGGATCGGGGCCATCGTCAAAGGTCAACGCCACCAGCTTGGGCATCGCCCCTGTACGCTTGACGACATAGGGCGTCGGCAAAACGTCGTATTGCTCGTCGCGGATCAGCCCCTGAGCGTCAAAACGCAAGGTGCGCGCGCCACTGCGCGGTGTCGCGGTGATGCGCAGGATTTCGCCCGAGGACTCGACGTCGGCGTTGGTAACCTGATCGATCCGCCGCAAGTCCGGCAAGGTGCCGCCTCGAAACGCCGCAATCGCTGACCAGACGCCGGGGTCCTCGCTGCCGAGCCGCCACAGCGCGATGCTGCCGAGCCCACTCGCGCGCAGTGCCTTCAACTCATTCCACATGGCGGCGGCATCGAGGATCCAGACCTGATGCCGCACCCCGCCTTCTTCATAGCCGAAGCCGCTATTGCCGCTGACCGGATCGAACACCGGCGGCGCATCGCTGTCGTGCGCGGCGAGCCATGCTTCCTCGACCGTCAGCGGGTCGGCGACATCCCCGTGCCAGTCATAGCCATAGCTGCCGACCGCGACGATCATCCGGTCGGGCTTCACTTCAGCCAGCGCGCGGCGGAGATTATCGACATACCAGGCCTGCGGCGCGATCGGCCCGGGATCACCCGCTTCCGAATGCAAATCATAGTTCATCAGGATGATCTTGTCGGCGACTGCGGCAAAGGCGCGCGGCGACCATGCCGGATCGCCGACCGGCACCGTCACATAAACCGATGCGTTGATCGGATCGAACGCCGCATTGGCTTCCTTGATCAGCTGGCGATAGGCGGGCACCGCGCTGGGCGGCAGCGATTCGAAATCGAACACCACGCCCGCCCAGCGGTGCGCGGTCACCTCCGCCTTGAGCGCGGCGAGGAACGTTGCGCGCGCGGTCTTGCTGGCGAATAATGCTGCCGCGCCCTTGCTGTCCCATTGACCATTTTGGGCATTTTGCACCAGCGGCATCACTGTCGGGCGGCGCTGCGCCCCGGCCAATATCCGCGCGAGCGGTGCATCTTGCGTGGCATTGAGCGCATGGGCCGGGCCGTTCACGAACAGCGTCACCGGCGCCAATATGTCGATCGCGCCGATGTTGCGGCTGAGCGATTCGGCGCTCGACGGGTCCCACGGCACATAGAAAGCCATCGTCACCGGCTTGGCCCCGGCGGCCGGCTTGCCGCGCGGCAGCCAGCGATCCAGCCGATTGCGCAGCGTCGAAATCTGGCGGCTGAGCGGCGCCGGTTGGGCACGCTCAAACGCCAGCGGCAGATCGCCTTTGCTGGGCACGTTGACCAGCGTCAGAATGAAGACGGCGGCGGCAAAAACGGCGAGCCCGATCACCGACCAGAAACCCCGCCCCGTCCAGCGTCGCCGCGCACCCGTCGGATCGAAGAATATCGGTTGGTCCATGCGGGTCCGTTACTCGCTTACTGCGGCGCGGCCATTATCCCAACCGCCCGGCGCCGACAAATTACGAGGCCTCAATCACCGCTGACCGGCACCGGCCCCAGATCGCCCAAGCCCACCGTCCCGCTCGCCATCGCCAGCATCGCGTCGAGCGATTTCTTGGCGCGCAGCCGCAGCCCTTCCTCAATCTCGATCCGTGGGCTCAGATCGCGCAATGCGATGTAGAGCTTTTCCATCGTGTTGAGCGCCATGTACGGGCAGATGTTGCAGTTGCAGTTGCCGTCAGCCCCCGGCGCGCCGATGAAATTCTTGCCCGGCTCGGCCTTTTGCATCTGGTGGATGATGTGCGGCTCGGTCGCGACGATCAGCGTGTCGCCGGGCATGTCGCTGGCATAGGCGAGGATGCCGCTGGTCGAGCCGACATAATCGGCATGGTCGAGGATATAGGGTGGGCATTCGGGATGCGCCGCCACCGGGGCGCCGGGGTGCTTGGCCTTGAGCTTCAACAGCTCGGTTTCGCTGAAGGCTTCGTGGACGATGCACACGCCCGGCCAGAGCAGCATCTCGCGGCCCGTCTTGCGCGCGAGATAGCCGCCGAGATGCTTGTCGGGGCCGAAGATGATTTTCTGCGAGAGCGGAATCTGGCTCAGGATTTTTTCCGCCGACGACGAGGTAACAATGACGTCGCTCAGCGCCTTCACTTCGGTCGAGCAGTTGATGTAGGTCAGCGCGATGTGATCGGGGTGCGCCGCACGAAACGCCGCGAATTTATCCGGCGGGCAGCTGTCTTCGAGGCTGCACCCGGCATTCAGATCGGGCAGCACGACGATTTTTTCGGGGCTCAGGATTTTCGCGGTGTCGGCCATGAACTTCACGCCGCAAAAGGCAATGACATCGGCATCGGTCGCCTGCGCCTTGCGGCTCAGGTCGAGCGAGTCGCCGACGAAATCGGCAATGTCCTGAATCTCGGGCTTTTGGTAATAATGCGCGAGGATCACCGCATTGCGTTCCTTGCGCAGCCGGTCGATTTCGGCACGCAGATCGAGTCCGACCAGGCTTTCGCGGTGCGGCGCATTCATGACATTTCCCCTCGCAGTGTCGGCGGCTCACATGGCCCCGCACGCCCGCAGGATCAACCCGCTGGGAAAGGTGGAAAGCCGAGCGGCGCGATTGCCGCGCCCGGCGTCCCCGCCGTCACCGCCTGATAGAGCGATAGCCCGACGGGGGTGAAGGCAATCGCATCGGTCAGCGCTTCGGTCGCGATCATCCCGCCGAGGCCCCAGAACCACGCCGGATGAACCCGCCCGTCGCGCCGCCAATCGGCAATCATGCCAATCAGCGGAAAGATCAGCACTGTGAAAAACGCGCTCTGATAGGCCCAGGGGATGAGGAGCGGCATCGGCAGGATGCGGCCAACGGCTGGCCCCATCAGCAGCGCCATGCCGCAATAATTCAGCCGCCGGTGCCAGCCGGTGTGTGTGCGCTGGCTAATCCCTGCACCGATCAGCGCCGCGCAACCGATCAACGACAAGGGATCGAACACCAGAAAATGCAGCGGCTGGAAAATGAACGGCACCGTCCCCGCCTGCACATTCATCACCGTCACGGCGGTGCCGAAGTAAAACATCAGCGCGAGCCAGCCGAGCGCGAACCAGCCGAGCCGCCGGTGGAGCGCAATCGGCCCGCGCGTCGCGAACCAGTTTTGCGCGACGTAAATCGCCACCCAGCCCATGAAGATGATGGCATGGGCGTGCACAATCGGCGGGCGGTTGAACGTAGACAGCCCGCGCGCGGCAAACTGGCCGAAGCCCAGCACGACCACCCCCGCCATGACGAAGGCCATGGTCAGGAAAAAGCGATCGTCGTTCTGCTCGATGCGCTGCGGTTCAGCCAGTGTCGCCATGATGATGCCCCCATTCCCCGGAGCGACGATACCCGCTGCGCCGATCGGACTCAATGCGCTGCGCTGCGGCGCGCCCGCGCCTTGCCAAGGGTTCGGGTGCGTGCAAGCCTGACCCGATGGCCGAAACCGCCTTTCCCGCCCCTGCCGATACCGTGCCGCGCGCGTCGATGTTCGATCAGCCGCGCGGGCTGTGGGTGCTTTCAGGCACCGAGCTTTGGGAGCGCATTTCGTTCCACGGCATGCAGGCGCTGCTGGTGCTGTACATGGTTGGGCAATTGCTGCTGCCCGGGCATATCGAAAAGATCACGGGTTTCGCGACGTTCCGGGGAATCGTCGAAGGCATCACCGGCCCGCTGTCGGTGCAGGCGCTCGCGGCGCAAACCTTCGGCCTCTATGTCGGCTTGGTCTATTTCACGCCGGTGATCGGCGGGGCGATCGGCGACCGGATCACCGGGCGGCGCGTGGCCGTGATCATTGGCGGGCTGGCGATGGCGGCGGGGCATATTTGCCTCGCGTTCGACGAAAGCTTTCTGATCGCGCTGCTGCTGCTGATCATCGGTGCGGGGATGCTGCGCGGCAATCTCGCCGCGCAAGTGAAGTCGCTCTACGAAGAGGGCGACCGGCGCTCGGCCGACGCCTTCCAGCTCTATTATGTCAGCATCAATATCGGCGCGTTCATTGCGCCGATCATCACCGGCGCGCTGGCGGTCGCTTATGGCTGGCACACCGGCTTCGCCTTTGCGGCGGTGGGCATGATGATCGGGCTTGGCGTCTATGTCGCGGGACAGGGCCTGCTCCCCGCCGAGACGGGCCGTGTGCCGCGCGAAGCCCGCGCGCCGCTCACCGCGCGCGACCGGCGGCGGCTGCTGGGATTCGCGATTGTCTGGCCGCTGCAGATCACTTTCTGGATCGCCCAGTCGCAGGTCTGGAACGTCTATAACCTATGGGTGCGCGATCATGTGAGCTTGGGGATCGGCAGCTTTCAGGTGCCGGTGCCGTGGTTGCAGGCACTCGACGGACTCGCGCCGGTGCTGGTGATGCCCTTCTTCCTCGCGCTGTGGCAGCGACAAGCGGCGAAGGGGCAAGAACCCGACGATCTCGGCAAGATGGCGATTGGTTGCTTCATCTTTGCCGGAGCGACCGCATGGCTGGCGCTCGCTCCGCTGGTCGCGGGCGCTGACGGGCGTGCGCCGATCCTGTGGGCAGTCGCGTTTCATCTGTTGTCGAACATCGGCTGGCTCTATTTCACGCCGATCGCGCTCGCGCTCTATGCGACGCGGAGTCCTACGGGGCTGCGCGGCACCTTGCTCGGGGTGAATTATCTCGCGACGTTTTTCGCGAGCACGATCAGCGGTCGGCTCGGCGGTTTGTACGAGACGCTATCGGCATCGCAATTCTGGCTGCTGCACGCGGCGATCGTCGGCGGCGGTGGACTGGCGTTAGTCGCGCTCGGCAGACCGATCCGCGCGCTGCTGGATGAGCGCGCGTAAACGGAACGACCTCGGGTAGGGTACCCCTTCTCCGTAAGTGTCGAGCGAAGTCGAGACACGGTGTGCGGCGCTCGTGGCCTGTTTCTCGACTGCGCTCGAAACGAACGGGTCAGTGGGGTGACATTAGGTCCTAGAATTTGTTGTTCAGCACATCCTCGACGCTGCGCGACATGTCCCATTGCTCGCCGTTTATCCGCCGCCGTTCGGAGGGAAAGGTTACGATCACCCGCGCATCCCCATGCCCGAGCGCGCGCAGCGGATTGGCGTAGAGCTTGACCAGAGCCTGCCGCGCAAGCTCACGCGCCTGCGCCATCCGCGCAGGCGACGACGCCACCGCATTCGCCTTTGCCGTCGCGTGGATCGAGGTGCGCAGCGCCAAATCCTCAGCCGCCTTGCGCGTGACGAAAATGCCGGTCGTCTTGACGAGGCTGCGGCGCGCTTCGTCGATATTGGCGGGCGCTGGCGCGACATCGGGCGCCTCGACGATCAGCGTGCGCGTCGCGTCCGACCATTCGATGTCGCCCGGCCCGATCCGCGCCACTTCGACGAAATAATCGACCGAATAGGGCATTTTCACGACCTGATCCGATCGCAACCAGCCGAAGCCGCGAATGTCCGATGCAGTGCTCTGGATCGTCCCCGACAAGGAAGCGACCTTCAGCGCGCTCGCGCCCGCCATCCGCGCCGAGATGAGCGTCGTGATCGGCGCCCCGCCCTCATCGGGCGCGGTCACCGCATAGCGTTCGCGGTACCGGTCATAGGCGAGGAAGACGATCGCCGCCGCCGCCAGCACCACCGCCAGAACAATCAGCCAGCGCCGGGTGGCGGGCATCAGCGCCGATGCCATTGGTCCACGTCGCGGGCGACGATACCGCGCCCTTCGAGGTCGATCAGATGCGCAAGCACCGATCCACCCGCTGCTGGCCAGAGCCTTTGGTCGACGCCCGCATACATTGACGCAACCATTGCCGGGATCGTCGTCGGTGCGGCTTCGAGCGCGCGCAAAATCTGGCCTTCGCGCGCCTTGCGGTGACCGATCAGATGGCGGACGTGCTGCGCCGGATTGGTCACCGGATCACCATGCGCGGGATAATAGACGGTGTCGTCACGCGTCTGAAGCTTGGCAAGGCTGGCCATGAACGCGGTCATGTCGCCATCGGGCGGCATCACCACCGTCGTCGACCACCCCATCACATGATCGCCCGAAAACAGCGCGCCGGTCTCGGGCAGCGCGAAAGCGAGGTGGTTGGAGGTGTGGCCGGGCGTCGCCACTGCGGTGAGGGTCCACCCCGCGCCCGTCACGCTTTCGCCATCGGCCAGCACCAGATCGGGGGCATAATCAGTATCGAACGCTGCGTCCGAGCGCCCGCCCATATCCACCACCAGCGGCGCGCACCCCACAATCGGCGCGCCGGTCGCCGCCGCCAGCGCGCGGCTGGCGGGGCTGTGATCGCGGTGGGTGTGGGTGATGACGATCGCCGAAACGCGCCGCCCGCCAATCGCCGCGAGCAAGGCCGCGATGTGGTCCGCATCATCAGGACCAGGATCGATGACGGCGAGGTCTTCGGTGCCGACCAGATGCGTCTGCGTGCCGGTGGAAGTGAACGGCGACGGATTGGGCGCAAGCACCCGCGCGACCAGCGGATCGAGCGCGACCAGCGCGCCGGTGGGGGGCGATTCCATGGCCCGTCACATGGCCCTTCGCCCTGGGTAACTCAAGCCATGTCCGGCCGTTGGCCGGGCTCTTCAACCAACGTCCGGCCCGGCGGATGGGCAAGTCCGCCGGGCCGGTTGAGGTCATTTCGCCTTGGCGGCGTCGGCCTCAAGCTCTGCAATCGCTTGATCGATACCCTTGAGCGCGGCAGCGCGGGCCGATTCAGACATGTCGCGATTGGCGACAATGCCCGCCCGCGCCGCGCGCACGCTGTCGAGCGCGCTCATCCGGGCATGTCGCTGAATCTCACCCGCGCGCAGCATAACGATCTCCGCGCGCTTGGCCTGCCACTTGGCGTCGCTGGCCAGCCGCTCGATCCGGTTGCGACAGATGATGATCACCTGCTTGCCGTCCCTGCGTTCATTCTTGACGAGCGGCTTGCCGTCGGCGTCGGCGCACTTGCCCTCGATCACGTCAGGCACCATCACGCGGATCTTGCTCTCGGGCATGACGCGGGCGAGTTCGGCGTCGATGTCCTCACCTTCGGTATCGATCGTCTCAACCTTGCCGTCCTTGGTGCGGATGATGATCTTGGTGTGACGCCGCGCTTCGGGCTTGGCGGGCGGCGCGGGCGGCGCTTCGGCGAGCTTGGGCGGCGGCGGCAGATCGGCGGCCTGCGGAGCGCCGGGAGGAACCGGAGCCTTGGGCGCATCGAGCTGCGCCAGATCGACGCCGATCGACGCCTTCACCTGGCTGCGCAACCGCTCAGCGGCCTGGGTGCCCGATGCGGTCAGCGCGAGCGACACCAGCGCAACGGCGGCAACCGCTGCGGCACCACTCGCGAGCCGCGCCTTCGAAACACGATCCTTCGACAACATCCTCAATCTCCCTTTGAGTTCGTTGATAGTGTGCAGATGGCAGGCAGCGGACACCGCCCCGCCATGCGCCGATTTCACGATTGCGCGGCCATAGGCATGGCGGACATTGGCCGCGCGACCCGCCAGCACCCGCTCATCACACGCCATTTCCTGATCAGCGCGGAACGCCCGGAACGCGCGCCAGGCGATCGGATTGAACCAGTGGAGCGCAAGCACCACGAGCGCGACCCAGTTCGCAATCAGATCCCCGCGCGCATGGTGCGTCAGTTCATGTGCGAGCGCGAGTGCCTGTTCGTCAGCGTCGTAACGCTCCTTGAAGTCGCTCGGAAACGCCACGTATTTGCGCCAGATGCCGAAGGCCAATGGGCCACTCGCGCTGTCGCTTTCGATCACCCGCACCGGACCGAACACGGTCGCGCGGGCATCGGCGAGCATCGACCGCACAAACTGGCGGTAGCGGATCAGGTGCCAGCCAATGAAGCCGACCGCGCCAATCGCCCAGATCGCGAGCAAAACGGGGCCATAATCGGGCGCCGCCGCCACATCGCGCGTCGGCGCGGCGCCGGCCATGTCGACAAACATCACCGTGACTTGCTCGGCCGCGCGGCTGATTGGCGCCGCAGCGCTCGGCTGCCAGTCAGCGGGGAGCGGCGGCAGCAGCAGCCGCACGACCGGCAACAGCCACAGCGCATAGGCAACGCCCGCACCAAACACGCGCCGCACCGGCGCGCGCAGCACCAGCACCAGCAGCATCAGCAAGGTGGAGGCGATCAGCGCCTCAATCGCCCAGGCGATCATTGCTTCAGCGCCTTCAGCAGCGCTTCAATCTCGGCAATGTCACCGCTGGTCAGCTGGTCGCGTTCGGCCAGATGCGCAACGAGCGGCGTCAGCTTGCCGCCGAACAGCCGATCAATCAGCCGCTGCGACTCGCCCGCCACATAATCCTCGCGCGCGACGAGCGGGCGGTAGAGATAGCGGCGGCCATCCTCTTCGTGACCGATCACTTTCTTGGCGAGCAAGCGGCCGAGCAGCGTCTTGACGGTGTTGGCGCTCCAATCGCGCGCCGACCCGATCCGCTCGGCCACATCCTGCGCCGACAGCGGTGCCTGATCCCAGAGCACTTCCATCACCATATGTTCGGCGTCGCTGATTCGTTCGGTCATGCGCAAATTCCCTATCGACTACGCCCGTAATCGCATTGATTACGCCTGTAGTCAATAGCCTGTGTGGTGGTGGAGCGATACAGTCCATGGGGCCGTCGGAAAAGCTTACACTCAGCCGCTGTGGCGCGCGGTCGTTAACCATTCAACCTATCGAAAAACTGAGGTTTTCGTACTTTGGCACGCAGGCTGCATTACTAGTGGTGTGCCGAGCGGCATGCCGCTTCAGCGGGCGGATCGACTGTTTTTCCGGTATCGCGTCGATCCGCCCCACCCGGCACCCGCCAACGCCGCGACTCAGCCCGCCGCCATTGCCGCCAGATGCGCGCGATCCGCTGCCCGCCGCCCGGTGCGTGCGCGCAAGGCCGCATGCGACAGCGCGCGCGGATAGATATCATCGAACAACAGCTCGAACGTGCGATCCCAGCTGAATTGCTGCGCATGGAGATGCGCGGCAGCACCAATCGCGCGCGGATTGTCCTGCCAGACTGCCTCGACATTGCGCGCCATCGCCGCCGCATCATCGACCGGCCCGAGCAGCCCCAGCCCCTCGGCTATGCGGTCGATCATCGCGCCGCTCGCGACGCCGACCACGGGCAGGCCCGATGCCTGCGCCTCGACGATCGAAATGCCAAAGGTCTCGTCGGCCATGCCGGAGACATAAATATCCGATGATGCCAGCGCCCGGGCGAGCTGCCCACGATCAGCCACGAATCCCGGAAAGGCAATCGGCAGCCCCGCCGCATCGGCCATCATATCATCGCGGCGTTTGCCGTCGCCGATTAGCACCAGCGCGGCGCCGAGCGACGGCGACAAGTGGCGGATCACCTCAATCAGTATCTGCGCGCGCTTTTCATTGTCGAGCCGCCCCGCGTAAATCAGCAGCGGCCCGTCGCCGGGCAAGCCAAGCTCGGCGCGATAGCCCGGATCACGCTTCGACGGATGAAAACGCGTGATGTCGACCCCAAGCGGCAGCACGCTCGTGCGGTGGATCTTGCGCCGCGCCAGCACGCCGCGAATATCCTCCGACAGCGTGTAAACCCAATCGAACTCGCGATAGGTGATCTCGGCATAGCCATAGGACAGCCACTGGAAGCCGCGCCCGATCGGCGTGCCGAACAATTTTTGCGCGACGCGAAAGACATGCGCATTGGGGAAATCGGTGCTGTAGCCTGCGACCAGCGCGGTTTCGGGAAACGCGCGCCGATGATGAATCGCGGTCCAGGGCAACACCCAGGGGCAGAGGGATTCGACGATCGCGGGGCGATAGCGCGCCAGAATTTCGCGGACGATCTTGGTGCGCAGAATGAAACGGTAGTTGGGGCTGCCCCTCACCGGATCGGCACCGACTTCGGCCCAGATATGGCGGCCGTCGACGACAATCTTGTCTTCCGCCCCCGGCACGATCTGGAGCAGGCTGTGCGGCGTATGCGCCAGCACATAGTCGCGCTTGGCCTTCATATAGGTGCCGACGCCGCCGCCGGCCTTTGCCGACCAACTTTGCGTCAGATCACAGATCAGCATCGGCGAGGGTGCGCCAAGCGGCTGCGGGAAACCGCCCTTTTGCAACAGCATTGTTCAGCGCCCCCGTTGTTGTGATCTAGTGCGCGCCAACCAGACCCTTGACTTCGAAGAGCTGCGCAAGCTCACCCGATTCGAACATCTCCATCATGATGTCCGAGCCGCCGACGAATTCGCCCTTCACATAGAGCTGCGGGATCGTCGGCCAGTCGGAAAAGGCCTTGATGCCCTGGCGAATGCCCTGATCCTGCAGCACGTCGACGGTTTCGAAGCCGACATTCAAATGCTGAAGGATCGCCACTGCCTTGCTCGAAAAGCCGCATTGCGGGAAGAGCTCGGTGCCCTTCATGAACAGCAGCACGTCGTTTTTTTCGACAAGGTCGGCAATGCGGGCGTGGGTTTCGTCGGTCATGGTTTGGTCCTCAGTCAGGAAGGGCAGTCGTCAGTTGCAGCGCGTGGAGGACGCCCCCCATGCGCCCGCCGAGCGCGGCATAGACCGCCTGATGTTGCTTGATGCGCGGCATGCCTTGGAAGGAGGCGCTGGTGACGCGCGCAGCATAATGGTCGCCGTCGCCGGCCAGGTCGGTGATCTCGATCTGCGCGTCAGGAATCCCGGCGCGGATCAGCGCCTCGATCTCGGCGGCAGGCATCGGCATCGGCTCAGCCCGCCTTCAACTGGCGCAGCGCTTCGGTCGCCTGCTCGTCGAGCGCGCGGCGCACCGCCGTCTCGTCGATGTCGACGCCCGCCGCGGTCAGATCGCCGATCAGCTTGCGGATGACATCTTCGTCGCCCGCGACTTCGAAATCGGCCTGGACAACGGCCTTGGCATAGCCATCGGCTTCTTCGGGCGTCAGCTTCATCAGCCCTGCCGCCCAATGCGCGACGAGCTTGTTACGGCGCGCCGTCACGCGAAAGGCAAGATCCTCCTCGCGCGCATATTGCGTCTCGAAAGCGCGTTCGCGATCATCGAAAGTGGTCATCGGCATCTTTCCGGATAGGTTGGTGTTGAGCAAATAGGGCGCCGCGTGCGCGTTCGCAACTAAGCCGCGACGCGGACCACGAGTTTGCCGATCGCGCCGCGCGCCGCCATCTTGGCGATCGCGGCACCGCCATCGGCGAAATCGAACACTTCGGTGACGCGCGGGTGGATTTTGCCTTCCGCCCACAGCCGGAAAAGATGATCGATATGCGCCTGATTGGCCTCCGGGTCGCGCGCGGCAAAGGCGCCCCAGAACACACCACACACGTCGCAGCTTTTGAGCAAGGTCAGGTTGAGCGGGAGGCGCGGAATGCCTGCCGGGAAGCCCACGACGAGGTAACGCCCTTCCCACGCGATTGATCGCAGCGCGGGCTCAGCATAATCGCCGCCGACCGGATCATAGATGACATCGGCGCCATTGGGGCCAAGCGCCGCCTTGAATTGATCCGCCAGCGCCTTCGAGGCGTCCTTGTCGAAGGGTGCGCGGCCATAGACGAGCGTGACATCGGCGCCTGCCTCGCGCGCCGCCTGCGCCTTTTCCTCCGACGACACGGCTGCGACCACGCGCGCACCAAAGGCTTTGCCAAGCTCAATGGCTGCGAGCCCGACACCGCCCGCGGCGCCCAGCACCAAGAGCGTCTGCCCCGCCTTCAAATGCCCGCGATCGAGCAGCGCGTGGATCGTCGTGCCATAGGTCAGGACCAGCGCCGATCCTTCCTCGAACGAGCGCCCCTCAGGCAGCTTGTAAAGCCGCGCCGCATCGCTCACGACTTTCTCGACTAGCCCGCCATGACCGATCGTGCCGAGCACCCGGTCGCCGACCGCGAGCGAGGTGACGCCCTCGCCCAGCGCTTCAACCACACCCGAAATCTCGCCACCCGGCGCGAAGGGGCGCGCGGGCTTGAACTGATATTTGTCCTCGATGATCAGCACATCGGGATAGTTGATCGCACAGGCTTTGACCGCGACCAGCACTTGCCCCTTGCCGGGAACGGGGTCGGGCAAGTCGTCGATCACCAGCGTTTCGGGGCCGCCCGGCGCTTTCGATAACAATGCCCGCATCACGCTCTCCCGTTGCTGTTCTTATCGCTTCCCCTGCCGCGCTCCAGCGGGCGCGGCAAGCCCGTCACTATTCAGCGGCGGCAGGAAAAGCGGGCAGCTTGGGGATGTCGCGCGCGTCGTGCTGAATAATCACCAAGGCCTTGGTGTTTGCCGCCAGCTTCTTGAAGCGGTCATAGGACGCAATGGTCTGGGCGCGATCATAGTTGAAGGTCGGCACGCCATCGATCGGCAAATTCTCGCGCAAATGAACCTGATCGCCCGACAACAGCACAGCCCCGAGCTTGGGCAGCTTGAGCAACAGCGCATGGTGGCCCGGGGTATGTCCCGGCAGGTCGATCATCGTCACGCTGCCATCGCCGAACACGTCCTTGTCGCCCGCCACTGGTTCGCTCGCGCCGGGGCCGCCGATCCAGTTCTTCAGCGGCGTCGGATCGGCGCCGTTCTTGGGCGGCGTGGCCGCAAGCGAGTCATAATCGCCCTTGCCGATCAGCAATTTGGCTTGCGGAAACGCGCCTGCCTGACCGGTATGATCAAAGTGATAATGGCTGATGCCGATGATCGAAATATCGCTGGGCTTGACCCCGATCTTCGCGAGCTGCTCGGGGATCGTCACCGTCAGCGTTGCCGAGATCGGGTCCTTGTCGTTGGTTGGCACGCCCTTCAGCGCGGTCGACAGGCCGGTGTCCCACAGCAAGTAGCTATCGCCGTGCTTGATCAGATAGCAGCTCGACGTGAAGCGCATGCTGGATTTGGCAGGGAAGGCGCGCGTGTCGTTGAACACGTTCAGATCGTTGACCTGCGCCGCACCGCAATCGAGCCGCCACAGCTTCATCTCGGCGGGCGGCTTGCCGCTCGCGGCAAAGGCGCAGGCCCCGGCGAGAACGGTACCTGCCACCAACATCACCAACGCGCGCTTCATCGATCATCCCCCGTACGACCCGACGCGCCGCCTGTTGGCATCGCTGCGTCGATTGCGGCTTAAGCCTTTGGCGCGGGCGATGGAAGCGCCCAAATCGGCGAAGACGCGCAAAATCCGCCCTGGATCAAGCCATCGTCCCGCTCACCAGCGGCGAGACATAGCCTGCTTCATGCGCGTACGGCAGTGGCGCGCCGTCGCGCATCGCCTGCAGCACGGCGGCGAAATCGGTCTGGCAGCGAAACCCGAGCATCTTTTCGGCGCGGCGCGAATCATAAACGCGGTCGATCGTCATCGGCAGCTCCCACCCGCGCGCCGCGTAAAGCGCTGGTGCATCCGGGAAATAACGCGCCACAACGGTCGCGGCATTGGCCTTGAGCGGCACGACATCGGCCGACGCGAATGGCGTCGGCGCCGCGACCAAAAACAGGTCGAAGCCCAGCGTCGGCGCGCGATCGAGCGCCGCCAGATGCGCCGCCGCTGCATCCTCGACCGTCAGGCGGCGGTTCAAGAACTCGTTCGCCTTGTTGTTCTCGCCTGACAGCGTCAGGTCGGTGTCATCTTCCTCGGGGAAGAAGCGCCCGGTGCGCAGGATGATACAGCGCAGCGCGTGGCGCTGATGATACAGGCGGCAAATCTGCTCGGCGGCGAGCTTGGTAATGCCATAGATGTTGCGCGGTTCGAGCGGCGCGAAGCCCTCGTCGAGCCAGATCGCGCGGTCGCTGGCGCCGGCGCGCACCGCCGCCGAGATCATCAGCGACGTGGTCGAGGTGAAGACGAATCGCTGCACGCCATGTTCGACGGCTGCTTCGAGCAGGTTGAGCGTGCCGGTGACATTCACATCGACGAACGCCTGTGTCGGATAGCGAATGATGTCGGGCTTGTGCAGCGCGCCCGAATGGATCACCGCCTCGATCCCGGCATCGGCGAAGATGCGCCCGATCAGCGCGCGGTCGGCGACCGAGCCGACGACATCGGTGTCGGCGCCCGGCGCCGGATCGAGCCCCGTCACTTGATGCCCGGCGGCGCGCAGCTGTGGCGCGATATAGCGGCCCAGCCACCCCGACGATCCTGTTAGCAAGACACGCATGTCATTGCCCTAACCGGGCAATGTTACGATTTCAAACCGCGAACGCACCCGTCGGCACTTCGCCCGCATCGGCCCAGTCGCTTTGCCGCCCGAGCCAGGGGTTGAGGTAAAGCGCAGGGATTTTGAACAGCAGCAATTCGCGGTGAATCCAGAAATCAACCGCCCGCTCGATCCACGACGCAGGCTTGCGTCCGGTACGTTCGAGCCATGCTTGATAGGGCTGCCAATGGCTCGGCTCGTCACGCTCGATGATGCGGAAGATCTTCATCATGACGGGGTCGGACTTCACCAGCGGTGATTTGAGCAGCACATCGACTTGCCGCATCCCGCGCTGTTCGGTGAGCATGATCACCCGGCACAGCCGCTCGAACTGGTCCTTGTTGGCGATGATCGCCTGGGTATCGAGCGCGTCGATCCCGCGCCCGAACATAATTTCGACAAAGCGGTCGATATGGCCGCAAGTGCGGTCGACCTTGAACGGACGGCTGCCCTTCAGCTCGAACCAGCGCTTGAACATCACATAATGTTTGCGTTCGTCGGCGCGGTGCTTTTCGACCTCGGCGATAAACTGGTGATCATCGGGGCAACAGGCGCGCACGGCCTCCAGCACGCGGTCGATGCTCGTATAGCCGCGGTGCTCGTTGTAAATGTACACCGAAGCGAGGATGTCGAGATAACGCTGACGCAACATGTTGAACATGGCGCCGCCCTACGCCGCGCAGCCCCCACAGGCAACGCGTCTGCGCCCAGCCGAGGGCAAGCTGTCAGGCAATACGCCCGACGTGGCTCTGCCGCGTCGGGCGCTGGTTCGCATGATCATTTTGCCGTGATGAACGGATCCCAGTTGATGAAGTAAGAAATCGGCCGGATTGTCCCGACCGTCACCTTGATCTGGATCTGATAGGTCTGGCTACCGGCATTCATCGCCTGGCCGATCCAATAGGCGCCAGCGGGCTCGCTGCCGATTGGCGGCTGCTGCTGCGGATAGCCTTGCGACCCGAACACGCTGCCCTGGCTCACCGTGAAACCGGTAATGGCCACGGTGCCCGCAGTCGGATCGATTGGCACCGAATTGAACCCAATCAGCGAGCCGACCGGCACCACTGAACTCAATTCCAAATTGCCTTCGTTGGTGCTGCCATTATTGGCCATATTGTCCATCATATAGACGCCGGTGCTGATATTTCTGCCCTGTTGGGCGGCAACATAGGCACAATCGACCGCGATCACGATCGACACTTGCGGCTTGAGGATCGGCTGTTGTGCAACCACCAGGAGTTTCTGGTTCATCATCATTTTTCGCTTCCTTGGATTTTGGGGACGAGCAAGGCGCGCTGCTTTGGCGCGCGGTGGACGACGATCAGTGGACATTCATCGACGGGCTGACATTGACGGTAACACCCGATCCGCCCGACGATTGGACGTTGAACGTGATCTGATAGCCCGCCGACCCCGTCGCCTGCGCCTGGCCAATGAACGAGCCATCGCCCTGCAACTGCGGCTGTCCGCTGGCGCCCCATACGCTCGCGTTGCCGATCGCGGTCAGCATTGGTGTGTCGGCGCTGGTCGGGTCGATGTTGAACACATTCCACTGGATCACCGAATTCTGGGTGACATTGGTGCCCAGATTGGTCGATCCTTCATTGGTGCTGCCGTTCGAGACGCGGTTGTCGACGATGTAAACGCCGTTCTCGGTGCCGTTCTGCACCGAATTTGTGTCCACCCAGAGCTGGATGAAGACCGTTGGATTGGTGAAGCTCATCGATCACTCTCCTAGATGCCAAGAACCCGCCACGCGCGTTGGCCAAGTCCGCCTGATACCGATGCAGTAATGCGTAAACCGCTGCACTGGCGCATTTTTGTTAATCAGGGGCGGGCACGAGACGAAGGGCAATCTGGGTCGTTTCGGTTGCAATTGTATGCGGCCCGCGCGCGATCGATGCACGCGACTCGGCACAATCCGCGCCCCGCAGGCGCGGCACAATCGCACTCATTTTCGATCTTGATTCGGGAGGCAGTGACGCCGTTAAGCCGCGACGCGCTCGACATAATGCGCGGTGGTCTTGGCACGCACATCCGCGGCAGTCACGCCGGGGGCCAGCTCGATCAACTCGAACGGGCTCGCATGATCGGGCCGGTGGAACACCGCCAGATCGGTGATGATCATGTCGACGACATTCTTGCCCGTCAGCGGCAGCGTGCAGGCGGGGATGAACTTGGGGTCGCCGTTCTTCGACGTATGTTCCATGACAACGACGATGCGCTTGACGCCCGCGACGAGGTCCATGGCCCCGCCCATACCCTTGATCAGCTTGCCCGGGATCATCCAGTTGGCAATGTCGCCGCCTTCGCTGATTTCCATCGCGCCAAGCACGGTCAGATCGATATGCCCGCCGCGGATCATCGCGAAGCTGTCGGCCGAGCTGAAAAACACCGACGAGGGCAATTCGGAGATCGTCTGCTTGCCCGCATTGATCAAATCGGGGTCGACGTCCTCAGGATACGGAAACGGCCCGATGCCGAGCATCCCGTTCTCGCTCTGGAGCGTCACGTCCATGCCATCGGGGATGTGGTTTGCGACAAGCGTCGGGATGCCGATGCCGAGGTTGACGTAGAAACCGTCCTGCAATTCCTTTGCCGCGCGCGCGGCCATATCGTCACGAGTCCAGGGCATACTTATTTCTCCTGCGGCGCGGGCTTGGTCGGCAGATAGGCATCGGGCAATGGGAAAGCCGGGGTCTCGCCTTGCCAGGTGATCGACAGGATCCGCCACTTGCCCGCCACGCGCACGATCTGGATCGAATTGATCCCGCGCGCGAACGGCGCGCCAGTCGCCGTGCGACGGCTTTGATAGGTCGAGAAGACATGCGCGACATTGCCATAAAGTTCGGTGCGGCGCGCAATCTCGGTCTCGAAAAAGCCGTCCTTGGCAAAGGCCGGGCCAGCGCGCTCGACATAGTCCTGCTGGGTCAGGATGCGCGGGCCGGCGTCGCTCACCGGCACCAGCCGCCCCTCGGGGACGAACAGCGCCTTGAACCGCGCCCAATCGCGCGGCCCCGGCGGACCGGAAATGACCGCATAGAGCGCCGCAATCGCACTATCGATCGTCGCGCTGTCGTCGGCCTGTGCGCTGGCCGTCGGAGCCTGCTGTGCGGCGAGCGGGACCGGCAGCGCGGCGAGCAGTGTCGCCCCAAGAAGGACCTTCGCGTCGATCACGCCGCCGCCCGCTCGCGCGTCGTCACAAATTCGATCTTCTTGTCATAGGGCGCGCCGAGGATCAGTCGGTTGATATAGATGCCGGGCAAATGCACCTGATCGGGATTGAAGCTCCCGACCGGCACGATTTCCTCAACTTCAGCGACGCAGACCTTGCCTGCCGTTGCCATCGGCTGGTTGAAATTGCGCGCGGTCTTGCGGAAAATCAGATTGCCTGCCTCGTCCGCCTTCCAGCCCTTGATGATCGACAGGTCGGCGCGAATGCCGCGTTCGAGGATATACTCCTCACCATCGAATGCCATCACCGGCTTGCCCTCCGCGACCAGCGTGCCGACGCCGGTCTTGGTGTAGAACCCGGGAATGCCCGCGCCGCCTGCGCGGCAGCGCTCGGCGAGCGTCCCTTGCGGCGAGAATTCGACTTCCAGTTCGCCGCTCAGATACTGCCGCTCGAATTCCTTGTTCTCGCCGACGTAAGACGAAATCATCTTCTTCACCTGCCGCGTGCGCAGCAGCTTGCCGAGTCCCTCGCCGTCGATGCCGGCATTGTTGCTGGCGATCGTCAGCTCCTTGGTCCCCGCATCGCGAATCGCGTCGATCAGCCGTTCGGGGATGCCACACAGGCCAAAACCGCCCGCGCAGATCATCATCCCGTCGAACAACACGCCATCAAGCGCGGCGGCGGCACTGGGGTAGAGCTTGTTCATGGTCGCTCCCGGAGTCGGGTTGATTTCTCGTCGCTTAATCCCGGCGACAAGCGCGGGTCAACTTATCCGGCCGCGCCAAACAGCAATCCGACGCCTGCCGTGATCGCCATGGCGATCGCGCCCCAGAAAGTGACGCGAATGGTCGCCCGCAGCACCGGCGCCCCGCCCGCGCGCGCGCCCACGATCCCGAGCGCTGCCAGAAACACGATCGAGCCCGCCGCTATCCCGATTTCGAGC
>NZ_JAIEPC010000125.1 GCF_019749955.1 Sphingomonas sp.
ATTGCAAGCTGGCCATTGACCACGAGTCGCGCGATCTGTCATCATGCCGTCATCCTAGTCGGCGAAAGGCGGCTACGAGAAGTCTGGGAGGGAAAATGTATCATCCCGATCTGATCCGGCATCCGGACATGGTTCGGCACCCCGATGGTTGCCCGGCCCTTGTCCTCAATGCGGATTATACGCCGCTCAGCTACTATCCGTTGAGTGTGTGGCCATGGCAGACCGCGATCAAGGCGGTGTTCCTCGACCGGGTCGACATTGTCGCCCATTATGAGCGGGAAGTCCGAAGTCCCAGCGCGAGGCTGAAGCTCCCTTCGGTCATCGCGCTCAAGCAATTCGTCAAGCCTTCGCAATTCCCCGCCTTCACCCGCTTCAATCTCTTCCTTCGCGACCGTTTCGAGTGCCAATATTGCGGCTCCGGGCGCGACCTCACCTTCGATCACGTCGTCCCCCGCGCGCAAAAGGGCCGCACGACCTGGGAAAATGTCGTGACCGCCTGCGCGCCGTGCAACCTGAAAAAGGGCGGACGCACGCCGAAGCAAGCGCATATGCCGCTCCACATCCAGCCGATCCGTCCGACGAGCTGGCATCTGCAGGAACACGGCCGCCGCTTCCCGCCCAATTACCTGCACCAGACCTGGCACGACTGGCTTTACTGGGACGTCGAGCTGGAGGCCTGATCGAGCGCTAACGCTGCGAATAATGTGCCGCTTGCATGTGCGACCGGCCGATCCGCGTTGGCGGTAGTGACGGTGCCCGATCTCGAAAATGACGGTTTCGGCGGCTTAGCGGCTTGACCCCGCCTTTGCCGCAGCGCAGCATTGCGCCATGGCTGACCTCCCTGCGATCACCAACAATCCCGATATACGCTTCCTCGGCAAACTGCTGGGGGATGTGATCCGCGCCTATGGCGGCGTCGACTTGTTCGACCGGATCGAGGCGATCCGCTCGGCGTCGGTCGAGCGGCATCGTGGCATTGGCAGCGCGGGCGCCACCGACATGGCGCTCGACCGGCTCAGCCTGGACGAAACGCTCGATTTCACGCGCGGCTTCATGCTGTTTTCGATGCTCGCCAATCTCGCCGAGGATCGTCAGGGCGTCGCGCGCGAGGCGGGGGCCGATCTCGAAGCAGCTATCGTGCGTCTCGGCGCCGATGGTATCGATCGCGCGGCCGTGGCGGAACTGCTGGAGCATGCGCTGATCGCGCCGGTGCTGACCGCGCATCCCACCGAAGTCCGCCGCAAGTCGATGATCGACCACAAGAACCGCATTGCCGAGCTGATGAAGCTGCGCGATGCGGGGCTGGTCACCACCCCCGACGGCGACGATGTCGAACAGGCCATTGCGCGTCAGATCGCGCTGCTGTGGCAGACTCGGGTGCTCCGGCGTGAGCGGCTCTACGTCACCGATGAAGTCGAAACCGCGCTCAGCTATTTGCGCGACATTTTCCTGCCGACCTTGCCCGCGCTTTACCAGCGTTGGGATCGTGCGCTCGGGCGGCGCGTGCCCAGCTTTCTGCGCCCCGGCAGCTGGATCGGTGGCGACCGCGACGGCAACCCCTTCGTCGTCGCCGACAGCCTGCGCACCGCGCTCGCCCGCGCCTGCGAAACGGTGCTCGTCCATTATCTCGATGCGGTCCACACGCTTGGCGCCGAATTGTCGATCTCGACCGACCATGCCGAAGTGTCTGTCGAGGTGCAGGCGCTGGCCGACGCGAGCGGCGACCTTGCCGAGGCGCGCGCTGACGAGCCCTATCGCCGTGCGCTGTCGGGCATTTACGCGCGGCTGGCCGCGACCCATCTGGCGCTGACCGGCAAGCCCGCCCCGCGCCCGGCCACGCTGGCAGGCGAACCCTATGCCGATTGCCAAAGCTTCCGCGCCGATCTGATCGCCATCGCGCACGGCCTCGCTGCCGAAAAGGGCGGGGCGCTCGCCTCGGCGGGCGCGCTCGGGCGGCTGATCCGCGCGGTCGAAACGTTTGGCTTTCACCTCGCCACGCTCGACATGCGCCAGAATAGCGCAGTGCACGAACGCGTCGTCGCCGATCTGTTGAAAGGCGCTGGTGTTGAGGCCGATTATCGCGCGCTTGATGAGGGTGCGCGCATCGCGCTGCTGCGCCGCGAACTCGCCAGCCCGCGCCCGCTCGTCAGCCGCTACGCCGCTTATGCCAATGAGACGCAGAGCGAACTCGCGATCCTGACTGCGGCTGCCGAGGCGCACGCGCGCTACGGCCCGGCCTGCATCAGAAACTATGTCGTATCGATGGCGCAGTCGGTCTCCGACCTGCTCGAAGTCCATCTGCTGCTGAAGGAAGTCGGGCTCTACACGCCCGGTGACCCCGCCTGCGCGGCGATCATGGCCGTGCCGCTGTTCGAAACGATTGGCGATCTCGAAGCCGCGCCGCAAGTCATGGCCGACTGGTTCGCGCTGCCCGAAGTCGCCGCTATCGCCCGCGCACGCGGACACCAGGAAGTGATGATCGGCTATTCGGACAGCAACAAGGATGGCGGCTATCTGACCAGCACGTGGAGCCTCAGCCGCGCCTCGACCGCGCTCGCGCCGGTATTCGCCAACGCAGGCGTGGCGATGCAGCTTTTCCACGGGCGCGGCGGTGCGGTCGGGCGCGGCGGCGGATCGGCCTTTGCCGCGATCCGCGCCCAACCGTCCGGCACCGTACAGGGGCGTATTCGCATCACCGAGCAGGGCGAAGTCATCGCCGGCAAATATGGGACGCGCGAAAGCGCTGCGACCAATTTGGAGGCAATGGCATCGGCAACCTTGCTCGCCAGCCTCGAGCCGCAGCGGCTGTCGCCGCGCGATCATGCGCGCTTTGGCGCGGCGATGGAGACACTGTCGGCCAGCGCCTTCGCGGCCTATCGCGATCTGGTCTACGGCACCCCCGGCTTCCGCCAGTTCTTCCGCCAGATGACGCCGATTGCCGAGATTTCGGGGCTCAAGATCGGGTCGCGCCCGGCCAGCCGCACCAAATCCGACGCGATCGAGGATTTGCGGGCGATTCCCTGGGTGTTCAGCTGGGCGCAGGCGCGCGTCATGCTGCCCGGCTGGTACGGCGTCGGCAGCGCGCTGCGCGATTTCGGCGATTCCGCCTTGCTCGCCGATATGGCGCAGAGTTGGCCGCTGTTCGCGGCGATGCTCGCCAATATGGAGCAAGTGATCGCCAAATCCGACATGGGCGTGGCCGCGCGCTACGCCGGGCTGGTCGAGGACCGCACGGCGGCGGCAACGCTATTCGGGCGCATCCGCGGCGAATGGCAGGCGAGCCACGACGGCTTGCTCGCGGCCACCGGTCAGGCGCATTTGCTTGCAAACAATCCCGCGCTCGATGCCTCGATCCGGCTGCGCTTGCCCTATATCGAACCGCTCAATCTGCTCCAGATCGAACTGATCAAGCGGCGCCGCGCGGGCGAGGATGATCCGCGCATCGGCGAAGGCATTTTGCTATCGATCAACGCGATTGCGACGGCGCTGCGCAACAGCGGCTGATCGGTAGCAATTGGCCGTGATCGCGCCTACATTGGCGTGGCCGGGTCGTCTGTCCTGTGACGGGCGCGCGTCGGCAAGGGATGATCATACGGCATGGCGGTGGTGACCGAACAACGCGACCTTGATTCGAAGTTCCTGCTGCTGATCGACCAGAGCCCCATTGCGTCCGTGCTCAGCGATCCGCGCCAGCCCGACAATCCGATTATCGCCTGCAATCAGGCTTTCTGCGCGCTCACCGGCTATCCGGTCGAGGAAGTCGTCGGGCGCAATTGCCGCTTCCTGTCGGGGCCGGGCACCGAGCCGTGGCTGTCGGAGCAAATTCGTGTCGGCGTGCGCGAGCACCGCCCGGTGCTGGTCGAGATTTTGAACTATAAGCGCGACGGCACGCCGTTCCGCAATGCCGTGCTGGTCGCGCCGATTTACGACGAGCGCGACGAGCTGCTCTATTTCCTCGGCTCGCAGGTCGAAATCGACGCCGATATGCCGATGCCGTCGAGCCAGCGGCGGCTGCGCGCGGCGGAACTCGTGAAAGCACTGTCGCCGCGCCAGTGGCAAGTGCTCAAACTCGCCGCGAGCGGGCTGCTCAACAAACAAATCGCCGCCGAGCTCAACCTGTCCGAAAAGACGATCAAGATGCACCGCGCGATCCTGATGGACCGGCTCGGCACGGCGACCACCGCCGACATGATCCGTGTCGCCGTGGAGGCCGGGCTTTAGAACGACGCGGCAGGGCAGCAAGGCCTATTGACCGTATCGGCACCGGCTGGGCGACGCGCTAAATCGTTGCACGGACGTCGTGATGCGAACTTCCCGACGATGCGCGAACCCTGCCCAATCCCAGTCGCGCGTCGCTCGTCACGGCGTCCACCCTGCGCTGCATGGCTGACAGCACGCCTATGAGCGTGGTAGCGCGGTCAGGCTGCGTCGGGGGAAGCTGGTGGCCGGGAATAATCGTCATGCGCGCCGATCAGGCAAGGCCCGCGACCGCCGCGCGGCACCGCCGCCGCTGCGCGCAGGCGACCGAGCGCAGGCGCTGCTCGCCGCAGGTCGGTTGGGGGAGGCATTTGATGCCTTTTGCGCCGCCGCCGCCGCGACGCCGCCCGATCTGGCGGCCCGCGCAGCGTTCGGCGCTTTCCTGATCGCCAATGTGCCGGGGCGTCCGCATCCCGATATCGATGCGGTGTTCACCGCCGCGCTTAATCAGGCATGGTTGCGGCCCGACGCGCTGGCGCCCGCCGCGATCCGCTATCTCGAAAATGGCGCGGGCGGGGTGATCGGGGCCGATCCCGATCTCGCCGCGCCGGGTGTTCAGGCGCTGTTGGCGCATCCGGTGCTGCTGGCGCTGCTGCGCGCGACCCCGGCGGCGACACCCCGGCTGGAGATTTTCCTCGCGCGCGTGCGCCACGCCGCGCTGGTCGCGGGGGCTGGTGCGGTGCCGCTGCCATTCCTGATCGCGCTCGCCGAGCGTGCGGTCGCCTCGGGCTTTGCGCTGACCCTGCCCGCGCGCGACGCAGCGCGGCTTGCGGCGGAGCCGGACAAGCTACGCGAGTTGCGCGAGCATGCGGCGGACGGTGATGTACCCTCGGTTGCGCTGCTCGGCTGCTATGAATCGCTGCAGGATTTGCCCGAAAGCCTGTGGGCCGCACCGGCGCTCGGCCCCGTACTTGCCGCGCATGTTACTGCCCCCAAGCGCGCGGCATCGATCGCCGCCAGCCTGACGCCGATCACGCCGATCGACGCCAGCAGCGCCCCCGTCGCCGCGCAATATGAAGCCGATCCCTATCCGATGTGGGTGCGCGAGCCAGTTGGCCTGCCGGTCGCGATGCCGCCCGCCGTTGCTCGCCGCGCTGATCCCAAGCGGGCGCGGCGTGTGCTCGTCGCGGGCTGCGGCACCGGCCAGCATGCGCTGGTCGTTGCCGATCGCTGGCCGCGCGCGTCGCTGCTCGCGATCGATCTGTCGCGCGCCAGCCTCGCACATGCGATTGCCAAGACCGAAGCGCTTGGCATCAACCGCATCCGCTTTGCGCTCGGTGATCTGCTGGCGGTTGAGGCGCTGGGCGAGCGCTTTGCCGTGATCGAGGCCGTCGGCGTGCTCCATCACCTCGCCGATCCGGTCGCAGGGATGAAGGCATTGGCACAGGCACTCGCGCCGGGCGGGGTGATGCTGGTTGCGCTCTATTCGCGCCGCGCCCGCGCCGGACTGGCGGCGGCGCGAGCGCTGGCGGACGGCGTGCCTGAGTCCCCGGCGGCGATCCGGGCGTGGCGCGCGCGCGCGCTCGACGATCTGGACGCGCCCGAAATTCTCCACTCGCCCGATTTCTACAGCATCGGCGGGTGTCGCGATCTGGTGTTCCACGTCCGCGAGGCCAGCTATGATCTGCCCGAGATCGGCGCGATGGCCGCGACGGCGGGCCTGTCGGTGATCGCGGTCGAGCCGCCGCCGCGCGCCGTCACCGATCCCCCCGAGCCGACCGATCTCGCAGGCTGGGATGCGCGCGAGCAGGTCGAACCGATGCTGTTCGGCGGGATGTATCATGTCTGGCTTGCAGCCATTTAATGACGCGCTGCATCATTCGAAACGGACCCGAAAGTTGGTCGAAGTAGCGAGTCGGTCCATTGACCTTGCGCCTGAAATACGCGGATAAATGAAATTGCCGACCGACGCCGATATCATTGTTCGGCCGCGGTTGATGATCGCCAATGTAGCGGCGCTGTTTATGCTTTTGCGGGAGGAAATGGCGTGGCGACCGACCGGCTGATCAGCGACGACTATCCGATGCCAGCGATGCGCCGCCTGCGCGTCTATGCGTTCGATCCCCAGGCGTCGATCGAACTCGACAGCGCGGTCATCAACGATGCGGTCATCACGCTCCCTTGGGAAAACCGCTGGGAAGACCCGCTCGAAATCGGCCCCGTCAACGAATATCTCGAAGTCATTGATTATGATCCGGCCTGCGGCATTTTTTATGCTCCGGTCGATCTCAACCACCCGGTGCTGCTCGCGCAGGACGGGCTGCCCCCGTCGGAAGGGCGCCCGCAATTCCACCAGCAAATGGTCTTCGCGGTCGCGATGCGGACGATCCGCACGTTCGAACGCGCGCTTGGCCGCCCGGTGCTCTGGGCGGGGCATAATGTCGATGCCGCGCCCGACCGCAATTTCAGCAAGCGGTTGCGCATTTATCCGCACGCGCTGCGCGAGGCCAATGCCTATTACAGCCCCGACAAGCGCGCGTTGCTGTTCGGCTATTTCAAGGCACAGCGCCCCGAAGGTGCGATCGGCGCCGACGACGGCAATTGGGTCTTCACCTGCCTGTCGCAGGATATTGTCGCGCATGAGACGACCCACGCGATCCTGCACGGCGTCTATCGCCGCTCGGTCGATGCGTCGAACGTCGATTCGCTCGCCTTTCACGAAGCGTTTGCCGACATTGTTGCGCTGCTCCAGCATTTTTCGATGACGGGTGTGGTCGAACATCAGATCACCCGCAGCCGCGGCTCGCTGCGGATCGGCAATTTGCTGACCGGGCTGGCCGAGCAATATGGCCGCGCGACCGGGCGCAATGGCGCGTTGCGCTACGCGTTGGAGACGATCACGGCGGAGGGGCAGGAACAGGCGCCCGCCAAAATCGCGACGCTCGCCGATACGACCGAGCCGCATGCGCGCGGTGGCATTTTGGTCGCGGCCGTGTTCGACTCGTTCGTCACCATCTATGAGCGCCGCACCGCCGATCTGTTCCGCATCGCGCGCGGCGAACTGGCGGGCGGCGGGGTGCTGTCGCCCGATCTGGTCGCGCGGCTGGCGAGCGAAGCCGCCAAGGCCGCCGATCATGTGCTGCGGATGTGCGTGCGTGCGCTCGATTACCTGCCGCCGATGGACACGCGCTTCGGCGAATATCTGCGCGCGATCATCACCGCCGACAATGATCTCGTCGCCGATGATCCGATGCGCTACCGCGTCGCCGTGGTCGAAGCGTTCAAGAAGCGCGGGATCACCGTGCCGGGCTGCATCTCGATGGCGCCCGACAGCCTGCTGTGGGAAGATCCCCAGCCGCACGATTGGCCGAGCGCGCCCGAATTGCTGACCGAATTGTTCGGCGATCTGCTCAGCACCTTGGTCATCGACGCCCAGTTCGGTGGCCGCGCGCGCGAGATCGACAAGCCCGGCGATCCCTATGTCCCCGAATCCCCCAATCGCCGCAATTTGCGCGAACTGACGATGCTGACCACCCAGTTCAACCAGGGCAAGATCCACGACTGGCTCAACACCTCCTCGCCGCAGCGCGACAATCCCGCGTGGGAAAAGCTGCTCGGGATCATGTTGCTGGCCAACCCCGCCGACAAGTCGATCCTGACGTGGGAGGCCGACGACAAAGGGTTCGATCCCCATCGGCACCTGTTGGGTGCGCCGCGCGTCGAAGTCCATTCGGCGCGCGTCGCGCGGCGATCCGGGCCTGACGGGCAGGAGCTTCAGCAATTGATCGTCCAGCTGATGCAGAAACGGCGCGGCTATTTCGAGCAAAGCGATCAGGATCTGGCGATTGCCGGGGACAAGGCTGCACTGGCTGATCGCTGGGATACGCCCGACTTCTGGTTCCGCGGCGGCGCGACGATCCAGATCGACCTGCGTGACGGGCGCTTGCGGCGCATCATCCGCAAGCGCGTGACCAATGACGACCGCCTCGCCGAGGAACGGGCCTTTCGCACCGGCGACACTTTGGGGCTGGCCGTGAACAAGCCCGGCGGACCCCACCGCGCCGAACCTTTCGCCTTTGTGCATCGGAGCCAGTCATGACCGATCCGACCAAGCCAAAGCGCCGCCGCACCAAGGCAGCCGCTGCGACATCCACGGCCGCAACGCTTGCTGCCAGCACGCCGAAAGTGTTCGTCCGCCTCTATCGCGGCCTGTTGCCCGGGGCGACGTACAAGGGGCTGCTCGGCGACTGTTATCTGCTGCGGATCGTGGCCGGGGCCACCCAATCGACGATCCTGATCGATTGCGGCATGCTGCTCGGCAGCCCCGATGCAGCGGCACGGATGGCCGCCATCGCCGCCGATATCGTCAAGGAAACCGGCGGCACGCTCGATCTGCTCGTCGTCACGCATGAACATTGGGATCATATCTCGGGCTTTGATCAGGCGCGTGAGGTGTTTTTCGGCGATCCCGCCAATGGCGTGCCACCCAGGCTCAAGATTGCCAATTTGTGGATGGCGTGGACCGAAGACCCCGCCGACGCCGATGCCAAGGCCTTGCGCGCCAAATTCGACAAGACCGGCACTGCGCTGGCCGCGCTCGCCATGCGAATGGGCGCTGACCGCGCGAGCGGCGCGCAATCGCCGTTTGCAGCAGCACCCGAGGCCGCGATCGAAGGGCTTGAGAATTTCCTCGGGCCGCTCGAAATCGATCCGCATGGCGACCCGACCCAGCTTGGCGCAGCAGCAGCCAAGCGGCTGACCGGTCGCGCGATTTTCGACACGCTCAAACAGGTCGGCCACAAGGTTCAGTATCTCTCGCCGGGTACGGTGCTGCCGACGCCGACCGCGACGCCGCTGCGCGCCTATGTCTTCGGCCCGCCGCGCGACCCCAAAAGGCTGTTCAAGGACCTGCCGACCAAGGCCGAGACGGGCACGCTGTACATGGACACCAGCTCGTTCAACGCGCGGCTGCTGATGGATGTCGCGGCGGGCACCGAGGAGTCGCTCGCCGACAATTCGCCCTTCTCGCGCCGCTACAATGCGATCACCGCCGATAGGGTCGAGCCGGCGCCCGATGCCGGAGTGACCGCACCTGAAGCCGAACGCACGCTCGCGTGGCTCCGCGAGCGCTATTTCGATGCGCAGGCGCCGTGCCGCTTCGCCGACAATCCGCCCAAGGGGCATAAGTGTGCGAAGGATCTGGTGTGCGGCGCCGATCAGGCGAGCCGCCGCATCGACGGCGATTGGCTCGCCGCTGCCGGACCGCTCGCGCTCAAGCTCGACAGCGATACCAACAACACCAGCCTCGTGCTGGCGTTCGAATTGCCCGATGCCAGCGTCATGCTGTTCGCCGCCGATGCGCAGGTCGGCAATTGGGAATCATGGCACGACCAGAATTACACCGCCGATGGCAAGGCCGTGACCGCCGCCGAACTGCTCGGGCGCACGCGCTTCTACAAGGTCGGGCATCACGGCAGCCACAATGCGACGCTGACCGATCAGGGGCTCGAGTTGATGAAGCACGACGATCTGGTCGCGGCGATTTCGACCGATTTCGATCTGGGGACGAAGCAGGGCAGCAAGGGCTGGCAAATGCCCAATCCGCGCGTCAAAACGGCGCTGCTGACGCACACCAAGGGTCGGCTGATCCGCGGCGACCGCCGCCGCGCGACTGATGACGATGTGAAGAGCTTCCCCATCGACCCCAATTTCGTCGCGCGGCTGGATGAGGCGAACGACCTGTACATCGAATATCGGGTGTTCGGCTGACCCTCGTCGGGGGCTGACTTCGCCCCGGGCGCGTGGCACAGCGCCGCCTTCCGGACGGAGGGTGGCTTGGCAATTGTTCCCGACAGCGAATATCGCGGGCTGATCGCGCTGCTGCCGCGATCGGCGCGGCCGTTCGCGTCGCTCGCGCGGTTCGATCGGCCGATTGGCTGGTGGCTGTTGTTCTGGCCGGGGGCTTGGGGGGTGGCACTCGCAGGCGGGGCAGTTGCGCGCTGGGATTTGCTGCTGTGGCTGCTGCTCGGCGCGATCGCGATGCGCGGCGCAGGCTGCGTCTATAACGACATCATCGACCGCGATCTCGACGCCCAAGTCGAGCGCACGCGTAACCGCCCGCTGGCTTCGGGCGCTGTGTCGGTCAAGGCGGCGTGGGTGTGGCTGGTGCTGCTGTGCCTGCTCGGCTTGGTCGTGCTGGTGCAGCTCAATCCCTATGCCGCCGTCGTCGCGCTGCTCAGCCTAGCGCCGGTTGCCGCCTATCCGTTCATGAAACGCATCACCTGGTGGCCGCAGGCGTGGCTGGGGATCGTCTTTTCCTGGGCGGCGCTGGTGGGGTGGAGCGATGTGGCGGGCACGCTGACCGTGCCGGGGGTGCTGCTCTATGCGGGGTCGATTGCGTGGGTCGTCGGCTACGACACCATCTATTCGCTGCAGGACCGCGATGACGATGCGTTGATCGGCATTCGCTCGTCGGCGCGCGCACTGGGCGCGCATGTGCGCGGTGGCGTCGCGGGTTTCTACGCGCTGGCACTTGCGCTGTGGGCAGCGGCGATCTGGCTGGTGCGGCCCGATCCGCTCGCGCTGGCGGCGCTGTTGCCGATTGCCCTGCACCTCGGCTGGCAGGTCGCAACGCTCAAGCCCGATGACGGCGGCAATGTGCTCGAACGGTTTCGCGCCAATCGCGGTGCGGGATTTTTGGTGTTCCTCGCGTGTTTGGTCGTCGGGACGGCCAGTCAATTTTGATTTGCCGGTTCAAATCATCGCCGATGCCGCCTAAGTCCAACCAATGATGACCATTGACCAAGCCCGCGACCGCGCCGCGCAGATCGTCGAGCGTGCACGCGGGGCCGGTGCCGACGCCGCCGACGCTGTTTTCTCGGCCGATGCCTCGACCGAAGTATCGGTGCGGCTCGGCGCGCTCGAAGATGTCGGCCGTTCCGAAAATGCCGAACTCGGCCTGCGCGTGTTCGTCGGGCGCCGCAACGCGAGCGTTTCGACCTCAGACTTCAGCGACGCCGGGCTGAGCGCGCTCGTCGAGCGCGCCGTCGCGATGGCGCGCGAGGCGCCCGAGGACGAATGGGCCGGGCTCGCGCCCGCTGACCGGCTGCTGCGCGCGGCGCCGCCTGCAATCGATCTCGACGATGGCGGCGAAGTGGCGCCCGAAGCCTTGAAGGCGCGCGCGCTCGCAGCCGAAGATGCCGCGCGTGCGGTCGACGGCGTCACCAACAGCGAAGGTGGCAGCGCGAGCGCGGGGCGCGGCGTGGTGGCGCTCGCGACCAGCCACGGGTTCGTCGGCGGCTATGCCGTGTCGAGCCACGGCACCTCGGCCAGCGTGCTCGCCGGGACCGGCGGCAACATGGAGCGCGATTACGCCTATCACAGCGCGCGCCACCTGAAGCATCTCGACGATCCCGCGACCATCGGCGCGAAGGCCGGTGCACGCGCGGTCGCACGGCTCAATCCGGGCCGCGTCAACAGCGGGCCGATGCCGGTGGTGTTCGATCCGCGCGTCGGCAATTCGCTGCTCGGCCATTTGCTCGGCGCAATTGCTGGCCAGTCGATCACGCGCAAGACGAGCTTTCTGCTTGAGGCGCTCGGCACCGCGATTTTCAGCGCTGGCGTGACAATCGAGGATGATCCGCTCCGTCCTTATGGCCTGCGCTCGCGCCCGTTCGATGGCGAAGGGCTGCCGGTCGCGCCGCACACGTTGGTGGCGGATGGTGTGCTCCAGACGTGGCTGCTCGACAGCGCCTCGGCGCGGCAATTGGGGCTTGAGCCGACCGGCCATGCCGCGCGCGGTGGCGCGGGCGCGCCCGGTGTGTCGGCGACCAACCTCCAAATGGCGCCCGGCACGCTCAGCCGCGACGCGCTGATCGCCGATATCAAGCGCGGCATTTACGTCACCGAGCTGATCGGCATGGGCGTCAACGGCGTGACCGGCGATTATTCGCGCGGCGCATCGGGCTTTCTGATCGAGGATGGGGAAATCACCACGCCGGTCGCCGAATTCACGATCGCGGGCAATCTGATCGATATGTACAAGGCGCTGATGCCTGCGAGCGATCTCGATTTCCGCTATGCCATCAATGTGCCGACGCTGCGGGTCGAGGGGATGACGGTGGCCAGTGGCTGAGTTGATCGACGCCGTCGCCGCCATCGCCGCCGAGGCAGGCGCGCTCGCGCTGCGCCGCGCGGGTGAGGACTATCGCCGCTGGGAAAAGCATGCCGGTGAGCCGGTGAGCGACGTCGACCTCGAAGTCGACGCGCTGCTGCGCACCCGGCTGAGCGCGCTGCTGCCCGACGCAGGCTGGCTGTCGGAGGAAACCGCCGACAACGCCGACCGGCTGAGCTGCCACCGGCTCTGGGTGGTCGATCCGATCGACGGCACGCGCGATTTCCTGCGCGGACGCAGCGGCTGGGCGATCTCGGTCGCGCTGGTCGAGGCCGGGCAAGTCGTGCTCGGCGTGCTCGATGCGCCCGCGCGCGGCGAACATTGGCGCGCCGTTGCGGGCGGCGGCGCCACGCGCAACGGCGTGGCCGTCCGTTGCGGCGACCGGACAGTGCTGGCGGGCGCACGCGTGCCCTTCGACCAGCTCCCGCGCGAAGACATGGACCTCACGATCGTCCCCAAGCCCAATTCGATTGCGCTACGCATCGCGATGGTCGCCGCCGACGAAGCCGATCTGGTCGCGACGTTGCGCTGGGGGCATGAGTGGGACATCGCCGCCGCTGCGCTGATCGCGGTCGAAGCTGGCGCGACGGTGAGCGACGCACTGGGCGGGGCGCTCAACTTCAACACGCCGAGCGCGGAGGCATTTGGCGTGCTCGTCAGCACCCCCGGCATCCACGCCGCGGCGATCGACCGGCTGGCCGGGCGCGCGAAAGCGCTGGTGGGACGCTAGCCCCGCCTTGCCGCGCCCCCACCGCGCGCATATCTTGGCGCGACAGAGGTACAACATGACCGAACCGACGATCAGCTGGAACGATATCCTCGAAGTGGGTCAGGGCGGCCCCGGCTGCGGCCAGCTCTTCATCGATGGCAAACAGCCGAAAGGCGCCTTCCGCTATCTACCGCCTGCGCTGTTCCATGACGGCAAGGTGTTCGCCTCGACCTTCGTCCCCGGCGGCTTCATCGTGTGCGAGATCGACCCCGTCACGCTCGTGCGCCGCGAAGTCACCGCGCGGCTGCCCTACGCCAGACTCGAAGCGATTGACGGCGACGAGATTGTGTATGTCGACCACTTCGGCGGCGAGAGCATGTCGCGCATCGCCATCCACCGCCCGCAACCCTTCATCGCGCGGCTGACGGGGCGGTTCGGGAAGCGTTAGCCGCGCGCGATCAGATCAGCAGCGAGAAAGCATTGCCGAAATTGTGAAGGAGCACGGGCAGCAGCAAGCTCCCGGTCCGCAGCCGCAGCCAGACCGCCAGGAACGCGGGCAGCGCGGTGAGCGCCATCGTCACGGGGTCGAAGGCGAACGCGCCGTGCGAATAGCCGAACGCATGCGCCAGCCCGAACATCACGCACGACAGCACCGCGCCCCAGCCCCACGCCACGCCCAGCACCCGCGTCCGCCCGGTGAACGCGCGGTCGAGCGCGAACAGCAGCAGCCCCCGGTAAAAGGATTCTTCCTCCAGCCCCGGCATCGTCAACTGAAACGCGGCATGCTCGACGCTTGCCTTGTCGCCGGGAAAAGCGAAGGCGAGCGCAACGAAGAAGGCGCAGTAGAGCGCGGCAATCGGCAGCGCCGCGCGGATGCTCCCGGCTACCTGCGCCAGCGTCAGCCCGGTCCGCCGCCAGCCGAACGCCGGGAGGGCGGCAATGACCAGCGTCGCGCCGAGCGCGAGCAGCTTACCCTGCCAGTTCCACTCCCCACCGATCACGTCGGGCATCAGCCCGTAAGCGCGGGTCAGCAGCGCATCATTGAGCGCGACGAGCAGCGCCGCGATCGCCAGCCAGCCCGGGTTGAAGCGACGGCGGTCGGCAAGGCCGATGGCACCGCCCAGCAGCAACAGGATCGCGAGCGTTCCGCCAAGGCCGATCAGTCCGTTCACGATGCTGATGCCACTGTGTCGATCCCCCGATCAGGTTGTCGACCCAATTCCAGCATGTTGGAGATGAGCGCGCGCTGAACGAACCCAGGCGCCCTCCGTGCGCCGCTACCCCTCCGCCGCGATTTTCCGCAGCGCACGTTCGAACGCTTCCGGCGGCTGGCCGCCCATGATGACATAGCGGTCGTTGATCACGATCGCGGGCACCGCGTTGATGCCTTGCGCGTGCCAGTGGCGTTCCTCGGCGCGGACCTCATCGGCATAGCGGCCCGAGCTAAGCACCGCGCGCGCCTCTTCCGCCTCCAGCCCGACATCGGCGGCGGCGCGCACCAGCACCTCGGCATCCGACACATTGCCGCCTTCGGAGAAATAGACCGCGAACAGCCGGTTCTTGAGCGCCGGCTGCAGCGCGAACGCCTGCGCCCAGTGCAACAGCCGGTGCGCGTCGAAAGTGTTGTAGATGCGGCTCTCGGCCGTCCCGGTCATCGCAAAGCCCAGCTCGGCCGCGCGCGCCTGAATCCCGGCGCGGTTCTTCGCCGATTGTTCGGGCGTCGCGCCATATTTCTCGGCGACATGCTCGCCGATATTCTGCCCCTCGGCCGGCATCGCGGGGTTAAGTTCGAACGGGTGGAAGGTGATCGTCGGCGCGACCACGTCCGCTGCGGCGTCAATCGCCTGCTCAAGCGCGCGCAGGCCGATGATGCACCACGGGCAGACGATGTCCGACACAAAGTCGATCTTCATCGGCGCCGCGCTCACGCCTCATCGCCGCGGTATTTGATCTCCAGAAACCGCCCGCGCGTCGCCAGACTGTCGAGGTCGCCCTGCGCCAGATCGGCGGTCATGTCGCCGATTTCCTGCTCGATCAGCTTGAGCCCGTCGAGCAATTGCGCATCGGGCGTCTTGCCGTTGCGTGGCACGCCCCGCAGCGGCGGCGGCACTTTCTTGTAATCATCGACGAATTCGGGGAGCTGCTCGCTCACCAGCTTGCGGATTTCCGCCGCAGCGGGCGCATCATCGGCCAGCCCCGCGAGCTGCGGCTTCAGCGTGTCGAGCCGGATCGAAATCGCATCGAGCAGCGGCACGGCAGGCGCGGGCAGCGCGAGCCTTTGCGCATCGAGCCAGCGCCCGGTCTGCGCGGGCAGCGCGGTGAGCGTCGTGGTCCGCAGCTTCTCGGGCGACGGCGGCGGCGCACTCGGCGCCATCGCCAGCACCAGCGTCACCAGGATCATCAGCGCGATCACCCCGACCGCGCCGAGCAGCCCGAGCGGCCCGACGACCAGCCCGAAGATGATCGCCGCCACCAGGATCGCGCCATCCGCCGCCGCAATCCGCGTCAGCCGCCGCCCGACTTCGTTGGTGCGGTGCTGCCGCCCGACGCTGCGGCGATAGCGCTCCGACGTGCGATCAAGCAGTTCGTTGGAACGCGCAATCTGCCGGTCGACTTCGCTCATCATACCGCTTCCAGCTTGAAGACTTCACCGCCGCCCTGCGCCGCACCCTCGGCCCGCGCGATATAGCCCTTCGACTTTTCGACTTCGGTCGACAGCGCGTTGACCGTGGTCTTCATGCTGTCGAGCGACTTGAGCTTGAAGCTGTCGATCGCGTCCATCGTGTCATAGATGTTCTGGAACGCGCGCTGGAGCGTTTCGAGCGGGATTGTCGAGGCCGCTGCCTGCTCATGGATCGTCGCGGTCTGCGACTTGAGCAGCTGGCCGGTCGATTCGATGATGTTCGCGGTCGTCGTGTTGAGCGCGGTGATCTGTTCGAGCACCAGCTTCTGATTGGTCATCGCCTGCGCGACCGTGACGGCGGTACGCAATGCCGACACCGTCGTGGTCGACGCGCGATCGACCCCCTTCACCAGCTCGACATTGTTCTTCTTGACCAGATCGAGCGCGAGATAGCCCTGCACCGTCACCGCCATTTGCGTCAGCAGGTCTTGCACGCGCTGGCGGACGTAGAACAGCGCGCTCTCGCGGATCGCCTTGGCCTTGGCCGGGTCGCTATGGTCGAGCTCGTTGGCCTTGTCCTCGAGCTTGGCGTCCATTGTCTTTGCGAGCAAAATCATCTGCTCGAGCCGCCCCATCGACGTCCACAAATTGGCGCGCTCGGTGTCGATCGCGGCGTTATCCATCAGCAGCTCGTCCTTGCCGCTGGCGAGCGACTTGAGGATCGACGAGATGTGCGTCTGGGACGATTTATAGCTGTCGAAATAATTGCGCATCGAATTGCCGAACGGGATGATCCCGAAGATCTTCTTGGGCGCGAGCATCTTCTTGCCCGGATCGAGATCCTCGATCGTGCGCCGCAGCGAGGCGAGATCGGCGCCGACCCCCGATTCCTGATCCATCGCGCGCACCGGGCGATCGAGGAAGCGGTTCGATTGCCCCGCCGCCTCGCGAATTTCGCGCTGCCCCATCGCGCTGATCGCCTCGACGCGCTTGCCGAATTCGGGCGAATTCACATCCTGCGCGACCAGATCGGCAATGAAGCTATCGACCCGCTCGTCGAGCTTGGTGCGGGTGGCATCATCGACCGGGACCAGCCCCGCAGCCTTTTCGGGCGCAACGACCGGCACGGGATCGGGCGGCGTCAGTTTCAGCGTATCGGTCACGGTTTCGGTCGCGGTCGCCATGCATTTCCTCCACACCAGCCCAGCGCCTTCAATGGCGCCGATACCGGTTCGGTTCAAGTGTGTCAGCTATGTAACACGCGTGGCGGGGGAGGCAAGGGTTTGCGCCGATTTGGAGACAGAGAACGGATTAGGCGTTGACAGTGCGCGGCGTGATGAAGGATTCACTCCCTCTGAAGGCGCTTATGGCTCATGGAAAGGGGTTGCGACAGTGCATAAGCAACTTGCTTCGCGTGGAACAAATTCGCCTTGGTATCAGGGCTGGGACCTTTCCGAAAAGGAACGCGCGACGTTCCGCGCAACCACGATCGCCTCTCAACAAGCGAAGCGCCGCGCGGCTGCTGGCGAATGTAGCGCGCCAAAGCATCCGGTGTATCGCCCTCGGCTCGATCCGCTCGATCTGATGCCGCGCCTTGCTAGCAATGACCTGACCGCCTTGTCGCTCTTCAGCGGCGGCGGCGGGATGGATATCGGTTTTGATCGGGCCGGCTTCGATCATGTCGCCAGCTATGAAATCATGGAGGGCGCGGCGGCAGTGATCCGCGCTGCCCATCGCGATTGGGTGGTTTTTGGCGGTGAAAAAGGAGACGTGCGTCGGGTCGACTGGTCCAAGTATCACGGCAAAATCGACGTTCTGCATGGTGGACCACCCTGCCAGCCCTTCAGTAATGCAGGTCGGCAAAATGGCGCGGATGATGTACGGGACATGATACCGGAATTCGTGCGTTCGGTGAAGGACATCCAACCACGCGCCTTTGTTTGCGAGAACGTCATTGGTCTATCGACGAAGCGCTTTGAAGATTATGTACAATGCACAATTCTTGACCCGCTTAAAGGTCAATACTTAATCCGTCGATTCATTCTCAATGCTGCGGATTTTGGCGTTCCACAGACCCGTAAGCGGGTTTTCTTTGTCGGGTTTGCCGACGAGGCCGACGCCGCGCGCTTCGAGGTGCCGACTGCAACGTATCGGCATGATCGATCCGACGCGTTTGCACACAATTTTCCCACAACGATGGGTGTACGCCAAGCGCTTGGTCTGCCGAACATCGGCTTTGATGCGCTTTCGCCGACACTGCGCAGCGGTCTCACTGGGCCGCGCCACACGACAAGCGTGCTGAGTTCGGTATCTGCGCTAAAGCAGTGGAATAAGCTAGGCGTCTGGCCAAATGGCGTTGCAGCCGATCGCATGGCCGCGAGCGCCTATGTCGCAAAGAACGGTGCCTTTCGCTTGTCTCTGCCAGATTGCCTAGTGCTCCAGGGTTTCCCGGGTGATTGGCCCGTCCAGCCGCCGGTATATTTCGCGCTAGGGCTCATCGGTAACTCGGTTGCACCTCCGATGGCGTATAATTTAGCGACCGCGATCTCTAAGGCGTTGCGTCCCGCCACGACCTGACGCGTGCGCGCAGTTCTGCCGCATGATTGTCCATGATCTTGGGCCATGATTCCAAGTATTTTGCCGGGATGTGCGGGTTGTTCAGCGTCGAGCCCCGCTCAATCACATAACGCGCACGATCCTTGAAGATGGCGAGCATCCGCGCCGGGCTGTACCCATCTGGCATGTCCTGTGCCGCTTCATACTCGGCCGCTGACATCTGGTTCTTGTGAATTTTGCGCGCGTCGGCCTTTGTGTAGATCGCTTTCTGCCCGACAATTTCAAACATGGTCCCGAGCGTAATATGCGCAGGTACATGTTTTGCCATTTCGAAGTCGGCCTTGATGTAATTCCACTTCTCGTTGATCCAAGGTTCCATTGCATCTGGGGAGCCGTAACGACAATAAAGGAGCTTGTTGCCGTCGAAAAAGGCCACGATCCAGTGCTTGCCCCGCCATTTGGCGATATGTGCAGGGCCAAGATCCCTAACCGTGCTGATGCCGCCCTTGCTTGTTGTCGCCGATTTCAGCTCAAATTCGTAATCAATACCGTCGAGTGTCAATATCGCATCCGTGCCGTGTCGCACTCGATCGGGCATTTGGCCAAGATTGAACAAATCAATAAGCCTGTTCTCTCTGGCATCGTCCTGCGCAATTCCTCCTGCCACACATCGCTCCCGCTGAACCGGAACTTTGATTGCCGAACGCCATGCCGTTCGTGGTACGCCTCCGATAGCGGCCGCCTTGCCCGTGGGGTGATGGTCCGGTCTTAAGCCTGCTCTTGAGAGCGAGCTTAGG
>NZ_JAIEPC010000097.1 GCF_019749955.1 Sphingomonas sp.
ATGCAGGATTGAAATTCACCTCTTATGGGCGAAACGACAAGCGGCGGGGTCTAGCTGTCGATGTGGGATATGGTGCCGCTTACAGGACTCGAACCTGTGACCCCCGCATTACGAATGCGATGCTCTACCAGCTGAGCTAAAGCGGCGCGCGAGAGGCGCGATGGCCCCGGTTGCGGAGGCGGCGCTTACCACCTCGATCCGGGACTGACAAGCGGGCGCGCGGAAAAGCGACTGCGCGCGCAACTTCCGCGCATTCCCCCAGCCCGGCTTTACCGGTCGTTTACCACAATCGGGCACAACGCATCCGGAATAGCGGGCAATGGCCCAATGGGGATGAGTGCATGGATACGCTGCGCGGGTTCGAAGACGATCGGGTGGACAGCGATCAACAGGACGAGGCCGATATGCGCGTCGACGACAATGCCGACTTCGACATCGGCACCGACGAACGGCGGATGCATGTGCGCGCCTATAATCATTGGGTGTCGCTGCTCGGTGGTCGCGCCTATCCGTCGATCGAGGATCTCGATCCCGAAAACATCGCCGATTTCGGCCCGCATTCGGTGCTGCTCGACTTTACCAGCGGCATCGATAATCCCGCGATCCGCTTTCTGGGACGCGCGTTGCGCGAGGAATGCCAGCTCGATTCGTCGATCACGCACATCAATCAGGTGCCGAGCCGATCGCTGCTGTCGCGCCTGACCGACCATTATCTCCAGATTATCGCCAACCGCGCGCCGATTGGCTTTGAGGCCGAATTTGTCGGCACGCGCGGGCACAACACGCTCTATCGCGGCATTTTGATGCCGTTTTCGTCGGATGAGGACACGATCGATTTCATCTATGGCGTGATCAACTGGAAGGAAATGGTCGACGCCGATACGCAAGCAGCACTTGTTGCCGAAGTCGCTGAAGCCGTGCGCAGCGCACCACGCGCTGCCGTGGCCGCGCCTGCCCCCGCCTGGGCGAGCGGCCCGAGCGCGGCGATCGATGACGAGAGCGATGCCTTCGCCGAAGATGGCGGCGCGGAGCCGGTCGACATGGGCACCGGGCTCGCGCTCGCCGACCAGCTCAGCCTGGCGCAGCAAAGCGCCGCCGCCGTGCGCGCTGCTGACACGCGCAGCCGCGCCGCGCTCTATCGCGCGCTTGGCCGTGCCTATGATTTCGCCGCCGCCACCGATGCCGATGCCGATGGCTATGCCGCGCTGCTCGTCGACGCCGGCCTGAGTGTACAGGCGCGCGCGCCGATGACGCCGATCGTCAAGCTGGTGTTCGGCGCCGATTACGACAAGACTCGCCTGACCGAATTTGCCGCTGTGTTGACGCACGCGCGCCGATCAAACGTGCCGCTCGGCGCGCTGGGCGATTTCCTCGAAATGGCCGAGGGTGGGATCAAGGGCATTGTCGCCGCTGAACGCGCGCTCAAGCGCCCTACGGCCCAGCTTGATCGCAGTGCTACCGCGCGTGCCCGTGTCGCCGAGATGCCGAGCCTTGGCTCGGTGACACTCGAAGTCGATGCGGTGGTGGGCGAACTGGTCGTGCTCGTCGCGCGCAAATGCGCCCGCGGCGACTTCGAGATTGTCGGCAGCGTCGCGACCAACGATCCGATTACCGAGCGCGCGGTCGCCCGCATCAGCGGCTAAACACGCCACCAAGGCACGCTTTGCGGCGACTTCGATCTTGAGCTAGCGCGCCGCGCGGCGCATAGCGGCGCCCATGGGGATCGCCACGCTGAAATCGCTGTCGGACGCACTTGCAGTCCGGCTTGTCGAAGGAGCCCTGCCGGGCGAGCTGGAGGGGTTCGGCGCGGCCGAGCGGACCGAGGCTGCGCGCTTCGTTGCCGCCACCGCCGGGCTGCGGCCGCCCAATACGGCGCGGATGGAACTCGAGACGATCAGCGGTGATGATTCGAACCGCCAGATGCGGCTCGCGATCATCAACGACGACATGCCGTTTCTGGTCGATTCGATTGCCGCGACGATCGGCGCGCACGACATTGCGATCGACCGCATCATTCACCCCGTCCTGCCGATCGAACGCGACGACGACGGCACCTTCAGCAAGGTTGGATCGGGCACGCCCGAATCGATGATTTACATCGAGATGGAACGCGTCGATGCGCGTCGGCGCAAGGCGTTGCTGGGCGACATCGAGCGGCATCTGGGCAACGTTCGCGCTGCCGTCGCCGACTGGCAGCCGCTGCAAGACGTGATGGCAGCCGATGCCGCGACGCTGACCGCCAGCAACAATCCGATCGAGCGCGAGGGCGGCGCCTTGCTCGGCTGGTTCCTCGAGCGCCATTTCACGCTGCTCGGCCACGAACATTGGCTGCGCGATGGGGGCACGACCGACCGGCTCGGCATCGCCCGCAATATTCAAAAGGTACCGATCCTCGCCGATAGCTCGCGTCAGCTCGCGCTCGACTGGTGCGCGGCGGGCAATCCGGCGCCGCTGCTCGTCAAGTCGAACCTGATTTCGAGCGTGCACCGCCACGTGCCGCTCGATCTGGCCATCGTGCCGATCCGCGACGGCGACGCAGTTGTTGGCCTGTCGATCCATGCCGGGCTTTGGACATCGAGCGCGCTGCACGCCCCGCCGCAGGATGTGCCGGTACTGCGCGCACGGCTGAGCGCGCTGGAGGGAAAATTCGGCTTTGATCCCAAGGGCCACACCGGCAAGGCGCTGAGCCATGCGCTGGGCGCACTGCCGCATGATCTGGTGACCGCGTTCGACCAGGGCAGTCTTGAAACACTCGCGCTGACCGCGATGTCGCTCGCCGATCGGCCGCGCGCTGAGATCGTGCTGGTGCGCTCGACGCTCGGGCGACACATGTTCGCGTTTGTCTGGCTGCCGCGCGACGATCTGTCGACCGCGCGCCGGGTGGCGATTGGCGAGATGCTGGCAGAAGCGTCGAATGGCGCGCTGCTCAACTGGTCGATCGCGCTCGAAGACGGGGTAGTGGCGATGATTCGCTATACCTTCGATCTGCGCGGCGAGGGGCGCATGCCCGATGTCGCGCCGCTCAATCAACGACTGGCGCGGATGCTGCGCGGCTGGGCGCCCGCGATCGAGGCGGCGCTCGCCGAAATGGCCGATCCGGCGCGCGCGGCAAGGCTGGCACTCCGCCACGCCAATTGCTTCCCGCAAGCCTATCGCGCGACGAGCACGCCCGAAGAAGCGGCGCGCGATATCCTGCGGCTCGCGACGCTCGAAACGCCCGAGGCGCGATCGGTGAGACTCTACCGCGACGCGAGCGGCGTGCGGCTGAAAACCTATCGCTACGGCGGCGCACTGGCGCTGTCGGACGCCGTGCCGGTGCTTGAGAATTTCGGCTTCCGCGTGATCGAGGAAGTGCCCACCGCACTGGCCGACGAAGCCGAGGGCTTTGTCCATGATTTCGCGATTCAGGCGGGTCCTGAAGCCGCGCCAGGCGCGCTGGAGGGCAATACGGCGGTGCTGGAGGCCGCGATTGCCGATGTGCTGCAGGGTCAGGCCGAAAACGATGCCTTCAACCGGCTGATCGTCGACGCCGGCCTCGCACCGCGCGCGGTCGTGCTGTTTCGCGCCTGGTTCCGCTATCTGCGCCAGGCTGGCTTGGCCTATAGCCTTGTCACGGTGGTCGACGCGATCCGGCGCGCGCCGCATGTCGCCGCCGCGTTGATCGCGCAGTTCGACGCCGCGCATGATCCCAAAAGCAGCGCCGATGTCGCCGCCGCCCGGGCTGCTGTGCTCGACGGCCTCGAAGCGGTCAGCGCGATCGACGACGATCGGATCCTGCGCAGCATCGGTGGGGTCATCGACGCGACCATGCGCACCAATGCCTTTGCGCCAGCCGCCACCGAAGCGCTCGCGTTCAAGCTCGACAGCGCTGTGGTCCCCGGCCTGCCCGCGCCGCTGCCGTGGCGTGAAATCTGGGTCTATAGCCCGCGCGTCGAAGGCATTCACTTGCGCGCCGGGCCGATCGCCCGCGGCGGCTTGCGCTGGTCTGACCGGCGCGACGATTTCCGCACTGAGATTCTGGGGCTGATGAAGGCCCAGCGCGTGAAGAATGCGGTGATCGTGCCGACCGGCGCCAAGGGCGGCTTCTATCCCAAAATGCTCCCCAATGCCGCCAATCGCGACGCATGGCTTGCTGAAGGGACCGAGAGCTACCGTATCTTTATCCGCACGTTGCTGTCGGTCACCGACAATATCGTTGATGGCAAGGTTGTGCACCCGGCGGGGGTACGCATCCACGACGGCGAGGACCCCTATTTCGTCGTTGCCGCCGACAAGGGCACCGCGACCTTCAGCGATGTCGCCAATGCGATTGCGCTCGATCGCGGTTTCTGGCTGGGCGATGCTTTCGCGAGCGGCGGCTCGGTCGGCTATGACCATAAGGCCATGGGCATCACCGCCAAGGGCGCGTGGATCAGCGTCCAGCGCCACTTTGCCGAACGCGGGCTCGATGTGCAGACCGATCCGGTGCGCGTGATCGGTTGCGGTGACATGTCGGGCGATGTGTTCGGCAACGGCATGCTGCTGTCGAACACCATCCGCTTGGTCGCAGCCTTCGATCACCGCCACATCTTCCTCGATCCCGACCCCGATCCGACGGCGAGCTGGGCGGAGCGGGCGCGCTTGTTCTCGCTCGCGCGCTCATCCTGGGCCGATTATGACAAAGCCCTGATCTCGGCGGGCGGCGGCGTGTTCGCGCGGACCGACAAGAGCATCGAACTGTCGGACGAGATTCGGGCGGCGCTCGGCATTGCCGCGAGCGAGCTCGATCCGGTGTCGCTGATCTCGGCAATCCTGAAGAGCCCGGTCGACCTGATCTGGTTCGGCGGTATCGGCACTTACGTAAAGGCGGCAGCCGAAAACAATATTCAGGTCGGCGACCCGGCAAATGACCGGCTTCGCGTCAATGCAGAGGAACTGCGCGCGACCGCGATCGGCGAAGGCGCCAATCTGGGTGTGACACAGGCCGCGCGCATTGCCTTTTCCGCGCGCGGCGGCCGGATCAACACCGATTTCATCGACAATTCGGCCGGCGTCGATTGCTCGGACAATGAGGTCAACATCAAGATCGCGCTCAACCGCGAAGTCATCGAAGGGCGGCTGGGGCTCGACGCCCGCAATGATCTGCTGGCGTCGATGACCGAAGATGTCGCGGCGATTGTGCTCGAGGATAACCGGCTCCAGACGCTCGGCTTGTCGATCATGGAGAATGACGGCGCGCAAGGGTTGCCCAGCTATGTCCGGCTGATCGAGATTTTCGAGGGCAGCGGCAAGCTCGATCGCCGGGTCGAAGGGCTGGCATCGAACGACGATCTGTTGCGCCGTGCGCAGGAGCAGCGCGGGCTGACACGGCCTGAGCTGGCGGTGCTGCTCGCGACCGCCAAGCTTGCGCTGCAGGACGCCATCGAAAGCAGCCCGCTGGCGCATGACGACGCGCTGAAGCCCGATCTTCATGCAGCATTTCCGCCCGCGATGCGCGCGCAATTCGCGACAGCGATCGATGATCACCGGCTGCGCGGCGAAATCGTCGCGACCAAGCTGGCCAATCGCATCGTCAACCGGATGGGTGTGCTCCACCCGTTCGAGCTTGCCGAGGAGGAAGGCGCGGCGATGGCCGATATCGCGGCGATGTTTGTCGTGGTCGAACAACTCTTCGATCTCCCCGCGCTGTGGACCGAGATCGAACAGACCGCTATGCCCGAAGCGGCGCGGATCGGGATGTTCGAAGAAGTGGCGGTGGCCACGCGCTCGCATATCGCCGATCTGCTTCGGGTCTGCCGCCCCGGCACCGGACCGGCCGAGGTGCGCGCGCGCATCGGCGACGGCATTGCCGCGCTTTCTCGCAAAACCGACACTTTGCTGCGCGACGAAGCGCGCGCGCAGAGCGATCGCATCGCCCATCGGCTTGAGCTGGTCGGTGCTCCTGTCACGCTCGCGCACAAGGTCGCGCGGATTTTCGAACTCGACGGTGCAGTGGGCCTTGCCGATCTCGGCCAGCGGCTGGGGATCGACGAAATCGTGCTGACGGGCGCTTTCACCACGCTCGGGCAAGCGCTGGGGCTCGACTGGGCGCAGGCCAATGCCGCGCGGATCAATTCGAGCGACCCGTGGGAGCGACTGCTGATTGCGGGACTCGCGCGCGATTTCCAGCAGATCCGGCTCGATTTCCTCGGGCGGCTGGGCGCCGCCGATCCTTTGCACGCGGTCGAGGCTTGGCTTGCCGACAATGGCGCGCGCGTGCAGCAGTTCCGCGCGCTGGTCGACCGCGCGCGGCGGGCGAGCGCGCCCAACGCGGCGATGCTCGCGCAGATCGCCGGGCAGGCGCGGGTGTTGCTCGGGCGTTAGAAGCGGAAACGGATCGTCGCGCGGCCGTTGAGCGGCGCGCCGGTCGAGATATTGTTGTCGGTGTGCGCGGTCGGGAAATAGCCCGCGTCGAACAGATTTTCGACGTTCACCTGCACTTCGATCGCCTTGGTCAGCTTGTAGTATAGCGCGGCATCGACGCGGGCATAGCCCGGCAAGGTCACACTGTTCGAGATCGACGCGAAGCGATCCGAAAAATAGCTCACCCCCGCGCCAATGCCGAAGCGCTTGGTGACATTGTAGCGGGTGAAGGCCGACACGCTATGCTCGGGCACCAGCGCGACCTTGCTGCCGGCGCGTGCGGCCAACGTCGTTTCGGTGATCCGCGCATCCTGATAGCTATAGCCGAAGCTCAGCTGCCAATCGGGCGTGATCGCGCCGCGCGCTTCGATTTCGATGCCACGGCTGCGCTGCGCGCCCGTCAGCACTGTCGTGCGGCCATCCACCGGGCTGACCGCGCGCGTGTTGGTGCGGTCGAGTTGATAGACGTTGGCGGCGATCAACAGCCCGGCGCGGGGTTCCCATTTCGCACCGACTTCGTAGTTATCGAACTGCTCGGGCTTGAGCGCCGCAGTGGTCACGTTCAGCGAGGTGAACTGGTCGCCCGATTGCGGCAGATATGACCGCGCATAGCTGAAATAAAGCGACACCGGCTTGATCGGGTGCACCACCAACCCCGCGCGCGGCGACCAGAGCGCATCCGACCGGCTAAACTGCTGGCCAGCCACTTGGTCCGTAACGTCCAGCCTGAACCGGTCATGCCGCACGCCGAGCAACAACTCGACCGGCCCGATCTTCAGCTGATCCTGCACATAACCAGCAAAAATCGTTGCGGTGCTCACATTGTCGCGTTGGCCGCTGCCCGTGCGAAACACGATCGGCGGCACGACGAACGGATCGGCGAGCGGCGCCGCAAACGTCAGGCCATTGTCGGTCGCACCAGCGACCCCATCGAAAAAGCCATTCAGCCGCGACGACCGGGTATCCTGTCTCCCGAATTCCGCCCCGGCGAGGATCACATGCTCGATCGCGCCAGTGCGGGTGCGCCACACGAGATCGGTCTGGCTCAGCAGATTTTCGCGAAATGTAAAGTCGCGATACGCCTGCACGGGGACGAGGCCAGCCGCCGTCACGCTCCCCGAGGGGAAGGCATTGCTGTAATATTTGTCGTAATCGCCGTAGAGCAACCGCCCGGTGATGCTGAGCGCGTCCGAAAAGCGATGCTCGACCGTGGCGCGCGCGACATTGCCCGTGAACTGGGTGCGGTTGATGCCCGCCACGCCGAAAAAGGTGTCACGAAACCCGGTCAAGGGGCGCCCGCCCAGCGACGGAATCCCGCGATCGGTGACGCGGTCGTCATCGACATATTCATAGGACAAAGTGAATGCCGTGTCGGGTCCGGCGAACCATTTGACGACGGGGTTCACGGCGGTGACATGCCCGCCATAGACTTGGCGGTGGTTGGCGAATTCCTCGCGCACGGCATTGGCGCGCACCGCCACGCTGTCGCTCAGGCGGTAGTTGAGGTCGCCGTCGACATACCAGGCGCCGAAGCTGTCGACCGAGGCGCTTGCGCCGCCAAAGGTGGCGAGCGTCGGCGTCTTGGTGACGCGGTTGATCACCCCGCCGCCACCGCCGCGCCCGAAGGTCAGCGCGTTCGGCCCGCGCAAAATTTCGAGCCGGTCGAGGTTATAGAGCGGGCGGTAATATTGGACGTCGTCGCGCTGGCCATCGACGAAGAAATCGGCGGTTGAGTTATTGCCACGCAGCACGATCTGGTCGCGGTTGCCTTCGCCCTGCGCGGCAATCGCGCCAGGGACGTAGCGGAGCGCGTCGCTGATCGAGCGAAAGGCCTGATCGTCGATCTGCTGGCGCTCGATCGAGGTGATTGCCTGCGGCACATCCTTGATCGGCGTCGGGGTGCGCGTGGCGGTGCTGGTCTCCGCCGTCGCATAGCCGCTGCGCTGGCCCGTGACGGTGACATCGACGCGGTCGCCTTCGGGATCAGCGGGGGCGGGCGCCGTCGTTGGGCCTGCCAGCGCGGGCGCGGGCAACAGCCCGAGAGCGGAGGTCGCGGCAAGCAGGCAAAGAATCTCGGGTCGCATCATGTCCTCCGGTTGACGCCGGGTTATTGCGACTCATTCTCACTGTCAACGCTATTGCGAGTTATTCTCATTATTGGTGGCAACAAACAGCCACGTCCGGATCGCGCTGGCGAGATTGGGCGGATCGGCAGCGGTAATCCGCAGCGCATCGATTTCGGCAACGAGCGCCGACAGCGGCAGCGCGTGCGCGGCAGCGGCGGCTTCGAGCGCCGCCCAGAATACGGGCTCGAGGCTGATCGAGGTTGCATGCCCGGCGATCGTAACCGAGCGCTTGACGGGGCCGGCGAAGCCGCCGGGGGGTGGGGTGAGCCGACCTGCGCTCAACGTGTTGCCGTATCAAACAACCCCGCCAATTGCTCGATCATCGTGCCGCCCAATTGTTCGGCGTCCATGATCGTCACGGCGCGGCTGTAATAGCGGGTTACGTCATGGCCGATGCCGATCGCGCACAACTCAATCGGCGATCGGGTTTCGATCCAGCCGATCACCTGGCGCAAATGGCGCTCCAGATACGACCCGCTGTTGACGCTCAGTGTCGAATCATCGACTGGCGCGCCGTCCGAAATCACCATCAGGATCTTGCGGTCCTCGCGCCGCGCGAGCAACCGCGAATGCGCCCACAGCAACGCCTCGCCGTCGATATTTTCCTTGAGCAGCCCTTCGCGCATCATCAGCCCGAGATTGGGCTTGGCGCGGCGCCACGGTTCGTCGGCTTGTTTGTAGATGATGTGGCGGACATCGTTGAGCCGCCCCGGCTGCGGCGGGCGCCCGGCGGCGAGCCAATTCTCGCGCGCCTGCCCGCCCTTCCACGCGCGCGTGGTGAAGCCGAGGATTTCTGTTTTCACGCCGCAGCGTTCGAGCGTGCGCGCAAGGATGTCGGCGCTGATCGCCGCGATCGAAATCGGCCGCCCGCGCATCGACCCCGAATTGTCGATCAGCAAGGTGACGACGGTGTCCTTGAATTCGGTGTCGCGCTCGATCTTGTACGACAGCGACTGCATCGGGTTGACGATCACGCGGGCGAGCCGCGCGGCGTCGAGCAGCCCTTCGTCCTGGTCGAAATCCCAGCTGCGGCTCTGTTGCGCCATCAGCCGCCGTTGCAGCCGGTTGGCGAGCTTGGTCACCGCGCCCTGCAAATGGACGAGCTGCTGGTCGAGATAGGCACGCAGCCGCGCAAGCTCCTCGGCATCGCACAGCTCGGTCGCGGCGATTTCTTCGTCGAACGCCTGTGTCCAGGTCTTATACTCGAACTGCGGCATGAAATCGTTGAACGGGCGATTGGGCCGCACGGGCATCATCCCGTCGTCGCCTTCGTCGCCGGGTTCGCCATCGGCTTCGTCGAAACTGTCGTCGCTTTGCTGGCTCGATTCGCCTTCCTGCTGTTCGGAATCGCGACTGTCGCCGCGCTGTTCGACCTCGCCCTCACCCTGTTCGCCGGCGTCGTCGCTCTCGTCGCCTTCGTCCTGCGTCTGGTCGTCCTGGCCTTCGTCTTCGTTGCCGCCTTCGTCGGCATCGTCGGGCAGCAGATCGCCTTCGACCAGATCGAGGTCCTGGAGCAGCTTCATCGAGAGTTGGGCGAAGGCAGCCTGATTGTCGATCGCCAGCCCCAGCGCATCGAGATCGCCCGCCGCCTTTTCCTCGATCCACTCCCGGACGAGCGCGAGGCCGGCGGCGGCACCGGCGGGCGAGTCGAGCCCGGTCAGCCGCTCGCGCACGATCAGGCTGACGGCGGTCGACAGCGGCACTTCGTCGGCGGAGCGTGCGCGCGTGATCGGGTCGGCGCGCAGCCGCATGCCGAGCGCGGTCTCCAGATTGTCGGTGATCCCCTGATAACCGCGCGACCCAAGCGCCTCGACCCGCGCGCTTTCAACCGCGTCGAACACCGCGCGCGCCACCGCTTCCTGCGGCGCGCCCTTCAGGTGGAGCGCGGTGTCGTGGTGCTTGAGCCGCAGCGCAAAGCCATCGGCAAAGCCGCGCGCCTCGGCGACTTGCTCAGGCGGGAGGCCACGCGCGGGCATCGGCACCTTGATGTGCTTGCCCGATTGCGTCGGCGCATCGGCGGTATAGGCAAGCTCGATCTCGGGTTCGTCCGCCAGCGCGCGCGCCGCGCCACCGAGCACGGATTTGAAGCGATCGAGGGGGGTTTCGGCGGCCATTACCAGAGCGTCTCGCAGCCGAACGCGGCGATTTGGGGATCGCGCGTGATGACAATCATCTCCTCGATCAATGCCTGTGCCGCGATCAACCGATCGAACGGATCACGATGCGGACTCTCAAGGAATCCGGCCTTCAGCGCATGGACGTCGGTGATGCCAAGTGATCGGAATTCATTCGCGCGCATTAGAGGAAGATAGTCCTGCTCGAAATTGTCGATCACCTTTAGCTTGCCCGACTGCGTCTTGATGGCAATCTCCCAGACGCTGGCGACGCTCACAAAAACGTCACCCGACGCCTCGGCAATCGCTGCACGCGCTCCGTTCCCGAGCGGCGCAGGGTCGGTCCACCACCACAAGGCGGCGTGAGTGTCGAGAAGGTAACGCGTCAAACGCCATCGCTTCCACGTCTGCCCTCGAACAGCGCCAGTTCTTCCTCCGACAATGGATCAAACCACACCGAATCCGGAATGGGCCCGGTCAGCTTCAGTCCCCCGGGTTTGCGCTGCAACGGCTTGGGCGCGATATAGGGGACAAGGCGCGCGTAAGGAACACCCGCCTTGGCCAGAATGATTTCCTCGCCAGCGTGCGCGCGGTCGAGCAATTTCGAAAAATTGGTCTTTGCCTCATGCACGTTGACGACATTGAACGGATCGGCCTCAGCCATCACGCCACTCCTTTATGGACTAAGTCCAGTTAGTCCATATCCGCTGCGTTCTCAACCCTTCCCCACCACGCTCTCGGGCAAATCCTTCCCGAACACGCGCTGATAATATTCGGCCACCAGCGCGCGTTCGGCCTCATCGCATTTGTTGAGGAACGACAGCCGGAACGCAAAGCCGACGTCGCCGAAGATCAACGCGTTCTGCGCCCAGCTGATCACCGTGCGGGGCGACATCACCGTCGAGATGTCGCCGTTGATGAAGCCGCGCCGCGTCAGATCGGCGACGCGGACCATATTGTCGACGGTCGCCTTGCCCTGCGGCTGATCATATTCGCCCGACTTGGCGAGCACGATCTGCGCTTCGACGGCGGCGGGCAGATAGTTGAGCGTCACGACGATGTTCCAGCGGTCCATCTGGCCCTGGTTGATCTGCTGCGTGCCGTGATACAGCCCGCTGGTATCGCCCAAGCCCACCGTATTGGCGGTCGCGAACAGCCGGAAATAAGGATTGGGGCGGATCACGCGGTTCTGGTCGAGCAGGGTCAGCTTGCCCTCGGTCTCCAGCACGCGCTGGATCACGAACATCACGTCCGGCCGCCCGGCGTCATATTCGTCGAACACCAGTGCCGTCGGCGTCTGCAGCGCCCAGGGCAGCAGCCCTTCGCGGAATTCGGTGATCTGCTGGCCGTCCTTCAGCACAATCGCGTCGCGGCCGATCAAGTCGATGCGGCTGATATGCGCGTCAAGGTTGATGCGGATGCACGGCCATTTCAGCCGCGCCGCCACTTGCTCGATATGCGTCGACTTGCCGGTGCCGTGATAGCCCTGCACCATAACCCGGCGATTATGCGCAAACCCCGCCAGAATCGCGAGCGTCGTGTCGGCATCGAACACATAGGCCGGATCAAGATCGGGCACGCGCTCGTCAGATTCGCTGAACGCGGGGCATTGCATGTCGGTGTCGATGCCGAACAGATCGCGCACGCTGATCATTTTGTCGGGCGCGTCGAGCACGGTGGTCGTGCGGCTGTCGGGCTGGGTGTTCGGAATATCGGTCATGCGAGAATTGCCTTTCGACTCATCCCCTAGCCGTTGCCACGCGCCCAAGTCGAGATGCGTTCGCACCTGCCCGGTTGTCGGCTATGCCCGTGCAGTCGAGTCGCCGGGCAGGGTGATCGGCCAACCGGGAGGAAAAGGATGACCGACACCGTAACCGACGGCGCCCAGGGCCCCACCACGGGCCTGACCCCGCATCTGCAAATCGGCGATGCCCGCGCGAGCGAAGCGATTGCCTTTTACACCGCCGCTTTTGGCGCGGTGGAGCAGCGGCGCATGCTCGCCGATGACGGCAAGCGGTTGATGCACGCGCATCTGATCATCAATGGCGCCTCGCTGATGCTGCACGACGAATTTCCCGAATATGTCGACCCGGCCGAGGCCGATGGCGGGCCGCCGCGCGGCATCACGCTGCATTTGCAGGTCGACGACGCCGATGCGTGGTTCGCGCGCGCGGTGGCGGCGGGCGCGCGCGTGACGATGCCGCTGAGCGACCAGTTCTGGGGCGATCGCTATGCCCAGGTCGCCGATCCGTTCGGCCACCGCTGGTCGATCGGCGCGCCGATCAAGGGCTGAGCACGGCGGCGGGTTTCGCCCGCGAAAAGTGTCAAAGGTTACGACCATAGCAGGGGGGCAGTCTCCTCGCTGAGACCCGAGTCGCGGGCGGCGCGGGGCGAGGATGACAGAGGTTTTCCTACATTGGGAGGGGGTGATCGGGATGAGCAAGGCAGCAAATGGGGCCGTTGGCCCCCGCAGCTACCAAGCCGACAGGCCCTCGCTCGAGTTCAAACGAGCGCCCGTCTGAGGCTGCCCGCTTCGCTGTTCGGAGCGCGGCAGCCGCAGAGCGTTGAAGAGCGCGTCGCTCAGGCCGCGCGCGCGTAACGCGCCGTCTGGCAGAACATCAGGATGCACACCTTCATTTCGACAACGCGTGGCGACATCAGCCGCAGCGTGGCGGGCAACTGCCGCTTGCCGTCATGATAGGTGCCGCGCCAGCGATTGGGCCCATCAAGGGTCACGTCCGACAGGACAAGGCCGGTTTCGACCTGACCCGGCTGGCCCTTGGCACGGCGGGCAAGCCCGGTCGCGCAGAGCCGCCCCGGCGTCTTGCTGCACGGTTCGATCCGCGCCGCGCCGGGACCGTCGATCTCGGTCCAGGTGCCGAGCAGCGGTGAGGGGTTCGTCATGGTACCGGCCTCGCTCAGCACTGCGGTCATCAGCATCAGTTTCGTCATCCACATGGTTCAGTTCCTTTCAGGGTTCAGGTTGGTTGGGGGTTGGGGACATCAGGCCGCGACGGGATCGCCAGCCGGATCGGGAAGCGGGCGCCGCACGGCAGCCGCGAAGTGGCGGTGGTAATCGGGGTGTTCGGTGCCCATCCAGCGATCCCACCAAGTGAAGTAGAGGCCGAAATTCCAGCCCACCTTCCCGTGGTGCAGGTCGTGATGCGTGGTGGTGGTCATCCAGTCGAACAGCGGGCGCCCATCGCGCCGCGCCGGCATCACTTCGATCCCGCAGTGGAGCAGCGTGTTGCGCACGATCTGGTGGAGCACGAACAAATCGACCACGACCCAGGACGTCGGCACGATCAGCACCCACAGCGGGACGAAGCTGCCCATCAGCACGGCTTCGGCCCAGTCGAAGCTATAGGCCGTGAAGGGCGAGGGATTGTTGCTGAGATGGTGGCGGCGATGCACCCAGCGGAACAGGCTGCGGCGGTGCGACAGCCGGTGCGCCCAATAGAAATAGGCGTCGTGCGCGACGATCATCAGCATCAGGCTGGCCCAGAACCACGCCGGGCCCCAGCCAGCGGCGATCTTGCTGCCTTTCCACCAGCCGAGATGATGCGCGATCGTCACCCCGAGCGAGACGGTGGAGAACACCGCGATTGATCGTAGCGAGTAAAGGAATTCCTTGCGGAGCTGGCGCGCGGGCGGGCGCTGGCTGCGGATCCGGCGACCGGCGAGCGGTCGTGCGAGCGCGTACCAAAGCAGCAACCAGAAGCTGGTCGCGAAGATCACATAACGAATAGCATCGCCGAGCATGAGCAGCACCCAGTGCGGCCCCAGCGACGCAAAATAGTCCAACGACATAAGCGAACCTCCTTTGATTGGGTGGTTCGCGTTTCGATCAAGCTGCGGCGAACGGTCTCGCCGATCCGTTGCAGAGGTTCGCCGATTCCATAATCAGCGAGGGTTTTCGGGAATCGGCGAGGCGTGGCTGAACGCCAGACGCCGATATTCGGTCGGCGTCACGCCGGTCTCATCCCGAAAAGCGCGGTTGAAGGGGCCGAGCGAGCCGAATCCCAGGTCGAACGCGATACTCGCGACCGTGCGCGCGGCGCTGGCGGGATCGCTTAGCAGCGATCTGGCCTCGGCAATGCGGCGCTGGTTGACGAAACTTGCGAAGTTGCGGTGGCCGAGTTGGTCGTTGATCAGTCGCCGCAGTCGGTGCTCGGGCAAGCCAACCGCAGTGGCGAGATCGCCGATCGTCAGCCCCTCGCGCCGCCAGAGTGCGTCGACATCCATTACCTGGTGCAACCGCTCGAGCCATATTGGGCTGTCGTCGATCGCGGGTGCATCGACCGGCGCGGATCGCCCGGGAGCCGCGACACCGAACAGCGTCGATCGCGCTTCGAGCAGCACGGCGACCCCCGCGATCCCCAGCAGCGCCTGGATCGAGGCATTGGCAAATTCATACCATGCGGCATTGAATCCCAGATTCTGGCCGATCTGGGCGACACTCAACACGATCGAAAAACTCGCGATCAATATCAGAAACGGCACGCGCAGCCGCCGTCGCGCTTCGACCAGATCGTTACGCCCTGATTGCACGATCACGACCAGCGCATGCAGCGCGAGCAACAACCCGACCAGATTGTGGACCGTCCAGACTCCAGAGGCGATCGAGCGCGGGCCATAATGGCCGAGCAGCCCGATCACCGTCAGGGCAACCGCCGGTGCGGCGCTCGCTGCACTCAGCCGCCGATCCTCGAACAACGTCACCGCAAACAGCCAGAAATAGCCCGCACTGCCGATCTGGATCAGCCATAGCAGCAGCTCGAACGGCCCCAGCAGCTGTTGGATCGCGCGCGCGCCGTTGAGCGTGAAGCAGATGTTGCTGATGATGAACAGCAAGGTAGCGACGCGGAGCCCCAGGTCACTGGCGCTGCGGGCCAGCGAGATGCCGAGTCCGAATTGCGCCCCGATGGCGATCCCGCGAAACAGCAGGTCGAGAATTTGCCAAGAATCCACCGGTATCTGCGCTCCCCCGCCCATGATCGACAGCTTATTGGGGGTGTGGCCCGATTGCCAGAGCGGGGCTCGGACAGCTTCGCGGGCGCGATTTCCCGCCTCCACCCCCCTCAAGCAAAAGCCGCCGACTTCCGCAACACCTGATACGCCGCAATCACATCCTGCAGCTTGCCCTCAAACCCCCGGTCTCCCCCGTTCCGGTCGGGGTGATATTGCCGCACCAGCTCCGAATAGCGCGTGCGCAACGCTCGCCGGTCGGCATCGGTCCCCAGCCCCAGTACCCGCAAGGCGCGCCGGTCGCCGTCCGATAGCGGCTTGCCGTCTTTCCGCATCGCCCCTTCGCGCATCCGCTCGCGAAACCTGGCGCCGATCGCGTCGAGCGGGTCGGTGAAGTCGGCCCAGGGCGGGGGGCGGTCGGCACCGGCGGTCGCAAAGGCGCGCGTCTCGCGTTCCCAGCCGGCATAGGGGCGTTGCGCGGCGTTGATCTCGTCGGGGGTCATCCCGGAGAAGAAATTATAGCGCGCGTTGAATTCGCGGACATGGTCGAGGCACAGCCAGCGATAGGCGGGTGGCGCGTCGCTCCTTGCGCCTTCTTCGGGCGGCGCGCGGAATTCGCCCGGCGCGTCGCAGCCCGGCGTCATGCATTGCCGCCCCGTCCCCTCGACGCGGCCATGGAAGCGCGCGGCGGGTCGGTCCTTCTTTTCACGCTCGCTGGTCACGCCGCTCCCCGAATCCGCAAAACGGTTTATATAGGTCGCATGACCGATCCTGCTACTGGCCCCGTCGCCACCGAAATCGCCGCTCGCCTCACCGCCGCGCTCACCCCGTCGCATCTCGCCGTCATCAACGACAGCGCGCAGCACGCGGGACATATGGGCGATGATGGCTCGGGCGAATCGCACTTCACCGTCGTTGTCGAAAGCGCGGCGTTCGCGGGGCAATCGCGGCTCGCGCGGCAGCGGCTGGTGAATGCCGCACTCGGCGATCTGATGGCGGGAACGGTGCATGCGCTGGCGATCAAGGCCCGCGCGCCCGGGGAAGCATGACGCTGACGCCCAGGCCGGCGGCGCGGATCATCCTGCTCGATCCGGCGGGGCGCGTGCTGCTGTTCCGCTTCGACCCCGATGACCGCCCGCCCTTTTGGTGCACGCCGGGCGGGGCGCTCGATCCGGGCGAGGCGTATGCGGTCGCGGCGCGGCGCGAGTTGATCGAGGAAACGGGGCTCGATCTCGATCCGGGGCCGGAGATTGCGCGGCGCTACGTCGAGTTCACGACAATCGAGGGCGTGCCGGTCAGCGCCGACGAGCGCTATTTCCTCGTGCGCGCGCCGAGCGACGCGGTCGACACCGGCGGGCATACCGCGCTCGAACAGCGGGTGATGACGCGCTGGCGCTGGTTCACCCCCGCCGAACTCGCCGCGCATGACGAAGCCTATTTCCCGGAAGACCTGATCGCCCTCGTCGCCACCCATGCCGGAGCCGATGCATGACCGATGACCCTTTCCTGCTGACGATCACCCCGACAACGCATGATCTGGGCGGGTTCAAGGTCCACCGCACGCTGCCCGCGCGGCCGCGCACGATGGTGGGGCCGTTCATCTTCTTCGACCAGATGGGGCCGGCGCATTTGGCGGTCGGGGAGGGCATCGACGTGCGCCCGCACCCGCATATCAATCTGGCGACGGTGACCTATTTGTTTGCAGGCGCGATCGACCACCGCGATTCCCTCGGCAGCCATGTCACGATCGAGCCCGGCGCGGTCAATCTGATGACGGCGGGGCATGGCATCGTCCATTCGGAGCGATCGCCCACTACCGAACGTGCGGCGGGGCCGGAACTCTCGGGCATCCAGACCTGGCTCGCGCTGCCCGAGGCCGATGAGGAGCGCGACCCGGCGTTTGAGCAGGTGCTGCGCGAGGCGCTGCCGGTGGTCGAGGCAGGCGGCGCGCGGGCGCGGGTGATCATGGGGTCGCTGTGGGGGGCGACTGCGCCGACGACGACTTATGCGCAGACGATCTATGCCGACATCGACTTGGCGGCGGGCGCGCAAGTGCCGATCGACGCGGGCGCCGACGAGCGCGCGGTCTATCTCGCTTATGGCGAGGCGAGCCTCGACGGCGTGCCGCTCGACCCGCAGACTTTGTACGTGCTGCGACCGGGGGCGGCGGCGACCCTGCGCTCGGACGGCGGCGGGCGGGTGATGCTGTGCGGCGGCGAAGCGTTCGCGACCCCGCGCCATGTGTGGTGGAATTTCGTCTCGTCGAGCCGCGATCGGATCAACCAGGCGAAGGAGGATTGGAAAGCGGGCCGCTTTCCGACGGTGCCGGGGGACGAGAAGGAATTTATCCCGATCCCGGAAGTGCCGAAGACAGTCAGTTACCCATAAACCTTGATGTGTCCTCGGTTCGTTTCGAGCGCAGGCTCTGTCGAGCGACGTCGAGACGTCGAGAAACAGGCCGCAAGCGCCGCGCTCGGCATCCGTGTCTCGACTTCGCTCGACACTAACGGGCAGGGGTGTGATGAAATGAGCGGCACTGCGCGCTGGTGGCGCGCACCAACCGGGAGAGAGCGATGACCGATGCCTTCAGCCTGACGCGGATTGCGCTGCCGACCGGCGTCGAGCTCGATGTCGCGACTGCGGGCGATCCGGGGGCGCCGGGGATTATCCTGCTGCACGGCTTTCCCGAATCGCACCGCACCTGGCGCCACCAGATCCCCGAACTCGCGAAAACCCATTTCGTGATCGCGCCCGATCAGCGCGGCTTTGCGCGCTCGTCAAAGCCCGAGGGGGTCGCGCAGTATAAGTCGGACAAGACCATCGGCGACATGCTCGCGCTGGCGGACCATTACGGGAAGGATCGCTTCACGCTCGTCGGGCATGATTGGGGCGGCGCGATTGCCTGGGCGGCGGCGCTCAACCATCCCGACCGGATCGAGCGGCTGATCATCCTCAACGCGCCGCACCCGCTGATCTTCCAGCGCACCCTGTTCGACGATCCCGATCAGCGCGCGGCGAGCCAATATATCACGGCGTTCCGCGACCCCAACCTCGAAGCCCATATCGCGTCGATCGGCGTCGAGGCCTATTTCGGCAAGACCTTCGTCGGCCATGCCGACCCCGCCGTGATGGCGGTTGAAAAGCCGATCTACCTCGACCAATGGACCCAGCCCGGCGCGCTGACGGGCATGTTCAACTGGTACCGCGCGAGCTCGCTGATTATCCCCGCGATCGGCGAGGCACCGCCGCGTCCGGCCTATCTCGACGCGCCCTTCGCGCCGCTGAAGATGCCGGTGCTGGTGATCTGGGGCCTGCGCGACACCGCGCTGCGGCCGAGCCAGCTTGAGGGGCTTGAGCTTTTGGTGCCCGATCTGACGCTGGTAGAGACCGACGCGGGCCATTTCGTGACCTGGGAAGCGCCCGAGCACGTCAACGCGGCGATGCGCGCGTTCCTGGCGTAGGAAATGGTGCCCCATACGGGACAAAGCTGGGCACTCAGATCATTGGATAATTTCGCTGTCTCGCGGCTGAGGTTGGCCGGCTCCGGACTGGCGGATT